>NZ_JBGQOD010000008.1:0-158508 GCF_052113625.1 Flavobacterium sp. W21_SRS_FM3 | reverse complement strand
TATTCATTGGCAGAGAAAACAAAGCTAGCAGCCATTTCAGGCACTAACACAGGAGATCAAGATTTGAGCAGCTATGCAACAACAGCAAATTTAGAGGCAAAAGCCAATTTAGCGTCACCGACTTTTACTGGTACAGTTACTGGTATAACAGCGACGATGGTTGGTTTAGCAAATGTAGACAATACCACAGATGCAAATAAACCAGTTTCTACTGCCACACAAACTGCTCTAGATTTAAAAGTAGACAAAGCAGCAGGAAAAGGACTTTCGACAGAAGATTATTCATTGGCAGAGAAAACAAAGCTAGCAGCCATTTCAGGCACTAACACAGGAGATCAAGATTTGAGCAGCTATGCTACAACAGCAAATTTAGAGGCAAAAGCCAATTTAGCGTCACCGACTTTTACTGGTACAGTTACCGGTATAACAGCGTCAATGGTTGGTTTAGCAAATGTAGACAATACAACAGATGCAAATAAACCAGTTTCTACTGCCACTCAAACTGCTTTAGATTTAAAAGCGTCTCTGGCATCTCCAGTTTTAACCGGAACGCCTGCTGCACCAACCGCACCAACTGAAACCAATACTACCCAAATTGCGACTACAGCCTTTGTAAATAGCTTTGTAAGTTCAGCTACATCGGGAGTTTTTGTTGATGTTACAACAGCTCAAGTCATAGCTGGCGTAAAATCATTTTCTTCTGACGTTATTGCTAACGGAATTAAAGTTGGTAAAGGTGTCGGGAACGGAGATTCTAACGTTGCTTTAGGAACGGATTTAGGTAGCGGTACAGGATATAGAAATACCGGTATTGGTTCAGGAGCTTTAAATTCGTATTCAGGAACTTCCTTTGGTAATAATACAGGAGTCGGATATAATAGTATGGTAGGTTTAACCTCTGGCTACGGAAATACATCGATTGGTGCGGAAACAATGTTTAACATTGCAGGGAATGATAATAATACTGCTATTGGTAACCAAACTTTAATGAATTCTGCTGCTTCTAATAACACTGCTATAGGAGCGAATGCAGGGGGATCAACAACAGGTTCTGGAAATACATTCGTAGGCCAGGGAGCTACGGTTTCTGATGGAACTTTTTCTAATACGACGGCAGTTGGTTACCAAGCTAGTGTAACCGCTAATAATACTATACAACTGGGTAATTTATCGGTAACCGATGTCAAAACTAGTGGTAATATTACGGCGGCTTCCTATATAAAGTCTGGCGGTACATCATTACAATATTTGATGGCAGATGGGTCGGTTTCTTCTGGAAGTGGGCAGGTGAGAGATGTAACTGATGAATTTTTAGCAACGGCTTCTCAAACGACTTTTACTTTAGCGCAAGCGCCATCATCTAATAGTAAGGTAAAAATGTATGTTAATGGAATTAGAATTAGTAACACCGCTTATTCTGTTTCTAATACTACTTTAACTTATAACCCTACTAATAATGGGTCGTATGCATTATCGTTAAACGATAGAATTCAATTTGATTATTTTTATTAAATCATTTATAACCACATTTAATTAAGAAGCTAGGACGTAGCTAAAAGGTCTAGTTTTATTAACAACAGATTTACTGATAACAAAAGGTTTGGCTTTTTAAAGTATGATACAATGATAAAACGCACATATATCAATATATTTTTAGGATTATTACTCACAAAAGTTTGCTATTCACAATCTTTAAATAAACATGGTAGTTTAATAACAACTACATCAGAATATGTGAGTACAAATGGTAATATAGGTACTACTGAGAACCTAAATAGCAATGGGAAAATTAGTGTTATACCCGAAGGTTTGTTGGTTTTTGATAATCTTGCTCCTGCTGGTACAGCGACATTTGTAAACTATCCCAATATACGAGCTTGGGGTCAACAATTTACTCCTACTACTGGTGGCTTCCTTACTAACGTGAAAATAAATCTTTACAGAACAAATTATCAAGATGGAATTTTTATAATAGAGCTATGGAGTGATAATGGGAGTTCAGGGATTTCCGCTTTACCAAACACTAAGCTAGCCACTCTTTATACATCTAATTGGAACAACTTAGAATTAAACAACACTAGTGCAATAACAAATGTAAATTCATTCACAGAAAATTATAACTTAGTTAACGGTACATCTTACTGGTTAGTCGTAAACCAAGATAGAAATGGACCCGCTGCTAGAAGATGGGCAACAACTGGATCAGGCCTTGGGCAAACAGCAAATATTAATTCAAATGGAGTATGGGTCAATAGTGGTTCTAATCCAAATTTAGGAGCGCAAATAAGTGTGGAGCAGTAATGCCTATTGATCAACATCATACTTAGTACGCCTAAGCTATTATTAGAGGAGTACTATAAATTTGAATATCTTTAGAGAAAATGAATTTCAGAACTAAATATGGTAAGTTAAGTTTTAAGTAGAAACTGTTCTAAATAAATTCATAATGTAACAACACGTATAGTGGAAAATGATGCATTTAACTACCCCGCTTTAATAATCTCTGCCACGGCAGCTTCATAATTCCTGATACTATTGGCTTTCTTTATCTTTTTGTGCACCTTGTGTGGATTTGAAAAAATAACCGAAAAGTACTCCCATAAATGGTGCATTTTTAGCAAAATATGTGTTGTTCCTGATAAAGATTCGCTATAACCAGCATATAAAGTATTGTGGAATTCACTAAATAATTCCATTTTATTTTTAGGATATTCCGTGCTATTGTTCTTAATCATGCTTGGTAAAAAAGGATCAGCAATCAAACCACGACCGATCATCCAGTGATCAATGGTAGGAAAACGAGCCTGCATCTCATGAAACTTAGCAACTGATGTGATATCTCCATTATAATATAGCTTTACCTTGCTTTGATCTACGCATGTTTGAAAAGCATCTAAATGCACTCCGCCTTTGTACAATTGTTTTCCTAGTCGTGCGTGTACAGCCACATTTTTTACGGCATATTTTTCTAAAATGGGTAATACATCCAAGATCTCCTCAGTGGTATCATAACCTAAGCGCATTTTCATCGATACAATAATATCCGATTCGTTTTGCACTTTATGCAAGATCTGCTCTATTTTTTCGGTGTTACTAATTAATCCAGATCCCATACCACATTTAGTAACCATAGGGTAGGGACAACCTAAATTCCAGTTTAACTCTTTATAACCTAGTTCCTGAACATATTTAGATACAAATAAAAATTCATCGGCATCGTTAGTAATAATTTGCGGAATAACTTCCAACTCTGAATTGTTCTCTGGCAATAAATCACGCTGATAAGAATTCTTAATAATCAATTTTCCGTTCAAACGAATGTATGGGGCGTAAAAAGTATCAATCCCGCCAAAAATTTTGTTCTGTGCATTTCTAAAACGGAAATCAGTAAATCCTTGTAAAGGAGAAGATAGTAAGGTATAGTTCATGTATGATTTAAAAGTGCAAAGATAATATTCTTTATTGCTTTATAGATTTCATTTAACAGTATTGTTTAAAACTTCAAAAAATGCTGGTTTGCCTTTATAAAAATCATTATTAAATGTCAAAAAAAAAGCAGACTTTCATCAGAAAGTCTGCTCTGTATGACCGATAATTAATCGCAGTAAATTATACTTTTCCTAATGTATACAACTGCTCCATTGTAGGTGTTAGACTTCCACCAGCAGGTTCTAATGTAATTCCAAACGCCTCAGCATCTCCTATATTATTGACAGCAAACATTCTTTGATTATTTGCATCAAAATCATCTAGTAAACCGATACTTGTAGGAGTCAATGGGTTTAATTTTAATGCCCATACTTGATATACCATTCCCTTAGGCGGTTCTGGTAGACCAGCTGCATCTACATAGACAACCTGCGTGTCTTTATTCCAATACACTTTAGCAGATGACTCTGGGGCTACTGCTTGCCCTCCAAGTGCAACTACGGTATTATTAGTATCTCTAATTACAGCAAGACTCGTTTCGGCTGCCGCATTTTTAATAGTCAGTGTATTGAGTTCTTTTTCAATCTTAGCTTTCTCTACCGTTGTCGTTACCACCTGATCATTGGTTACATTTAACTGATTGTATTGGTAACCTAAACCAATTAGCAACAATACAGCTGCAGCCCAGCCCAAATACTGAGATTTATTGCTGCGTGGTTCCATTTCTATGACTTTAGCGTGTTTTAACTCAAGCTTAGCCTTTATTTTCTCATAATTAGCTACGGAGTGAAAAGGTGAAAAGCTAGAAGATAAAGCAACAATAGCTTTTTCTATAGCAATAATTTCATCATTAATCGCTGGGTTTTCTTTCGCTAGTTTAGCCACTTCCTCATTCTCGGCTTCACTAAGTAAACCGTAAACATAAAGTTCTAAAATTCCAGAGTCTATATATTCTTTATTTTCGTTTTCCATTATACTTTCAAATAGTTTCTTAAATCATTGATACAATTTCGATTGTGTGTTTTAACAGTTCCTAAAGGAATTTCCAGCTCATCTGAAGCTTCTTGCTGAGTGTATCCTTTAAAAAACAATAAATCTATTATTTGTATACACTTGGGTTTTAGTCTTTTTACAAATTCTTGAATTCCTATAGTATCTACTTTATTGGTCAGTTTATTACTGTCATCCAATAGATATACGAAATTATCTGAAGATAGGTTTTTCTGACTATTGTTATAATTTTTAGAACGGAGTTTGTCAATAGAGGTATTGCGAGCAATATTAAGTATCCAAGTATAAAATCGCCCTTTACTCTCATGGTAAGAATCAATATTTTTCCAGATTTTCACAAACACATCTTGCAAGACATCCTCGGCTTCTTCTCTATTTTTTACTAAAACATTGATTACCGAAAACAAACTTTTTGAATACATATCGTAAAGATGTGTAAATGCTTTTTCGTCCTTCTTATATATTAAGACTAATAAATCTTCTTGAGTCATATATTTTATCTTTTGCTGTTACAAACTTATACAAACTTACTTACAAATGAATTAATTACAATATTCTAACTTATAAAAAAAGTGAGTACCATAAATTTTGTATTTTTTTTAATAATTTAAAACACTGTTAATCAGTTTATTGTATTTTTTATTATGTTTTTTTTAATTTTTTTAAAACCAAAAGGAATCTAATCGCGTAAATGCTTTTATAACCTTTTAAATTATAATAAAATGAAAAAAACAAAAATGATATTAGGCCTATCGCTAGTGGCGATTTCGGGTTTGATTTTAGTAGCAGCGGATCACGTAGACGCTCCATCAGTAACAGGTAATGCAGCAGACATTACAGATATGTATACTTTTCAAGGACAAGATACTAACAATTTAGTATTTGCTGTAAATACGCAAGGCTTACTTAGCCCTGGTGCAACAGCTGCAGCTTCCTTCAATGAAAATGTAATGATTGAAGTAAATATTGATAATACTGGAGACAATGTTGAAGATTTAGTTATCCAGGCAATTAGAAAAGGCGACAAAATGTACTTCTTTGGGCCTTATGCTCCGGCATCTAAAGGAACTTCAAGTACAATCAAAACCAGTGAAGCTTCAGGAAGTGTTCTTATTTCTAAATATGGAGAAACTCCTACCGTTTCTACTGAAAATGGTATGAAGTTTTTTGCAGGTCCTAGAGACGATCCTTTTTTCTTTGACTTAGGTCAGTTCCAAAAAATATTAGGAGGAACAGCTCCAAATGGATTTAATAATCCTGGTACAGATACTTTTGCAGGAACAAATGTTTTAGCTGTGGTAATTGAAGTCCCTAAATCTAAATTGGGTACTGCAGCAACATTAAATGTATGGTCAGAAACTAAGAAAAAACAATAATTACTAATAATTAAGGAAGGAATAAAATGAAACCAAGAGTTCATGAATTCCCAACAAATTAAATATAAATATCATGAAATCAAACAAATTTAAAATTATAGCTCTAGCACTAGTTGGTGCAGTAGCTTCAGTAAGTTGTAACAACGACGACGATAACAATGATGCAATGGCTAGTGCTGATTTTTCAGGAACTTATGTTCAACAAGATCAGATGGCAAGACCAGCAATAAATACAGTTTTTATTGCATCAGGACAACCAAAAGACGATTTTAATGCAACCGTGCCTTCTGCAATGGGAGCTAAATACCAAGTTGTATTTCAATCTAGATTATTGGCTTTAAATTCTGGATTCACTACAAATGCTTTAGGGCAAACAGCGGCTCAGTTTACAGGATTGTTAGCAACAGATGTGCTGAATGTAAAAACTTCAGGTAAAACGACTTTTTTTGATGGGACAAATGTTTTAACAGGAAGAGCTTTGGCAGATGATGTTATAGATGTAGAATTACTATTAATATTTGGTGGTTCAGATGGAATGGCTAACGCTGCATTAACCTCTGACCATGTTGATAAAAATGATAAAGATTTTACTACTGCTTTCCCTTACTTAGCAGCAGCCTGGTAGAATAAGTATATAATAAACAGAGTGTGGAACTAGTAAAGCACTCTGTTTTTTTAACAAACAAACAAACAAACAAAAAACTTGATTATGAAACAGTATAAAATAATTCCGTTACTGGTTTTCACGATTGTATTTATTTTCGGTTGCGAAACGAAAACAGAACAAATTACAAATGCTTCCGATTACGAACAATACCTCAATATAAAAAGCAATGAGTCTTTAGATTTTGCTAATGAAGAAATAGTTTTCTGGCAGGCGAAGTACGATAAAGCACCCAATCAAAATAGTTACTTAGGAATCATCGCATCTAAATATGCTACCTTATTTGAATATACTGGAAACATCTCCTTCTTATATAAAACAGAAAAATTGCTGACGCAGTCTAATGAAGAAAACAACTATTCAAAAGTTTCCACTATACGTTCTTTAGGAAGAAATTATATCGCCCAGCACCGTTTTAGAGAAGCTTTAGTTTTAGCTAATAAAGCATTGGCTATAGGTGAAGGAAAAAAGGAAACGCAAAAACTATTATTTGATGTCCAAATGGAATTAGGTGATTTTGCAGCAGCAGAAAAAAATCTAAATGATTTAAAAGACATGAAAGACTATGATTATTTAATTCGTTTAGCAAAATGGAATGATCATAAAGGAGATTTAGACACTGCCATAAGTTTTATGGAAAAGGCAAGAGACATTGCCGAAAAAGAAGATAACAAAGTATTAAAAATATGGTCTTATTCTAATCTTGGTGACTTTTATGGCCATGCAGGAAGAGTACAAGATTCGTACGATAGCTACTTAAAAACATTAAAAATAGATCCTAATTATTCCTATGCTTTAAAAGGAATTGCTTGGATTGTGTTTTCTTACGAAAAGAACACAAAAGAAGCAAAGAGAATTGTGGAAGCTATTGAAATTACGCATAATACGCCCGACTTTTATTTATTGAAGTATCAAATGGCTCAATATGAAGGAAACCTTAGCGAGGCAGATAAAAACGAAAAGGCATATTTTAAAATGCTTGACGAAAATAACTATGGTGCCATGTATAACAAATACAATGTTTTAGTATTTGCAGACGAAAAACAAAATGCAACCAAAGCTTTAGAAATTGCTAAAATAGAAGTAGATCACAGACCGACACCTGATTCTTACGATTTATTGGCTTGGTCTTATTTGAATGTTGGTCAAAAGGAAAAAGCACTAGCTATAGCAAAACAGTATGTAGTTGGGCAATCATTCGAACCAAAAGTGCAATACCATTTGGCTATGATTTATAAAGCTAATAATGACTTCGAAAAAGTGAAACCCATCAAGAAAGAATTGTTAGGTAGTATATATGAATTAGGGCCTAATTATGAGGACAAAGTAAATAAACTGTAAGTTATATGAAATATTTTTTCACCTTAATAGGCAGTTTATTAGCCATTTTATCTCACGGTCAAAATCAAAATGGAAGTGTTATTGACCAGTTTGGGAATCCTATAGAAAACGCCTATATAACGAATATGCAGTCAAATAGTCATGCGCATACTAATGAGTTAGGAACTTTTAGCATTGATAAAACGGAGCTTGGAAATGTTTTAAAAATAAGTGCTCTAGGGTTTAAAAAATACAATTATACCGTTACATCTAATACAGTAAGTATCGTTCTCGAAGATGATATTTTTAGATTGAATGAAATTGTAATTCAGCCGAAGTTATCAGCTATGAATGTAATTTCGAAAATAGACTTACAAACAGTACCAGTTAATTCGTCTCAGGAAATTTTACGAAAAGTTCCAGGATTATTTATAGGACAACATGCTGGAGGTGGTAAGGCTGAACAGATATTTTTAAGAGGATTTGATATTGATCACGGTACAGATATCGCTATTGCTGTAGACGGAATGCCTGTAAATATGGTTTCGCATGCACATGGACAAGGCTATGCTGATTTACACTTTGTAATACCTGAAACAGTAGAAAAAATAGATTTTGGAAAAGGGACGTATTATGCCAGCAAAGGGGATTTTGCAACGGCAGGATACGTTACCTTCCAAACTAAAGAAAAATTAGATAAAAATAGAATAAGTATTGAGGCTGGACAGTTTAACACTTTAAGAACGGTAGCGTTGTTTGACCTTTTGGGTAAACAAAATAAGCAGTCAGCATACATTGCTTCTGAATATATTCTAACAGATGGTCCATTTGATTCTCCCCAAAATTTTAATAGGGTTAATCTGTTAGGAAAATATTCGGCGCTAATGGAAGATAATACTAAGATTTCCATTTCTGCTTCCCGTTTTTCCAGTAAGTGGGACGCTTCTGGACAAATACCACAACGGTTAGTAGACAATGGTTCTCTATCGAGATTTGGAGCTGTAGATGACACAGAGGGCGGAACTACATCTCGGACTAACCTCAACGCTACAATTAGTAAACCTATCAATGAAAATAGCTTTTTAAAAGCCAATGTTTATTACTCTAAATATGATTTTGAATTGTATTCCAATTTTACTTTTTTTCTCGAAGATCCCATAATTGGTGATCAGATTAGGCAAAAAGACGACCGATCCATTTATGGTTTGAATGCAGAACTAAACAAAAAAGTTAAAAATAATACTCTAGATGCGCTATATCAAATAGGAGCAGGTATTAGAGCTGATGCGACAAAAGACACGGAGCTTTCACATACAGTCAATAGAACGACAACATTAGAAAAAATAAAATTAGGAGATATTGATGAAACAAATGCTTTCACCTATTTGAACGCTGAATTTACATTAGGAAAACTCATGATCAACCCAGCAGTTCGTTTGGATTATTTTAAATTCAATTATCAAGATAAACTCAGTACTAATTTTAATACGCAATCGGAATCGGAAGTTAAAGTTTCTCCAAAGCTGAATTTTATCTATTCTCAAAATAATGATTTACAGTTTTATTTAAAATCAGGTATGGGTTTCCATTCTAATGACACTAGGGTAGTGGTTCAAAATAATGGGCGGCAAATACTTCCTACGGCGATAGGGACTGATCTAGGGACTATCTGGAAGCCATTTCCTAAGGTTTTAATTAACGCTGCTTTGTGGTATTTATATTTAGAACAAGAATTTGTTTATGTAGGAGATGCAGGAATAATCGAGCCAAGTGGTCAAACAAATCGTATGGGAATCGATATAGGTTTGCGTTACCAGTTAAATGATTATTTGTATTTTGATGCTGATGCAAATTACACTTATGCCAGAAGTATAGACGATCCAAAAGGTCAAAACTACATTCCACTTGCACCAGATTTTACTTCTACAGGAGGTTTGAGCTTCCAAAAATGGTATGGATTATCAGGTGGTTTACGCTACCGATATTTAAATAGCCGTCCTGCCAATGAAGATAATTCAATTGTAGCAAAGGGATATGCAATTGCTGATTTTAATATAAATTACGAATATAAAAGTGTCACTTTCGGAATTTCGGTAGAAAATTTATTGGACACTAAATGGAATGAAACTCAGTTTGCTACTGAGTCAAGATTACAAAATGAGCCTGATAGTGTAGAGGAAATTCATTTTACTCCAGGTACTCCATTTTTTATGAAAGCTAAAGTGAGTTACGCGTTTTAACTAACTTAAAAATTTGTTTGTTTTTGTTACTAAGCCTAGTGTTTTTTGTTTGATACTAGGCTTTTTTATTTAACATCTGTTTAGGGAAAATAAAGTCTTAGCAATCGTTTTATTTATTTGTTAATTGTCTAATTTTATAAAAAAAAATAACCATGAAAAAAATGTTGTTTATAGCTTGCAGCGCACTCTTTCTTTTTAGTTGCCAAAATCAAGCTCAGAATAAGAAAACAGTAACTAATAAAAGTGAAGTAGCGATGACAAAACAAACCATTTATCAATTTAAAGTAGAAGATTTATCGGGTAACGAATTTGATTTTGCTAGCTTGAAAGGTAAAAAAGTGATGATTGTAAATACGGCTTCAAAATGTGGATTAACACCACAATACAAAGATCTTGAAGCTATTTACAAAGAATATAAAGACAAGGATTTTGTAATCGTAGGTTTTCCAGCTAACAATTTTGCTTCTCAGGAGCCAGGAACTAATGAAGAAATTGCAACATTTTGTCAAATGAATTATGGTGTGACTTTCCCCATGATGGACAAAGTATCTGTAAAAGGAGATGATATGTGCGCTATTTACCAATTTTTGACTCAGAAATCTAAAAATGGTTTGCAAGACTCTAATGTAGAGT
Organism: Flavobacterium sp. W21_SRS_FM3; assembly: GCF_052113625.1. Lineage (NCBI taxonomy): Bacteria > Pseudomonadati > Bacteroidota > Flavobacteriia > Flavobacteriales > Flavobacteriaceae > Flavobacterium > Flavobacterium sp. W21_SRS_FM3. The sequence goes on along the minus strand of NZ_JBGQOD010000008.1, from coordinate 147,835 downwards.
GGAATTTTCAAAAGTACCTTATCAATGAAAATGGAGAATTAGAAAAAGTAATTTCTCCAAAAACATTACCTACAGATCCATCAGTAATTGACTGGATTAAAGCGTAATTTGCAAAATAAACTTTAAAAAAAAAGCGATTTTCACTTGAGAAAATCGCTTTTTTTTATTCTAAAATCAACTGCATAAATACAGAATGCAGCCAACGATCAAATTTCCAACCGGAATCTTTAATAACGCCTACTGTTTTAAAGCCAAACTTCTCATGGAAATCAACACTGCTTTGGTTTTCAGAATCTATTACGGCAATCATAGTATGTAAGCCCTGTTTCTTAGCTAAATTAATAAGTTCTTGTAATAGCATTTTACCAATTCCTTTCCCATGAAAATCATTATTTACATATACTGAATGCTCCACAGTAAATTTATAGGCTTCTCTAAATCGAAAATCACTATACATACCAAAACCTGTTAGCATGTCCTCTGACTCAGCCACAATTACAGGAAAGCCTTTAGTTACTTTGTCTTCTAAAATACTTAACTGTTGCTCGTAAGTGCGGGTATTATAATCATACAAAGCAGTCGAATTAATAATGTTATAATTAATAATATCTAATATTGCCTGTGTGTCTGAAGTTTGATACGGTCTTAACTTGATTTCCATTACGTAAATATTTGTTTTCAAAATTAAGAAAAATCAGCTAAAATGAGTTAAAAAGAAAGAGCAAGTTTGTAACTTTGCTTCTGTTGAGGTTTTGAACAACTTTGAACTCTTAAACCTTACACTTTAAAATAAACTTTAATGATTTACCCCAAAATACCTTTAGCGCAAAGCATCATCGAAATTTGTTTAGCCAAGGGAATCACTACGATAATAATATCTCCAGGTTCAAGAAACGCACCATTGACCATGGGTTTTACTAATAATCCAGCTTTTACTTGTTATAGTATTGTAGATGAAAGATGTGCTGCTTTTTTTGGCTTAGGTATTGCACAGCAAACAAAAGTGCCAGTTGCTTTGATTTGTAGTTCTGGTTCAGCTTTACTCAATTATTATCCAGCCGTAGCTGAAGCATTTTATAGTCAAATTCCTTTAGTAGTTTTATCAGCTGATAGGCCTCAAAATAAGATTGATATAGGAGATGGGCAAACTATTCGTCAAGAGAATGTTTTTCTTAATCACTCCTTGTTTAACGCTAATTTACGAGAAGAAGCCTCTTTAGAAAACGATGCCAAAATCAATGAAGCATTAGATATTGCTCTATTACAAAAAGGACCAGTGCATATTAATGCTCCCTTTGAAGAGCCTTTATATGAAACCAGCACGAGCCTTTCAGTAAATCCAATTTTTTCCGCTTCCGCAAAAGTACCTACGTCAATTTCGATTAATAATGTCACTGAATTTGCTGAGCGCTGGAACAAATCTGTGAAGAAGATGGTTTTAGTTGGCGTAAATGAACCTAATAGCATTGAAGAAAAAAATATCCAAGCCTTAGCGGATGATGATTCAGTGATTGTTTTAACTGAAACAACTTCTAATCTACACCATCCCACTTTTATAAATAATATAGATACTATAATTACGCCATTTAGCGAAGAGGATTTTGAGAAGTTTCGACCTGAAATTTTAGTAACCTTTGGTGGAATGATTGTTTCTAAACGAATCAAAGCTTTTTTGAGAAAATACCCGCCTAAAGAACATTGGCATATTGATTCCTTGAGAGCCTATGACACCTTTGGTGCATTATCAAAACATTTTGTAACAGAACCAGACGTTTTTTTTGATTTGTTTTTACCGCTGACAACGGAGGTAAAAAGTGATTATTTTCTTGAAATGCAGCAGCTAGTGGAAACAAGGAAAGAGAGAAGTGATGCGTATGTAGCTAAAATTCCCTTCACAGACTTTAAAGTTTTTGAAAAAGTAATTCATTCTTTACCTAAGGATTCTCAACTGCAAATTAGTAATAGCTCGGCTATCCGTTATGCACAATTGGTTGCAATTGATCCGTCAATTGAAGTATTTTGTAATAGAGGAACCAGTGGTATTGATGGTAGTACATCAACAGCAATAGGAGCTGCTGTAGGAAGCAATAAACCAACGGTCTTTATAACGGGTGATATAAGTTTCTTGTATGATAGCAATGCGCTGTGGAATAATTACATTCCCCAAGATTTCAAAATAATTCTTATAAATAACGGTGGAGGTGGGATCTTTAGAATTTTGCCAGGTCATGAAGAAACGCCTGTTTTCAATACGTATTTTGAAACAAATCATCATTTAACTGCCGAGCATTTAGCCAAAATGTATGGTTTAGCTTACCAAGTAGCAAAAGAGGAAGGAGAGCTACTAACTGAATTAGATATTTTTTATCAAAACAATACTAAACCTGCAATTTTAGAAATTTTTACACCAACATTTGAAAACGATACTGTTTTGCTCCAGTATTTTAAAAATTTAATTTAATTTTTGAGATAAATAAGGATAAAACAAAATAATAGCGTAGAATGTATTTATAATGTAAAAGTTGTTTTTATTAGCTTTTAAAGTAAATTATGGATTAATTTCACCCCTTTTTGCCCTTATTTTTACAATTTACTACTAAAATAGGTCCGACTTATAAATAAATGTTTAAATTTGAGAATACCAAAAAACTATTAACTTAAATATTAAATTTTATGAGTAAAAGAGACGAATTAATTGCGAAGTATGCTGCTGATTTAAAAGATAAATGCGGTGTAACTCCAGATATGGACCTACTGACCAAGGTTACTATTGGTTGTGGACCTTCTATCTATAACGCAGATGCTGCAACAGTTGCAGGTAGTCAACAGGCGGAATTAGATACCGTAAAAAACAACTTTTTAATTAAAAAATTAGGTCTGGCAGATGGAGCAAATCTGGATGCTGGAATTGATGCAGTGATGGAAAAGTATGGTCGCTCTAACAAAAATAAACACAGAGCTGTAGTTTATTATTTATTAGCAGTTCACTTTAAAAAAGAAAGCGTTTATAATTAATTATAAACCCACTTAAATATAAAAAGCGCCTAATAGGCGCTTTTTTTGTGTACAATTATAATCCTAATTAACGAATTGGAGTGGGAAAAACCGGCAAGCTAGCGTGTCCTAATTCATCTATAGACTGTACCGCAAATAAGAAGTTGTCTTTAGAATAAGGAATCGTTGTTTTTGTATCAGTAACAAAAATGGCTTTTTGCCAGTTGGTATCCGAAGTTTCTCTGATCAATACTTGGTAGCCATACACTTTCTTCCCTTCTGGCGCTTTCCATTGCAAAGTGGAGAAGTTAGTTAAGTCTTTTACTTCTATGCCCACGTTTGTTGGCGCTTTGGGTGACCAAGCCAAATTAGCCAAGGTAGCTAGATTAGATGCTGATACTTTTCTTAGGTATTCAAAATCCATAAATTCAGGAAGATCCCCATACTTAATATTATTTTCAGTTCTTAAATCTTGGTGCTGATGATCGTGATTTTCATTCATTTCACAATAGCGAATTGCAGTAAATCCATTTTGACTAAAGGGAGTGTGATCACCACCACGTAAAAAGCGGTCATTTCTATAAACAAGGTTTATCTCTAACTGATCCACATACTGATCTGTTGTAGTCTTAATATAGCGAGCCAATAATCTTGACGGACTATCATTGTCTCTGTTAATTAATTTTCGCATTTTAGCCTCATCCTCGGTTTCAAGATACGGAGTAGCTTCGCTAAATACTCGCACTTTAGTATTGTCTCTTAAATTGGTACCACTAGACAAACTATTCCCGATCATGTCATTGTTTAACATGGCAACAATATTCCAATTTTCTTTCTTAGCTAATTCAGCTAAATGTCTCGCACCATATAAACCTTGCTCTTCTCCAGTTACAGCTACAAAAATAATGGTATAAGGAAAAGAACGCTTACTCATTATCTTTGCTAATTCCATCATAGCTGCTACGCCAGAACCGTCGTCATTAGCGCCTGGAGCATCTGATTTTGCGTCCATAACATCAGTAACTCTTGAATCTAAATGACCGCTTATGATCAAAACACGATCATCACTGGAATCCGTGCCTTTTAAAGTTGCCATTACATTTCCTAACTGACTGTCAACCGCAATACGTCGTCCATCCGCTTTAATAGTGAAATAATCAATGTTTGATGTCAGTCTTCCGCCTGATTCTAAAGCATATTTGTCAAATTCTGATTTTACCCACTGTTGTGCAGCTCCTATTCCTCTTGTTTTACTTTTAGTGTCGCTTAAGGTATGTCTGGTTCCAAAAGAAACTAGTTTTTTTACAGTGTTTTCAAGGCTCTCGGCTTTAATTTCGGTAATCATCTTTTTGATTTCTGGATCAGCATTGGTGATTTGTCCAATACTAATTTGTGAAAATAACAGCAATGCAAGCAGGTAGAGAAAAGGATTAGGTTTCATTTGTTTTTTGATTATTCATTTTTAGACTTTAAAATTAAATAAAAAAAGAATGAATCTAACAACGAAATACAGTTTTAAGATTTGTTTACTTCGCATTATGTCAACCTAAGATAGTGTAGGTATAATTTTAAGAGTTACTAGTAAATTGGAAAGTTTTTTAAATCAAAGTACATTCTAGTCTAGTCCCGATGGGAGCATGTATCCTTTTTTGGCTGGTGTTCAGCCAAAAAGATACTGCATACAGCGGGACAAAATGTGATTGAAAAACGGACTATAATGCTGCCATAACTAAAAAATAGGGGAATTGTTTAAAGTGTAGGTTTACTATTTTCAAACTTCGTACCTTTGCGCCTTAGAAAATTGAATAAAATGATTGAAATAGGAAAATACAATACGCTTACAATACTTCGTGATACTAAAGTTGGTTTGTTTTTGGGAAGCCCAGAAACTGATCCTGAAGGAATTCACGACATCCTTTTACCTAACAAATATGTACCTAATGAATTTGAAATAGGGGAGGAACTTATTGTTTTTGTTTACTTAGATCATGAAGAACGTCCTGTTGCTACAACATTAGAGCCTTATATTTTACTAAATGAATTTGCACTTTTACGTGTAAATTATGTGAATCAGATAGGTGCATTTATGGATTGGGGAATGGAGAAAGATATTTTAGTTCCATTTAAAGAGCAGGCGCGTCCTATGGAAAAAGGAAAACGTTACTTGGTTTACCTTTATATGGATGAAAAAACCAATCGTTTAGTAGCTTCGAGTAAAACAAACCAATTCTTAAAGAATGATGAATTGACTGTTGAAAAAGGGGAAGAAGTGGAGCTTATTGTTTCACATATTACTGAAATTGGTATCAATGTAATTATCAATGAACGTCACAAAGGACTTTTGTATAAAGACGAGGTGTACGACGATGCGATTCGTACGGGAGACCGTATGAGAGGATATATTAAAAACATACGTCCTGATAATAAAATTGATGTGGCTTTGCAAGTACAAGGTTACCAGAGTATCGAGCCTAATGCTGATAAGATAATGGATGAGTTACGAGCTAGTCGTGGTTTTTTACGCTTAACAGATAGTTCGCATCCTGAAGATATTAAGACCGTTTTGAAGATGAGTAAAAAAACTTTCAAAAAAGCTATTGGTGCTTTGTATAGAGAGAAATTGATTGAAATTAAAGAAGACGGTATTTACTTGATCACAGAGTAAAATATATAAAATAGCATAAAAAAAAGAAAGACTAATCGGAACCGGTTAGTCTTTCTATTTTATAACCTTCCATAATTACGGACTGTTATAGATAATCATGTAAAGTTTTACTATCAATGATACTTTACTTTTTGATCTTTACCTTTTTTTAACAATTAAAGGAAATACAGACACAACTTCACGATTAAGCCATTTGGTTTGTATTATTATAGGTAGATTTTACTTCTTCATTTTAATGATTAATTCCTAATCAAGTATAGTAATCTACAAGTTAACCTTAGGTGTTACAATTGAAATATTCTGATTTCATTTAATGTTTTCCCACTGGGCTCTTTCTCTCCGATTTTTAATTTGAGCACCGTACAAAAAAGAGTGGTAAAGCTTTTTAAATTTTTCAAATCATTCCTTTTTTAGGTTAATAAATCAGTGAAACGTTATCAATAATAGGTATGCTATTGATTAACAGTGATAAAGTTAATAAAAAATTAAAATTAAAAGTGTTAACGTCTATGATTTTTTTTGATTTTTTTTTTGAACACCAGTAATAATTTAGATTTCCATAGGCTTTAGCCAAGACCTAATGATGGAAAGTGTAAAAAATGATTTATTTTTACACTATAAAATTTAAAACTCACATAATGGATTGGATAACTGCAAGAGAATTTGAAGACATAACATATAAAAAGTGCAACGGTGTAGCGCGCATTGCCTTTAATAGACCTGATGTACGAAATGCTTTCAGACCTAAAACAACAGCCGAATTGTACCAAGCATTTTATGATGCTCAGGAAGACACTTCAATTGGAGTGGTTTTACTATCTGCTGAAGGTCCTTCTTCAAAAGACGGTGTTTATTCATTCTGTAGTGGTGGTGATCAAAATGCAAGAGGACATCAAGGCTATGTAGGGGACGATGGGCAGCATCGATTGAATATATTAGAAGTACAACGATTGATTCGTTTTATGCCAAAAGTGGTTATCGCTGTAGTTCCAGGTTGGGCTGTAGGTGGAGGACATAGCTTACATGTGGTGTGTGATATGACTTTAGCTAGTAAAGAACACGCTATTTTTAAACAAACAGATGCTGATGTGACTAGTTTTGATGGTGGATATGGATCGGCTTATTTGGCTAAAATGGTTGGTCAGAAGAAAGCTAGAGAAATCTTTTTCTTAGGTCGCAATTACTCAGCTCAGGAAGCAATGGATATGGGGATGGTAAATGCTGTTATACCACATGCTGAACTAGAAGATACTGCTTATGAGTGGGCACAAGAGATTTTAGGAAAATCACCTATGGCTATTAAAATGCTAAAATTTGCCATGAACCTTACAGATGATGGTATGGTAGGACAGCAAGTTTTTGCTGGTGAAGCCACTCGTTTAGCGTACATGACTGAAGAAGCTAAGGAAGGGAGAAATGCTTTTCTAGAAAAACGTAAGCCTAATTTTGAAAAAAAGTGGTTACCCTAAAAAAAAAGTTTTAATGAACAAATTTAAATTGGTTTCTACCACTTTAAACTTTAAACCTGGAACTTTAAAACTAACAAAATGGAAAATTTTTCAAACGCAACAATTGATATAACGCAGCTTCCAAAATTTGAAGAAGTGCAATTTTCAGTATTGGATACAAACTATTGGAAAGTTATCTTATTTAATATCACTATTCTATTCGTCATACTAGGCGTTGGACTTGGATTAGTGTTGTATTATAATGCCGGTTTAAATGTATTTATGTTTCCACTTTGGACAGCTTTTCTAGTATTGTTGACGCTTGTTCTTACGTTATCAAGGCTAGGTTATAAAAAGAAAGGATTTGCATTTAGAGAGCATGATGTATTGTTTAGACACGGTATTATTGCGACAAATACCATTGTAATACCATATAATAGAGTGCAACATGTTGCTTTACATGAAGGATTTATTGCGCGTTATTTTAAATTAGCTAAAATTGAGATTTTTACCGCTGGAGGAAGTTCTAGTGATTTAAAAATTCCAGGAATAGCTATTGATCAAGCTGAAAGTATCAAGCAACTGTTAATGGTGAAAATTCAAAAACAGCTGTAATGGAGCAAAATTTTAATCATGCTCAAAGACAATCTGGACTCGGCGTGCTGATTCTTTTTTTTGATACACTACAAAAATGGGTGCGCGGTCTGTTGCCGATTATTTTTGTCTATATTGTAAAGTTTGATCAATTGAATAAGCTATACCTCTTTCTAGGAATCCTAACTTTTCTAGTTTTAATAGGATTAATGGCTTATTTAAGATATTTGAATTTTACCTTTTATTTAGATGATGAAACGGATGAGTTTATAATTAATGAAGGTGTTTTTAATAAGAAGAAAACAATAATTCAGCTAGATAAAATTCAACAAGTTGATATTAATCAGTCGGTTTTAAAACGCCTCATTGGCGTTTATGAACTGAATGTGGATACTGCTGGAAGTGCTAAAAAAGAAGGAAGTATTAAAGCAATATCTCACTCTTTAGCGCTAGCTTTAAAAGCTAGGTTGTTAGATCAAGATGCGCATACTTCGGCTTCCTTGTTAAAAGAAGAGTACGTTAATAATGAAATAGGAGCTGATGATTCCTTAGTGAAAATTAGTTTTGTAAGTTTGTTAAAAGTGGGTATTACCTCTAACTATGTCAAGACATTAGGTTTAATTCTAGCCTTTTTTGTAACCATTTTCGAAAACGCAAAGAATTATTTAGGTGAAATTGATGTCGATGAAGAACAGCTAGAAGCATTTGTCGCTGAACGTTCCATAGTACAGACATTGGTAGTGTTTCTAATTTTTATGTTTACTATAGTGTTGCTGTTTAATTTAGTACGAGTGGTTTTTAAATACTTTGACTATAAAGTAGCGAGACAAAACGGTTCTTTATTACTTACCTATGGTTTGTTAAGTACTAAGAGTACTATTGTGAAGCCAGAAAAAGTACAGATTACGACTATCACACGCAATTACTTCCAGAAAAAAATGAATATTCTGGAAATAAAGATAAAGCAAGCTACGAGTAGTGATAAGGAAGATAGAAAATCCATGATTGAAATTCCTGGTTGTAATGATTTAGAAAAAGAGGCTATATTAAAATTGCTGTTTGAAAAAACTCCTGAAAAAGGAATTAAACTAACACCCAATTACCGTAAACTGGTTTTTGCTATTTTTTTATCAATGGTAATTCCTGTTTGTGTATTTATAGCTTTTGCAATCTATATTCAGCCACAATTTTTTGAATATTCGTTTGCGATACCGCTATATTTGTTGTTTGTAGGATTGGTGGTGTATTTTGGATTTAAAAACAATAGATTATTCATCACAGATGATTTTATAATAAAACAAAGCGGAGCCTGGGACATTGATAATAAAATTATTGAAACAAAGAAGATTCAAGCCATCACTACTTCGCAGTTATTTTGGCATAAAAAAGCAGACATTGGATCAATAACGATACATACTGCTGGAGGCAACTTGGTTTTTCAGTTGGGTAATTTTACAACAATAAAACAGTATGTTAATCTTTGGCTGTATAGGATAGAAACCTCAAATAATAATTGGATGTAAGCTAGGTGAGCTTAATAGAAGTTTAAAAAATAATAAAACAAAATAAAATGAAACATTGGATTGAAGCAGCAAGACTAAGAACGTTACCCTTATCTGTTTCTGGAATTATAGTAGGGAGTATGTATGCTTTAGCTAACCCCACAGATTCCATATTAACGCCTACCGAGGTTTTCAACTGGAGAATTTTTGGTTTTGCTATACTAACAACGCTTGGTTTGCAAATTTTGTCCAATTTTGCCAATGATTACGGTGATGGTGTGAAAGGTACTGATAATGCAGATCGAGTAGGACCTATGCGTGCTATTCAAAGCGGTGCCATCTCCCCGCAGGCAATGAAAAGAGCTATAATCATCACTTCGCTATTAACCTTGCTTTCGGCAGTATTACTAATTTTTTATGCCTTTGCAGATACTAATATTTACTATTCTTTATTTTATTTAGTACTGGGTATTTTAGCTATTGCCTCCGCAATACGCTACACAATAGGAAGTTCAGCTTATGGATACAAAGGCTTTGGTGATTTATTTGTATTCGTATTTTTTGGATTAGTAAGTACACTAGGTGTTAACTTCCTATACTCACAACAATTAGATTTAGAGCTTTTCTTACCAGCAACCGCTATTGGTTTGTTGAGTGTAGGAGTACTGAATTTAAATAACATGCGCGACGAAGAATCAGATAAAAAAGTGGGTAAAAACACTTTGGTGGTGCAAATAGGAGGAAAGAAAGCAAAACTGTACCATTATTTTCTAGTTATGATGGCTATGGGATTAGTATTGGTTTTTGCTTTACTAAATAATTTTCAACTAGACCAGTACCTCTTTTTACTAGCTTATATTCCGTTAACTAAACATTTGGTTAATGTGTATAAAAACAAAAATGCTAAATTGTTAGATCCAGAATTAAAAAAATTAGCACTAAGTACCTTTGCACTTTCAATATTGCTCGCTTTGTGTATGATTTATTTTTTCTCAGATATTATTGTAAATACCCTTTTAGGAGGACGATAAATAACTATATATTATGAAAATTACTTTTTATGGACACGCTTCCCTTGGAATTGAAGTAGGAGGAAAGCATATTTTAGTGGATCCGTTTATTTCAGGAAATCCACAAGCATCACATATTGATATCAACACATTACAAGCAGATTATATTTTGCTTACGCATGCTCATGGTGATCATGTATTAGATGTAGAAGCTATTGCTAAACGTACAAATGCAGTGATTGTATCTAATGCTGAGATTGCAGGTTATTATGCAGCGAAAGATTTTCAAGCGCACCCAATGAATCATGGCGGGAGCTGGAACTTCGATTTCGGGAAAGTCAAATATGTGAATGCGATTCATTCTAGTTCGTTCCCTGATGGAGCTTACGGAGGAAATCCTGGAGGTTTTGTAATTGAAGGCGAGCATAAGAACATTTATATCGCAGGAGACACAGCGCTTACTATGGATATGAAATTGATTCCTATGCGCACTAATCTTGATCTTGCGATACTTCCTATAGGAGATAATTTTACGATGGATATCGAAGACGCTATCTTAGCATCTGATTTTGTAGCATGTGATAAAATATTAGGCTATCATTACGATACTTTTGGATACATTGAAATCGACCATAAACAGGCGATTCAAAAGTTCTTTGATAAAGGAAAAGATTTGATGCTGCTTAATATTGGTGAGAGCATTGAGTTGTAAATTTTATAAGGAGCTATTTCCAGCTGTTTGTTACAATCTTTACTGCCAAAACCTGGCAGTAAAGATTGTAACAAACAGCTGGGCTAGTTGTATTCAGTTAATAACAGTTATATCAGTGAATAAAATAATTTTTCTGCTTTTGGGCAGTATGTTTTGTCAGTCCGTTTGTGCACAACAAGATGGTTACTGGGATAAAGATCGCGCTACAACAAAAGAAATTGTAGTAACAGCAAGAGATCGTATTGTGGTCAAAACAGATGATTTTCCTGTTGGAACTACTGAGTTGATTTATCGCATCACTATTTTAGATGATAATCAGCAACTAGCAGGTAGTTTAGTCTCAGTTCTGAAAGCTATTCCTGATCCTACAGGTATTAGTCAAGGCTCAGCGGGAGCTGTCTTTCTTCTCTCAAAAATTTCAGGAGATGATAAGTCTAAGTATGCTATCTTTTCTTCTAACGAACTGGCTTTGGATTATCAAAAACATAGAACAGTAGATAAAGCTTGCCTGGTGCAGGATAAGCCACTTAGTAAAGATGCACAAAGACTTTCTATTGAGAAGTCGGCTTGTATAAAACCTACTACAACAAATCTATGGTTTGCATTCGAAAGCACTAATTGGTTAATGAAACAAAAAATTGTTTTAGAAGTGGTTCCGTGGGTGGATTTAAAATTAAGTCGAGGGTGGACTGTTGCTAATAGAAAAGATGTCATCGATCAATGTAAAACTTCAGCATTAGCCCGAAAAATGGCTAACTCAGACGATTTTTGTATTTGTGTTGAAGAAAAAATCCAAAAACAATATAAATTTCAGGACTTTAAAAGTAGATTAGCTATTGAACAAGCTAAAATTTATAAAGATTATGGGAATGCTTGTTTTAATGAAACGGGTGCTTCTAAAGCAGCTTATGACGGTTTACGAGCAAAAGCTATCGGCTTTGAGAAAAAAGCAGACTATGGTAATGCTATTGCACAATACGCAGCGATTATAAAAGACGGTAAAGGGACGGCTTTAGATTATGCAGCCATTGCTTACGATTACCTGCTGACTAAACAGTTTGGAAAAGCAATACAATATTTAAAAGAAGGAGAAAAATTAGATCAGGCAGAGCTGTTAGTGAAACTTAATTTAGCTCACGCTTATTTATTGGATAATGATTATCAAAAAGCCAAAACAATTTATAAAGAATACCAAGCTCAAAATGTCAATGATTCTTTAAGTTGGAATAATAAGATAAAAATAGATTTTCAACATTTCCAAGACTTGGGAATTCAACATGATGATTTTAAGAGAATACTAAAAATGATCGATAATTAATTCCGAGCGTATTATTGGATGTAAAGGATAAACAAAATTGAAAGCAACTTATCACAAATATATTCTAGATTTTAAACGTCCATCGGGAACTTCTAGAGGTGTACTCACTCAAAAAGAAACTTGGTTTATCGTTCTTGAAAAAGACGGTAAAAAGGGAATAGGAGAGTGCGGAATTTTGCGTGGACTGAGTATTGACGATAGAGTTGATTATGAGTCAAAATTAAAGTGGACCTGCGAGAATATTCATCTTGGTGAAGAGCAACTTTGGGAGGCACTTCTAGAGTTTCCATCGATACAGTTTGGCGTGGAAATGGCGTTCCTGTCTTTGGTTAGTACAAGCCCTTTTTTATTGTTCCCTTCTGACTTTACGAATGGTAGTAAATCAATACCAATTAATGGATTGGTGTGGATGGGTGAACCTGCTTATATGAAGGAACAAATTGAAGAAAAATTAGCTCAGGGTTTTAAGTGTATTAAACTCAAAATTGGTGCTATTGATTTTGATAAAGAACTACAATTATTAAGCCATATACGGGAGAATTTCAGCCCTGAACAAATTGAGATTAGAGTAGATGCTAATGGTGCTTTTGGTGCAAATGAAGCTTTAGTTAAAATAACTCAACTATCTGAATTTAAAATACATAGCATTGAGCAGCCTATTCAAAAAAACAACACTGACAGGATGGCAGAGCTCTGTGAAACTACTCCTTTTCCTATTGCATTGGATGAAGAGCTGATAGGAGTGTTTTCATATGCAGAAAAGGAACAATTACTACAAAAAATTAGTCCGCAATATATTATTTTAAAACCCAGTTTTATAGGTGGTTTTAGAGGTACACAAGAGTGGATTAATTTGGCAAATAAATACAAAATTGGTTGGTGGATTACCTCTGCTTTGGAGAGTAATATTGGTTTAAATGCGATTGCTCAGTGGACTTTTTTACAGCCAAATTTAATGCCGCAGGGCTTAGGTACTGGGGCGCTATATACGAACAATTTCGACTGTCCGTTGACTGTTGCAGGAGGCCAACTTTGGTATGAAAAAAATCAAGAATGGCGGTTTGATTTTGATACTATTTAATTGCTTTTTACTACATAAAATCACTTGAAATAAAATGGGTAGACAAAGTAGATTCTAGTGCTTATAAACAGCGATTTGAATACTTATATTGTATGTTGGTGTTCTTACTTACACGCCAAATAACTTGAATAATCTTAGTATCATCAGGAGAAGTATTTGATACTGTTCTATATGAAAATATGCATATAAGGTGACAAATCGTTTTAAATAGTTTCATAATATTTCTTTATTATTAAAGAATTCATTCCATAAAAAAAGCCGTTTTAATTTTAAAACGGCTTTTTTATACTATCTGTCGAACTTAAGTTTTAAAAAATTATTGCATTTTCTTTGCAAACTTACCTATCGTCATCCCTTGTACTAAAATAGAGAAACATACGATTACGTAGGTAATAGTTACCCAAATGTCTTTATTATATTCTGGTGCTATAGATAAAGCTAGAGCTATTGAAATACCACCTCTTAATCCACCCCAAGTCAAAATAAGGATTGTTTTTTGCGTAATTTTTTCTTTTAAACGTACCGCTATAGAAGGAATATAAACAGAAATGTATCTCGTCACAAGAGTAATAAACAATAAAATTACCGCAGCGATAAGAATTTTTTTATTGGTTTGAATGATTAGTAATTCTAAACCTATTAAAACAAATAAAACCGCATTTAATATTTCGTCTATCAGTTCCCAGAATTTATCAATATATTCAGCAGTAACATCAGACATACCTAATCTTTTTCCTTGGTTTCCAGTTATCAACCCTGCAGCTACCATCGCCAAAGGTCCTGATACGTGGGTGTAGTGGGCTAGGGTATACCCTCCCATAACGATGGCTAACGTAATTAAAACTTCCACTTGGTAATTATCAATACTAGCAATCAATTTGTAGCCTATATAGCCTATAATGATCCCTAGGAACAATCCTCCCACAGCTTCTTGTCCAAATAAAAGGAGAATACTACTGATGTCTAAATTAGATCCTGGTTTGGCTAACTTTAAAATGGTAATAAAAACCACTACTGCAACACCATCATTAAATAACGACTCACCTGCAATCTTAGTTTCCAATGATTTTGTTACTCCTGCACTTTTTAAGATGCTCAATACAGCAATGGGGTCAGTAGGGGATATCAATGCTCCAAAAAGCATCGCATGAATCAGTTCTACTTTAACACCCATGAAATTCAACAAATAAAAACTTGCAAAACCAATGATAAAAGTACTGATCAATACACTAAAAGTTGAAAAAAGAAGAATACTTAATTTCTCATTATTTAAATCTTTAAACTTTATGTGTATAGCTCCTGCAAACAGCATGAAACTTAGCATTCCCTCTAATAGTAATTCGCTAAAATTGATATTCTCCATTTTAATAGCGACGCTTTCTTTGAAAGTAGGGAAATAGTAGCCGAGAATAAGTATAAAAAAAGAAAAGATTAGAGAAACAAACATTAAACCTATGGCATTGGGTAATTTTAATACTCTAAAGTTGATGTACGCAAATCCTGCTGACAATACGATGAGTATTGAAAAAAGATGAAAAAAATCCATTTGTTATTTTTTAATATTAATGTTGAAATCTGGTGCTTGAACCAGTTGAAATGTAGCCGAAGCCATTTTTACAGCTCCATTAGTAGCTTCAATTTCGGTCATGATTTTGGAGAATAAGATTGTTTTTGTAGTTCTCCTTTTTTTATATCCCACAACATATCGGAGTGTGTATTCGGCCCAGTTGTCGTTAGCAATAAGTGATAACATAGGTTCTGTTTGAGCATCTTCTAAACGGTACTTATTTTGTAACGAATGCCACTTTTCTTTGGATTTAATCGATAGATCACCAGCTACAGCAATTCCGGCATTTAAAATAATTTCCTGTGCTTGTTCGTAATTACTTCCAAACTGAATTGGGATTTTTATTTCGTCCCATAAAAACGGAAATTCACCAGAGTAATTAAAAACAGGTTCTTTAAATACGTAGCTATTGGCTATAAGAACAATTCGGCCATTGTACAAGTCACCATCTACCCATTGACCTGTTTCCATGATGGTGGTTCGTAAAACTCCAATATCCATAACATCTCCTCTAATACCACCTAGTTGTACTCGATCTCCCGTATTATAGAATCCTCCAAACATAATGGCTAACCAGCCCGCAAAGGAAGCAATCACTTCTTGTAGTGCGAAGGCAATACCAGCACCTGCGACTCCTAAAGCAACAGTTAAGCTTCCTAATTTATCACTAAAAATTAGTGTCAATAATATTAGGCTCAAAAAGTACCCTATAAAACTACTGAACTTTTTAGCTTTATATCGGTTATTGTTATCTTTGATTTTTGAAAACAAATTCTTTTGAATGGTTTTGATTAACAACCAAATGACAGCGATACCTATGAAAAGCGTCACAATTTTTCCTACTGTTGGGTTGTAAAGGTATTCTTGAATTTGCTCTTCCATTTATTTTTTTTATTTGTTTATATGGACAACACGCTGCGGGAAAGGAATAGTAATATTGTTTGTTTTAAATAGCTCAAAAATACGTACTCTAAGTTCGCTCTTTCTGTTTTCAACTCTAAATACATCTTCTGACCAAAAGTAGATAGCAAAATCTAAAGAAGAGTCTCCAAAGTCGTTAAAGCGTACAAAGGGTTTAGGTTCTTTTAAAATTCCCTCCTGTTCATCTATAGCTTGTTTTAATATTTGCATCACCTGATTGACATCAGATGAGTAATCAACACCTACTGAAACATCAAATCTTGACGTTAAATCGCTGTGAGTCCAGTTGATCAACTGGTTTCTAGTCAAATCAGTATTAGGTAGAATGATGTATTTATCATCTCTTGTAAGTACCGTAGTAGTTCTTAAATTGATTTCTTTTACAATACATACCAATCCATTTGATTCTAAAACATCATTCACTTTTACAGAAGAGTCTACTAAAAGAATAATACCAGAAATAAAGTCACTAAATAAATTTTGTAAACCTAATCCAATACCCACTAACAAAGCTGCAGAACCCGCAACTAATACAGAAAGATTAAAGCCAAACATCTCCAGACCCAGAATTAAGGCCACAACAATGATTAAATACTTAGCTAAACTGTAAATAGAATATTTTTTGCCAATATCTATTTTATCAATTTTATAAATAGTTTTTCGAATTACTTTTAATACAATAAGAACTATTAATATGAACGCAATTAGTTTAAGAATACTTATGATTTTTAAGTCATAAGTACCTATTTGCAATAGCGTAAAATCTAATATATCTTTCATAATTTGTTGTAGGTTAATGGACATTATTATGCTTGTTGATTACATAATCAATCGTACCCCACCAAGTTCAGATACTCGGTATGAGAATCGGTTACCTGGTGAACCTATAAACATGAAGTTTTTAGGAATATTCCATTTTGTTGATAATTCATCAATAATTTGTGGACCAAATACACCTTCTAATTCTATGAATTCAATATCAATTTCAGGATAAGCACGGTCTAATACTTTTAAATCAATAATCAAAAGGTCATTGTTTTCACCTTCCGCTTTAACGTTGACAATTTTTAATTTTTTTGTAGTCTCATTATTTTGAACATATTGCATTACTTTGTTGATAATGGCGACATCATCTCCTTTTGTAAAAAAGACAAATTCTTGAGAATTTATTTTTAAATTCATTTTCATCAAGTAACGGTTACTAAATATGACCATTTTACGCATTGGTTTGTAAAAATATTCTAATGCACTAATCATCACTTGGATTAAAAATGATCTATTTAACATGATGGCAATAAATACCACTGCCGGAACTAAATATTTAATAAAGGTAAAGAACGAACCTATGTTTAATTGCATATTCCCAACAAACGCTACAATGATTAAGGCAACTGCTAAAACAACTGCAATTCCCCTTGCTTTTTCTGGTCTTGGTAATTTTTTACGTTTGAACTTTAAAAGTAAATTTCCAATTCCAAATAGCCCCATTACTGCTAAAAACGAAAAAGTATATACTCCAGCTAATTCAAGTAAATTACCTTTAGTAACAAGTAATACAGATACACATAAGATTAAAAAGCTAATAATAATTCTATAATTAGATCCTCTCTTATTTTGCTTAAGAAAAAAGTTAGGTAAAATACGGTCTAAAGTCATACGATTCAATAAACCTGATACCCCTACAAACGAAGTTAATACAGCTCCACAAAGCACTAAAACGGCATCAACAGATATTAATGTTGCAAGCCAAGACCCTCCAGTTGTTTTACCTAAAAAGGCTAATAAAGATTCCTGATGTTCTCCAACCTCTGCAAGTGGAATGATACAAATTAAAAGTAAAGCAATCATTGGGTTGAAAAAACTTACGATTGCCCACATATTACGTAATGTTTTCGGAAATACGCCCTGTTTTTGCTCTTCTACAAAATTTGCGGAACTCTCAAAACCAGATATACCAAGCATCGCAGCCGAAAAACCTAAAAATAAAGCATTGACAATCCCTCCAGACGATATGGGTAATTCCCAGTTAATATGAAAGGTCTGAAGACCGTGATTAAATATAAACCATCCGGATGCAAAAACTAATAAACTAAGCGTGGTTAAATGAATAATAAATATAACTACAGCAACAAAGGCTGATTCTCCTATCCCTAAAATTGCTAGCCCAGTAAAAGCGATTAATACAATAACGGTTGCAATACCAACATCAATTCCTGAAAATATTCCATGTAAGTAATGCATTCCTTCTGAGGCAGATATTACTGCAGTTGCCATATAAGACAACACAGTTAAAGTGGCAGCAAGTGAAGCTAATCTTTTTGAAGATGTATTTAAAAGTACGTTGTAAGCACCACCATTTAAAGGGATAGCTCCAACAACCTCTCCATAGATTTTCCTGAATAAAAAAAGTACAACTGCTACGAATAATAACGAAATCCACGCAAATTGTCCTGCATACATTATGGTTAGCGCAGATACGTATAAACAAGAAGAGCTAATGTCATTTCCACAAATAGCTGTAGCTTGTAATTCATTCAATTTTTTATGCACAATTTCCTTCATTTTAATATATTGATTTGTATGATTTTAACATTTTTTTAGCATTGCAAGATAATGATTTGAAAACAATTTAGCAAAATAGACAAACGGATTATCTGTATAATTACGCCCAACTCCATATGCTTTAAAACAATAGTGATTATTATGATACTGCTAATTGTTTGAAATACAATTGATTGTTTTACTAGTGGATTAAGTTACTGCTTTTTAAAATTGTCTTACCGATGAAAACTAGAGTAGAAAATTATGCTAATAATCTTCTATGGTAATTAATTTGGCCTAAGTGATAATTGAGATGAGAGGCTAAATGAGTCAACATGTAAGCAGTTGAAGTAGGTTTTTCGAATACAAAAATAGGATATTCGGCTATTAATTGCGGTTCAGTAATATGATCAAGAACAGTATTTATTTCTTGTATTACTTCATCAATTTGCTTAATGATTGAATCTCTTGCAATATTCTTTAACGAGAATTCTTCAGGCCGATTCCTAGTGTATTTTTGACCGCCTAAGGCTGCACCAATATAGGTTTTTAGATTACCAATGAGGTGTAAAGATAAGTTGCCACCAGAATTTGAGATATGTTTACCTATTAACCATAAATCTACTTCATTAGTATAGGCGTTTAATTCTTCCTTTAATTTATTAAGGTCTCTTGCGTATATTTCTTTTAAAATTGATGTTAACATGACTGTGCTTGTTGGTATTTCTTAAATGATTGTAAAGCTTTATTTTGAATTATCTTTTGCATATAGCCAGTCCATCCAAAGAGAAAGCCCTTTAATCCAAAAGCCTGTTTAGACCATTTCCAAATATCAAAATTGTCAGTATGTTTGATAATTAAACCATCTTTAAATTGAAATTGCGAATAGATTATATTTGTAACTTTTCTATTTGTTTTACTAAATTGGTAATCAGCTATCCATTTTGCAGTTCCAATAAATTCATTTGATTTTACGTCTGAATACTGAATTTTTAAATTTCCATTACTGCCTTTAAGTAACATTTTCCACATTTGGCACACTTCCTTACCCTTTAATGAATCAAAAATAGGATCACTAAATTTAACTTCTGGATGGTAGCAAGCGCACATATCTTCAGGTTTGGCATTTGCAATAGCAGTGTAAAACCTTATAATTAAATTTTCGTTATCGTTCATAATTGATAAAGGTGAAATGTAAAGTTAAGAATTTTTTAGGCAAGTTTTTTTATACTTGTTTACGGGAATATTTGTTCAGTTACTGGTTTAAGCAATTATTATAATTTTTGACATAAAAAAAATCGAGACAGTAAAGCCTCGATTTAAATATATAACTTATCCTATGATGATAAATTATATTATATTTTCTGTCAAAAATTTGTATACTATAACTTACTGGTTATGTTGTCTGAATGCTTAGAAACAAAATTAGTTATCAAGAATTGAACAACAGTACCTATTACTTTTTTGACAGGACTATGACTAGAACCTAACATTATTTTTTTTGATAAGTAACCTGTAGACAAACCGATTGCATTATTAAGAAAATTATGTCGGATTTCAGGAGTGTTAACCATTTCGTTGAATGTGTTTTTAATCAGATTCATCGGTTTTACACTTTCATAAACAATATGAAATTGTTGATTTAATTCCAAAAATTCTTCAGCTTGTTTTCTTTTTAATATAGCAATTGTTTCAATTAAATTCTCTGTTTCATTTCTACTTTTCATGCTCTTTATTTTTTAAAATTTTTGCAATAATGAGATTGCTTACTGGCATCTTAATCCACGCATCTTTATTAACGTGTAATAATATAGATACGATAAGGTAAAAAGCAGCTACGATAAAAAATCCGTAGTACGTGCTGCCGAGTAATTCTCCTATCCAAAAAGACAAACCAAAGTTTAATAGTAACATAAACATAACAACAACAATAGAAACTGTTACTCTAGATATTAGCGATGATAGTACATCTGCAGATTTATCTACAGCACTCAACTTTGTTAACTCTATAGTTGTTTTAGTATAATCTTCAATCTTATCAAATAGCACTTCTATTGTTGTTGCTTTACTGCTCATAATATAAATTTTTAAACGTATGGGAATTCAAAATTATAAGTTCGCATTTAGATTTTGCGCTTCTTTATGAACTTCGCTTTGAATATCTTTTTTTGCATCTTCTACTTTAGATTTACCTTTAGCATATAGGTCTTGACCTTCGCTTTTTAAATCCTCATATTTTTTTGAAATAGTCTCCATTACAGTGTCGATTTTCCCCTTCAGGTCTTCACTATAATCTGTGCTTTTATCTTTAATTTTTTTTCTAGTTGCAGTTCCTTTATCTGGAGCAAATAATACTCCTAAAATTGCACCTGCTGCTATTCCGCCTAAAAGTCCTAAAATTACTTTATCTGTTTTCATATCTATTATTTTTTAAATTATTTGTGATTTTTATTCAATTATGTTTATAAACTCTTTCCTTGGATCAATCTTAATAAGATAGCGATAATTGCTATTACTAATAAGACGTGGATTATAGCTCCTGCACTATATGCAAAGAATCCGATTGCCCAAAAAATGATTAAAATTACTGCTAGGGTATAAAGTAGATTACTCATGATTTCTATTTTTTAATGGTTATATTATTTATTTTAATTATGTTATTTATTAATTAAGTGCAAATCCTACATAAACGTTTAATACGCTATTTTTCGCATCAGGGTAAGTGTAACTTGTACCAGAATAATCTCTTTCCTTACCAACTTTAGTTAAACCGTAGTTATATCTAACTCCGAAACTTAGCACTTCTAAATCAACTCCTAAACCAGCTGCAATACCAGCATCAAATTTGTTAAAGTCGTTAGTATCCAGTTCGTCATTTGATGTAAAAAGATTGTTATCATTTTCTGTCTTACCGCTTACCATATAGGCTGCATATGGTCCTGCATGGATGTTAAATTTATCGGTAAGATTAACTACTAAAAGAACAGGTACTTCTACATAATTAACATTGAATTTTGCAGTTCCATTAGCAAAAGCGTTGTTATATGTAACTTCAGCTCCTTTAGTTGTGTAATAAATCTCTGGCTGAATTGCAACTGTATTAGATACTGGTAACTTTGCAAAAAGTCCAGCATTAAATCCAGTTAGAACATTATTGTCATCTACATTATCTGTATATAAATTAGAGAAATTAACCCCTCCTTTAAATCCAAATGTTGGTGCTTTTAACATCTTGTCCTGTGCATTTGCTCCTGAGAATGCAAAGCAGCTAAATAAAAAGCTAGCTAGTGCTATTTTGCTTGATTTTTTCATTTTTATTATGTTTTATTGTGATTGATTTAATATATTTCAAAGATCTAACTCTTTAAGGTGGTTTGTGTTACATAACTTTATGTAAAAGTTATAGTATTTGCATTTCTATTTTTTATTGTCAACCGTAATATCTTTTAGAGCATCTCCTAACTCACTCATATCATGATTGAATTCGCGTTTAAATGATTCCCAATTTTCACTAGCATCAACTTTATAATTGTCTAGTTTCATTTTCATATCTTGGTTTTTTCGTTCTAATTGATCTATTTTTTTTTGATAAGTAGAATCGATTGAATTACCAGTTTCTTTCATCTTCACTTTCAATTCGCCTATGCGAACTTCATTTTTATTGATAGCACTGTCTGTTTTCATTTTAAACTCTTCCCATTCTTTATTTTTAGTGGTACTGTTAACCATAACCGTGTTACCTTCATCGTCTTTAGTAACTTCTACAGTTTCTTCATTGCTTGATTGTTTACACGAAACTAAAGTTGTTCCTGTAATAAGTAAAGCAAAGGCTAGTGTATAAATTGATCTTTTCATGTTGTTTGAATTTAAGTTTATTACTTCATTTTGTTATTACAAATATCAGAAGAAAGTGGAAGAGGAGTGTTATAGGAATTTAATCATAAGTTGTGTGATTTACACATCTCCATTTAAAGAATACATTTAAGATAATGGAGAACTATTTTTTATATAAAAAATAACCCCCACTTGCTTAAGTGGGGGTCATGAATTAGTTTGATTCTAAATTAAATAAACTATTTCTTTTTATCATCTTCTTTTTCTTCTAAAGCTTCCTTCTTTGCTTTTTCCAATTCCTCTTTCTTTTTAGCTTCTGCTCTTTTCTTTTTATTAAAATAACCTCTTAAAAGTATATTGTGTTTTGCCGCTTCCATATTTTCGCTTAGACCTTTAGTTCCTGTTTGCAAATTGGTCATTGTTTTAGATAAACTATTAGCAAATTTTTCATCGGTCATTAATTTTGATAGTGCTCCTTTACCATGATTCATATCATAACTAAATTGCGCTAACTCTTCAGTGATTATACTAGCATTATCCATACTCGTTTTTACACTTTGCATAATTTCATCCATTTCAACAGCTTTAGTTGATCCTATTCTACTATTATTTTGGACCATTTTATTTGAATGGGTTCCTGGGGAGATTGTTAATACTTTGTCTCCCATTAATCCATCCGATCCAATACTTGCCATTGCATCTGTTTTGATGAACTTCTGTACTTCTTGTTTGAT
Source organism: Flavobacterium sp. W21_SRS_FM3 (assembly GCF_052113625.1). Lineage (NCBI taxonomy): Bacteria > Pseudomonadati > Bacteroidota > Flavobacteriia > Flavobacteriales > Flavobacteriaceae > Flavobacterium > Flavobacterium sp. W21_SRS_FM3. The sequence goes on along the minus strand of NZ_JBGQOD010000008.1, from coordinate 124,914 downwards.
TGTCATACTTACAACTACAGCAGAATCAGATATTAACTGTATTTCATCAACAGTACCGATTGTTATACCTGAGAAACGAACATTATTTCCAACTTCTAAACCACTAACGTTTTTAAAGTTAGAATGGATACGAAATGTATCTCCAAATAGATTTTTTTGCTTGCCTACTAAATAGATTGTCGCTCCAAAGGCAACAATTGCTATAAGAACAAACATTCCTAATTTCCAAGTAAACCCAGACTCCTTATTCATAATTGATTATTTAATTTGTTTTTATATAAAGAAAGAGCGAACCCATTCATCATCGCTATTTTCTAATTCATCGTAACTACCTTCGGTATGTATTACACCATCCTTTAAAATCATTACCCGATCAGCTGTCAGTTTAGCACAAGCCATATCATGGGTGATTATTATAGAAGTAGTTTTTCTTTTTCGTTGTATTTCTAAGATTAGTTCACTTATTTCTTTAGAAGTTATAGTGTCTAATCCTGTTGTGGGTTCATCATATAAAATGATTTCCGGTTTCAAAATTAATGTCCGAGCCAATCCAATCCTCTTACGCATTCCTCCAGATAACTCCGATGGCATTTTATCTATAGCATCAACTAATCCTACATTTTCTAAAACTTCATGTACTTCAGTAGCAACCTCTTCAGCAGTTAATTCCTCAAAATGACGTTTTAAAGTAAATTCTAAATTTTCTCTTACCGACATTGAATCATAAAGTGCAGCATTTTGGAAAAGAAAACCAACTTTTACTCTAATCTTATTGAGCTCGTTTGTGTTTAGTTTAGTAATGTCATCTCCGAAAATTTTTATTTCACCTTTATCGGCTTTTATTAAACCAACCAGACATTTAATGGTTATGGATTTTCCAGTTCCAGACTTACCCAGGATAACTAAATCCTCACCTTTATTGACACTGAGATTTACTCCTCTTAAAACATGATTATTTTCACCAAAGGTTTTATGAAGATTATTAATCTCAATAACAGGACTTTGTGAATCGTTAAATATTTTCTTTATTGTATTAGAATCTTCTTGCATCACTTTATAATAATAAATCTGTTAATTGAACTGCTAACATATCAATGATGAATATGGTTAAAGAAGCTGTCACAACAGCTGAATTAGCTGCTTTTCCTACGCTCTCAGTACCGTTTTCTGCAGTGAACCCCTTGTAGCAACCTATCATTCCAACGAAAAATCCAAAGAAAAACGTCTTAATAGTCGCAGGGAAAATATCGGTAAAAGTCAGTATTTCAAATACTTTTGCTATATATCTTGATAAACTCACATCACCGTGAATATTAACTCCGATGTACCCACCTAAGATGCCAATCCCATCTGCCAGTACCACTAATAAAGGGATCATCAAAGTAGTGGCTAATATTCTAGTTACTACTAAAAACTTAAAGGGATTAATAGCCGCAACTTCCATAGCGTCAATTTGCTCGGTCACTTTCATTGAACCTAATTCTGCTCCTATTCCAGATGAAACTTTTCCAGCACAAATTAAAGCAGTTATCACCGGACCTATTTCCCTTATTAAAGAAAGTGCTACCATACCTGGTAACCAGGATTCCGCACCAAAATTAGCTAAAGTTGGTCGCGACTGTAAGGTTAAAACTAACCCCATGATAAAACCGGTTATAGCTACTAAGGGTATTGATTTATAGCCAATAATATAACACTGTTTAATGAATTCCTTAAATTCATATCTAGGCGTAAATACTTCTTTAAAAAACTTTGCGGAAAATAAGGTTACCTTACCCACGTCGTTAAACACATTTTTTAAATACGTTGTCAAAATTATATGTTTTTTAAAGATTGATAAATGAGTGAAATTTTTTTATTTTAATGCTTAAAAAAACTTTCACTAAAATAAATACTAGTAAAAGTTTCAATGAATGTTTTTAAGTAATGTTCTAATTAGTAACAGCTAGAAGACTATTTTTTAATGATTTAATTTCATAATGGTCAGTGTTGATAGAAAAGTATTGCTCACTTAACATAATTTGTTGGTTATCATTTAAAAGTCCCAAGTTATTATAAATTGTATCATAATATTTTTGCATTACTTTATCTTCGTTACGCTCACAATTAATGATAATATCAGTTAAGTCTTTATAGATTAAACTGTTTTTTATAGTGCTCCATAAAGTAAGAATTGTATTCGAAAAACCTTTATCTTCAACTGGAGTACCACCCAATTTTATAATCTCCTTACTTAGTTCTAGCTTGCATTGCTGACTGGTCTTTTGAAAGTCAGTAAAAGCTTTTTTAAGGCTGTAGTTTTTAATGTCTTGCGCTGCGGCTTTATATTTTATAATTCTATCATTATTAATTATAATGAAGGAATTTAATACGTCTATTGCTGTGATTTTATTCATTTTATGGCAATATTTAAAAGTTAATTTTTGCTTTTATTTAACAGTATAAAGGTCTTTTAAAACTACCTGATATTTGTTGTGATAATTCCAAATTAAATTATAATATTCACACTTTTTAAAGCTTAATAATAAATCTAAAAAAGGATAGTAATTTTCATGAGCTCTACTAGTCTCATTTCAAAAATATGGTAGTAAACTGTTTTACTTATTAGCAAAATGTTCTCTTATAAACTCATGCTGCTGTCTAGCATTCATTTTGTCTGTCTCCTTGATTTCTACTCTCATTTTATGAAAGCGCACATCTTCACTCAATACATCAAAAAACTCCATTTTTGCATCGGTAGGACCAAAAAGAATAATCTGTTTATAATTCTTTATTGCATTACTCAACGTATTATAGTAATTGAAAAGAGTCTTTTTTTCTTTTATTTTAGCCTTTTTTGAGACATTTCGATTTTTACTGTCGTTGGTTGCTGCTGGAATTTTTGATTCGATGGTTTGAATTTCAAAAGGGTTAGTGGTGAACTCCATTAAATAAGCAATGGAATGATCCATCCAAATTCCTAATTTTTTTACTGTTTTCATGGTATTTTTTTTAATAGTTGAAACTTCAATATTAATTTCTGTTTCGCTAAAATTAGAGCATATAAAAACAGTAGGTGTTATATAACTTTAGAGTATGTTTATAAGATTCACATATTCAATATAATACGAATAAAAAGCCAGCAAAAATGATCGAAAATAAGTAAAAGCTAGTGTTACTAAATGTATCAATTATAACGAGGTGTCTTGATTATTCTTTTTAGCAAGTTCGGTAGGAGGTACCGTCCCAGAATATGTTTTAGCATAGGTTGCCGTAAACTCAGCTCCAAAAAATAATATCATTGAAGAGTAAGAAACCCACAGCAAAATCAAAATCACTGAACCAGCTACACCATAAGCAGATGCGGGTTCAGCAGTACTAAAATAGTAAGCTAGTAATGTTTTTCCAATGGTAAATAAGACACCAGTAACAGCAGCACCAAGCCATACATGACGCCACTTTATTTTAGCATCAGGTAAAATTTTGAACATAAGTGCAAAGAGAACTGATATAACTCCTAAAGAAAAAACAAAATTAATGGTATTGTAAAAAAATATCAAAGAATCATGCGTGTACACTTTCATCCATTTTCCCATACTTGAAAGGAACGTAGAAACTACTAATGAAACCATTAGTAAAAATGCTATTGCTAATATCAATCCAAAAGAAAACAATCTCGCTTTCAAAATTGACCAAATACCTTTTTGAGGCTTTACTTCGACATCCCAAATTAAATTTAACGTTTTTTGTAATTCTACAAACACAGCAGTGGAACCAAATAATAGAATAACTACTCCTAAAATTGTACTTAAAACTGTGGATTTACTTTCAGTTGATTTTGCTAATATCTGGGAAATTTGCACTGCTGTTTCTTTCCCCATAGTACCAGCTATTTGTTCCATAATATTCGCATTGACGGACTCCATTCCAAAAAAATAACCCGCTACCGAAATAACCAATACAAGTAGACCTGGTATGCTAAATATTGCATAGTATGCGATTACTGCACTTTGTCTAAAGGGATCTTTGTCATTCCAGCCATCAAAAGTGGTTTTTAAAAGCTTTGTTGTATGTCGTATCTTGAACTGCATTATTTGTCAATTTATTAATGTTATAAAGGTGTATAGATTTTTTTTGTTTGTGTTATGAGAATTAAAATGATTTTTATACAATTATCATGCAGTGTTTTAAGTATAAATCATAAAAAAAGGGCTGCTTTATAAAAGCAGCCCCTAACCAAACCAAAAAACTCAACTTAAATAATACATTGTTTACTTAATTACGGGTACCAGTGACAATCCCCGCAATTCAATGTACTTTATTATCTAGCTCAAATACCTTCTTAGTATCCAAGCTATTGTTTCATGTTCCTGCAATAGTCCTGTTAAGAAATCAGCAGTACCTACATCTTCATTTTCTTCTTCAGCGGTATCAATATCTTTGCGTAGTTGAACGATAACTGCTTCATGGTCATCTAACAACTCTTTAAGCATTTCTTTCTGTGACGGATACTTATTTGGAGATTCTTTAAGTCTAGCAAGTTCAGTGAACTCCGCCATAGTACCTATAGTTTTTCCACCTAATTTATTAATACGTTCTGCTATTTCATCAATACTAACTTCTAATTGTTTGTATTGGTTTTCAAATAATTTATGGATTTCCATAAAGCTTTCTCCAGATACGTTCCAATGAAATTTTCTCGTTTTTACATAAAGAGTCATTGCATCTGACAGTACAGCTGAAAGTAAGGTTATACTGCTTTTTAAATTTTTATCTGTAATTCCAATATGTGGTTTCATAATGTATTTTAATTTTATAATTAATTTCAATTTTATTGTGTGGATAACAGGCGGTTCGAATTTTTCAATATTGAGTAATCTTATCCAAAGAGTAATTATTTATCCTTATTTTTTCTTATCAGTTACTACTAATAATACGCCACCTACAAGCAATACAACTCCAATAATTGGTGACCATTGTACTGGATGGTTTTCTTCTTTATTGATTTCTATCGGACCAATATCTACTACTTTTTCTTTAGTAACATAATTAAATCCCGTATAAAAGATCATTATAGCTCCGATAATTATAACTGCAATTCCTAGTGTCTTCGTCTTCATGTTTTCAATATTTAGGTTATTTATGCTGGTACATATTATTTTTAATGATGTACATTGGTCTTGTTAGCTGCAAATTATAAATCATTCTAAATATTTTTAGATGATTATGAAATACATTTTCTAAGCTTCGTCTTTAGTAGTACGAACTAGACTAATTCCTGCCGAAAAGAAAATTAAACCTAAAATACCATATATAATCAATGATTTAATATCTTGTGTTCCGCCTGAAGTATTACTAAATACTACTGCATCATAAATAAGAGCTCCTATTCCAAGGGCTGTTAATAATGCTCCAAAAATTCTTTTAAGATTCATAACGTTTATTTTTAAGTTTATAACTTTAGTTTTTATTTTGAATGTTTTATATTCTTTATAATCGAGAATAAATTTCTGTCTTTACTATTATTTTAAGACCGTTTTTATGTTTGATTATTATAATATCAAAGGTAAATAACTTAATTCCAGTACATTTTATGGTATTTCTTTAAAAAGTTACAGCATTTACTGATTTCAACTAAATGCTTGTAAAAACGAAAGAGCAGTACCCGCTTTCACGAATACTGCTCTTTACACCAATCAATTTATTATAAAGTATTTAGAATGTAATTTGTCCTGTCGAGATCAAATTACTTAAGTAACCCTAATTAATTTTTTATTTACAAATTCTGAAATACCTAACTCAGAAAGTTCTCTACCATAACCAGAGCGTTTAGTTCCTCCAAATGGTAAATCAGGTTGAGAAGATGTAGGCTGATTAATAAAAACCATTCCGGAATCTATTTGGTCAGCGACCTTAATAGCATGTTTAATGTCCTGAGTATAAATAGAGCCACCTAATCCAAATGGAGAATCATTAGCTAAATCAATCGCTTCTTGTTCGTTCTTCACTTTATAAAAGGATGCGACAGGTCCAAATAGTTCTTCATAAAAGACTGCTTCACCTCTTTTCAAATTCGATAATAGTGTAGGCTGCATGTATGCTCCAGTATCAAATGCTCGCTTTCCTCCTGTTACAATTGTAGCACCTGCTTTTTCAAATCGTTCTACTTGGTCAAGAAGGTTTTGTAAAGCCTCTTCGCTGCTTAATGGTCCTACTTGAGTATCTGGATCCATAGGGTCACCAACTTTAAGTGCAGCAATTTTGGCAGTAAATTTTTCTAAGAATTCGTCAGCAATTGGTTCAACAGCTATAAATCTCTTCGAGGCTACACAGCTTTGGCCGTTATTATTCATTCTCCCTACAATTGCCATTTCAACTGCTTTGTCAATATCGGCATCTTCTAAGACAATAAACGCATCACTACCTCCAAGTTCTAGAACAGATCTTTTTAAATTTTTACCTGCCGCACTAGCTATACTAGCTCCAGCAGCTTCACTTCCTGTTAAAGAAACACCTTTAATACGGGTATCACTTACTAATGCTGTACTTCTTTTCCCAGAAATCATCAAATTAGTGTATAATCCTTCAGGAGCTCCAGCTTCAATAAAAATTTCCTCAATTGCGATAGCACATTGTGGTACTATCGATGCATGTTTTAATAATATGGTATTCCCAACCATAATATTAGGCGCTGCAAAACGAGCTACTTGATAGAATGGGAAATTCCATGGCATAACACCAAATAATATTCCAATAGGGCTGCTTCTAATAAAGGCTTCTCCAGAGTCAGGACTTAATTTTTCATCTGCTAGAAATGCTTCTCCGTTCTCTGCATAATAATCGAGAATATTTGCGCTCAAATCAATTTCACTTTGGGCCTGTGAAAATATTTTTCCCATTTCTAAGGTAATCAATGACGCTAATTCGTCTTTGCGTTTCCTCATAATGCTAGCCGCTTTATTGAGCACTTTTGATCGAGTAGAATAATCAGTTGTTTTCCACTCTTTAAAAGTAGCGTGCGACTTCTCTATAGCGCTTTCTACTTCTTTATCTGTCATTTCATCAAATGACTTTACTATTTTATTTGTTGCGGGATTTGTTGTCTGAATAGGCATAAATTAATTTTTTAATTATAAAACATTATTTAATCTCCCATCATCAAAGATTTAGATCAGCTACTGTCACTGATAATAAATATTAAACAGAAGACACTAGCGTATGCGAATCAATATAAAAGTAATGTGATGGAGATTAAATTTCTTTCTATAAAATTAACAGCTTGTGCTTTAAACGTTTTGGAATTAAACGTTAAATAAAGCAGATAGAGCATATTAATTAAAGCTTAAAAATTAACAAGTTACGTAAAAATAGTAGCGTGCAATAGAGATGAATTTTATTATGCAGTTGAAAATCAAATAGTTAATTAATTTTTGAACTGTAATGCAAACGTTAATTTGTTGTAAACTCTATTTTAACCATTAATGTTTAAAACTGTTATTAATGAAAAATCCACCTAGTACAACATTTATTAAGTACTAGGTGGATTTTTTACATGGGAATCATTTTGATAACTTATTAGAAAGTTATTTCTTCCTTTGATAGGTTTCTTCCCAATCCATTGATTTAATGCCAGAAACCTTATTTTCATTATTCATATAAACACGGAGCTCTTTATTAGCCACTTTTTTTGTATAAAGTGCTTTGTATCTAAAAATGGTGGTAGCATCTTCCTTATCTAAGTAGATTTCAGTCAGCTGAATGTCTTTGAAATCCCCATAAAATTGTCGGTATCTTTTGCAGGTTTTTGATAGTTTATCTAAAGTTATATTATTAATAACAGACTGCGTAGCTTCACTAGTAGTAAAAGGTTTGAACTTAGAAGTATTACAAGTCATTAAAATTCTTTTTCCTAGTTCATACGCTCTGTTTTTTTGAAAATTATTTACATCTGATAATGCTAATTTTACGATTTTTACTTCTTCTGGTATCGGAGCATCAATTTTTTTAGATTTACAGCCAGCGAGTACAATTAAACTTAGGATAATAATAACTTTCTTCATTTCAATTTTAATTTATGCTTTAATTTTTAATAATATATTAGGGTCAGGGCAATTTTCTAAATAAAACGGCAAGTCTTTCTTACTGCAAACCCCTGGATAGTCTCCAGTTTTATCACCGATCTTATTTATAATTTGAAAATGTAAATGCGGAGAATAGTCCCCGTTGACAGATGCATTTCCTAAAGTTGCTAATTCTTGTCCTTTTTTAAAAAACTGACCAATTTCAATATTTTCGATACTTTCTAACGACAAATGACCATATAAAGTATAAAAAATTTCATTTTCTATCTGATGTTCTAAAATAATAGTTGGACCATAATCTCCCCAACCTGAATTATAATTAAAACTATGTACCTTTCCATCTAGTGCTGATAGGATAGGAGTACCTGCTTTTATCCACAAATCTAAACCAATGTGCATATTGCGTTCCTCAGTTTCAACATCTTTAAATATAGTACTGCGTTTGTAAAGATTACGTTCTTCATTATAACCACCATAAGCCACTTTTGAATTATTAGTTGCCAAGTGTTTTTCGATGAACAACTCAAAGTCAGTTGCGTTACCTAATGATTCATTAGCTAATGCTGTATTACTAACTGATAAATCTAGGGGAGTATATTGATTTAAAGAAATGGATTCAGGTATTAAAACTACATCAAAGGTTTGTTTTAATATTGTTTCTAAACTAGTCATTAATTATTTTTTTTTAATGCTCACAAAATAAAATAAAAAAGCCAACATAGAAAATTTATGTTGGCTTTATAACTTTTAATTAAGAAATAAATTATTTTTTTACTTCCACTTTAGCATCGCCGTTTTCTACTTTGACGTTCGTTTCTTTAGCTCCATTTTTTGTACTGATATCTACACCGTCCGTACCTACGCTAATTGAGGTGCCATCTTGTTCTTCCTCAGTAGCAGGTGGAGCAACTTCAGTAGTTGGTTCCGCTACAGGAGTAGTAGTGATTGTAGTTTCTTCTTTTTTCTTACATGAAACGATTGCCATAACTGCCATCATTCCTATTATCATTGTTGCTTTTTTCATAATGAATTTATTTAATTTGGAACTAATTAATTCCCAATTTACTACTTTTAAAGTTATTAAAGAAATAGTTTTAATTTTATATATACTAATTATCGGATTTTGTCTAAAAGAAAAATCCCAAACTTCTAATAGTTTGGGATTCTCCCTTATTTTTCAAACTTTTTTAATATAAGCTTGGAAATTTTGAAGGGTTTACTTCGTTCATCATTTCATAAACCTTTTCATAAATGTCTTCTGTAGAAGGTTTAGAGAAATAATCTCCATCAGTACCATAGGAAGGTCTGTGTGCTTTAGCTGTCAAGGTTTGCGGTTTACTATCTAGATAATTATAACCATCTTGCTGTTCAATTATTTGTTGTAAGATATAAGCTGAAGCTCCACCTGGAACATCTTCGTCAATTACTAATAAACGATTCGTTTTTATGATACTTTTCACTAAATCCTTGTTGATGTCAAAAGGTAGCAGAGATTGCAAATCGATAACTTCACAGTCTATACCTACTTCAAGAAGTTCCTTAGCAGCTTGTTCTACTAATCTTAGCGTAGAACCATAAGAAACTAAAGTAATATCTGAACCTTCTTTTATTGTTTCTATTACTCCAATTGGTGTTTTAAATTCACCATAATTTGTAGGAGCTTTTTCTTTCAAACGGTAACCATTTAAACATTCTATTACTAATGCTGGCTCATCACATTCTAACAATGTATTGTAAAATCCTGCTGCTTTAGTCATGTTTCTAGGAACTAAAACGTGAATTCCTCTAATTGCATTAATGATCATTCCCATAGGAGATCCTGAATGCCAGATTCCTTCTAAACGATGTCCACGGGTACGAATAATTAAAGGCGCTTTTTGTTTTCCTACAGTTCTATATTGTAAAGTGGCCAAATCATCACTCATGATCTGGATAGCATATAATAAGTAGTCTAAATACTGAATTTCGGCAATTGGTCGTAATCCTCTTAGAGCCATTCCAATACCTTGACCAATAATTGTTGCTTCACGTATTCCAACATCAGCCACACGAAGTTCGCCATATTTCTCCTGCATTCCTTCTAAACCTTGATTGACATCACCAATGTTTCCAGAATCTTCACCAAAAATGAGTGCTTCAGGATATTTTGTAAAAATAGCATCAAAATTGTCACGCAAGATCATTCTACCATCAGTATCTTCAATAACATCGTCAGGATATGTTGGTAAAACTTCCGCAACAGAATAGACATTCAACTTAGAATCTGAATGTAAATTACTGCTAAAGCGGGGTTGCGTTTTATTGATATACTCCGTAATCCAAGTTGACAATTCCGTTTGTCCACTTTGATTAAGTAGCAGTCGCAACGATTTACGTGCCGCTATAAGTAATTCTTTTTTTAATGGATCTTTAGTACCTTTTAGTTGAGAAGAAAGTTTTAAAATCCCTTCTTGATTAGAACTATTAGCAGCTAGTTGTTCTAATAATGCGATCAATTCTTTTTGTTCTTCTACTATTGGATTGATAAAAGCAGACCAAGCCGCTTTTTTACCTTCTAATACTTCTTTTTTAGCATTAGCATCAATCTCTGCTAATTCTTCTGGAGAAGCTATATTGATAGCAATCATCCAAAGACGCATTTGTCTAATACAGTCAAAATCTCTTTCCCAAGATAAACGATCAGCATCTTTATACCTTTCATGAGAACCTGAAGTAGAGTGACCTTGCGGCTGTGTTAATTCATTAACATGAACTAAAACAGGAACGTGTTTCTCACGAGCTATAGTTGCTGCTTTTTCATAAGTAGCAATTAGATCCGTATAATCCCAACCCTTCACTCTCAATATTTCATATCCTTTGGCATTTTCATCCCTTTGGTATCCTTTTAATATTTCTGAAATATTTTCTTTGGTTGTTTGGTGTTTTGCATGTACAGAAATTCCGTATTCATCATCCCACACACTTATAACTAACGGTACTTGTAATACACCAGCAGCATTAACTGTTTCAAAAAACAAACCTTCTGATGTACTTGCATTTCCAATAGTTCCCCATGCAATTTCGTTTCCATCAACAGAGAAGTTAGCTTTGTTTTTAATTCCACTTACTTTTCTATATATTTTAGATGCTTGTGCCAGTCCTAGCAATCTTGGCATTTGCCCAGCAGTAGGAGAAATATCTGCACTTGAATTTTTTTGTTTAGTTAAGTCTTTCCATGAACCATCTTCATTTAAACTATGAGTAGCAAAGTGCCCACCCATTTGTCTTCCTGCTGACATAGGATCCTTTTCAATATTAGTATTACCATATAGTCCAGCAAAAAACTGTTCTATAGTCAATTGGCCTATAGCCATCATAAAAGTTTGATCACGATAGTATCCTGAACGGAAGTCTCCATTTTTAAAAAATTTAGCCATTGCCAACTGAGGCACTTCTTTACCATCGCCAAAAATTCCAAATTTTGCTTTTCCAGTCAAGACTTCTCTTCGTCCTAATAAACTACATTCTCTACTAATCATAGCAGTCTTGTAATCGTTCATGACTTCAGTTTTGAAATCTTCGAATGTCAAGGTAGTATTCGTTTTTTCTTTTATCATAATTAAAAAGTATAACTTTGAGCTGCAAATTTACTTAAAAAGTCGGTATTTTCATAATTGATTAAAAGAAATATAATTTAATTATTAACAGAATATTTCCAGTATAAATATTAATTTTTTAATTATATGTAATTAAAAGCACAATTCACTGAGTATAATTTAATTTAACTCAACATAAAACAGCTATTTAAAACCATTTTCGGTTAAATAAATTGATTAATATTTTAGGAGATAATGTGATTATAAATCTAATTTTCTCATTGTATTTATTTTGTCCTATTTCCCAACCATTAGATGAGTAAACAGGAAGGTACATTTCAAAATAATCAGGAACTAAATTTAAACGAATACCACTATCAAATAGAAACTGCTCCTTGAGGCGTTTATTTTTAACAAAACCAGCATCACCATAGATCTCAATCCAGTTAAAAACGTTGTAACTACCATTGATAGTTGTGATCCATTGATTAGCATAAGGAGTACTAAGTTTAGATTTAAATCCGCCTTCTGAGATAATCAATTGTTGGCTAAAGAAACCACTGCTTTCTGATCGTCCATAATAATTGTAATCAAATAAATAATCAGTGGGACGGTCTAAGGCAAAACTGAAAAAGTCCGAATCTGAATTATTGTACAAAAAGCTACCGGCATATAGGCGCAAACTTATTTGATGATTGTTTTCAAATAACTTTCTGAATTCCACTTCTGCAGCTATTTTTCCAAATTTTCCTGCCAGTTGTACATCAGACATAAAACTCAGGTGATTGGTCACCTCTGTCTTAGTATTGAAATATTTGGCATTAAAAACTGAATAATTTTCGGTCGAATTGTCCATAACAAGCGCACTCTTTTCTCTATTCACAAGTACTTGCCTTAATAGAATAAGTTGCTTGCGATTATCTCTAAAATCATTTTCACGTATACGTAATTGAACCGTAGGATTCAATCGTAAGTAAGCGGCATCAGGAGCATAATGAAAATAGGAACTACTAAATGAGTATCTAGCGTTGTATAAATTACTATTTCTATAATTTTGATTCACTACAAAAGATGCCGAGCCCGAAAATGTTTTCGCATTTGTTGAGTAGGCCGGATTAATGTCAAAGATAAACGGCTTTTCTAAAATGGTTTTATTATGTAACCTCAATCCAGGAGATAAGCCATCGTATAAGTTGTAAGTGAGTGTAGGAACATACAATACTTGATTGTAATAGGGATCTTCAAGATCCTTCATAAAAACAAACTTTATGGGACGGTTGTTAGGGAAAAAACTTTTAAGTGATTTCCAGTTGTTTCTTAAATTGTATTCTGGGACTTCATTTTTATAGTTTAGTACCAACTTATCAGCTTCTTTTCTTTCGACAGAAAAAATAGTGTCCGTTGTTTTAGGTTCTAGCCATTTTTTAAAAACAATTTGTCCTTTAGTGATGCCATATACAGGGACTGGTACGATTGCTCCTGTCTTATTTTTTATGGTAAAACTAACACTGTCTTTTGTTTTAGTAACAGCACCAAATTTATAGTCTACTAAATCTCTCGAATTAATGATGGTATTGAAAAACCAATCGATGTCTTTATCTGTTTTTGATTGTAAAATTTTCTTAAAATCTTCTCGACTGACTTGTTTTTTCTTATTTTCTACGTAAAAATCCTGAATACTATTAGTAACAATTTGTTCTCCCAAGAAATTATCTAAAAATCGCAAACTCAAACCCGCTCTGTATTTACTGGCGATTTGCTCATTGAACTTAATCAATGAATTTTTAGGATTGCCTAAGGATTGATCTAAATTTTTACGCGCCATCAACATATAAAAGTAGCTGTACTGCTCATTAAAATCTAAATTTGTCAAATTATAGCTTTTCAATAGTTTAAAACTAGAGGTGGTTCCCAGCATCTTACTGTTGGGATGGTTTTGCTCTATATATTTCATCATAGCAAACACTTGTATACCGTCATAAATCCAACTGTCTTTCCTATTATCTAATTGCAAACTTGTTTTTAAGTACGCATTCAAATAAGTTTTAAGAAATTTGATTTCATAAGTGAATTCGTCCGTAAATGGACTTATGAAAGAAGGAAGCTGGTTCAGTCCATAAAATGGATTACGTTCATAATCATTTTGAGAAACAATGATTTTACTGTTAGGAAATTGTCCTACAAGCTCGTTTACAAATTGCACTATGCATTCAATAGCTAAAGCTTGCTGCATGACACTAACTTTATCTTCTTTCAAATTGGTCAATACTTCTAAAGAGCCATTTTTAAAGCGAAAGAAGCTCGATTTAGGTTCAATATAGAGGCTAAAATTTGTTCTGTTTTTGCCGGATAGTGAATAGGTAGTGAAGGTGTCATTTACTGATGCAATCGTACTTTCTAAATCAGTTGTCAGTTCATTCCCTTTGGGTAATTTTAATTCGATATCATAACTAGAGGCTCCATTAACAATATCATCTAAATTTTCATTATTATAGGTTACAAAATCATGGTTTTCATATCGTGCAGGGCTAAGAAAGCAGTTTTTTAAACTCATGCCTCCTGCAGCATCGTAGCCGTATTTTGTAAATTTTTCACTTGGTATTTTTACCGTGTAATTAATATGTAAAACAGTGCTTTGTTGCGGCGCTAGTTTTTCTCTTAATCTGATAAAAACCAAGTCAGGGTTATTTTCTTTTCGCTCCCAGGTTAGGAAAAATTTGCTGTCATTAATGATACTTAAAACGTTCGTTTTTCCTCTTTCTTCTTCTTTAGCTAAGTGAAAACCTCGGTAAAATTCATCCGAAAATCTTTTGGCTAAAGGACTGGTGACGTCAGAGAAAGCGTTATTCCAATCGTTCAGTACAATCACAGCTAAGGAGTCGTTGGAATCATTAAAGAAGCGCAGTTCTTGTTGAATGTTCAGTGTTTTTTCCTCAGTATTGACCTCAACAAACATTTTAGAATGATGTTGTGCATACTGTTTTATTGGGGCGAATAAAACAACAATACAAATCGTGATTTTAAAAATTTGGTTCAATTAGCGCTCTTGTTATAATAGTAGCCTAATATACATTTATTTAGACAAATAATTTAAAAAAAAGGCCAAAAAAAAAGCTGTTTTTACAAACAGCTTTATTATTAAAAATTGGGTTTCAAATTGTATTTCTTGTAGAAATTATCTAATACATCGACAACCTCATCTTCAGTGTCTACAATCTTGATTAACTTTAGATCATCAGGACTTACTGTTTCAAAACGCTCAATTAATACTGATTTTACCCAATCCATCAAACCACTCCAGAAACTTGTACCTACTAATATGATTGGGAATTTAGCAATCTTTTTTGTTTGAATCAAAGTCATCGCTTCAAAAAGTTCATCCATAGTTCCAAAACCTCCTGGCATAACTACGAAACCTTGTGAATATTTTACAAACATTACTTTCCTTACAAAGAAGTAATCAAAATTCAAGTTTTTATCACCATCGATATAAGGGTTAAAATGTTGCTCAAAAGGCAATACAATATTTAATCCTACAGATGTTCCACCGCCTAGGTGAGCTCCTTTATTTCCGGCTTCCATAATTCCGGGACCACCACCAGTGATCACACCATAACCAGCTTTACTAATTTTATAAGCAATTTTTTCAGCTAGTTTGTACGACTCATGATCTGGTTTAGTTCTCGCAGATCCAAAAATTGATACACATGGACCAATACGTCCCATAGCTTCATATCCATTTACAAATTCAGCCATAATTTTGAAAATAGCCCAACTATCATTGGTTCTAATTTCATTCCAAGTCTTTTGTTTTAATCGATCTTGGATTATTTTATCCTCATCATTGTCAAAATCTTCTAATCTCATTTTTGTTTCTTTTTAACTATTATTTTTGGAGCTTTTTCCTGCTGTTCGCTCTATCTTTTACTTGTAGAAAAGGACAAGTAAAAGGATGCCGCTACCATCAGGGCTATTCATCCAGAATACTAAAGTAATTCTTTTTTCAAAAAGGCTACGGTGTTCTAATTCTTATTTTGAATCTTTTTATAAAAGAGGAGTAGTGTTGTGGTTCTTGGTGTTGATTAACAGTGTTTTATTGGTTTGTGATGAAATTTGTTTGGTTATGTACTTTATTAGTAAACCTATTAACTGGCTTTGGCTTACGATCTGCCTATTTTACCAGTGAAAAGCAATATCAATCCACTTCCAAAAAACAGACCTGAAATAAAATCAATAGCATCATGGTCAAACATAAACTGAATTATTATACCAATTAAAAATAGTGCTAACCCTGTAATTCTTACTTTGTTCATTTCCTATAATTTTAAATTGTTCTTAAGTAATGACCGTTATAATTAGCCATATATTTTTTTCAGATTTTAAGTTCTTAATAAAACCGACTAGCTATTGAATAAATCAGTAAAGGTTATAAGATGAAATTTTATTTGTTGAGCTAAAAACAATTTCAAAGTACCTCACTATTAACTTTTATAAATATGTAAATAAATGATTTAGTAAAAGCCAAGTATATAAGACGTAGACTACGCTAACTCCTTTTTTAAAAATTTAGCAGTGTAACTCTTTTTACTTTTGATAATTTCTTCTGGAGTTCCTTTAGCTACTAATTGTCCACCACCTTTACCACCTTCAGGTCCTATGTCGATAATATAATCGGCTAGTTTGATAACATCCATATTGTGTTCGATAATCAATACCGTATTTCCTTTGTCAACTAACTTATTAATTACATTCATTAATACTCTGATATCTTCAAAATGCAGTCCAGTAGTGGGTTCATCCAAGATATAAAAAGTATTTCCAGTGTCTTTTTTTGATAATTCTCCTGCTAGTTTGATACGTTGTGCTTCACCTCCAGAAAGCGTAGTGCTTTGCTGACCAAGTGTAATATAACCTAAACCTACATCCTGAATCGTCTTTACTTTGCGGTAAATTTTCGGAATCATTTCAAAAAAGGGAACCGCTTCATCTACCGTCATATTCAATACATCTGAAATGGATTTTCCTTTAAAACGAATCTCTAGTGTTTCTCTATTAAAACGTTTCCCCTGACAGGTTTCACATTCTACATAAACATCGGGTAAAAAATTCATTTCAATTGTGCGTACTCCTGAACCTTGGCAGGTTTCGCAGCGTCCTCCTTTTACGTTAAAACTAAAACGACCCGCTTTGTAACCGCGAATCATACTTTCGGACGTTTTGGTAAACAAAGCTCTTATTTCTGTAAAAACCTCTGTATAAGTTGCTGGATTAGAACGTGGTGTTCTTCCTATCGGACTCTGGTCGATGTCAATAACTTTATCGATATGTTCCAGTCCTTCAATTTTTTTATAAGGTTGTGGTTTTTTAATACCGTTGAAATAATACGCATTCAAAATAGGGTAGAGGGTCTCGTTAATCAATGTAGATTTTCCACTTCCTGAAACTCCAGTGACGCAAATCATCTTTCCTAGAGGCAGTTCAATAGAAACGTTTTTCAAGTTGTTTCCGGTTGCGCCTGTTAGTTTTAAGAATTTTCCATTTCCTTCACGACGCTTTTTCGGAATATCAAATTTCATTTTTCCGTTTAAATATTGCGCGGTAATGGTATTCGACTTTAGCGTTTCTGCTGGGGTTCCTATGCTAATGATTTCGCCACCAAATTTCCCTGCTTTCGGACCGATATCAATTACATAATCAGCTTGCTCAATCATGTCTTTGTCGTGTTCAACCACAATAACTGAGTTCCCTATATCACGCAATTGTTCCAAGGAATGGATTAGTTTTTCATTGTCTCTCTGGTGTAATCCAATACTTGGTTCATCTAGAATATACAGTACACCAACCAGTTGGGAGCCAATCTGAGTAGCCAGACGAATACGCTGTGCCTCACCTCCAGAAAGTGATTTTGAACTTCGGCTTAAAGCCAAATAATCGAGACCAACGTTCATTAAAAAGTGCAATCTATCTTTGATTTCTTTGACCACTTCGGTGGCGATACGCTTCTGCTTGTCTGATAAATGGTTATGTAAGTCGTTAAACCAAGCCGTCAAATCAGAAATATCCATATCACATAACTCAGCAATATTTTTATCATTTACTTTAAAAAATAAAGCTTCTTTTTTCAGTCTAGAGCCTTCACAAACTGGACATTTGATTTCGTCCATGAATTCTTTTGCCCAACGTTTGATTGTGGTAGAACCACTTTCATCGTGTTGGTTTTTTATAAATTGAGAGATTCCCTCAAAGTCTATTTTATAATCTCTAGCAACGCCTAGGTTGGCTGAATTTATAGTGAATTTTTCCTTTCCGCCATTTAAAATCATTTCCATTGCTTCCGCTGGAATTTTCTCAATAGGATCAGTAATTTTAAAATCAAATTTCTCTCCGATGATTTCTAATTGCTTAAAAATCCATGAAGACTTGTATTCGCCTAAAGGCGCAAAACCACCTGCTTTTATAGACAATTTAGGATTCGGAATAATCTTTTTGACATTGATTTCGTTTACTGTCCCTAAACCGTTACAGTGGTCACAAGCTCCTTTTGGAGAGTTAAACGAAAATAAATTAGGTTCCGGATTCTGATATGAAATTCCAGAGGTAGGACACATCAAGTTTCTACTAAAATAACGCACTTCATTAGAATCTTGGTCCAGCACCATCAACACATTCTCACCATGATGCATGGCGGTATTGATGCTTTCAGACAAGCGTTTTTGATTATCAGCAGTGTCTTCAACAAGCATTCTATCGATAACAATCTCGATGTCGTGAGTTTTGTAACGATCCAGTTTCATACCCGATGTGATTTCGCGTACTTCACCATTAATGCGAACTTTCAAGAAACCTTGCTTTGCAATTTGTTGAAACAACTCTCCATAATGCCCTTTTCTAGCTCTAATAACTGGAGCAAGAATATTGATGCGTTTATTGCTAAAATCTTGGGTTATCAGGTCCTTAATTTGCTCATCAGAGTAGCTCACCATTTTCTCACCAGTGTTGTAACTGTATGCGTCGGCGCCACGAGCATAAAGCAAACGCAAGAAATCATAAATCTCAGTAATTGTTCCCACAGTGGAGCGCGGACTCTTACTAGTCGTTTTTTGTTCAATGGCAATCACTGGCGAAAGTCCATCAATTTTATCCACATCTGGACGCTCCAAGCCCCCAAGAAATTGCCTCGCATAAGCCGAAAAAGTTTCAACATAACGGCGTTGTCCCTCGGCATAAATAGTGTCGAATGCTAATGATGATTTCCCAGAGCCCGAAAGCCCTGTAATCACAACTAATTTTTCTCTAGGAATGGATATATCTATATTTTTAAGGTTGTGTACACGTGCACCTTGAACCTCTATTGTATTGTCTTTGTCTAACATAATTTTGCAAAAAAGCAAAGTTAATCTTTTGATTTATTCTTTCCATAGAACACTTTAGAACTTTATGTTAAAATCAATAGTTTATAAATTACTTTAATATGCTTTTAAAGCAGAAACCGAACTATTTAGAATAAAGTTTCCTCCCGCTTTTCGTTTCAATCATATAAGGCAAAACACTTGCCTTATATGGATTTTTACTGCAATCGGGGCTATTTATAACACTTTGATCTTTTAATTACGACTGAGGTTTGCGCAAAAAAAAACGCTAACAAAGTAGGTAGCGTTTAGTTTATTGTATCAGAATATGAAAATCTATTCTATGGTCATGGATTTCAATTTAGTTCTATACGCTTCAAGAGCAACCGATTTAGAAATAAATCCAAAATACTTTTCGTCTTTTATAACCGGTAGAAAAGCAACTTTAGATCGTTCAAACTTATTCATAACTGTCTCCATACTATTAAACGGATAAATTACCTCAGTGGGTTCAGCCATAATATCTTTCACCATGGTGTATTTTACACGATAGGTGTTAAAAATTATTTCTCTAATGTTATTAAAATGGACGATTCCTAATAGATGTTTGTCTTTATCCACAACTGCAAAGATTACTTGGTTAGAATGTGAAATTAAATCCACTAGTTTTTCTAGGTTTTCGTCTGGTGATAAGGTTAGATAATCTGTTTGAATAATAGAGTTGGTGTCTAATGTAGAAAGTACATTTGTATCTTTATTACTGGTAAAGGCATGTCCTTTTTGAGCCAAATCTTTTACATCCATAGAATGTTTTTCAAAACGTTTTGAAATGGCAAAACTAATTGAGGCCACAATCATCAATGGTAACATTAAGCTGTAACCACCTGTAATCTCAGCTATCAAGAAAATAGCTGTTAATGGAGCGTGGAATAAACCACTTAAAATCCCAGCCATTCCCACCATCGTAAAATTACTAACCGGTAAATGAGTCAATCCTGTAAGATTAATTAATTTCGAAAAAACAAAACCTACATACGAACCTACAAATAGGGAAGGGGCAAAATTTCCTCCATTTCCTCCAGCTCCAAGTGTAATTCCTGTTGCAAAAACTTTAAGCATCATCGTTAATCCTACAAAAGCGATTAATACCCAGTTATTGTCACTAAAACTACTAAATAAAGTATTCTCTAAAATTTTTCCAGGGTCATTGTCAGACAGTACTTTAATACTTTCATAACCTTCCCCAAAAAGCGTAGGAAAAATAAAAATAAGCACTGCCAGTAAAGAAGCTCCTAATAACGCTTTTTTATAAGGGTTTAGTTTTAAGTGGTGGAAGAAATGCTCAGTTCGTTGAAAATTTCGAGTATAGTAAATAGATAGAAACCCCGTTATAACTCCTAATAAAATGTAAAACGGAATCTTGTGGTAGTCAAAAACTTGTTGTTGTTTGAAATTTAATAATATCGTTTCATCTAACGTAATTACAGAAACTAACGCTCCAGTTGCGGCAGCAATCATAATCGGTGTAAATGCAGATATACTCACATCGACTAAAAGAAACTCAATAGCAAACAATACTCCGGCTATTGGCGCATTAAAGGCGGCAGCGATTCCTGCAGCAACTCCACACCCTATTAAGAGAGTTCTGTCCTTGTAACTTAATTTATATTTTTGAGCATAATTAGAACCAAACGCTGCTCCAGTAACCACAATAGGGCTCTCTAAACCAGCTGAACCTCCTAAACCTACGGTAAGGGAACTGGTGAAAATTTGGGCATACATTTGTTTTTTGGGGATAATACTGGCTTTTTTTGCAACAGCATATAAAATCTGAGAAGTTCCCTTTTCTATCGACCCTCCTAGAAACCGTTTAACGACAATAACCGTTAGGATTAGACCTGCAATAGGTAAAATACTGTTTATAAAACTTAATTTTAAAATTCCGTTGATGTAAGTAGCAAAAGAGAAAACCCAGTGCGCAAAAGTTTTTAAAACGATTACTGCAAACGCTGAAGTGATACCGACTAAAATACTGGATAAGAAAATAAATTGCTTTTCTGTAAGTATGGATTGAGACCACGCAATTATACTTTCTAGTTTAGAAATATATTTTTTAAACATTTATTTTTTTTTGAAAGTGCTAAATTACTATTATTTTATGCACTACATAAATTTTTAAGGGCTTCTTTTCGGCTTATAAGCTTTAAGTTATTAACCACCGTGCATTGTTCGACTACTTTTGGTTTGGTTGTTGTTAGCTAGTAGCTTTATTCACTTAAATTGTGACTATAAATTGACAACACTTAGTATCATTTTATTTTTTCTTCGAAAACAAAAATGTATTGACAGCAATCGCACTATATATTAAAATCCTACCGCTTTATCATCTCCTCTAAAATCAGCACCGCCCTCTAATTTTTTATTTGGTAGTACTAATATCGCATCTACTTTACCAATTACTGGTGTGGTTTTTTCATTGATGAGGTAACCTTTTGCTTTTAAATCGTCAAAAGTAGTAGGGCTAAAAGCTTTAGGTTCAAAAGTAATCAAGTCAGGCAACCACTGATGGTGAAAACGTGGTGCATTTACTGCTTCTTGCATGTTTAAATTGTATTCGTAAACATTTAAAATAGTTTGTAATACTGAGGTAATTATGGTTGAACCACCTGGGGATCCTACTACCATAAATAATTTTCCTTTTTTCTCTACAATTGTAGGTGTCATCGAACTAAGCATTCTTTTACCAGGAGCGATACTATTAGCTTCATTGCCTACTAAACCAAACATATTAGGAACACCAGGTTTTGCACTAAAATCGTCCATTTCATTGTTCAAAAAGAATCCCAGTTCATCACAATAGAATTTTGAACCGTAACCTGCATTTAACGTAGTTGTAGCTGAAACTGCGTTTCCAAATGGATCAACTATCGAATAATGAGTAGTTTCCATACTTTCATTGTAACTAATATTACCTTGTTTAACGTCTGATGATAATGTGGCTTTATCCCAATTAAAGTTGGCCATTCGGTCTTTTAAGTAAATAGGATTCAGTAAACTTTTTAAAGGAATTTTTACAAAATCTGGATCGCCTAGAAAATAACTTCTGTCAGCGTAGGCTCTTCGTTCGGCTTCAACAATTAATTGAATCGCTTTTGAGGAATTGTGTCCCATTGCAGCCAGATTAAAAGGTTCAATCATATTGAATATTTGTGCTAAACATATGCCACCACTACTTGGTGGAGCCATCGAAATAATATTCAAATCTTTGTATTGGAAAGTTAAAGGCGTACGCCATTTAGCTTCATAGCCTGCTAAATCTTCCATGCTTATAATAGCACCTTTACTTTGAAGGTATTGAACTAAAATTCTTGCTGATTCTCCTTTATAAAATTCGTCACGACCATTCTTTGCAATTCGCTTCAATGTAGCTGCCAGTGCTGGGTATTTGATCGTATCTTTTTCTTTATATACAGCAGATAACACACTGTTTTCTCCATTGATCTTGATGAGCTCAGCACGATAATCATTTAATCTTTCTTGCTGTTTATGAGTAACTACCACACCTTTTTCTGCTAGTTCTATCACTGGTTTAAGGATTTCCGCTATAGGTAATGAACCTAATTTTTTATGGACTGCAAAAACACCTGCGACAGTTCCAGGCACTCCTATCGCCAATGCAGTTTTAGTACTTTTCCCCGGAATCACATCGCCTTGTTCATCTAGGTACATATCCTTTGTTGCTGCTAATGGAGCTTTTTCTCGGTAGTCTAAAGTTCCTATTTCCCCATTTGATTTTCTGTAAACCATGAAACCGCCACCTCCTAAGTTACCTGCATAAGGATAGGCTACAGCCAATGCTAATTCTGTTGCGACCATGGCATCAAAGGCATTTCCCCCTTTTTTCATGATATCAACACCTATTTTAGAAGCTTCTCCACGGGCAGAAACTACCATTGCTTGGTTTACAGTCAGTCCTTTAGCTTGAACACTGCTGTTATGCGTTTTGCATCCAAGTACAATTGCACATGCCAGAATAATTATTTTTTTCATTACCGAGAGTATTTACTATTTTATTAAAATTAAAAGCGTGCTGTATCTAGTAGCCTACAGCCGTATTATCTCCTCTTTTGTCAGCCCCACCTTCTAATTGTCCGTTGGGAAGTTTTAGTATGGCATCTACTTGGCCTATTATTTCTTTGTTTTTTTCATTAATGATATAACCTTTATTTTTCAGATTATTTAATAGTTCTTTATTAAATGCATGGGGTTCGATAGTGATTTCGTCAGGCAACCATTGATGATGAAATCTAGGGGCATCAACGGCCTCTTGCATAGGCATCCTAAATTCATACACATTTAAAATCGTTTGTAAGACAGAGGTGATAATCGTGGAACCACCCGGAGTTCCCACTACCATAAATAGTTTTCCGTTTCTTTCGACTATCGTAGGAGTCATAGAACTTAACATTCTTTTTTCCGGAGCAATGCTGTTTGCTTCGGTTCCAGTAAGACCGTAGAGATTAGGAATTCCAGGTTTAGCACTAAAGTCATCCATTTGATTGTTTAAAAAGAAACCCAACTCATCACAATAAATTTTAGAACCATAATTATCGTTTAAGGTTGTAGTAACAGAAACTGCATTGCCTTCGGCGTCCACAATAGAGTAGTGGGTAGTTTGCTTGCTTTCATGACCTGAAATTTCACCTTCCGCAATAGCAGATGATTTTGTGGCTTTATCAAAAGAAAAATTGCTCATTCTGTTTTTTAGATAGACAGAGTCAACCAATTCTTTTACAGGGAGTATTACAAAGTCAGGATCACCTAAAAAGAAATTCCGATCTGCATAGGCTCTTCTTTCAGCTTCAGTAATAAGCTGAATTGCTTTTTCACTATTGTGCCCCATTGTTGACAGATCAAAAGGCTCTATCATTTTCATAATTTGGTTCAAACAAATACCACCACTACTAGGAGGAGACATTGATGTTATCTTTAAGTCTTTGTATTTAAAAGTAATGGGGTTCCGCCATTTTGCATGGTATTTATTCAAATCTTCCATTGTCATATTCCCGCCTTTTTTAGTAAGAAATGCAACCAGCTTTTTAGCCGTTTCTCCTTTATAAAATTCGTCACTCCCATTAACAGCAATTCTTTTTAGCGTTTCCGCCAAAGCTGGGTATTTAATTGTATCTCCAGTTGTATATTTTTTAGAAAATAAACTGTTCTGACCATTTGTTTTTAAAAAGGCGCTTCGATAATCAGCTAAGCTTTTTGACTGATGTTCAGTTACTACGACTCCTCTCTCTGCCAAAGCGATTACCGGAGCAAGTATGTCAGCTATAGCTAAGGAACCATATTTTTTATGTACTTCAAATATTCCTGCAATAGTACCGGGAATTCCAATTGCAAATGCCGTCGCAGTACTTTTACCAGGTATAACATTTCCTTCGTTATCCAAATACATATTTTTGGTAGCGGCCAAAGGCGCTTTTTCGCGATAATCAATTGCACCTGTTTCCCCGTTTGCTTTTCTAAAAACCATAAACCCACCACCACCTATATTTCCCGCTTGTGGATAGGCTACAGCTAGTGCTAACTCAGTTGCAACCATTGCGTCAAAGGCATTCCCGCCTTTTTTTAAAATGGCCACACCTATTGAAGATGCTTCTTCCCTTGCAGAAACTACCATAGCCTTATCAGTAACTAATCCTGTTGGAGTTATTATCTTTTCATTTGATTTACAACCAAGCATGGCAATAAATAGTAAGGGAATGATTTTCTTCATGGTTTGGTTTTTTGTTACAAATAGTAGTTTAGATAGTTAGACTGTAATCAATTGTATTTTTTCTTGAGCATGCTCTCTAAGTTCCTCAAAGAATAAAGTAAATTCCTTTTCAAACTCTATATAAAATTCTTCAAGTTCCTCAGTAGCAAAACGCATGTTGGATTTGTTTTTTGTCCTACTATCCATTTGAGTTAAAATCTGTTTGATTCCTTCTATACGTTGGTAACTTAAAAGCCAATTTTGCTTTATCATATAAGGCATGAGCCCCACTGTTCTCTCCGTTAGTAATGTGGTATGTGTATGTAGTGACTGGTAAAATCGTTCAATGTATTCTCCCAAGTCCTCAGAAGAATAAGTACTCCAATTTTTAGCTAAATAATGATCATAAAAAACATCGACAATCACTCCAGCATAATGATGGTACCGTGCATGTAGTTTTTTTGTGCTTTGTCTAAATATAGGATGGGCATCTGTAAACGTATCGATTGCGCGATGCAGTACTATCCCTTTTTGGATATCGGTGGGAAAGGATTCAAAATGTTTCCCCCGAATGCCATCGGCCATAAAATTGCCTATTTTTATTAAGTCATTATCTCCAGATAGATATATGTGTGCTAAAAAGTTCATTCGCCTAAATTATGAATTCTAAATGACTTTTTTAAAATGGCAATTATTATATTTGTCGAAATTATACAAGATAAATCAAAACTTAAATAAAGAAGAATGACTTTAATAAAATCAATATCTGGAATTCGTGGAACTATAGGTGGTAAGGTAGGAGATAATCTTACTCCGGTAGATGCTGTAAAATTTGCTTCGGCTTATGGAACTTGGTTGAAAAATAGTGTGAAGTCTGGTACAATTGATCAAAAATTAAAAGTTGTTGTGGGTCGCGATGCACGTATATCAGGACCTATGATTCATAACTTAGTAGTGAATACACTTGTAGGTTTAGGTATCGACGTGATTAACTTAGGCTTGTCTACGACTCCTACAGTAGAAATTGCTGTACCCTTAGAAAAAGCAGATGGCGGAATTATTCTTACTGCTTCTCACAACCCAAAACAGTGGAATGCACTTAAATTGTTAAATGATAAAGGGGAATTCTTAAACGGTATTGAAGGAGAAAAAATACTGGTCATTGCAGAAGATGAAGCCTTTGACTTCTCTGACGTTGATAGTTTAGGCGAAATTACAGAGAATGACGCTTATATGGATATACACATTGACGAGGTGCTGAATCTGCCATTAGTGGATATTGAAGCAGTAAAAGCGGCAAAATTTAAAGTAGTAGTAGACGGAGTGAATTCTTCGGGTGGAATTATTATTCCGAAGTTATTAGAATTGATGGGCGTAGAAGTCGTGAAATTATACTGTGAACCAAACGGTCATTTTCCACACAATCCAGAACCATTAAAAGAACACCTTACTGATATTTCTGAACTAGTAGTGAAGGAAGGCGCTGATTTAGGAGTAGTTGTTGACCCTGATGTTGACCGCTTGGCGTTTATTTGTGAAGATGGAGAAATGTTTGGTGAAGAGTACACGCTGGTGGCTTGTGCTGATTATGTTCTAAGTAAAACTCCGGGAAACACGGTATCTAATATGTCATCGTCTCGAGCATTGCGCGATGTGACCAACAAGCATAAGGGAAGCTATGAAGCTTCTGCAGTAGGAGAAGTGAATGTAGTTGATTTAATGAAGAAAAATAAGGCGATCATTGGTGGAGAAGGAAATGGCGGAATCATTTATCCTGAGTCGCATTATGGTCGTGACAGTTTAGTGGGTGTAGCTTTGTTTTTAACGCATTTGGCTAACAAAAAAATGACAGTTTCAGCATTGCGCGCTTCGTATCCTGAATATTACATGAGTAAAAACAAAATTGAATTAACTCCTCAAATCGATGTTGATGCAATTCTTGTAGCCATGACTGATAAATATAAAAATGAAGATATCACTACAATTGATGGTGTGAAAATTGATTTTGCTACCGAATGGGTACACCTTAGAAAATCAAATACAGAACCGATTATTCGTATTTATACTGAGGCACCTTCGCAACAGCAAGCAGATACCTTAGCGTTGAGAATTATTGATGAAATTAAAGCAGTAGCTGGAATTTAATTCTCTATTTCCTACATAAAACAGTAACCCCTTTCTACAAGATTATAGAAAGGGGTTTGTTTTTTTAAAAATCTCCGTGATTTATTTTAAAAACGAACTCTAAAACTGATGTTAGGAGTCATCCCTAGTGATTTATTATCTACTTTAATCGTTTTATTTGTGTCATTAGGGTCCACTTTATAATAACGATTAATCACATTATCTTCGTTAGTAGTGTTAATTACGCCCGCCCGTAATGTTGCTTTAAAAGTACTATCAAATTTAAAATCATAGCTTAAGGAAGCATCTAATCGCATAAAATCCTCCAAGTTTTTACTGTTTGGGGCATCATAATTAACTAAAGTACTATTGCCGTTTTGGACAGTTTCATTGCCTTCAACTGGAATGGTGTAAGGCTGGCCACTGCGCCAAATACCCCCAATGGATACTTTTACATTGTCAATAATATCGTAATTAAATCCAACAGAAGCAGAGTGTCTAATGTCAACATTATTAGGAAATATGGAAGGCGTAAAACTGTCAAACTCGTAGTTATTAATACTAAAAGTATAACTTATCCATGTACTGTATTTTCCAGATGTTTTATTAGCCAAGAATTCAATTCCTTTAGCTGTATAATTTCCATGAGCATTGGTGAATTGAAAGTTATTATAAAAGCCTTGATTTGACGCTGTAATACCCTCGACAATTTTGTAAAAAGTTGTTGCATCAACAGAGAGTTTGTCTTTTTTGTATTCGATTCCAAATGAAGCTTGTTGACTCTTAGCAATAGGAATGTCATCATTGTTTACTAAAACCCAGCGTCTTTTTTCAACTCCTAAAAAATCATCTTCAAAATCGATTATTTGGGTAGTCGTTTGATTTTTAAATTCTCCTTCGAGCTTTAAAGCAATAACGTTTGAAATTTGCTGGCGAATATTTATGCGGGGTTCCAACAGTACTTTATCGAATTTCTGAAAATAGTTCACACGCATCCCAAGTCTAAAATAGGTTTTATGATGATTGTATTCTCCTTCTGCAAAAATAGCATGATTGCGTAGCACATCTTTCTTTGTACTAGAATATCTTGGATTACTTACTGTGGTCTGGTTGAGCATACCGGTTTCCGTAAATTGGTATCCGCCTAAAAGATCAAAAGTGGAGCTAACTTTATAATGAGAATTGAATTTTAATCCCGTTTCTAAAACTTCATTGGCTTCGGTTAATCGTTGATCTGTCTCAAAACGATAATCAGAAGCGTCAATATTGTATTTAGATAAGTAGCTGTTGACATCAGTTTCAAATCGATTGCTCCATTTTGCTTTCCAACTTCCTCCATATCCGTTATTCTTTTGCGAAAGCGAACTCACTTTTGATTCTGAATTGCTTCCACTAGAACTGTATTCAGCATAATCTAAAGCATTATTGATACCAATCATGGTGGCTCTAAATTGATGTTTATCATTTAAATCAAAAAGCAATTTGGCAGTGTAATCATAAAAGTAAAAATCAGAACTAGTATTTATAGCTTGACGATTACTGTTAATCTCTGTGTCTTGGAAACTGCGACTAAAATAGTTACTAAAAGTAGGTGTGTCAATCAAGTCTGTAATAGAGCGACGTCCAGAAATATCTAATTCTAAATTCTTAGCCAGTGGAATTTCTAGATTAACATCGGCACTAATTAAATTAATGCCTGCACCGCCAGTGAGCGCATTACTAACATCATTATTTGTACTCATATTTATAGTGCTGGAAACTCCATCGCTGTAAGCAG
Source organism: Flavobacterium sp. W21_SRS_FM3 (assembly GCF_052113625.1). Lineage (NCBI taxonomy): Bacteria > Pseudomonadati > Bacteroidota > Flavobacteriia > Flavobacteriales > Flavobacteriaceae > Flavobacterium > Flavobacterium sp. W21_SRS_FM3. Next base: position 96,268 of record NZ_JBGQOD010000008.1, on the reverse strand, counting down.
CACTCGTTCCGTTTTTACTAACTATTACTTTAGTGGTTAAATTAGGATTGTATGCCGAAATTAATCCAAAGAAATGTCCTGAATGGTACATCTTTATATTATCCCAAAGCATTAAATTTTGATCATTTGTTCCCCCACGAACATTAATGTTGGCAATACTTTCATTAGTGCTTTCTATGCCAGGTAAAGCTTGAATGGATTGTAAAACATCAGGGTCAATTAAACCAGGCAGAATACCAAATTTCTTTGTGTTTAAAACGGTACTACCATCCAAATATTTTTGTAAACCTGTCGTTAAATAAGTAGTGATTAAAACCTGATTTAGTTCTTCATTACTAGCATTTAAAATAATCTTTTTACAATTATTATCTGCTGAAAAAAGCTCATTTGCTGTGAATTGTTTATCCTCAAAACCTAAATAAGAAATATTGATAGTCGCATTTAGGGGAACATTTTCGATTCTAAAAGTACCGTTGCTAGAAGTAATGGTCCCAATGGAATTGCTTAAAATGCGAACACTTGCTCCAGTGAGTTTTTGCATCGAATTTTCACTTACTACGGTTCCACAAACTGTAAAAGTTTTATTCAGTACTGAAACAGTTACGTACCGATTGTCTAATGTTTTAAAATTCAGTAGTACTTTTGAATTCAAATAATCAAGTGTTTGTGATAGACTTAATGTTTTCTTAGGTGGTTCAATTTTTAGCGTAGAGACATCTTCTACCGCATAAGAAAACTTTACATTAAACTCTTTTTCAATGGTAGTTATGATTTGGGTTAGGGGCAATTTAGTTGTTTGGCTGTAGCCAAAGTAACTCCAACATAAAAAAAAGGAAATCAAATATCTATTTATCACCATAGTTGTAGAATGTTATGTTTTTTCCATCAATTCTATAACTTAATTGTAGTGGAATAGTTACTGATTCTAAAGCTATTGATTGATTCTTATGGGTAAAACTTCCGGTAAATAATTTAGTAGTATCTACATTTTCTGTCTTGATTTTTATATCATAATAGAGTTGCAGTTCCGCAATTACCTGCTTTAAAGGAACACGATCAAAATAGGATTCATGCTGTAACCAAGAGGGTCCGTCTGTATTAAATTCCTCTATTTTTTCCACTTTATTATTGACAACTCTAAATGTATTTCCTGGAGGTAACTTTACCGTTTTATTATTATAGCTTACACTTACTAAGCCTTCATAACAACTTACTTCATAATAGTTGTCACGTTGTTTAACATTAAAATGAGTACCTAAAACTTGTACTAATCCATCAGTAGTTTTTACAGCAAATGTCTGTCCCTTTTTAACTTGAAAGTAGGCTTCACCTTCTAGTTTTACATCCCTGTTTTTACTCCATTTTTTCTTGTTAAAAGTTATCTTTGAACCTGCATTTAATAAAACTTCTGACTGATCAGGAAGATTAAAGTTTTTGGTTTGTGCTATTTGAGTCTCAAAAGTGGTGATGCTATTGTAAAATAAAAAATATGCTGAGGTGAGAACGACAGCAATTGCAGCAGCCACTTTAAAAAAGCTTTTAAAATTTAAAGGAATAACTTTGGTTTCCTTCTTTGTTAAATTTCGTCTTTTAAAAGCGTTTAGCGCCTCTTGCGCATTCACTTCTGGAGCTTGCATGTGTGAGGCATAATGTGCAATTTTTTCTATTGTTTCAAAACCTTCAGATTTTTTTAAATCCTCAATCTCTTGAATAGAAAGCTCGCCATTGAGCCATTTTATTATTTCTCTTTCGTCTTTCATCTTTTATGCATTATAGTAGTAAGACAACTGCATCCTAAATTACCCTACTCGCTATCAATTATTTATAAGTTTTCTATTTGCGCTTTTAAAACTTTTAAGGCCGCAGACATTCTTTTTTCTACTGCTTTTTGTGAAATATCAAGCAATTCTGCTATTTCACGGTATTTTTTACCATCGATGCGATTCAATAAAAACACCTCACGCTGTGCCTCACTTAGAGATGCTATGGCATTTTGAAGTTTATTTTTAAATTCCTCTTCTTCTAACAAGTACTCCGGACTTTGGTTTGTCGTATCGTGATTAGGAGTTTCTTTGGCATAAGCCATCACTACCTTTTTATGCTTGATTGTATTTAGAAATAAATTATTTACTGTAGTAAGCAAGTAGGTTTTTACTTTAGTAAATTCAATTTGGGAGCAATGTTCCCAAATTTTAGCAAATGCATCCTGAACCAGATCTAAAGCAGCATCACGATCTCCACATTTGTAGTAAGCAAAGTTTGTTGCTGTCTGTACGTTTTTTAAATAAACATCATTAAAGTAAAGCTCTTCACAAAGACTTTTATTTTCATCGCTCATAATTGTACACATTCTTTTAGGGATGGTAAAAGTAAATTATTTTTTGTAATTAAATCATACCAATGAAATGCAGTGAGCATATTAAGAGCTTGCCTGATTCATTTTCTAAAAAAATAAATAATTGTGAAATATAATAACGCTACTGGGTATGTTGGGAGTTAATAAATTGATTATAAGTCCTTTTACTGCGATGCTGCAGTTGCGTTGATGAACTACAGTTAAAAATTCTACAAAATCTAGTGATAATCCTATAAGGATAGGCCTTTGTCTTTACTCTAATTTTGCCTGCAGCTAAGGCAATCAAAGTCATCTAAAATATATTTTATTATTTTTTCAAAAAAAGGGTAGGGTAAAATTAGGATGGATTGTCTTACTAACAGAAAGGCGTTTAAATCGCCATTAATCGGAAAACATTAAAAACATAAAAATTTAAAAAGATGAACAGATTTAAATCAATTACAGGACTTGCGATGATCGCATTATTAGGATTCACATCATGCCAAAGCGAAGTGGATGAAGTAGATGGGCAAAACCCAAATACCAACGCAGCAAACTCTACAACTACTACCAATTTTAAGCGTACTGCTATGTACGATGGTTCTTTTGATGATTTTATAGATGGTGCTTCTTGTTCATCAATCATGTTACCAGCAAAAGCAACTGTTAATGGTATTCAGGTTAATTTATTAACTCAATTAGACTACCAACAAGTAATTACTATTTTAGGTAAGTATAATAATGATCAAGATTCAGTTACGCTTCAATTTCCTTTAAAAGTAAAAACGAGCAACTATACCGAAGTAACAGTTAATAACCAAGCAGAATATAATGCAATTGTTAACGCTTGTACTACAGCACAATCATCAGGACAAAATGCAATTTCTGCTGTAAAAATTAACTTCCCGATGACTGTTTTAACATACAATACTAGTTTACAACAAACAGGTAGTGTTGCAATTACATCTCAACAACAATTATATGCGTATATGTCTAACATAAGCAGTTCAGAATTGTATTCCGTTAAATATCCAATTTCTGTGACTCTTATTGACGGTACAAAAACAACTGTATCTAGTGATGCAGAGTTTCAGTCAACTATCAACGCTTCCCTTAAAACTGAGGCAACGATGGCAGAAGCAGCTCAAAATGCTAAAAAAGTAGAAGCAGCTTTAGTAAATGGGGCATTTAAAGTACAAACTTATTTGAACGCAGGTGTAGATACAGCAAATAATTACAAAGATTTTACAATAGATTTTGCTAACGATATGTCTATTAAAGTTTTAACTGCTTTAACTACTGCTGCTACAGGAACTTATGCAGTAACTTCTCAAACAGATGTATTTGTGAATTTGAACTTTACAGGGAACTCTTCATTTTCATTGTTAAACAATAAATGGAAAGTAACTAGCTTCAGTGCGACTTCTATTACTTTACAAAGTACTACAAACGCAGCTGTTACTGTAGTGTTGAAACAAATATAATGTAAACCCTAAGGTTTGCTATACTAACAGCTTTCATTTAGAGAAAGCTGTTAGTTAAATTAAAAAAATAAAGATGAAAAAAATAATTGCTTTACTCACTGTAGTATTACTTACAATAACTTCTTGTTCAAAAGAAGATGATAACAGTAATTTAAGTTCAAATGGTTTTGTAGTCACAAATAATCAAAAAGCAACAGGAAGTTCATCGAGAGATATACTTTCAGACCAGAAATTTAAAAGTATGGTCATTGAGTTAGTATACGTTCAAGGCTATGAGCCTACTACAGCTGCAGTAAATAATTTTGTTTCATTTTTAGAATCTAGAATTAATAAGTCAGCAGGAATTACGGTAGTTAAAAGAGGAATTGCTTCACCGGCCAAAGATACTTTTACAAATCAAGAAATTGCTGCAATTGAAGATGCTAATAGGACTAAATACAATACTGCAAACCAAATTGCGGTATGGGCTTTCTTCGCAGATGGTGCTTCGGCAAGTAATGCAGGAAATAGTGTTGTTTTAGGAACGGCTTATAGAAACACCTCTTTTGTGATTTACGAGAAGACGATTCAAGGATTGAGCAGCAGCCCTTTTCAACCAAGTAGAAGCTTGCTTGAAACTACAGTTATGTCTCATGAATTTGGTCACATCCTCGGCTTGACTAATTTAGGTGCGCCTTTACAAAGTAATCATGAAGATGCAGAGCATGCTAAGCATTGTAATGTAGATACATGTTTGATGTATTGGTCAGCTGAAACAAGTGGCGGTATCGCAAATATGGTTTCTGGAGGTGCAGTGCCTAAACTCGATGCGCAATGTATTGCTGATCTTAGAGCAAATGGTGGAAAATAAATTAAAAAATTAAAATTGAAAAAGATGAAAACGAAATTTTTAACATTAGCTTTATTTTTTGGTATCGTATCAACAATAAATGCACAAAGTACAACTCGCGAATCTAACGTGGGTATTAAAGGAGGATATAACTTAGCAGCTGTTAGTTTTGATGGCGACGGAGAAACAGGTCAGCGTCATGGATTTCATGTTGGTGTATATGGTGAATCCTTTTTAAGTGATAGTTTTTCTATCCAGCCAGAATTAATGTACAGTCAACAAGGTTATGAGATTACTAATGGCAATGGGACATTTACGCAGAAACTGAATTATATTAATTTACCAGTAATGCTTAAAGCATATCCAGCTAAGAACTTCTTTTTAGAGGCTGGTCCACAAATCGGTTTAGCTATTTCTCATAAAGAAGAATATGATGGCTTATTTAGCAGCACTGCAGAATATGATCCTAACAGTTTTGATTGGGGTGTAAATTTTGGAGGAGGAATTAAAACCGACTCAGGTGTTAGTTTTGGAATACGTTACCACTTAGGTTTAGGAGACTTATACGAAGATGACAAAGCTCAAAACAGAGTATGGCAATTCTCAGTAGGATTTGATTTTTAAGAAGCCTACAGCTTATATATGGAAACCCTTTCAAATTTATATTTGAAAGGGTTTTGCTTTTATGTATATGAGATGAATGTAAATATTAAATTTACCTTTATTTGTTGTAATTCTGGGTAAAGCTTCCCAGCAATCTATTTTCTTTTCCACGAATTTCCATTAAGACACTGTTGTTTTCGAAGTCAAATTTCAGAATTCCGAAATTAAGTTCTCTTACCACATTGCCTTCCAAATAAGGATTGGGTTCACCCGAAAAGCCAGTATAAGTGTGCGTAAGTCCACTTGAGGTAAAGTCGACTAGCGGATACGATAATCCAGGGATTGTTTTGGTAGAAAATAGAGCGATATGGCGATCACCAGATAATAGGAAAGTACCTTTAGCTTTACTTGAAATAATTAAATTTTCTAATCTTTCAACTTCATGGGGAAAATTGCCCCAACATTCAAAACCATGCTGATTAGATAAAAACTGAACACTACTAACGATTACGTTAAATTGTGCTTTTGAAGAGTTTAATTCATTTTCTAACCATTTCCATTGCGTCTCACCTAAAAGGGTTCCTTCTCCGTACTTATTGGGTTGAAACCTTTTTTCTGGATCAGTAGACTTGGTCAATGAAGTTCTAAAATAACGACTATCTAAAACGATAACTTTAATTTGATTACTACCTACTAAGAAATTTCTAGAATTATACACTCCATCACGTTTTCTCTCAGGAGCATTTTTGGGAGTATTCAAGAAATTAAATAGATATTTTTGGCTTTCTTTTTTGAATTTATAATCGGTACCGCCATCATTTTGGCCGTAATCATGATCATCCCATGTGCCTAATACGGTTTTGTTTTGTATAAAGTTTAAATAGGAAGTATCCTGTTTTTGTTTCTCAAAATTAGCTTTCAAAACAGTCATGTCTTCTGTGTCCGAATATACATTGTCACCTCCCCATATCCATACCGAAGGGGAGTTAGCGTCAATCGCTTCCCAGAGTTCATTTTTTATTTCTTGATTATCACAGGACCCAAAAGCAATAGTAAAATAATCCGATTTATTATTAATAGTGTAAACAGTGTTTGAACTTGTAGATTTGGTTTTGCAACCAATGAAAAGGAAAACGATAACTAAAATCAGAATTTTTTTCATGTGAATTATAGTATTGAAGTGTAAATTAATTTTGGGTGCCAAATTAACAAATGTTTTTATTTGAGAAATCAACAATAGGTCAAATTTAGATTAAGTTATTTCATTATTCTTTTAATTCCGTCTGGAATTTATGAATAGTTCCATTTTTAAGAGATGAAATTTCAGTATATTTGACCTCAAAATTAGGATTTAAATGGCCATGTCACCCACAAATTTAGAGCAGTATTTTCAACAGTTTCGCGAGAACATTATAGGGATTGATCAGGAATTTGTTTCACCTTATGGAAAACAGAAGATTATTTATACAGATTGGACTGCTAGCGGTCGGTTGTATCGTCCTATCGAAGAAAAATTGATGAATGAATTTGGCCCTTTTGTAGCTAATACTCATACTGAGACTACTGTTTCTGGTACAGCCATGACCAAAGCTTACCATCAAGCAAGACATATTATTAAAAATCATGTCAACGCAAACAGCGATGATGTATTGATTATTGATGGTACCGGAATGACTGGAGTGGTCAATAAATTTCAGCGAATTCTGGGGCTAAAAGTTCCTGAGAATTTAAAAGATTTTATTACAATTCCTGCTGATAAAAAACCAATTGTTTTTATATCTCATATGGAGCATCATTCTAATCAAACTACTTGGCTAGAAACCATTGCAGATGTTGAGGTGATACCATCAGATGATGAAGGATTATTAAGTATTGAAAATTTAGAAATTTTATTAGAGAAATATAAAGATAGAAGTTTTAAAATCGCTTCTATTACTTCTTGTTCTAATGTAACAGGAATCAGAACGCAGTACCACGACGTTGCTAAATTGATGCATCAGCATAACGGTCTTTGTTTTGTAGATTTTGCTTGTTCTGGGCCTTATGTCACTATAGACATGCATCCAGAAGATCCAGAAAGCTACTTAGATGCCATTTTCTTTTCGCCTCACAAATTCCTGGGCGGACCTGGAACTCCAGGCATATTGGTTTTTAATAAAAAATTATATCAAAATCTAGTTCCTGATAATCCAGGAGGAGGAACCGTTTCATGGACCAATCCTTGGGGCGAACATAAATTCATAGATAATATTGAAGATAGAGAAGATGGCGGTACACCAGGGTTTTTACAAGTGATTAAGACTGCTTTGGTCATTCAGTTGAAAGAAAAAATGGGGGTCGAAAATATTATGAACCGTGAACATGAAATTGTTGACTATGTATTTAAAACTTTAGGATCTATTTCGAATATTCATATACTGGCCTCGCAGCATCAAGATAGGTTAGGGGTTATTTCTTTTTACATTGATGATTTGCATTTTAATATGGGAGTAAAGTTGTTAAACGACAAATTTGGAATTCAAACGCGCGGTGGCTGTAGTTGTGCGGGAACGTATGGGCATTTTTTACTGCATGTAGACCAAGAAACCTCTCATAAATTAGTAGACGAAATATCGTTAGGAGATCTAATTAGAAAACCAGGATGGATTAGAATGTCTATACACCAAACTACGACAAGCGAAGAGATAAACTACGTATGTAATAGTATCAAAGAGTTAGCTAAAAATCATGCGATTTGGTCTAAAGACTACGAATACAATAAGCATACAAATGAATTTATTCATGTGGATGCTAGGCCGCTTGAAGATGAATTGGTAAAGAATTGGTTTTCAGTATAGCTAAATGATCGATTATAAAAAAAAATCCCTTTAATTTTTTTAGAGGGATTTTTTATTTATACTATGCTTAGTTGCTTTTAAAACATAAATACTTTAGATCTATTAGTAAGGCTCAAATACTTAGTACAATGGTATTACGAACTACAAGAAAGCATTGAGCTTCCTATTTTCTCTCTTGCCCAGTCAGGTCTTTTGCTAAACCATTGCTCCTTTTCAACTTGTTCCTCGTAAGGTCTTTTAAGCAGTTCGTGTAGTTCGCTAATTAAGGAGTAATCTTCTTTTTCGGCCGCTTCAATCGCTAACTGTGCCATATAATTGCGCAGTACATACTTAGGGTTTACTGTATTCATCAAAATTTTACGTTCACTGTCAGTAAAAGTTTCTTGTTTTAAGCGATTCAGGTATTGAGTGAACCAGTACAACCAAGTATTAGTAACATCTTCAATACAATCATCAGCTTTATAAAATGCATCTTTAATAACTTCTAATGCTTCTTCAACAGAATGCTGTTTACTTACTTGGCTCATTTTTCTAAAGAAAATAGTCATATCGGTTTCAATCAATTGTAAATTTTCGACTAAGAGATGGATGAGTTGCTTGTCATTTTCTTCCCTTAATTGTAAACCAATTTTAGCGCGCATCATTTTTAGATAATCCTCTTCATAGGCTATTTGAAAGTCATTTAAGATCGCTTCTAAGGGAGCTGCTTCTTCAATTAAAGGATATAAGGCATTAGCTAATTGATATAAGTTCCAAAGGGCTATTTGGGGTTGATTCCCAAAACGATACCTGCGGTTTTCACGGTCAGTTGTGTTAGGAGTCCAGTCTGGATTGTAATCCTCTAACCAACCATAAGGACCGTAATCTATGGTTAAGCCTAGAATAGACATGTTATCTGTGTTCATAACTCCGTGAACAAAACCTACTCTTTGCCAGTGCACGATCATTTCACGGGTTTTTACGGCCACTTCGGTGAAAAACTGAATATAACTTTCTTTATTAGTACCTGCAATGGTAGGGAAATGGTATTTAATAGTAAAGTCGGTTAGATCTTTTAGTGTTTTAAAGTCATTTTGGGATGAAAACAATTCAAAATTACCAAACCTAATAAAAGAGGGCGCTACTCTACAAACAACTGCACCTTTTTCATATTCAGGATTTCCATCATACATTACATCTCGTAAAACTTCATCACCAGTGAGAATCAAAGAAAGTGATCTAGTAGTAGGAACTCCAAGATGAAACATAGCCTCACTACAGAGATGTTCACGAATAGAAGAGCGTAAAACGGCTAATCCATCTGCCCGTCTAGAATAGGGCGTTATACCTGCTCCTTTAAGTTGTAGCGTATAATTTTGCTGCTGATGTTCGATCTCTGTTAATATAATTGCTCTACCGTCTCCTAACTGTCCAGCCCAATTACCAAATTGATGACCTGCATAACTCATCGAGTAGGGGCGTGTGTCAGGTAAAATGGTCTTTCCGGAAAAAATATTTGTAAAACCTACAGATTCAGCTTCTTCAGACGTAATACCAATTAGCTTAGCTGTTTCGTTAGAAAAATGAATTAATTTTGGATTGGACGGTGTTCGGGGAGTTACATAGGAAAAGCATGCGTTATGAACTTGGCGTATTGTATTCGTTTCATTTACATCTGCCGGCAATTCGACACTAAACCTATTATTGATTTTTAAGTTCATTTTATTGGGTGTTAGAATCAAAATTAACGAAATAAATTGGGAACACTAGTTAATTAAAACTAAAATTGAGAGAACTAATTACCTTCTGTGCTTCCATCTTTTATGTGTCCAAAAATAATATTCGGGCGCTTCATGAATTTGTTTCTCCACTTCTTGAATGAAAGTATGGGTAATTCCAAAATCAGGAATAGTGTTTGGTTCTGTTGTAATAGGAATTAAAGTGGCTTCATAGTAGCCTCTTTTTAATTTTCTTACTTTGGCAAAAACTACATTTAAATCATATTTTTTAGCCAGCATTTCAGCTCCTGTATGTACTGGAACTTCGACACCCATAAAAGAATCCCAATGAAAAATGCGATCATGTTTAGGAGACTGGTCACTTGCTAAACCATAAATCGATAGGATTCCTTCTTTTTGATTATTTGCAATTAAGGGGATGGTGTCCCGAGTCGCTACTAATTTAGTATTGTATTTTGAACGAATATCCCTAATCAATTTATCAAAATATTTATTAGCTATTTTTTTATAAACTCCAACACCTTGATATGATATTTTCTGGTTCATGGTAATTAACCATTCCCAGCTAGCATAATGAGACGCTAGCAGCATAATGCTTCTGCCTTCTTTTTCATATTCTTTAATCAACTCAATATTTGTGATAACAAACCTTTTATTCATTTCTTTAGATGAAATGGTCATGGTTTTTATCATTTCCATAAACATATCGCAAAGGTGTTGGTACGATTTTTTTTCAATTATTAAACGTTCTTGTTCATTGAGATGAGGAAGGGCTAAAGCTAGGTTAGCTCTAACCACTTTTTTCCTGTAGCCAATAATATAGTAGACTAAAAAATAGATAATATCAGATAAAAAGTAAAAAATGCGAAATGGGAGTATAGACACAAACCAAAGAAATGGATAAGCGATGATGAAAATTAGAAATTGCATGCAGAATTTTTCTTGCAAAGATAAGCCAAAAATGAATATCCGTATAATTTTAATGTTAGACTAATCGGGTCTAGGAGAATCACTATATTTACATTTCACAATAAATAGACTATATGAATACCATTTTGATTGCAATCATTGTTGCAAATGTACTTTTCAGCTACAAAGGCTTTAATGATATTACTTTTTTTAGAAAATATGAATTTCACATGGGTAGTGTGCGTGCAGGAGAGCAAATAAGATTATTTTCATCGGGATTTCTTCATGCGGATATTGCACACTTAGCCTTTAATATGCTAACGCTCTATTTTTTTGCTCCAGTGGTCTTAGGTTATTTGGGTAGTTTTTCTTTCTTAATCATTTATTTTGGGAGTCTATTATTTGGAAGCTTACTTACGATTGTTTTTCATAAAGATGACTACAGTTATAGAGCGGTTGGTGCTTCTGGTGCGGTCACAGGAATCTTATATTCGGCTATATTGTTACAGCCCAACATGATGTTAGGCTTGTTTTTTATTTTACCCATACCCGCATATCTATTCGGAATTTTGTATTTATTATATTCCATTTATGGGATGAAAGCTAAAAATGATAATATTGGACATACAGCACATTTTGGAGGTGCGATAGGGGGGTACATTATTACTTTGGTCTCTAATCCTCATTTATTAGTTGATCATACTTTGATGGTTGTATTATTAACTATTCCAATCGTGTTACTTTTTGTTATGGCTAAGATGGGCAAGTTATAATGGCATGGCTTTTGAAAGAATAGTAATACTAATTTATGAACAATTTAAAAATAAAACGAATATGAAAAAAGCAGTACTATTGCTATCGATGATGTTTATGACTTTATCGTATGCACAAGAAATCAAGCAAGTTCCTCAAATAAATGTTACAGGTGAAGCTAAGATAAAAGTAGTTCCAGATCAGGCGACTATCAGTGCTACGGTGGAAACTAAAGGGAACAATGCTAAGGAGGTTAAAAAACAAAACGATCAGCAAGTAGAAGCAGTTCTAAAACTGATTAAAAAAATGAATTTAGCTCCTGCTGACTATAGAACACAGCGTGTTTCTTTAAATCCTCAGTACGATTATGAAAAAAAGAAAACATCGTACAATGCTACACAAACTATTGAAATAATAGTAAGAGACTTATCTATGTATGATGAATTGATGGATGGTTTAGTTAGTCAGGGTATCAATAGAATTGACAATGTAGTTTTTCAATCCTCAAATCTAGCGAAACACGAGTCTGACGCTAGAAAGTTAGCGATGAAAAACGCTAAGTTAAAAGCAGAAGATTATGTGTCTGTTTTAGGACAAAAAGTAGGACGTGCCATGACTATTAATGACAATACACAAACATACCACCCACAGCCAGTATATGCAAGGATGAAGACAATGGAAATGAGTGATACTGCTATGCCAAGAGAAACTCTTGCAGCTGGAGAAATCGAAATTACCGCAAACGTTACTGTAAGTTTCATTTTAGAGTAGTTTAAAATTCATTCTAAAAAATACTAAATACCCGCATTTTCTAAATTGGAAAATGCGGGTATTTTTTTGTATCATTCTAGAATACTAAATGCCTACGGTTTAAAGTAATTTGCAAGCGTCTTAAAGAGTATTAATATGCGATTTTATGAAAAGAAGCATTAAATGTAAGAAGGTGAGAGTATAGCCATAGAATGCCTCAGTATTAAAGATAATTTTTGCTGAGATCGTTCATCCAAGGAATCATCTAGGACTTTAGTTTTATCTTGAGGAGAAGCATAAAAAAAACGCTTCAATTACTTGAAGCGTTTTGGTGGGGAGAGTAGGATTCGAACCTACGAAGACGTAGTCAGCAGATTTACAGTCTGCCCTCGTTGGCCGCTTGAGTATCTCCCCCAGGCCTTTGATAACAACGTTTGTTGTTGTTGTTAGCGGTGGCAAATATAGGAACACTTTTCGTTTCTACAAACTAATTTTGCACTTAATTTTAGATTATTTTTTAACCTATTGGTATTGAATAAAATAAAAAAATCTCCACTAGGGAGATTTTTTTATTCTTCGTAAATTTTTACATTATTTAGCTAAAAGTTCTAAGATTTTAGCTCTTAATTCTTCTCCTCTTAAATCTCTTGCAACAATTTTACCTGAAGCATCAAGAATAAAAGTAGCAGGAATAGCTTCTACTTTATATTGCGCTGCAATAGGTTCATCCCAAAATTTTAGATTAGAAACTTGGTTCCAAGTTAACTTGTCTTTTGCGATAGCTTCTTTCCACTTAGCAGCATCTTTATCAAGAGAAACACCGATGATGTTTAAACCTTTTGAATGCAATTCTTTGTATAAGGCCACTACATTCGGGTTCTCCTTTCTACAAGGAGCACACCATGATGCCCAGAAATCTACTATTGTAACTTTTCCTAAACTTTCTTTAAGAGAAATAACTTTTCCTTGCGGGTTAGGCGCAGAAAAATCTGCACTTCATTTAGCGTCACCAACAGCTGGAGCAGTAGCACCAGTTGTAGGCGATTTCATTTCGTCTAATTTAGTTTTTATCGCTTTACCTGGTTTAGTACTTTTCAAAGACTCATCAAAACTATTGTAAATAGCTTCGGTCTTTTTAATGTCAGCACTAGGATCGTTTACCATACCTTGAATTATTAAAGCACTGATAAAAGATTTAGGGTGTGTCTCTGCATACGTAATGTATTTAGATTTAGACGCAGTAGCAACTTCTTCTTGAAGCTTTGTAAATTGTTGCATTAAATTGTTAATGACAACAGTATCCTTCGTTTGTTGTGCATTGTTCATTGCCTGCATGTTGTTCGTTTGAAAATCCATTAGTTTCTTTTGAACTACTTTGATCTCTTCATTGAACTTAACATATTCGTCATTGTTGTACGTTCCAGAAACTTTAGATTTTTGGATACTATCTTTATCAATAGTAACTTCAATATCTCCATTTTCTAAAATGAATGGTACTTTTCCTTGAATTCCTTCTACTTGTAAAGTATGGAAAGCTGGTTCTAAAGCTTTACCTGTTATTTCAAATTTCTCGTTTTCAACTTTTACTGTATCAACAGCAATTAATCCCATGCCATTAGCATCTTGTGTTTCAACGATAATTGTTTTTCCGTTTTCGATTCCTTTTGCGGTTCCAGAAATAGTGTACTTGTCTTTGCTACATGATGCTAAAAGAACTGCAGCTGAAAGAAATAAAATTATTTTTTTCATTATAAATTAGTTAATTGAGTTAAGTGTGCAAAAGTATTTAAATTTATCAAAGTATAAATATTTTTGTAACCTAAATTTTTGTTATATTTTTTATATCTGTTTTTTGAATTAGCGTATGTATTTGTATTCTTATTATATTGCATGTGTTTGAAATTGAATACATTATCTTATTGTTCCAAATAGTAAAAAAGTGGATAATGCTATTGGATACAACAGAGCCTCTGTAATTATTTGTTATTGAAGATGATATAATTACTTTTTTTTAAAAATTACAACGCTACTTAAGCGATATGGAGATAAGTTTTATTGCAAGAAATTGCCTAAGCTAAAAAAGGGTAATTTAGCTTAATCTGTAGTTAAATTTAGTCTCAATTGGAACTAAATTTCAGATAAATTTTTTTGAGAATCTGTTTTGCTAATGTCAAACTCGGCTTGTTCGATTTCGTTTAAGGTGATTTTGATATCCATATTAACGGTTCGTAATTCCTTGTGTAAGGTGGCGCAAATAGGATCATTTTCTAAATTTGAATTAATCTCCCGTCGTTGTTTTTCCAGTATTTCCAGCATCTCTTTTGCTTTTTTATACTGTGCTTTGTATTTGTGATAAAATTGAGTCATTTTGGTTGTTTGAGTTTTGGTTTGTTTGGATTGCTAAAGTATTAAAAACAAGTTGATTATGCAATAGTAGTTTTTTGTAATTTAATAATCTATTTTAGTAATCTTTGGTTAGCAGTGAAGGAGGTGAAATACTACGGATTTTTAAGATACTTTAATAAAAGGAGGTAGAGCTAAAGGTGATCGACGTAGTTATGAAAGCGAATTGTAAATAGTGTTATTGTATGCCTTAAAGTACAGTGTATTTGCGTACTTCCTTCTTACATTCAATAATTATTTACCATCGAGAATTTAATATAAAAAACCCCGATTATTGAAAATAATCGGGGTTTAATGCTTTTCTTTAACTTTAAATCAAAAAAAATGAATTTAGAATTTAATCTTGATTCAACGTTTTTCTCCAAGTAAAAGAATTTAAGATATGTCTTTTAGCAAATCTTCCAGGAGAATCTGCATTTACCATTTTTACGTAAGTAGCTTTAGGAACACTGATGTATTCATAAACACTTCCGTTTGAGAAATTGATAATCAATCTTCCTTCTACAAATTTGTAATCTGTAATAGTTGAAGTAGAAATCGTTTCAGTGTATTCCGGTAAATTTAGTTTAATAGTTTCTGGATTGATGCTCACTAAGAAGTGGTATGCTTCAATAATTTTTTTACTGTTTTCCTCAGCAGCTTTTAAACCTTCCTCATCACCTTGAAATTTATCAGGATGAGCTTCTTTCATCGCATTACGATAAATGGTTTTTAAATCTTTTAATTCTGCAGTTTTATCTACATTTAGCAACTTGCGGTATTCAACTATTTTTTTCATAAATAAGGTAACTACTTGTCTTTAAAGAAGAAATTAATATAATTCACTTTCAAAAACAACAATTTTTTGCAAAGGTACACTTTTTTTTAATTTTTTACTTTATCTAAAATAAAAAATAAAAAAAGCTATTCTAAAACGTTCAATTTCTACAAAAAGCTAATCTATTGCTCTGGCTTTTGATTAGCCTTATCAAAGTTTTTTGATTTTTTTGGATATTTGTTATGACTAATGTCGCTGGGATTTTCAATTATAGATTTTATTGTAATTAGATCACCAATTGCATGCTTCGCCTGAACCATTTTGTAATCTAACAGATAGATTCCACAAAAGAAATTGTTATTTTCATCTTTTTCAATTATCCCTGTATATACCCCTTTTTGTAACATTTTTTCTTCTGAACTTTTCGTCATAATCTTTCTTTTTATAAAATTCTAAGCTGCAAAGTTAATCATTTATTTATTGGTTTTTTCTCTTCTAGACTTTCTGATTATATTTGCATATGGAAAAAAATTTTCGACCAAGCCCTAATTCTTTTAAAAATACTTTTTGTGTATTTAATGAGGTAGCAATGAGTAATATTAAAGGGCTTACACTACAGTTTCAAAGTAAAGCAGGTAGTAGTTATTATTATACTAATGAAGGAATGTATAGAATTTCAAATCATTGGGGAAGATTAGCTAATAGTAAATGGCGTTTAATTCCTTTGCAGCCAGAATCAGAATCAAAGTATAAATTAGGTTTTGCTACTTGGGAAAGTTTTTATCCAGATAACCCAACTGATAAATTATATTATTTAGAGGCAGATTATATAAATCATACCGTAAATTATCAACATAAGAACAATCCAAGTTATGATAACAAAGCGGTTTTGCGAACTAGCTTTGATACAACTAAAAAAATCAAACAAATAAGGAATTTATTTAATTTAACTTCATGGGCAAAATATTATGACTATGAGGATTTAGATAAGTTGCGAAAAGAAATTATATATCAATTAATATATACTGATACGTCTTTGGAGGAAATCAAGGCAGCTTTATAACGTGGCAATACACTTTAATCAAATGCAGCAATTAATTTCAAGTCATTTAGGCTAATGGGTTTGGACATATAACCTAGAATATTGGGGTTGTTTTTTGCTTTCATTTTATCTTCCACGGCTATAGAAGAGCTTGATATGTAAATTTTTATTTCAGAATTTATCTCTAAGTTAAATTTTGCAAATTCAGCCATGAAGCCCCAACCATCCATAACTGGCATTTCTATGTCCAAAAGAATGATATCTGGAGGTAGAACTTTATTCTCTATAGCTCCTTTTAAAGCATTGATAGCTTCTTTACCATTTGAAAAAAGTAGCGTAGAATGAAAAATTTCTGACTTTTGAATGATCTTTTTCATGATGGTTTTGTAAATGATATCATCGTCAATTACCCATATTTCTCTTGTTCTCATGAAATATAAATTTTGAAGGTAGTTCCTATTTCTGGAGTGCTCTCTACAGTAATGCTTCCACCCATAGCTTCAATTTGATTTTTAGTAATAAACAAGCCGATGCCTTTAGAATCAGGATTATCGCTAAAAGTCTTATACATTCCAAAAATCTTATTTCCGTATCTTTCTAAGTCAATTCCAATTCCATTATCCGAAATTTCGAGTACCTTCATATCATTTTCTAGGTAATAATTGATCGTAACTTGTGAATCACGATCTTTGTGACTGTATCTTATTGCATTTGAAATAATATTAAAAAGAATACTTTCTAGATAAGCAGGATTGTAATTTACTTCAATATCATTTGCTACTTTATAGTTTATAGTTGCATTCTTTAATTTTATTTGTTCTGTAAGAACATCGAGTGCATTATCTATGTAGTTTTTTAAATTTACATTTTCAGTTACAAGTCCGATGTTGTTTTGAATATTGACTACTTCATTAAGATTATATAGTGTTTCATTAAGAGAATTACTTACTGTTTTTAGTAAGTGTATTAACTCCTCTCTTTCATTATTAGATTCAACTGATTCTAATAATGTCGTCAGGGAAGTAATATTGCTAGTGTGTGATCTCAGATTATGAGAAACAATATAAGAGAAATTGAGTAGCCTTTTATTTTGCTCAGATACTAAATTAAAAGAATTGTTCAAATCTTTTTGCACGTCCTTAGTTTTTGTTATATCAATCATAATTCCTCTAAGACTGACTGCTTTATCCTCTTTAGTTATTACGTTTACAATATCCCGCAACCATACAATATTACCATTTTTAGCAATCATGCGATACTCAAAATCATGATTTAAATTTTTACTTGTCTGCTCTGAACAAAATGCCATTACAGAAGCTTTATCTTCTTTGTAGATGTGGTCAGCCCAAAAGGTAGGACTTGAAAGCCATTCTTCATCAGTATAGCCTAATATGTTTTCCACTTTTTTACTAATAAATGTGAACTCAAATGTTTTTGCGTCACACTCCCATACAATACCATCAATGGTGTTGATTAAGGATTCGATACGAACTTGAGAATTAATAATTATTTGTTCTTGTTTTTTACGTTCGGTAATATCTTCATTAGATACGATAATGCGCTCTAACGATTCTTCATATCCTCTAATAATGTTCCATCTTAAATCAATGTTGCGAAATTCATTTTCAGAATTTTTTATTAAAGTATCCAACGAATATTTAGTCTTATTCTGAGTTATAGCCACGAGGTGTTCTGTAAAGTCAGTTAAGAATTTTGTGTTAAATAATTCCGATTTAGTATTTAACAGTTCCTCTAAATTTTCAACTTTATAAAGATTAAAACAAGCTTTATTTACATTAATCAATTTTATGTAGGAGTGGCATTTATGCACAATTTGTGGATTTTTAGTAAGGTAGTTTCTTACTATTTCTTCATCTTGATTAATCAATTTTAACTCCTTGAGATAATTTTTTACTTCAGAGAAATCCTCTTCTCTTAAAGGAAGGGGAGAATCATCAAATAAGCTTTTGAAATGATTTTCACTTTTCTTAATTAATTCTTCGGCTAATTTCTTTGAAGTAATATCTTCTATAACGGCAATATTACTAGTTATTTTTTCACCTTTTTCCCAAAGAGGGGAAATAGTTAAGCTAACCCAGACTATTTCTCCTTTACTTGTATAATATCTTTTCTGCATGGAATAATCACGCATTTCTCCTTTTTTAATCTTATTGATATTTGTATTATCATTTTGTAAATCATCAGGATGGGTGATGGACTGGTATGTTTTTTCCTTCATCTCATTTTCTGAATATCCTAATAGTTTACAAAATTGATTGTTAACTTCCAGATATTTACCATTAATAGGGTCAACAATAGCGATTCCGATGGCTGCCTGTTCGAAGATAGTTTTGAACCGTAGTTCACTATTTAAAAGTTTTTCGGTTTGCTGACGAACTAATAATTGTAACTCAGCTGGTTTTTTTAAAATTAAGGTGGTCAATAAGCCAAATAATGCTGCTAATATAAAACCTAATATAGTAGGAGCAATAAGTGATGAATAAAAGCTATACGGGTTTTTGGCTATCAAATACAGTTTAAAGTCTCCATCAGGAACGTAACTAAAAACGTGATTGTCATCAGTTAAATTAATTTTCTTTGGTAAAAAGAAATTTTCTTCTAAAGTTGTGGGATTTCTTTTAGAAAACTGAAAATAGTATTCAGAATTATCAAGGGAATTTATACCTGATACTTTAAGTAATGATTCTAATTTTATTACTACTGCCGAAAATCCCCAAAACAAATTTTTATTATAAACGGGTAATCTGCCTACTATACCAACGCCTCCTTGTTTCAGGTTAAAAGGGCCAGCAAAGTACATTTTTTGAGTACTAAGAGACTTTAACGCTTCTTTATTATGTGATTTAGATTCTAAAATATTCAAACCCATTGCTGCTTCGTTTCCTTCCAGCGGATAGATGTATTTTATAATTCCATTTGGAACGAGCTGTACAGCACTTAGACTAGGATTTGATTCTATTAATTTTTTTCCAATATTATCAAAATCTTCTGGAATCCCTTCGTCATTAATGGTCAAGGCTAAGGTTAGTGTAGATGTATAGCAGTTTTTAAGGGACTGTTCAATGTTTTGATGAATAACATAGAGTTTATTGCTCATTTCATCATGCTTGTACTCTTTTGCAATTAAGAATTGTTGTAAAACAATAAAGGACACAGTAAGGGACAAGATAAAACCTACAAGTAAGCCCGTAGTTTTTGGTCTCGCTATAAACCAATTAATAAATTTCGACCAACTATTTTCAGATTCCATTGCTGTATTTTATATAATTTTACGGATTCTAACTAAGACATTATCAAACTATAAATTAATGGCTTAATTTATAACTTTCCAGTAAAAAAAAACTTTGATATTTTCCCAAATGTTGGAAAATCTCCCTTAAAATGCAAATTTTTTATATTTTTTTAAATTAATTAGGTTAGCAGTATTCGTTTTTAGAATTCTGATTAAGAGTATGTTATTGATATTAAGTGTTTTATGATTATTTGTTTAGTTCGATTAGCTTGTCGTATTTCTAGTTTAAATTTCCGAACTTTGCCATTAATGTTATTATTAGGACAAGATTGTTTACTGCTTATAAATTATAGTGTTTTTAAATACTAGCAGTTATCACATTATAAAAAATTGATTATGAGTAGAAATAACGAGAGAAATATTAAAAAGCATAATGATAAACTTCATAAAGCACAAGACAAAGCAAAGTTAGCACAAGCACAAAGGAAAGAGAAACTAAAACAAATCACCAAAAAGTTTAATGAAAGTAAATCTTCTGACGAAAGTTAAATAATAGAAATATGAAACAAAATAATTTTGAGCTGTTAAAGCAAAATGTTCAGGAAATTATAGATTTGATTGCAGAAAAAAATGCTAAAGAGGCAAATAATAAATTGGTTGAAGTAAGCGAACAATTAGATGATTTTTTAGACTTTTCAGACGATGATGCTGATTTAATTGAAATTAGTAAATATCAAGTTTTACTCAATCAACTGCAACAAAGAATCATTGCACTTAATGGTCAAATCTAATTAGGGATAAATGATAAAATGTTATTGTGGCTCTGAGCAACTATTTGAAGAATGTTGTAGTCCTTATATTAAAGCTGTTATCAAGCCACCCACTGCAGAAGCCTTAATGCGTTCTCGCTACTCAGCATTTGCTACGCAAAAAGCGGATTACTTGGTAGCTACAACACATTTTTCTACTAGAAAACATCATAAAAAAGCCGATGTTTTTGCATGGTCAAAATGCAATCAGTGGATTAAATTAGTAGTTTTAAGTACAACAATTAATACAGTTACTTTTAAGGCGTATTATCTGGATCAGGAACTAAAAGGACAAATACATCACGAACATTCTATTTTTAAAATGGAAGATGGTTCCTGGTTTTATGTCGACGGTGACATCTTTTGATGGTTTAATTGACTAATTCAGTTCTCACTTTAATTAATTTAAAAAGTATAAAGACCAGTTTGAATTTCATTGGTGGAATGGTTACTGTTTTAACTAAAAATTAATAAACGTTTGCCACGGGTTTATTTAAAATAGCTGTAATTTTAATGGCTATGGAAAATGATAATAAAAAAGGTTTTTATTTCAAGCAATACGAAGCGCCAAATCAATCTCCGTTTGAAAAACTCTTTGGTATATTCAAAGAATTAATCACCCATACTTCAGGGGATTTTGATGAAGCAATCGACTGGTTGCGGGAATTGGACAAGGAATATAAACTCACTGATGAACACTACACTATTGATGATTTTATAGAGGATTTAAAGAAAAAAGGCTACATAAGAGATGAAGTTAAAGAGGATGGATCTTCTGGACTGGGAATCACAGCTAAGACAGAGCGTGCCATTAGGCAACAAGCTTTAGATCAAATTTTTGGTAATTTAAAGCGATCTGGAAGTGGTAATCATAAAACAAAACATTCTGGAAACGGTGACGAACATACTGGGGAATTTAGAGAATTTCATTTTGGTGATGGTTTAGAGCGAATTTCGTTAACAGAAAGTTTGCGCAACGCCCAAATTAATAATGGTGTCGCTGACTTTATGTTGACTGAGAATGATTTGGTTGTCGAAGAAACGCAATATAAATCCCAAATGAGTACGGTACTGATGATTGATATTAGTCACAGTATGATTTTATATGGTGAAGATCGAATCACACCTGCCAAAAAAGTTGCCATGGCGCTTGCCGAATTAATTACGACACGCTACCCTAAAGATACTTTAGATATTTTAGTTTTTGGTAATGACGCATGGCCCATTGCTATAAAGGACTTACCCTATTTGAAAGTTGGTCCTTTTCATACCAATACTGTGGCAGGATTACAATTAGCAATGGATTTACTGCGAAGAAAAAGAAATACCAATAAGCAAATCTTTATGATTACTGATGGGAAACCTAGCTGTGTTCGTGAACGTGATGGTTCATACTATATGAATAGTAATGGTTTAGATGAATACATTGTTGACAAATGTTACAGTCAAGCACAACAAGCCCGCAAACTCCATATTCCTATTACGACCTTTATGATTGCAAATGATCCGTACTTACAAAAGTTTGTCAATAAATTCACCGAAGCCAACCAAGGAAAAGCGTTTTATACAGGACTGAAAGGTTTAGGCGAAATGATTTTTGAAGATTACGAAACCAATAGGAAAAAAAGAGTGAAGTAGGTTTCAGAGTTGTAAATAAAATAATAAATAAGTTGAATTTTTAAATCTAATTATTCAATTTTTAAATACAAAATATGAAAATAGAGAATATAAATACATTAGGTGCATTAAAAGCTACGGGATATAAAAGCTTACCAATCAAAGAGGAATTACGAAATAACTTACGAGAAAAAATAAAATCAGGCAAGCCCGCTTTTGAAGGGGTGCATGGATTTGAAAATACTGTTATTCCAGAATTAGAGCGAGCTATATTATCGCGTCATAATATCAATCTATTAGGACTTCGTGGTCAAGCCAAAACTAGATTGGCACGTAAAATGGTTGATTTATTAGACGAATACATTCCTTTTGTCACAGGCTCTGAGATCAATGATGATCCATTTAATCCTATTTCTCGTTTTGCCAAAGAAATTATTGAAATTAAAGGAGATGAAACACCCATCTCTTGGTTGCACAGAAGTGATCGCTTTTCTGAAAAACTAGCAACACCGGATGTTACCGTAGCCGATTTGATTGGAGATGTGGATCCTATCAAAGCAGCAAATTTAAAATTATCATATGCTGATGACCGTGTAATTCATTTTGGAATGATTCCGCGTGCAAACCGTTGTATTTTTGTAATTAATGAACTACCTGATTTACAAGCACGTATTCAAGTAGCTTTGTTTAATATTTTGCAAGAAGGGGATATCCAAATTAGAGGGTTTAAACTGCGTATGCCTTTGGATATGCAATTTGTATTTACTGCGAATCCAGAAGATTATACTAATCGTGGGAGTATTGTCACCCCGTTAAAAGATAGAATTGGCTCGCAAATACTTACTCACTACCCCGAAACAATTAAGGTAGCTCGCACGATAACAGAACAAGAAGCTAAGCTAGATGCAGTACAAAGTGATATGGTTTATGTGCCTTCTTTGGCTAAAGATTTACTGGAACAAATAGGTTTTGAGGCTCGTGAAAGTGAGTATATAGATAATAAAAGTGGGGTGAGTGCGAGGATGAGTATTACCGCTTATGAGAATTTACTAAGTACTGCTGAGCGTCGTGCTTTAAAAGCTGGTGTAGCTAGAACAACTTTACGTTTGTCTGATTTTATGGGAATTATTCCAGCTATAACAGGTAAAGTAGAGTTGGTTTATGAAGGGGAGCAGGAGGGAGCAGCAACTGTGGCTCAAAATCTTTTAGGATCTGCTATTCATACTTTTTTTCCAGCCTATTTTCCTCCTATTGAGAAATTAGAAAAACCAAATGAGAAAACTCCCTATACTGATTTGATCGAATGGTTTTTTGCCGAAAGCGGATTTGAACTATTAGATGAAGCTAGTGATGAGGAATATCAAAGAATCTTAGGTGCAATTGTACCACTCGAAATTTTAGTTAAACAATACCAACCTGATTTAGCCAAGGAAGACAAATTCTTTATGAAGGAATTTATTCTTTGGGCCTTGGTCGAACATAATAAATTGAGTAAAGACCGTATATCTAAAGGTTATCAGTTCAAAGATATTTATGGTAGTTACATTAGTAAACTGTAGCATTTATTATTATTACTATTTAAATAGCGTTTAGAAGATTGTTTCTAAGCGCTATTTTTTTATTATCAACATGTTATACGTGAGGCTATATGTACTACCTTACCAAAGTTGACCGCACTTGCGGTTGATGAACAACTAATGGAAAATAGCTTTGAAGCTTTGATTACCTCCTATATTGATAATAAAGTAGGTATATCTGAACATTTTTTAAGTGATGATTTGGCTAACAACTTAAAGAAAAATTTACTTGCCTTAAACCAACAAGATTTATTGATTACTGCAGGCACAGGCAATTCAGAAGTGATTGCTTATGACAGCGCCGTGCGCAGTGATTCTATATATTGGCTTGACAAAAAGAATAACAATGCCTTTGAAAACGCTTTTTTTGAACAAATTGAAGCCTTTATTAGTTATCTGAATGAAAGCTGTTTCACAGGGATCACAGGCTACGAATTTCATTATTCATTGTACGAAAAGGGAGATTTTTATTTGCAGCATTATGATCAATTTCAAAATAATCCCAGTCGTAAATATTCGATGATTAGTTACTTGAACAGTGAGTGGCAAACGGCTGATGGAGGTGAATTATTAATTCACCAACAGAATAAGAATCAAAAAATTGCTCCCACACAGGGTAAAACGGTATTCTTTAAAAGCGATGAACTATTACATGAAGTGTTAGTTACACAAAAAACTCGAATGAGTATTACAGGCTGGTTGAAATGTGATTAAGATTGCTGCTGTACTGAATTGTGTTTTATTATTTCTGAAATTTTAGCCAAATGATGATCATCGTGTTCTGCAACGAATAAAAACAAGTCCATGGTGCGCATAGGTGTTTTTAATGTAGGATGAAGGGCGGACTTAAATACCATTTCTTCGTCAATATTTTCAAGAAGATAGATTGTGTGTTGTCTCAGCTTTCTAAAGGTAGCAACTAAGTCTTCAATTTTGGTGGCATTATGATTGGCTAAGTCGGTCTTGGAATTTGCTAGGTCGGTGGGGCGTAGTTCTACTTCGTTATTTAGGATATCTTCAAATCGGCCTTGCCAAAGTGTTTCGAGATCTATTAAGTGCCCAATGTTTTCCTGAATTGACCATTTATTTTCCTTCTTATCTGTAAGAAGATGGGAATTTATTGTTTTTAATTTATCTTCTAATCGCAATGAGGTCCCTGAAAGGCGTTCTATAATCGATGGGAAAATATTTTGATTATTTTCAAAATTAAACTTTCTTTCAAACCATTTTATCTGCTTCATAATAATGTATCTGCTTTTAGGAATTACAATTAATTTTTAATCTAATGTTAGTTTAATGGATAGTTTCTAATTCTAAATACAGTCTATTGGCTTCATTCTCCAACTTATTAATTTCTTTTCTCCATTCTTCAATGTCATTTTGGATGATCTGAAGCTGTTCATCTCTTGTACTTTCTGATCGTAATAATTTGAATTCTTCGGCTTCAGCCAAGTCTTTTTGTGCTAAGATAAGCTGTCTTTTATTATCGATTAATTCATTTTTGATAACCGTAAGACGATTGTTGATAGAATCTTTTCTCCTTTTATTATTATTCTCTGTTGTGATTCTTTTTTGAATTTCATCTTGAAAACGCTGTTCATTAAATTCTTTACGTTGCAATTTAACTTTTTCATTGCTAAACTCCGTTTCTTTATTTTTTAGCTCTAATTCATTTTTCTTGTTTTCTTGAATAATGTTTAGAGTGATTATAAAAATAAAAATTACTAAAGAGGCTACTGCCAAATAAAAATAGCTTTTCTTCAGTCCTAAGATAGTTTCAACTACTTCGTCATTGCTCTCCTCTTGAATAGGAACAATACGTTTTATAGGAGGAGGCTGTATGGTAAAAAGGGAATTAAGCTCTTCTATATTTTCAGCATGTGTCCATTCGTCCATACCTTGATACCATATTAATGTAGTCTTATATACCGGCTGATTTTTTAATTCTTCAAAAGTAAAAGGACCACCATTTTCATTACCATTATTGATATAATAAGTTCTCATTTTTAGTGTCAGGTTATTGTATTTTAATATAGCGTAATATTACAAAAAATAGTATCTCATTTATTATAAAAATATTCGATAAAGAAGTCTTTATAGCGGTAAAATAGTAGTTTTTAAGGTGTAAGTTGCGAATATTATGATTCTTGTTTAATAGTACAATCTAAAATCAAGTAGTCTGCATAGCGCATAATGTTTTTGATGTAATTCCTCAACAATTTCAATAATATCTTCTTCATCTTGACTAATATTGAAGAAAGCTTTGTCTAATGCAATACTGGGGATTTTATCAATCAGTCTACCGTAGCCTGAAATAGCACGAGCACCCGTAATATCTAGAAAGTACTGTGATTCTTCATCACTTAAATCTAATACCTTAGCGTTGGCAAAATGAATTATTTTGCCCTTCATTTTTCCATCAAAAAGTTCGGCAATTTCTTCTAGACTGTAATAATAATCGTTAAGGCAAATGGAGTTCTCTTCTCCAGGCATTACTAAGTAAATGATTTCGTAATCTTTGAAATCATGATCATCATAGAGTAGGGCACTCAAACTTTCCTCTAATCCTTCTATAGTATCACATGATTTGTAAATACTATTAATTTGATTATCTATAGCTAATTGTTCTAAGCTTTTGACAGTTAAGGTAGCAGTAGGGATGTCAACATCATTAACAGCTTCGAGGCAAAAAATAAATTTATCTTGATCCATTTTAAATTTTTGAGGCGATAGTTTATTAGCTGCAAAGGTATAATATTAGTACTGATAAAGTCTTTCATTAAAGGAGTTCTACTATGTTAAAATTACTTTAGAAGTAGAACATTAACTTGTTTTGAAAGCTGGAAATTAAATTAAAATGGAGTGTTATGTGTTCGCTGCTAAATAAATTGCGAGGAAACTATTATTTTTTTAGCTTAGGCCAATAGTTATAATGAAGTTTGCTATTAATATCTATATTTTACCATAGACTCTTGAAACATAGTTCCCATTAAGAAAGGCATTAGGATCTATCTGGCTTTGTAAGATTATGCCATGCGGATTGGTTTCGAGTAGTAGTTGAGCAGCTTGAACCAAGGGGGCTGCTGTGGTGGTCTGTATTGCTCGTAAATGGTGATGTCCTACTTTTTGCGGAAGCACAACTTTAGCAATTTCGCGACGGCGCAAAACTCCTTCAATATCTTTTCCTTCAATGGCAGCATATAAAACGATTTGGTCGTCTTCGTTATGCGGAATCATAGCTTCCATTTTTTCTTGAAGTGTACTAATGTGGTTTTTCTTATTTTTTATATTGTGAATCTGTTCTTTAATCCAAGCATAATGGCCCGGAAAACGCAGCGTTTTATAATCTAAAGTATGTACTTTTCCTTCCAGAGCATCAGGTAAATCTGCAGCGCCACCTGAGGTCAGGTCTTCTTCATATACCTTTCCATTAATAATAATGGTTGCTCTTTCAGTTAGAGAAGGCAAAGTGGTTTTTTGATAATCACGTAAGACGATGGTATCTTTTAAGTATTCTGTAGCTACACCTACGGGGCTCCACGTAAAACCATAGTAATGGGGCGCTACGGCATGTTTTGTTAAAGCACCCACTTTAAACTGTAGGGTATGTACAGAATTGACTTTATAATCAGTACAAAACTTTTGAAACATTCCGTTTGCTAGTAAATCGATATAACCCGGAGCCAATCCTGTTTGTAGGATAAATCCAGTTTTGGCATTTTTTGCCAATGAAATAATTGTATCAGTTTCAGCAACATACTCGGTTAGATTAGCGTAGTGCAAGCTATAGTCCTTTGCTAATTGAGCCATACGAGGTGCCTGACTACCAGGTAAACAGTCAAGTATAATATCAGCTGTTTCTAAAATGCTAATCATTTGGTCAGTAAGCCCTTTTTCGGGTAGTAAGAAAGCTTTAATTTCTGCTGGCTTTGTACTTCCATTATCTAACCAGTGGGCTACTTTTTTTGCCTTAGATATCGTTCTGTTTCCTATAAAAAGTGTAGGTGTAACCTCACTCCATTCGATTAACAATAAGGCAGCAGCTTCTGCAATTCCTCCAGCTCCAGCAATGATTATGTTATAGTGCTTTCTCATAGCTTAAAGTTAGTTAATTTATTGCATATAAAAGTTAATGAGTTGATAATGTTGCCTATAGGTTGTTGTTTTTAAGTGAATACTGGAGGTTTAATCTAAATGAATGTTCTTGATCTGGGAACTTGTAGTATTACATAAAATTGTTTCAACATTATATTCCATTCTAAATCATCATTGAAATTGGTGTTAACTTTACGTAAATACTAATTAAGAAATAAAAAAAAGAGATATCATGAGTACAAAAAATTTATTTAGCGAAGAAGCAAAGGAAAAAATAAAAGACCTTGCAATGGATATAGATTTTGCAATGTTTACTACAGCGTTAAGCCAGCAACCATTACATATGGTTCCTATGAGTACTAAGAAAGTAGATGAAATGGGGAATATTTGGTTTTTAAGTAATAAAAATAGCCAACACAATCAAAATATTAAGATAGACAGCAGTACGCATCTTATCTATTCTGATCCAAGTAAAATGAAATTTTTAAATGTATACGGTCAAGCATTAATTTCAACGGATATGAATATTATAAAAGAACTGTATAAAAGTTCAGATGACGCTTGGTTTGAGGGTGTAAACGATCCTAATATTACCGCAATTGGTATAAGACCAACACAAGCATTTTATTGGGACCCTAAAAATAATACTTTAGTAACCTTACTAAAAATGGGTGTTGGAGCCATTACTGGTGACGAACCAGATTTGATGGATCAAGGGGAATTAAAAATTTAATTTTAAAAAAGCATTAACTCTAGCGTTAATGCTTTTTTTTATTGTTCAAGAATGTTCTTATTTTATTTATTGACTCATATGGTAGAAATCTTGGAATAAATTCAAGAACAAACTCTACTAATATAGGAGCTGACTCTAGTCATTGATGTAGAGGTTAGACATTACTTTAGTACTAAGAAATATGGAATAGTCTAGGATTCAATGTTTATCCCGTACTCTTCTAAATGTTAAGTTGATACGCGGTAGTACTTCGCGTGCTGTTTTGGGCACTTGATGTTGCCAGAAACTATTAGTAGTCCCTGACATTAGTAAGAAAGAGCCATGGTGTAATGGTATTTCGACCATTGGAATGTCTTTACGGAATTTATGGCGCAGTCTAAATAAGCGTGTTTCTCCAAAGGTAACAGAAGCTATAGTAGGATTTGGACCTGAATTATGTTCTTTGTCGCTGTGCCAAGCTACACCATCTTTACCGTTGCGATAGAGATTTAGTAGTACTGCGTTAAAGTCTAACTCCACTTCATTTTGTACCCTATCCTTTATGGCTAATAATTCAGTCGTCCATTTTAAATGTTGTGAATTGTCCTGATACCATGCGATCATTCTTGGCGCAGTAAGTCTTTTGTTGTAAATGTCCATTTCATACTGTCGCCATTTGGTTTGATGTAATAAGCATTCGTAATATTCATCTGATTCTTCTTTTGAGAAGAAATTGTCAATCAATACTAATTCACAGTCGGGAAGGTCAAAAATTTTTTTTCCCGCTGTTCCTGTAGTAAATAGTTCTGTATCGTTAAATAGAGTCATAATGTTAGATTTTTAAAGCGTATAAATGGTTATTGACCCATTTTATATCTCGGAATGTTAATTTCATGTGCCTGTGGATATGGCTGACGTTGGGTGCTGCTTACATCTTCCCTCATGCTTTTTTGTGTAGTAAATTGATGGTCTTTAGCATCCGAATAACGAGGATCTGGAACGAACGGCATTTTGGCCATTTTTGTAATAGTGATAGTTGGAAAATGATAGTCGACTTCTACAATTCCTAGCAATAAATAGCAACCACCACCTTCAAAAGGATATTGTGCCAGCGTATCAGGAAAATGCGTAGTATCAAAATAAGTTCCTTCTACATCAATCCAAGTTCCAAAATACATGGTACCTCGTTTAGTAGGTACTTGTTTTCTAGAAATAAGATAAGCCAATAGACGCACCTGTTTTTTATGGTAATTAAGTAATTCTTTAGCCATTACATCACCTCTGAATTTGGTTTGTAACAAGGCAAAAGGAGTGTGGGATATAGGGAAGCTTAAGAGTTCAATTTCATCAAAGGCATCTTCTAAGGGCGCACGCTCTAAGCTGGGCAATTGAAATTCTTTAAAAGGTTCTTGAAGCAAGAGTAAATCTGTAGTGGTAGTTGGCGCATTGTACCGCAAGCTTACCAGTATCAACAATTGATTTTTAGTTTTATTGGTAAAGCGAAAGGCACCAATAAAGATTAGAATTTTGATGCTCTCAAGACCAATAGCAATCCTATTGGTAAAATCATCTAATGATTTAAAAGGACCTTTTTGTTCTCTATTAGCTACAATAGCCATAGCAATTTTAATTTCTAGTCCTTGTAAATGTTGAAATCCTAAATAGATCTCTTTTCCGTAGACTGTAGTAGTGTATTCACTTTTATTAACACATGGATTGTGTATAGTGGCACCCGCCATTCGGGCTTCATGTACATACACCTCAGTTCTATAAAACCCTCCTTGATTATTAATTACAGCTACCATAAATTCAATAGGGTAGTATACTTTTAAATACAGACTTTGATAACTTTCTACAGCATACGAGGCCGAGTGTGCTTTGCAAAAAGAATAGCCGGCAAATGATTCTATTTGGCGGTAAATTTCTTCACTAAGATTTACCGGATGTCCCTTCATAGCACAGCAAGCAAAGAAGTTGTTTTTTACTTTTTGAAGCGCATCAAGAGAGCGTCCTTTTCCGCTCATTGCACGTCTAAGGATATCTCCATCAGCGGCAGGAAGACCACCATAATGCAAAGCAATTTTAATAACATCTTCTTGGTACACCATTATACCATAGGTTTCTCCTAATTGTTCCTTAAAAACAGGGTGGAAATAATCAAATTGATCAGGGTGATTGTGACGGAAGATGTACTCCTTCATCATTCCAGATTGTGCTACTCCAGGACGTATTATTGAAGAAGCGGCCACTAAGGTTTTATAATCATTGCATTTTAGTCTTCTCAATAAACCTCGCATGGCAGGGCTTTCAATGTAAAAACAGCCTATTGTATTCCCTTCAGAAAGAAACGTATTTGCTAAAGCTTCATTTTTGGATAAATTAATATTGCGTATATCAACTTGGATACCCTTGTTTTTAGCAATTAACTTTACACTTTCATCAATATGTCCAATCCCTCGTTGGCTTAAAATATCGAATTTTTCAAAACCAATAGCCTCTGCTATGTGCATATCAAAGAGTACGATAGGAAAGCCTTTTGAGGGCATCTCTAAAGGCGTATAATTAGTAATTGGCTCTTCAGATATGATGATGCCGCAGGAATGCATACTGCGTTGATTGGGATATTTTTCCAGTAATTTTCCGTATTGTTGTACCAGCTTAACAATAGAATTACTAGGATGTAATTTTGTGGGATTTTTTGCTAAAGCATCTAATTCTTCTTTGGGTAAACCAAAAACCTTTCCTACTTCTCTGAAGATAGAACGGTATTTAAACTCCACATTAGTACCACAAAAAGCCACATGCTCTTTACCATATCGATTAAAGATATATTCTAGAATAACATCCCGCTCTTTCCAGCTCCAGTCAATATCAAAGTCGGGAGGGCTTTTACGGTTTAGATTTAAAAAACGCTCAAAGTACAAATCGAGTTCAAGCGGACAAATAGCGGTAATTCCAAGGCAATAAGCTACAATGCTATTGGCACCGCTTCCACGTCCTATATGAAGAAATCCTTGA
Organism: Flavobacterium sp. W21_SRS_FM3; assembly: GCF_052113625.1. Taxonomy (NCBI): domain Bacteria; kingdom Pseudomonadati; phylum Bacteroidota; class Flavobacteriia; order Flavobacteriales; family Flavobacteriaceae; genus Flavobacterium; species Flavobacterium sp. W21_SRS_FM3. Next base: position 64,767 of record NZ_JBGQOD010000008.1, on the reverse strand, counting down.
CTATTGCTGTACCTAATAATATCCCAATTAATTAAAAAATAGCCGCTAAATTCAAGTTGGTCAATAACCTTCAATTCTTTTGCAATACGTGCTTTGGCTTCAACGTGGTCTTTGCCGTAACGCCAGGCAAGACCTTGCTCTGCTAATGTAGTAAGTAATGCAATATCGTTTTTTTGAGAGTTAGTGTAGTATTTTTTATTCTTTGGTGTCGAAAAGTTAAATTCAAAATTACATTGTTCAATAAGTGTTTCCGTATTGGCTATAATTTGTGGATACTGATGATAAGCTTGCAACAGAGTATCTATTGAAACCATCACTTCGGTGCTTTGAGCATAATCTTCTGGACTCAATTTCGAAACTAAAGTATTGGTGTCAATAGCTCTAAGGATTTTATGTAAATTATATTCGGTTTTAGTTCTAAAAGTAACGGGCTGTAGAATTACCATTTTAGAGATACTAGATTGCCACTGTTCTGCATACAATTTATTTACTTCATCAGGACGAATTCCTATAAATTCATTTTCACGCAATACATTTGGTGCTTTTTCTAAAGGATATATAATAAATACAGACTCGAATGCAGGAGCCACTATAGGCAAAGACTCACCAGTATAATTGTGTGCTGTTAAAAAGCGATTCATTTCGGCTAATCCTGAACTGTTTTTGGCTAAGCCAATGTAACGAAGTTGATTAACAGAACGAAACTCTATTCCTATGAGCGGTTTAATACCTACTGCTGAGCACTCTTTGATAAAATCATAAATTCCGGTTACCGTATTGATATCGGTTAATGCCATGGCAGTCACACCTGCATCTACTCCTTGAGGGATAAGATCAGAAAGCGGAATAGTGCCGTAACGCAAAGAATGATAAGAATGACAGTTGAGGTACATGAATACAGTTTTTAGATAAGATTCTATCGTCAGAAATGATTTTAAGTAATTGATATTTAATGTTTTCGCTTTAAGATTTCATTTTTAGTGTTGGGTTTTAATGCAGCGCCTGCACAACGCATCACGGCATCAAAACCATAACGGCTTTTAAGATGGTCCATAGCGTTATAGAGCGAAAGCATTTCCTGAGTATCTTCAAAAAGATTAATTTGATAAGTCCCCCGAACCAAACCGCTAAAGCGAATACCCACTAGACGGAGTCGCATGCGTCTTTGAAAAAGTTTGTCAAAAAGTTCCATTACCTTAGTATGAAGTTGATGATCTGCTGAGGTATAGGCTATTTTACTTTGTTTTGTCTCGGTATCAAAATTAGCATAGCGTATTTTTACCACTACCGTTGAGGTAAGCCATTGTTCAGATCGCAATTGAAAAGCCAATTTTTCTACCATTCCAGAGAGCACCGCTTTAAGCGCTACCATATCAATGGTATCTTGCGAAAAAGTATGTTCTGTAGTTATGGACTTCCTTTCGGTATAAGGTTCTACAGCTTGATTGTCAACACCATTTGCTTTTTTCCATATTTCTAATCCATTTTTACCAATCATTCGATGCAATACTTCCGATGGCATCTCAGCCAGAGTTTGAATCTTTCTAATCCCAATTCGGGATAACAATTGAAAGGTGACGTCACCCACCATTGGGATTTTTTGTATGGACAACGGATTCAAAAAAGGGCGTACTTGATTTTCAGTAATTTCTAAATTGCCTTTAGGTTTGCCTTCTCCTGTTGCTATTTTTGAAACCGTTTTATTAATTGATAAAGCAAAACTTATGGGTAATCCCGTTTCTTTAATTACATTTTGTGCAAGTTCATTGGTCCATTTATAAGCCCCATGAAAACGATCCATCCCTGTAATGTCCAAGTAAAACTCGTCTATACTTGCTTTTTCAACAATAGGTGCTTTATCTTGAATGACTTGTGTTACCTCATGTGATAATTGAGAATAACGTTCCATGTCCCCTTTAATAATCTTTGCTTGAGGACACAATTTTAGAGCCATAGCAATAGGCATTGCTGACCGTACTCCAAAACGTCTTGCTTCATAGGAGCAGGAGGCAACCACACCGCGATCACCACCACCAATGATTAACGGAATACCATCTAGTTGAGAGTTTCCTAAACGCTCACAGGATACAAAAAAAGTATCCAAATCCATATGTACGATAGCTCTGCTCATTATTTTTGTTTTATAAACAGCAAAATTAGCGCGTATTGTAACAAAATTAATTACATTTGTTGTTACAAATTATAACAAAAACAGTATGTCTATATTTTCTGACAACATAAGAAACCTGAGAATCAAGAAGAAAATCTCACAGGAAAAGCTGGCTGAGTCCCTTGAAATTACTAGAGGACGATACGTGAAATATGAAGATGGTACTTCAGAAGCACCCTATGATATTTTAAAGAAAATGGCACATTATTATCACATAAGTATTGATTTATTGCTGTCAGTGGATGTTCGAAAAATTCCTTTAGATGAATTGTTGCAATTAGAAGACAATCGTATTTTACTTCCTATTACTGTAAATAAAGAAGGGGATAATTTCATCGAAATTATTCCGCATAAAGCAAGGGCAGGTTATCTTTCTGGGTATTCAGATCCCGAGTTTATAGAGAACTTACAGCAAATTTCTTTGCCTTGGTTGCGCAATGGAAAGTTTAGAGCCTTCCCGGTAGAGGGAGATTCGATGCCCCCACATAAAAGTGGTTTTTACATCGTTGGCCGTTATATTGAAACATTAGGCGAAGTTAGGGATGGAAAAACATATATTTTGCTTACTAAAAACGAAGGAATTGTCTATAAACGACTAAACAAGAATGGCAAAAATGCTTTAATGCTTCATTCTGATAATGCTTATTATAAATCGTATGAAGTGAAAGCTTCAGAAATTCTAGAAATTTGGGAATTTGCTTGTAGTTTAGCTACAGAAGAGTTCACTCCTGATGACTTAAATCCCGAAAGTTTAAAAGAAGTATTAATGGATTTACGCAGAGAAGTTAGAGAAGTAAAGGAAAAATTGGCCTAAAAAAAACTTTTATAATGAAGTATTTTAGTTAAATTTTTTATTTAATAAATATTCGATAATATACTGTATATTAGTTTTTAATGTTTTTTTTTATTTGTAATTATAATGATTTAACTTACTAATTTTGGATAAAAAAATCAGGGGTTTTATTTATTACCCGTTTAATGTTTTTAAACATATACTACACTTCAAATACCCTTTCAATAATGCTTCATTTGATAAAAAAATTTTGATTCTTTTATCATATACCTACAACTATTTTCTACTTAATAAAGCCAATTATTCTATTGTGGTAAAAAAAAACTAATGTGCGAAAAGTTGTAATGTTGCCGTTTAATTGTATAAAAATAAAAACCATGTAGTAATCTAATTTTGCATCCGCCAAAAATGTCTAAAGACAATTGGCATCAAACAATTTTAGATTTAATAACATAAACATGTCTTATACAAATACTACTATAGAACGCTTTTTAGATGCTCAAAATAAATTATACCATACAGCCGTTTTAGAACTTAAAAAAGGAAAAAAAGAAACACACTGGATGTGGTTTGTTTTTCCGCAATTAAAAGGGCTAGGTAAAAGCTCATTGTCAAATTACTATGGAATTGCTGATATTGATGAAGCCAACCAGTTTATGCAACATCCCATTCTTTCTAAAAATTTAATAGAAGTGGCAATGCTTTTATTAGATTATAAAAATAAGTCAGCTGAAGGTATATTTGGCGATTTAGAAGCTAGAAAACTACTTTCCTGCATGACTCTCTTTAGTCAAACTGAACAATCACATCCCGTATTTCAAGAAATTTTGGATACCTTCTTCTTTGGTTGTGTGGATACAAGAACGATGGAATTAATCCAAGTAGAAATGGCTGTTTAGTAATTATTAGTTATTAATTGATTTATATATTTTCTTATATAATTACTGTTTTAAAATGGTTCATAAATATTCGACTTCTAACAAATCTTATAACTATCAACACTAATCTTATAAAAGCGCACATCTGTATTTTTCTAATTTTGAAAACAGATTTTAATCGTTAAAAATAATATTATAATCAGAAATTATGGATGTCTTTATTTTTTTACAAATATTTCTTTCTTCTATACTCGCGACATTAGCAATGAAAATTTTTAGTTATTTCATGCCAGAGAACTTTCAAAAATTATACAGACAACCCTTTCTCGTAACCTATTTGTTGCAAAAATTAAATTTTAGAATTTCAGCATTTGGAAAAATATTATTGGGATGGCTCTTGCATTTTATCATCGGTTTTGTTTTTGTATTTGTTTACCACACTATTTGGTACAACTCTATACTAATATTGCGTTGGGAGTCTGGAATCTTGTTAGGTGCGATTTGTGGCATCATTGGCATTGCAAGTTGGATTTGCATCTTTAAATTTATCAATTACCAGGCTAAGTTTGATTATAGCCGTTATTATCTTCAGTTATTTGCAGCTCATATCACATTTGGAATCGTTGCCTTTGCTACTTACAGCTATTTATAAAAATATTTAAACACAAAAAAAAGCCTTTCATATTGTATGAAAGGCTTTATTGTAAAGATCAGAGATAAGTCTTATTTCTTTGCTTCTTCAATAGATAATTTTCTAAACTCTTTTAAAAGTTTTTCAAGTTCAAGAGTTGCCTTACGCGCTCTAGGTCCTGCAGCTTTAATTCCTTTTTCCATTAGAGAAGTAGATTCTGTTTGAAAGTTCTCCATTTCGGCATTAATTTTTGCTAATAAATCTTGCATAGTAGGTTTTTTTTAAATTAGCTTGTAAAATTAAAACTTTGAAAGGAAGAGCGTCCTATAAAGTTGTTAAAATTAGCCTCAATCAGTGTAAATTCGGTGTTTTTGGCTCTTTATAGTGTACTAAAATAGGACTTCAGTATCATCACCTTCTTAGTTTACTGTGATTCTTCCCAAATACATTACATCATTAAGCCGACTTTACTACGCAACAATATTATGATTTTACCTTTTAAAGGTTCTTCGGCACGATGCATTTTAGTTAATGTAATTATTGATAACAAAGTTATCTGCATCGTTAATTCAAAAGTTCTTTAGATACTATTCTAGTGCAGCGCTCAGTTCCTAAATACAAAGGATTCCCATGCTTTTCAGACCAAAATCCGTCAAGAATGTCTTTGTTGATACATCTGTAAACTGCGACACCTTTGTAAATAATATTATCATCACCGCAATAGTTGAAATTGACAACTAAGATATTGTCTTTAAAAAATCCAGTACCCTTTTGCACCTGGCCACTAATTAACCACTGGGCAATTATGCAATTATTTGTATCAAGGGATAAGGTAATGGAGCCCTTGTAACTGATTTCATTACTGCCATCTTGATTACTCCCTTCAATGGAGTAAGTGCCTACTAAATCTTGAATAGTCATTATAGTATTTAAAAATTGAGATATATAAAGGTTGTGAAGCTAAGTAAAACTATTTGAAGAGGCAAAAATAGAAAATGATTTGCTAATATTTATTCATTACCACCTTATAGCTTATAATAGGGTTAATTGATTAAATAACCATTATTGAATGGGTTAGTACTATTGTTTCGAAACAGTTTGAGGGAAGTAGAACAAGATCTTTGGCTAATGTGGAATAGATAAATTTAAACTATTACAGTAATGATTTATAGGCTTTGATGCTTAAGTAGTTAGTGCAATTGGAGAGCTATGAAATATTATAATAAATAGGGAAAATACTATAAACAATAATGTTTGCTTTAGCTATAATTTTGAGTTACATCACAACCTTAATTAAGTATTCTAAAAATATCAAGAGAAGTTGCTGATGTTGATCTTTCAATACAAACCTTACAGCAGCAATCTGCAGATTAAGATAAGGATGAGCATAAAGATGAAAAAGAATTTTCCCAGCACACAACAGTTCAAAAAATAATACCAACTGGGTAGAAAGTATTAATAACAGCAAGTAACATACTGTTTTTTAATTGCTATTGAATTAGTTAAGACTTGGTTTAGCTACAAGAATAATCTATAAAAAATATAAAAACACATAAAGATGAGCACTTTAACAAATAAATCAAAAATAGTATTTCTTTCTACTTATCCACCTACACAATGTGGCATTGCTACATTTACTGAAGATACAGTTAATGCAATTAATAAATCTTACAATAAAAGTATCAGTTGCGAAATTTGCGAAATAACATTCAAAGGTGATGCGGCTCCAGATTCTGCTTACCACATACCGTCAAAGGATAAAGCGGCTTATAAAAGAGTAGCAACTGAAATAAATAAAGATGCGGATGTAAAGTTAGTTCACATTCAGCATGAGTTTGGATTGTTTGGTGGTCATTATGGGGATTATTTATTAGACTTTTTAGATGAGTTAAATAAGCCAATAGCTTACACTTTTCATAGTGTTATCCCTAATCCAAATGACAAATTAAAAGCAATCGTTAAATTATTGTGTAGCTATTCACAAGCACTTTTTGTGATGACTAATAAGTCAAAAAATATTTTAATGGATGATTACGGAATCGATGAAAAATACATCGCTTTTGTACCACACGGAACACATCTAGTTGATTATGAAAGTACAGAAGAAGCTAAAAAGAAATTACAATTAGAAAACCGATTGATCTTATCAACTTTCGGCTTACTAGGAGAGGGGAAAAGCATTGAAACAGGATTAAAAGCATTGCCTAAAATTATTGCTAAATTTCCAAATGTGCTGTATCTAGTTTTAGGTAAAACGCATCCCAATACTATTGTAGATAATCTAGATGTATATAGAAATTCGCTGGAGGCCATTGTTAAAGACCTAAAATTAGAAAATAATGTGCGCTTTGTAAATGAATATTTAGAAGTAGATCAACTATTAGATTATTTAAAAGCGACTGATGTTTACTTATTCACCTCTAAAGATCCTAATCAAGCAGTTAGCGGAACCTTCTCTTATGCAATGAGCTGTTCTTGTCCTATTGTGGCAAGTAAAATTCCTCATACTTTGGAGAGTTTAACATCTGATATTGGGATTTTAGCTGATATTCAAAATGAAGATCAATTTGCTGAAGCTACTTTAAAATTACTAGGTGATGCTGATTTAAGAACTCATATGGCTTTAAACGCTTACGCAAAAACAACGCAAACTTCTTGGGAAAACACCGCAATCAAACATATTAAAGTATATCAAGAAATTGCTCCAGACTTGAAACAAAACAAAATGACGTACCCAGAAATAAAAATGGACCATCAAAGAGCCATGACTACAAACATTGGCATGATTCAATTTTGTAAAATTTCTGAACCTGATTTAACAACAGGATATACCTTAGATGATAACGCAAGAGCTTTAATTAGTATGTGCAACCATTTTAAACTAACTGCTGACCGATCAGACATTGCTTATATTGATACTTATGTAAACTTCATAGAAAGATGCCAATTAGTAAATGGGAAATTTATCAACTATGTAGATCAATATAAAGTTGTAGAACCAAGAAACGAAGATGAAAATCTTGAAGATTCAAATGGTAGAGCAATCTGGGCGTTGGGTTACATACAAACTTTAAGAAATGAAAATTCAGTCGCTACTTCAATTTATAAAGCTAATATGTGTTTAGAAAAAGCACTTTTGAGCGTAGATCAATTGAGTTCGCCTCGAGCAATGGCATTTGCAATAAAGGGATTGTACTACATGTATAATTCAGTACCATCATCAAGAGTACTACAATTAGTCGAAGTCCTAACAGAGAGATTAGAAAACATATATATGAAAACTAAGACATTAACTTGGAACTGGTTTGAAGATAAATTAACCTATGCTAATAGCATTTTGCCTGAAGCATTATTACTTTCATCTCAAATGACAGGAAAGGAAAGTTCGAAAGAATTTGCGGTAGAATCTATGGAATTTTTAATTTCAAAAATGTTTGTGGATGGCAAATTTAAAATTATCAGTAATAATGGATGGTATTGTAAAGGCGCAGTTCCGCATCAATATGGAGAACAACCTATTGAAGCTAGTTACATGATGCATGCATTAGACCTATTTTACAAAACTTTGGGAAATCCACAATATAAAAAATACATGAAACAGGTATTTGATTGGTTTTTAGGCGACAATCATCTAAATCATATTATGTATAACCCGATCACAGGTGGCTGCTATGATGGTTTAGAAGAAAAAAATGTAAATCTAAATCAAGGCGCCGAATCAACAATTTGCTATCTTTCAGCTCGCTTATTAATCGAAACATATACTTCTAAAGGCAAAAATTCTTTGCGTTCAAAACCAGAAGAGCATGTCACTGAAAATTTATCGCTAATTGTACTGAAAGAATTATTAAATAACAAACGCAAAGAGGAAGATATTCAAAAAGTAAAATACAATTACCTGAACAAAGCTACCAACTTACACGGGACCTCAAAACTGAAAAAAGCTTAATACATCTAACCACAAAAGGTTTAAAAAAATGACTAAAATTAGAATTAAGTATTTTGTCAGATTAGATAATAGCAATATCAAACATTATTAAAGTAGGTTGTGAACTAAGTAAAACTATATTAAAACTTAATTGTAAAGAAACATTTGCATACTGTCCAATTCATAAAGTAATAACACACAAAAACCCTTTATTTTCAAGGGTTTTTGTGTGTTTTGCAATCAATTTAAAAAAATGGGTTTTACTTCCCGATGCAATTAGTATTAAACGCTATTTTTAAAGGGATTACAAGAGTAGAGATGTACAGCAGCTGTAGTTCTTTTACTGTTTTTGTGTTAATTAGCGCTTATAAAAATAAATTATATTTTTTATTCGGAAAGAAATAGTTGTGTCCTTTTCTCGATTAATGCAGTGTAACTGGCCTTTTTATCATCATTTAAAAAAGATAGTTGAATGAGTTCACTTGCTTTTAGAAGCCATTTATCTAATCTCTTGTAAACAAAGTTAACTTGTTTGTCATTTAATTCTAAATTAGCTCCAAATCGATCAAAATATTTTTTATTAAAATTTTTCTTTTTTCCTCCAAACAATAAGGCTGTATCTTCATCATCCTTTGGCATTATCATTTTTACATTTATAGATCATAGGCAGGTGATAATTCCCAGCTTAAATTTGGATGCCACATGGAGAAATTTTTCAAGTGCATATCATTATTTCCAATGATATAATTAAAAACTGCCAATTCAAAAAAACGTAATTTGTCTAGCAAAGTATTTGCAGATAATTCTCCTATTGTTTTGCCTACCATTTCCATTGTTCCTTTATATTTGTCTTCAAGTTCTAGTATTTGCAGTAAATCAATTATATGGATTTTAGCATTGGGAGCGGGTCGGTCAATACGCTTTGTTATATAGCACAATTCGCCCGAAGCCAAGGGAATCAAATTATGAGGAACTACGTTAATATTGAATAATTCGGCTAATTTCATAGATAAATGCTCGTTCTCAGGCATTTGCTCATACAACTGATTTTGTGGTTTTAAAATATAATTTCCATCAAGATCATCCATTATTGTTAAACGTCCTGTTTGTCCATCTTCTAAGTTTGATTGTATTAAACTTAATGATAATTTTGGCTGTACACCAGGAACAGTTATGGATAGTTCAATGGCCTCTTTTGCGAGTTTAGCCATATCTTCTAGTCGATAGGGAAGACTTGGAGCTTTGCTTGTTCCATAAAATGCTTTATTACATTTTGCATGATAATGGTCGTTATTATCATCTTGAAGTTGCTGATAGCAATACAAACACCTACGCATTTTCACTTTGAATTAAAGGATGAACACTTACCGCACCAATACTATTTTGGCAACAAGCCAATAACAGTCCCATTCGGTCATTTTTATTAATTTTCCAACTTTCTGAATCTATATTCAACAGCCAACCTTCAGGAATTAACCCATCAAAAAAAGGAAATAAATACTTGCTTGTATAGACTTGTGTGCGCACGGGCATATTAAAAGTAATAAAATCGTCGGGATGATTTGTACAATATTCAATATCGTAAACAAATTTATATTCTCCACTATCTTGTTCGCTTAATACACCTGCTCTTTGATTGTTATATTTTATTATGACTTATCTCATCTTACTTTTCGATTATCGGACCTACTTTATGACCAAACATTCTTAAAACGTGATTCACTTTAGACAAGCTTAAGTTCTCTTTGCCTTGTTCTATTTTTCGAATGACTGTTAAAGCTACACCTGCTTTCATAGCAAACTCTTCTTGAGTAAGATTAGCTTGTTTACGTCTTGTTTTAACAAAATTTGCAATTGAATCCATGTTATATGCTTTTGGATATAAAAATAGTTAAAAAATACATATTATATGTAATTAAATATAAAATAGATTTTTAGAATTAAATTATATGCATTTAAATATAGTTTGAATATAAATTACCGAGATAACAGTAAAAATAGTCCGGTTTGATTTCGTAGAGAGTCTCCAAAAAAAAAAATTTAATAAAAAAAGCAACTCCGAAATGGAAGGAATTGCTTGAAATTTCTTTTCTTACTGAAGAAATGAAGGAAAAATATTTGAATTTATTGGAAAGTAGAGTAGGTGTGTATAAATCGTTCTTAAATGACAATTTATTAATACAAATATTAAAGTCTAACAAATGATTGTAATCTACTGACCACATTTTATAAAAATGTAGGTTCTTTTATATTATATTCATTTAAGACTTTTCCCCATTTAGTTGTAACATCAGTACTTATGAGCAAAGCTTCTTCATTAGCTACTTTTTGACCTTCTATTTTATTAAAGGATAAAAAATTAAAACTTCCATGAATGTAATAATCATTGTCTTTTATTACTAGCTTTCTGTGTGAACCCACCATTTTGGTATTTCCTGCTTTTGCAAAATGTGTTGGTAAATGGATTAGTTTAAAGATGCTGTAAGATTGCTCTAATCGTTCCATTTCTTTTAATGCATTTCTATCATGCTCATCAGTACCTCCAATACCATATAAAACCATTATTTTAATATTTCTTTTTAGAGCAGCTTCAATTTCTGATATATAATTTAGAGTAGCTCTTTTAATCCAAGGGCTTTCAATTAATAGCTTTTGATTAACATTTTGTATCGCTTCAATAAATTTTGCTTTTGTTTCCCAAATTGATAGGGTTTGTATTTTATTTTTGCTTTCGATTAATGGCAATCTATCAAATAATGGGCTACTGTCTTTATCTTCTTTTTCAATTTTAGCAATAACTGAACGCTCTGATTCTGAATATTGGTATATAATATTTGGGTATTGTTCCGAAATAATTTGTGTTAGTTTTTTATTTAATGAAAGTTCTTTATTTCTATTACGAATTTCTACTCTTGGCTCTAATTCATCTTCTTTTTCACGTGTTGGAATATATTCAATTAGATAGTAATCGTTATATTCTTTTTTATCAAATTTAATTTCGTTCGCATTATAATCAACTAAATAAGCCTTTCCAGATTTTGCTTTTTTATAAATATCAGCAAGTTGCTCACTTTTATTTAATAATAAATCTGGACTTTTAATAGGATAATTGTTTTTTGCTTCGAGTTTGTTTAGAGTTGTACCATTACTTAACAGATCAAAATCATTAATTAATACTTCATCGGTATAGGCATCTATATAAAATTCAAATTCTTCCTCTGAAAGAATTTTAAGAATGTTATTGTCTTTAACAAAATCGTTACCAATTACTGTAACTAACCATTTGCCGGATATCAAATCTAAATAACCTCTTTCTCTAAGAAAATAAAGTTCTTTCAGGATGAAATCATCTTGATCCAATCCTAAGAAATGTGATAATTCCTCTTCGGTATTTAAACCGGATTTAATTGCTTTAATAAAAACGGTATAAACTTGTTTAATTGATTCTTCTGGAGATTTATTAACAGTAGCATTAATTTTTATTCTTCTATAAGGATAAGCTATAAGTATGATTTCATTAATTCGGTAATTACTTGGGCACTGTTCCTCCAGTTTTTTAAATATATCTTTTAAATCCATTAGAAAATTTGTTCTATAGTATTAACAATCCAGTCTTTTTTTATTTCTTTTAAATATCGCTTTAAAGCAGGTATTTCTTCTTTTAGTTGTGGAGCTTCTGCCGACATTAACCAATCGTAATTTCCAATTATAATCAATAATTTCTTTTGACGTGAAAGCGCCACATTAATACGATTTGCATTTGCTAAAAAGCCTAAAGTATTTTGTCTGCTTCTCACTAAATCAAAAATAATGATGTCTTTTTCTAAACCTTGAAATTTATCAACAACAGATGAAGTAATGTTTTCTTGTTTTAAGTTGGTACATTTTCTGTAATCCAAGTTTTTTCTAAGCACGTTTTTTATTTCATTTACTTGAGCAGAATAACCTGTAATAATTCCAATGGAATAATTTTTCACCAGAGGGTACTGATCTAGCTTCATAAGAACCTCTGGAATTAGGTTGGCACTTATTTTATTTTTAGAGGAACCATTACCATTTATTTCACTTTTATAATCATTTCCAATATTTAAAAAAATAATAGAACTATTTACTTTCAAATTTAAATTATGCTCTTTTCCTTGAGGTCTATCAACTGGCTGAATTGCTTGGTCACCATAAGGTTCATAAAAGCATTTTGAAGTTAATAAAACTTGATCAATTGAACTTCGTCTGCACACCTCCAATTGACTTTTAAAATCTTCATCAATTGAAGTTATTATTTGTTCAAATAAACTAGGTCTATTAAAATAGTCATCCCAACTATCAAAGTCGTCCTCTTTTTTAAAGTTTCCTCTTAACCATTTTTCCACTTCTCTTGTGCTTGTAAGCATTGGTCTTAATTGCCTATGATCACCTACTAGTATAGCTTTGTGTGCTAACACAAGAGGTATTAATGATTCGGCAGTTGTGGCTTTACCACTTTCATCCATAATCACATAATCAAACTCAAAATTATACTTAGCATATTTTTTTGAAGCAATGTGATTAGTTGTTGCTCCAATAACACGAATACTGTCAATTAACTTTTGATTTAAGTTACTACTTTCATCTAAAGAACTAATTGTATTGAGCCATTCTTTATAGATACGTTGTTTTTCAAAATATTCTTCAAAGTCAATGCCTGTTCTCTCAGATAATTGTATAATTAGTTCTGATTCTGATTTCAAAAAATCAAGTATAAAACTTCTTTTAGTATGAGCAGTTACTTCTTTTTTTAAGTTATTAACTTTAAACTCCCAGTTTTTATTAGAGGAAAGAATCTCTACAACGGGTAACAAATTACTATTTAAATCTTTGACTACATCTAAAAACTTTTCTTTAATTGGTTTCCAATTTTCTTTAGTTCTTTTTCTAGTTTTTTCTTTCCAGCCCTCAATTTTTTGCTCTAATGTGTGTTTTGCTAAACTTGGTTTAGGTTGTCTAACTCCACTTAAACGAACAAACGGTATGTCTTTTTCGAGTAAATTATCCAATACATTATCTACCGCATCATTAGTTTGAGAGGTAATTAAAATTTTAGCATTGGGCTTTTTATTCAATATTTGAAGAACAATTTCAGTAATAACTGTGGTCTTTCCGGTTCCAGGAGGTCCTTGAATGATTGTTAATGGTTCTCTATTTAATGCATTAATTACAGCACGTTGTTGATTAGCGCTATATTCAAAAGGAATGTCATTTTCATCTGTTTGATAAACATCCTTTAGTTCATAAATATCTAAGTATTTGCTTTTCAATTCAGCAGAATTAAATAAATAATGCATCAAGTCTCTATTTTGTACATCATTAAATTCAACCTTTTTGATAGCTTCTAATTGTCGTTTTTTTTCTTCTTCCTGTTTACTGATGTTTTGAAACAAATACCCTTTTTTAGGTATTTCTTCAAATGATAGACGTTCACAATCTTTGAATTTTATAATTCGGCTTTTGGAGTCAAAATCAAAAGCAATACCCGAAAATTTTAGTGGTTTTCTTATTTGCTTTTTATCGGCTGTTTCGCTAATAATATATTCAAATTCTTCTGGACGTGGCGGTAGCGATTGGTCGATATGATTAAAAATTAATCCTTTGTTAGAATATTTTTCATTTTCGTCAATTTTAAACCAAACTTCGTAATCACTTTTCTTATCAAAACTTAAGAAAGATAACCTTAGAGAGTTTTGTTCCAGTACTTCCAATTCTTTGTTTAGTAGGTCTTTATAGAACTTTAATTCTTTATTTGTTTCTTGTTTTCCCTTCTTGTAGCTGCTTTCACTGTTTTTTGCAATTTGTTGTTTTTTTAAAAAAGGAGTTAAATTATAAGTTGTATAACTATAGGAATCAAATTTAACGGGTTCTCCAATTTTTTTAGCAAAAGTTTCTGCGTATATCTGTTTTTGATCTAAGATATCTTTTTTACTAAAATTTCTAATTACTAAATGCTTTTCATTAACTATCCAAAGGCAATGCAAATAGTAGCTTTCAGTATAAATATCTAACAAAAAATTATCTTTTGAATTTGGTCTGACATTAATTTTCGGAAGCCATTTGCCATTTTCGCTTCCATTTAATTCCTTAATTAGTTCATTCGTAAAATCTCCTTTAACTTCAATTGCATTGGATTTTTCAAATGAACTATTGAATAAGGACTTACTAATTTCTTCTTTTAAATTAGTATAATTAATACGTTCTTCAGGAGCTTGAACACAGCATTTGTCTATAACATCTTTAATTGTTTCATGTTCAGGTAATTCATTTTTTTCAAAATACCATTCAACAATTTTTCCTATCGAATAAATATCCGATTGATATGGAAAGCCCTTTGGTATGGTTCTATCCCATTTTTCAGGAGCTGCAAAATCTTTTGCAAAAATTTCTAGTTCTTTTTCCTGACTCAATGTTGTACAAATATCAGCAATACCAAAATCGATTAAATAAAAGTCTAAGTTTTCGTCCACTAATATATTGGCTGGATTTAAGTCTCCATGTGTGATTCTGAAATTTTGAAGCAATTTTTTTAAACAAGCGATGCTATTTTCTATTCCTTTTATAAATGAAGCAGGCTTAATATTATGAACACTATTTTCTAATGTATCCGCTTCTTTATATTCAAAAATAATGCAATAGGCTTGTTCTGTTTGATCCCAATCATATTCAATTATTTTTGCTAAACTTGTATGAGTTGCCTTTTTAATATTTCTCAGTTTATCGAATAAAATTTTACCAGCTTGAGAGTTTTGCTCAATTCCTTTTATCCATTTTGCAAAAAAAAGATTTTCCTCTTCATCTTGTACTATTGCAGTTGTGGAATATCCTCTTTCTTGTTTTTTGCTATGTATTTGGTATTTTTCTAAAATCATATATTTTTTATGTGGTAAAATATTTTTTTTTAATTTTGTATGCTAATTTTGTATCATTTCTAACGCAATAGGAGTTTCATTGATAAGGAAAAAAATTTTGCCTTCTTTCTCTTTAATTCCAATTCCCATAATCGAAAAATAATCCTTTTCATTTCCGAGCTTAATCATTTGTCTCTTTTGATCGAATTTCCATTTGGCATTTTTAAGCATATTCAAGGTCATTAAAAATATCTGAGAGGTATTTTTTGATTGAAGCACAAAATTGTCATTTTCGTAAAACGTAAACGTAGCATCATCGAAACCAGCAATTATATCTTTTATTTTGGGATCTGATTTTGGCGTCCAATTTTTTTGAACTTTCCAACTGCCATACATTTTTCCCGCACTGATTTCTTGACTAAATGCTTGTAGCGAAAGGAATAGAAATAGGAGGAGTAGGGTTTTCATTGGATTTTTGTTTTTAGTTTTTTTTCTATGACTGTAGATTCTCAAGTTTTATGTATTGTTGGTATTGAAACACCTATTTTTTTAAACTTAACAAAAGTGCCTAAGTCTTCAGCCTGCTCCAAATCAATTTTGAATTCAACTGAGGAGTTGCTTTCTATCGGTAACGGATAAATTAGTACGCAGTCAATAATTTCAGTTGCATCTATATCTAATTTCTTGAATACTCCTTCATCCCTGGCGTAACCACTTAATTGCCGAATGTTTTCTATATCATAATTACCTGATTTATTGTACAAAGGCTTATATTTTGCATCGGCAATACATTTTATTCCTTCTTTTGTAATCAGATAATCGGGTAAGCCATAATTAAGTTTGGCTTCTTTTCTGCCATAGAGCACATGACTTCCATAAGCGTCTTTTAATAAACCCAAGACATACAACTCAAACAATTTACTCATGTCGATCCAAAAGGGTGGTGTCTGGATTGTTTTTTGTTGGGTGTTGCTAATGTTGTAACCAAAGCGTTTCAATATTAATTTAGCCAAACGTATCGCCTCATCGTATTCTTTATAAAAAACATTCGTTTTAGTCTGTTTTACCTCATGGTGATTTACTTCATCAGAGACAAATTCAAAAGCGGGATTAATGTAATTGAATATTTCTGTGGTGTACTTTTCGTTCTGAAGGTTTTTAATCGTAGGTAAATACCGCTGAATAAAAACCAAAGCTTTCTTTAGTAATCTGTTTTCCAAACTATTTAATCCAAATTCATCATAACTGCAATAGGTGTGGAGTGGTTTGTTTTTGACTAGGTTTTGCTTAATGGTTTGACTAACCATAACTTTGCCTTTCACCTTTGCATACAAATCGTTCTCTACCTTATAATACGATTTTTTCAAACCCTTACGAACGATTTCTTTAACCAAACGTAAATATTGAACCACCAACAACGGACTCAATAAATCTTGTTCAGGAGTGATGGCTATGGGGGTTTTATCCCATTTTATTTCGAATAAATCCTCAGTATGTTTGGCAACTTCTGGATGTTTTAAGGCCGAAAATAACATTTTGAGATAATCCGTTTGTTCTGTGGCGTTTTTATTGAGTTTTGGCTCTACATAGATCGCTTTTTCCTTTTCAATAATCCAATCGACGCCTATAAAATAACTCGTTTGTATTCTTCTTGTACGAGCATTAATTTCAAAACACACTGCCTTTTCATTTTGTAAAAATAAAATGGGTTGTGGTAAGTTAGGAACATCAAATTCAGTGGCAACATCTTCAAAGTAGCAGTGATGATGTTCTACAAAATGTTTACTTTTAGAAGTTTGTAGAAATAAGCTCATTCATTACTGTTTTTAAATGTTCTGTTTCGTTCAAAATTCCATCTTTAATATATTCTTTAAGCAAAGGGATAATCTCGTACTTTAATTTCATGTTTAGGATTAGTTTTGCTATTTCATCCTCTTGATCATCATTACTGTTTTCTTTTTTGCAAATAAAGTAACTGTGCCCAATCCAAATATCTTCTGGTCTAAAATCAGAAGCTAATGAATCTGATGTTTCAATTATTTGGGGAATACTTGAACCATCAAAACCTTTAACGAATAAGCTTGATACTTTTATAAAAGTTTCTCTAATTAACGGATGTACAGGTTCTATTTCTGGCAATACATCCACAAATGCAAAACGTCTTTTAATAGCATAATCAATATGTCCCACACTCCTGTCGGCTGTGTTCATAGTACCTATGATGTAAAGGTTATCAGGTAAAACAATTTCTCTTTTTCCTTCATACTCATACATACTTTCTACAGGTTCGTTTCTATACTCTAAAGCATAGATTAACTCCCCTAAAACTGAAGGTAAATTAGCTCTGTTGATTTCGTCAATAATTAAAACATAATTTTTTAATGGTTCATTTTCAGTGGTATCAGCTACAAATGTTATTTGCTGATCAGTCAAAAATTTCCTGAATAATTCAACTGCCTTGAGGAAGTAGGTAGCATCCCAATAAGCTGAGCGTGAAACATTTTGATTGAGTTTCAGCTCCTGTCTAATTGTGTTATTATCTAAAAAAGCTTGCTTAATATCCTTAAAAAGCATTCGTGTTCCCTTTGCAGTCCATTCATTTTTCCCATTGTATCTAAAGGCATCTGTATCTAATCCTACAATTAAAACAGCTTCCGTTAATGCAATTTTTCTATTTTTTTCTAACTCATCTGAGATGAAATCAATAAATTTTTCAAATTGTGCGTTCAGCCATTTTTCTTTTGATAATGTAATAGCTTCTTTTTGACTATTTAGTTTGTTTTTTAGGGCTTTCTCAGCAAACTCAGCAAGTATTTTGTTTTCGGTTTTAAATACAACGCCTTCTCCGTCTTCATTAGGTACAGAAACAATTCCTCTTACAAAATCTTCGTAGGTATAACTTGGGTGAAACTGAATCAAATTACATTGATCATCCATTATTGATGTATAGAATCCATCGATAATATACCAAACTAATGATCGCTTGGCGTAATGTGGATAATTTACAAAATTGGTCTCCAAGTAATCTTTATTACTATAGCAATCATAAAGTTCATTAACGGAAAAGTTATATTTAGGAACAGATTTAGTACCTTCAAAATAAATCATTTCATCTTTAACCGATTCAATAGCAATGCTGTTTTCATTGATTTTTGATTTGAAGTTTTTTAATGCTAAGACTATTTTTTTAAAATATTGAATGTCAATTTTTTTGCTAGGTATTGCAAAAGATTCTGCTATTTCTTTCGCTAATCTAGTCTTACCCGTCCCTGGAGGACCTTGAAGAATGATTTGTTTTTTGTAGTTTAGTAATTCAATTTGTTGATTTAAATTTTCGTTTAGCATATACTTTGATATGAGAGATTTTGTAATTTGATGAATTTCTTGTTTGTGGATTTGGCATATACCATCTTGGGTTTTAAACAAAAAATAGTCTTCTGGTTTAAGCTCAATCCATTTAGATTTCGCATAAAGTGTTTCATTATTATAACTAATTCTATAATCATCAAATGAATCTTTTAATTCAAGGTTATTAGTGACTGGCTGACAATCTTCTAGAAGTATTGTAATAGCTTTTACAGTATGTCCATTAGCTATTAGTATTATTGATTTATTTTTAGGGTTGCAATCACTACTATGACTTAAAGAAATATTTTTACTTTTAATCATTTCATAAAAGTTTGGAGCTCCTTTTCCCCAAATACAACCTAGTTTATATATTTTCATTTATTGTTTTCATCTAACATTTTTAAATTTTCCATATAACTCTTCATGCCATGGTCATTTATAAAATTTTTCATAGGTAATTTTAAGGCATAAAATAATCTTGGAATCCAACTTTTATTATCTTTTATTTCATTTTTTCTGATCCACAGTTCTTGACCAATGTGGTGATAAAATATCGGCGGAGTAAAAGGAACAACATCAGAGCCATTGATAATTCGCACCGTTTTTTTATTTAGTTCATCATAGAATGCTTTAAATTTTCTTAAACCTACAGCTGGTGATCCAAAAAGAACAATTTCTTGTAATTGATTTTCAACTACATTTGGCATTTTAGCTCTTAATTTCACTGAAAATAAAGTGGCTAATGCACCTCCAAGCGAATGTCCTGTAATAACTATTTTTCTATTTGTAAATAAATTTAAGTCATTTATGTGTTTTATTACTGCATCAAAACTATTAAGTTTTGTTGTCTTATCTGTATAATAAAGTGTCCTTTGAAACCCCTGATGAACATTTATTTTTTTTGAATTTGTATCACAGTTTTTTAGTAAAACAGGAAGCATTTTAAGATTTGAAACCCACCAATCTACACTTTCTCTTGTCCCTCTAAAAGCAATTACTAATGTTTCATCATTCCAAAATAGTCTGCAAAAACCTCTACCATAAGAACCGTGAACAATCTTTTGTCCTGACATTTTTTTACCGTTGTACGACAAGAGATCTTGTCTAACGGGACTTCCATAAACAGATTTACACATTTTTGCTAATTCAAAATATCTCTTATAAATTGTAACCATAATTTAAATTATTTAAACGTACCAGTTTATTTTATTAAAGTCTTCAAGCATTTTTTTGCTCGCTTTTTCGTTTATAGATTTGATGAAACACATGTGGCCATAAAGCCAGTTATGAAATTTGATATTATTGTATTCTGGAAACTCTTTTTGCCTTCTTTTTAAATGACTATTTACCCCATATTTTCTACAATAATAAATATGCTCGGTTATTGTCTTTCTGTACTCTTTAGATACGTTTGTTCCATTAGTTGTTGTTAGTCCGGTTACATATTGTTTACAACCTTTTTTCATGTATTTCGTTTTCTTACTATTAATAAAAAAACCTTCGTCATCAATAATTTTAGTGATCAATTTTAAAGAGGGTAATTTTCCTTTTTTTTCAATAGAAAAAGTTAAATCATCAGCATATCTAGTATACCTAAAATTTAGTTTACTTGCCAAAGCTTCAAATCGATAATCCAATTTAGTAGCTAAAATATTGGAAATGGTTGGACTGGTCGGAGCTCCTTGCGGTAATATAGGCGGTTTATTATCTACTAATTCTTTTAGAATTTCTCTTGAGTTTTCATCGAAATCTTTCCAATAACTATCACGATGTTTTGCTGTAGTTATTTTTGCAAATGAGAATGCTAAATTACTAACATAACCTAATGATTTAAAAACGGTATAAGCTCTTTTTTCAGTTATGGTATCATAAAATTTTAACAAATCTACTTTCAAAATAATTTCAGAATTTTCATGAACCTTTGCATTATCTTTAATAGAAATGCCTTTTCTAAAGCCTTTACAACTATCTGCTAAAACATATTTACTTAATATGTTTACTAAAATCCATTTCTGGATGTATTTTAAATCTTTAGCAGGCACCATTATCTCCCTGAATTTACCGTCTCTTTTTTTTAGCTTGAAATAGTTATACCTTTGATATTTATGCTCATATTCATAAATAAGACCTCTCTTTCCATCTCCAATCAAGTTTCTGAGATAATCTGATTGAATACCTATTTGTATTGCTAGATGTTCTAAGGAAAAAATAACAGGAAATTCTTTTTCTTCTAATTTTTTTGCATAAGATACACAAGTATCAATAAATTCTTGTGATTTATTTTGCTCTTTAGCTTGTGTAATAAATTGTTCAAATGGAAATGACATAATAAATTGTTACTCTTTTTTTGAATGCTAAATAATATTCTTAAAAATATGGTTTAGGCAACAAGGAATCTAGATGACCTAGATTTATTGATGGCTGAATCATAATATTGATAACATTGATATATGCTATCAAGTAGCTTTATTAGTTCTCGATGAACTACACCGAGAAAACCTTATAAGGGTTATTTGCTAACAAAAAACTATGTCAGTCCATTGAACATTGTGGGTAAATATAAGACATCTTTTACTTCTAAATTTTCTTTTGTTTCTTTTCTGAAATTTTCTTTTTGAGTTTTTCTTTTTAATTCTTTCAAAAATTGAATTCCTCTATTACTTATGTTGTATTGAACATTTAAAAAACCTAATTGCTTTGCTTTATTATAAATTTTTTTTAATTCTGTTCTAGTTAATCCAAGTAGATGACAAATAATTACAATATCATGTCTCTCATTTATTAACGTCAATAAAGCTATTACAGAATGATCTAGTTTTGAGTTGTATTTTATTTTTCTAATAAATTTATCATCCTTCTTTTCTATAATTGATTTGCCAGAATATAAATCAATTTTCAATCGGTTACATATTCCTATGTAAAACGCTATGTCTTGTTTGAATTCACGTGCTTCTCTCATTCTAATGTTCGCCATTCTAGGAAACAATGGAGTCCAATTCCTGTTTTTCCCCCATATTATTGATAATGTATTGTTTGGCGTACAATGAAAATAAGAAATTAAAGATTGACTATTATCAAATCCGTAAGGAAAAACATAAGGGTAAGGACCTACTTTTAAATTTTCGCCATGTTTTAGTGTTGTTTTTTCAATATCACTTAAATTTCCCAAAATATTAAGAGGAGACAATGTTGGTTCAAAAATTTTATTCCTTTCTTCAGAAATAATTTTTACTTGAGGGTAACGATCCAAGATGTGTTTTTTTCCTTCAACCATTATTATGGAAGAGAGTATATATATGTTTTCAATATTATTATCAGTTAACCACTGTTGGATATCATTAGGTTTTGAAAATTCTTTGCAAAATGTTTTACCACTACCAATAAAATCATCTAGAAAAACAATATGATTGTATGATCCAGGATCCGTTACATATTTGTAATCATGTGTCAAAAGGATATCATTTTCTCTTTTTTTAAAGGCGTTTGTATTTTTTAATGGATAAGTCACTAAAGTTCCGCTTTTACCAACTTTCCCATAGGGAAATATTATTATTTTATCTCCCTTTGGAATACTTTTATAAAGTTCATATAACAAATCATTAAGTCGGAACATAAGTTCATTAAAAGGAATATACTCGTAAACACTCAATAAATCAATAGCCAAGTCAACCTCGTCTTCATCAAAGTTTTCCAACCAACGAATTATTTTCGTTGGTAAAACCGAATGTTTTAATCGAGCCAATAAATTCTCTACCTTTCTTAATGAATTTTCATTATACGAAAAAGTATGTTTTTTTTGTATTTCCATACCTATACATTTTCTATTTTAACCTTCAATTCCCCCTTAAACGCCTTCTGGCTCAAAAGCCCATACATATTCTCTAATTCTTTCAAACTGGCTTGATATTTAGTTTTCAAGGTTTCTACTTTTTCTACTATTGAAGCAAATTTGTTTTGGAGTTTTAGTGGTGGTAGAATAACTTCTACTTTATTTAAGTTTGATTGATTAATTCCTGAAATTGTTGATTTAGTAATATGTTTTAAAATATAATTTGATTTTGCCCTATCATTATTTAAGTAATAAAATAGATATATCGGAAGTATTTTTGTCAAATCAGGACTAAGTTTAATCATTGAAGATTCAAACACTAATGGTTCATCAGATTTAGGAATAAGACACGCTTTTGCAGCACCTTCAAATGTTAATGAACGCCTCGCTATAAGTAAGTCAAATTCTGTGATAGAATATTTTTCTATTTCTTTTTCTGGAATTAAAACTCTTTTTAACTTACCTCTAGGAACAATATTATAAAATAGATCTGACATATGTACCATTTCTGTACCATTTGGTAAGTATTGTTCTTTAGGTACATAATGTCCATTCATTGAAGGTTTAAATACTAAGTTTTGTATAATTTCAATCTTCCATCTCTTTTCATTTAAAGCAGGATCCCCAAACATCTCTAAAAAAGTACTCTTCAACAATTCATCCAAAAGCAAAATACTTTCTTTGCGTTGTGTGATTAAGTTTTCGGCTTGACTTAGTATTTCTGCAATACGGATTTGGTCTGGTAATGGTGGTAAAAATATTTTGTGATTGTCAAAATCTTTTTTGACAACATGTTTCATTGTAGAACCATGTGCAAATTTGGTCAATTCATCAATTGTTTGCTTCAATGCGAAAATAAAATATCGTTTTTCTACTTTACTAAAGTCAAAAACTACTTTGAATATATGTTGGTTTAATAAAGCATCTTCTTCATTCTCCCATATAAATACATCAATGGTTGCTGACCATGAAACTAAAACATCTCCCTTTTTTACGATATATTTATCATCAACTTTTCTTAATGTTCTATTATATGGTTTGTTAGGATTTGTTAAATTTTGGATACGAATAATTCTTAATCCTTCATCATTCCAATCCTCGGGTTTAAAAGCTGCTCCATTAATGAATGTTGCGATATTACCTAATCGTTCTTGATTCATTACACTAATTCTTTAAGTTCACTAATCCCTTTCAATATAGTAGCTTCAATCATTTCTAATTTCTCAAAAATAACTTTGGGATTTTCGTAGCTTACTTCTTCGTACACTTCTTTTTTGTATTTGCTTAAGCTCAAATCATAGCCATTGTCTATAATTTCTTGTTTGGGTATGGCAAAGTGAAATCCTTCTCTTTCGGCTTCGGTACTAGCTTTTGTAGGTCTGTTGTGGTATTGTGCAATGATATCTTGTAAGTCGCTTTTGTCAATTTTGTTGCGTTTGTCGTCTAGGGTGTAACCGTCGTTTTGCATTTCATAAAACCATACATTTTCGGTTTCGCTTCCTTTGGTAAACAATAATATGGCGGTACTCACACCTGCATAGGGTTTAAAAACCCCGCTTGGCATGGTAATCACGGCTTTTAGTTCGCTTTTTTCTACCATAATTTTTCGGGCTTCTACAAAGGCTTTTCCGCTACCAAACAATACGCCTTGAGGTACAACAACGGCGGCTGTTCCTCCCATTTTTAGCATGGTGTAGATGCGTTCTATAAAGAGCAATTCGGTTTTGGTAGTGCCTAGTTGTAAACTTTCGTTTATGTCGCCTTTGTCAATATTTCCCGTAAAGGGTGGGTTGGCAAGAATAATATCAAATTGTGCATCTTCGTTATAGGATTTGCTTAGGGTGTCTTTGTAATCAATATTGGGTTGGTCTATGCCGTGCATCATCAGGTTCATTAATCCCAAACGCACCATGGTGGTGTCAATATCATAACCAAATAGGGAGTCTTCTACAATGTGTTTTAAATCTTCGTTTAAAGTTGCAGAGACTGTGGCACGCATAAAACCATCTTCGTCGGCTTGCAAAGCGGCTGGGTTTTCTCTTTTGACCAAGTCGGTCAAAATGTATTGGTAAGCACCCAAAAGGAAACCGGCCGTACCACAAGCAGGATCGGCAATGCGCTGTCCTAATTGGGGTTGTACCAAATCATTCATTAGTTTAATAATGTGGCGGGGTGTTCTAAACTGTCCGTTTTTGCCGGCACTGGCAATAGCGCCCAAGAGCATCTCATACACATCACCTTGTATGTCTTGAAAAGCATGACCGCCATCTACGGCATCTTTTTCTATTTCGACAAAAATCTCTTCAATGATTTTTATGGCTTCTACCAATAAGGAAGGCTTTGGCATAATAAAAACCGCATTGGCCATGGCGTGGGTAAACTTAGAACCGCCTTCAAAGGCTTTCAAAAAAGGAAAAACTTTGGTTTGCACATGCAACAACATGGCTTCGGCAGGCATGCGCTTGAAGTTGCGCCAACGCAAATCTTGTTTGTCTACTTCCTCGTTGCTACCCGGTACTTTGTACATACCCACAAATTTTGAGGTGTAGGGTTCTCCAGTAAATTCGGCATCACGCTCGCGTTTGGCTTCGAGGTCGTCCATTTGTTTCATAAAAAGCAAATAGGTAATTTGTTCGATGGCGGTAAGCGGGTTACTGATACCACCACTCCAGAAGTTGTTCCAAAGGCGGTCTATAAGTGATTTTAAAGCAGAGTTGTTTTGTAACATGGTATTATTTAAGTTTTTGTATGTTTTTATTGCCCAATAGGGAATTCATTTGCGAAATGGCCATTTTGTTCAATTGCAACAAGCGTTCTTGTTGGTCTAAACCTTGATGAATCAAAACCGAATTGATGCTTTCCATATTAGAAAGTACCACCAGTTGCTCTATTGTGGCTTGGTCTCTGATGTTTCCTTCGGCATTTGGGTTGGTTTCGCGCCATTCTTTGGCGGTAATCCCAAACAAGGCTACGTTAAGCAAATCGGCTTCATTGGCGTAGACAAAGGTAATTTGGTTTTTGTGAAGTTCCTTCGGAATTAAATTTTCTTTAATAGCATCGGTATGAATTTTATAATTTATTTTGGACAAAGTGCGTTGCAAATTCCATTCGAGTTGTAGGCGGTCGTTTTCATCGTCTTTCAATCGTTGAAATTCTTTGATAAGGTAAAGTTTGAAACCCGCATTTACCCATGATGCAAATTCAAAAGCAATGTCTTTGTGGGCAAAAGTCCCACCATTATATCCTGATTTAGAAATGATTCCTTTTGCATTGGTTGTTTCAATCCATTTTGAAGGCGAAAGGGTAAAACTGTTGCTTCCTGCTTCAAATAGTAAGGGGTCGAATTCGACCCCTTTAAAATCAGGGTTGTATAATTGTTCCCAAAGTCCTAGAAACTCAATCGTTGCACGCGAACGCATCCAGTTTTTAACCACATCTTTGGGCTCTGCCGCATTTTTATTGCGAGCAATATCAGTTAAAGAAATATAATCCTCTTTCCCGATTTTTAGTATAGAAATGGATAGATTCTGTACGGTAAGTGTGGTTTTTTTTGCCATAGTAATGCTGTTTATGCCGCTAGTAATTTTTCGGTCAATTTCAATATTTCTTCTATTTCGCTAGGTTTAAACACGCCACGAATTCCTTCGGGATGCAACATCGTAAAAGGCGATTCTATCAAATTGCGTTTGTTGAGTGCACCTTTTTCTAAAATAAATTTTTTGAGCAAATCTAAAAATTGCAATTGTCTTGCACTAAGGTAACTGTGCGCCTTAACAAATTCTGAAAAAGCATTGGAAACCGTCTCAGGAAACGACTCTAATTCTTGAATACCTAAAATGTGTTTGATGAATTGTACCAATTGTGCTTTTCTATGCGAATAGACTCTTCGCAACAAATCGACCGTAATGTGTGGGTGTTCGTCATGCAGAACTTCGGCAAGAGCAGCAGCTTCATCAGCAGTGATCTCTTCGCCTTGTTTTAGTTTTTGCAAAATCGGATTTTGAGAAACCAACTCGATAACGGTTTGTTCTACCAATTCGCGGTATTTGGCAATGCTCAAGGCTTCGTGCTGCGGGCCAAATTCTACATATTCTTTGGCATAAACTTCGTCTTTAAAATTGAATTTGGCCGTGCCTAGTGGCATGATGGCTTCTTTGAACTTCATTAAGGGCGCTACTTTTTCAATCAATTCGTCAAATTGCTCTTCGGTTACGGTTGCCCAAAAGTTATTGGTTTGTGCTTTTCTAATTAAAGTCGCTTCTTTGGTAATTAGGCTAACGGTCAAAGGCAATTCGCTAATTTCTTCGACAATACTTTCTTTTAAAGCTTCAAACTTATCTGCTTCTTGATTGAGTTGCGCTAATGAAGCTTCAAGAATATCTTTTTCAAAACGCATGGCTTTAAAGTCAACATCCGAAATAGTTCGCATTAATGGTTTGACTACCATTCTTAAAAAATCCAGTTTATCATCGGTTAGAAGGTTCCAAAAATTATCGTCTTCCAAACGTTGCAATTCCGACTGGGCATCCAGAATTACAATAGAATTTTTGGGTAATGAAGCAATTTGTTGGCGCAATTTGGCTATTTCATTACGTACAATGGTATCGTTTAAAAGTTCTTGTGCTTTTTCTATTTTATCCAAGCGAATGCCAAACAAACGAACAGGCAACGGGATCGAAGAACTTAATTCTTTGCCACGAGGATTGATTTTGAAATATTCAAAATTATCCCAACAATCCAATATCAAGAAATTATCTTTTTTAGTACACCAAGGTTTCATTTTGGTAGGTTCAAGTAGGCGAGTACCACGCCCAATCATTTGCCAAAAACGAGTATAAGAATAGACAGGTTTGGCAAAAACAAGATTGACCAACTCCCGCACATCTACGCCAGTATCTAGCATGCCTACACTAATAGCAATGCGTGGCATATCGTTATGAGTAAATTGACTCAACAAACCACTTTTTCCATACACACGTGGATCGTCACTTACCAAAACTTTGGCTAGTTCACCATGATATTCTGGATAAAAGGCATCGAACAATTCTTCCATTCTACGCGCATGTTTGATAGTTGTACAAAAGAAAATGGTTTTACCTGGCAAAACGCCACTGGGATCTTTAATACATTCTTCCATAAACTCCCGAACAATCAAAGCATTGGTGCCTTTGTTGGTCACGGATTTTTCTATATCAGTTCCTTCATAATTAATTTCAGCCACTTCTTTTCCTTCGAGAATCAAGTTTTTTTGATCTTCTAAAGTGATGGTTCTTTTACTAATTCCCTCTTCCTGAAATTTGGTTTTAATTTTCATTACCTGAAAATTACTCAAATAGGGAGGGATGTTATTTACAGCTTCTTCATAGGAATAGGCAAAAGTAGGCACGCCTTCTTCACATTCAAAAAGTTTAAAAGTATTGTGGTCTATAACATCTGTTGGAGTTGCGGTTAAGCCCAGCGTTATAGTATTAAAATAATCTAATATTTCGCCATAGGTATTGTAAATACTGCGGTGGCTTTCGTCAACTACAATCAAATCAAAAAAATGCGGACTCAAAGAGTTTTCTTCATCCCTGATTACATTCAACATTGTGGGATAGGTAGAAACGTAGATTCGTCTGTCTTTTGCAATGGATTTTTCGCCAATCTTAGGCCATCTTGGCTCATTGGGCAAATGCTCTTTGAATGCGTCTAAAGTTTGATCTCTCAAAGCAATTCGATCTACCAAAAATAACACCCGTTCAGCCCATCCTGCCCGCATCAAAGCATCTACCAAGGCAATGCAGGTTCTGGTTTTTCCAGTTCCAGTAGCCATGACGAGTAGAAATTTCTTTTTGCGTTTTTCAATAGCTTCCATTACAGATCGGATAGCAGCAATTTGATAATCACGACCCGCAATAGCGGTATTGATTAATTCGCTTGCTAATGCTTTTCTGGCTTTTCGAATGTATTGGTATCGTTCTAAATCATCAAGAGTAGGAAATCCATGAACCTTCTTAGGAGGATAGTTGCCTAAATCCCAAAAGTAAATGTCATGACCGTTGGTGAAAAAGCAAAAGGGGAGTTCGCCACCTTTTTCATTTTGAATATTTTGACAGTACTGTTTGGCTTGTTCTTTACCAATATTAGCATCAACCAATGATTTTTTAGCTTCGACTACAGCAAGCGGTTTTCCATCTTTACCCAATAAAACATAATCACTAAATTGATGGCCTTCATATTTTGTACGAGCTTCATTTACACCTTCAGCTAATGGTACTGCAATGTCAAACTCTTCAAGTACTTGAGTAGCATCATTAACATTCCATCCTGCAGCTTGCAGCCGTTTGTCAATTATTTCTTTGCGAGTATGTTTTTCGTTTTTCAAGAATATTTTTATTAGCCTAGAGTGTGATGTAATTCCTCTCTATAAAAAATCTATTTTATAAAGAGATAGCATCAAGTATAACAGTTGCTAATTTAGATATTTTTTAGTTGAAATTATTACGTAAAACCGTAAAGTGATGAAAAATAAATAAAACTTTTCTTATTTCCAATACAGAAATTAGCAGCCCAGTTTTTATTGGGGTTTAAAGATGTCGAGGTACAAATAAGGTACTATTCTGAACAAATAAACACCTCAATAACAACAAACAAACCTTTATTAAATTTCAAGTAAAATATGGCTTTGTTGACTTTGAAGTACTAAATTTATAAGAACACATTAATCCAGTGGTTGATGCAAAAGTATAAAATCTTGTATTTACTTATAAATTATTTTAATGTTTCTTTAATATAATTTTAATTCGATAGGCACGAAGGTTCGAACTCATCATCGCCCTCTAATTTACTTTATTTTTTTATTGAATTTGACGGTAAGGAATTCGAACCTTTTATTAGAAGATTTAAAATTTTGAACAATTCATTTTAGAACAATTCCTCTTTGAGTTTGTCTCTAATTTTTGTTAGAATGTCCAATTTGTAAATGACGAAGCTGAGATTTTTCGGCTTGGCTAAAACGTGTTGCTAAACGGTAATTCCACCAAAACCCCACTATCTCAAATTAGCGATTGGGTGATGTTTTTTTATTTATCAAGTGTCTCCAAGATCCAATTTAAACACACTTCATAATTCATAATCGACCAGGAATGTGGATTTTTTGTGATGTCTAATCTAAATCCTTTTCCTACATTAAAAATTACTTTAGTATTTTCAGTTTTAGAGAGGAAAAAATATTTTGAATTTATTACTATTGTGAGAATTTGATATACAAACAAGAAACAAGGCTTAGCTATTTTTCAAGAGGTGTAATTATTTTGAATATTTTTTTGTATCTATTATTATTTTACCCAAGGAATTGATTTTATGCAAATTAACGTTAATTTTTTTTGCTTTAAAATGACCTAGGTCATTTTAAAGTGGCTTTGTTATAATTACTTTTAAAGCTAGCTTAAGGTGAAATAATTAACTGTTTACTAAAAAATAATGGCTTTTATTTGATATACTTATAAGGGCTACTAAAGGATGTTTTTTAGGATTATAATAACTAATTTTTGGAGATATTTTGCAATGGCTTCAGCTGAAGAGATCTCTCTATCCTTAACACATTAAAAAAATTAATAGATCTAAATAGAGAGTTTATCTTATCCACTATGTGAATAGGATGGTATTAGTATTCTAATAAGGTAGCTGTAAATACTATTCTATTGCTTATATAATAAAAAAAATAATCTAAAACTTAAAAAGATATGGAAACAGAAATTTTGTACAACTCAGATTTGCATTTTGAGCACATTCAGTGGCGTCGTGAACTATTATTTTGGGAGGATGAATTAAAATCTTTTACAAATAAGTTGGAAGAGTTGGTGAAACGATGGACTAAAATGGAGGTCCTTGCCCAACTAGAACATTATCAAAACCAATTTATCCTACACTCACAGGTGATAGATGAATTGCAACATGAAATTAATGTTCATGAGACTAATATGGCTGCTCACAGTATAAAACAGCAGGAAGTTCTAAATCAATCGTTAGTTCACAATCATGTGGAATTTAGAAATAGAATGGAAATGCAAAGACAAATATATAGTGATCTTAAAAAAGAATTTTTTCATTTTCTATCAAAGTACATGTAAGCTTGCACTTATCAAATTGTTTGTTTTGAATATACCAAAATTTATATAGTGGGAATTATGTAGCTATTTTACAATAGAAATAAATAGTGTAGGATTGCTTAATTGACTGATATACTGGATTAATGCGTTTTTTTAAATCAGATATTTGATGAAAAATGCATCCATAATCCTTGATCTATTTTAAATTTTAAAAGAATATAAAAGGAAAAGGCCAGACTATTTTTGCTGAAAATTGATTTCCATGAATGATGTAAATTCATGTCTTTTTTTAATTTTTAGAGCAGTTTGAACACTAGGATTGCTTTTCAATCTTGTCTTTAATAGATCCTGTATATTTTTTAATTCTTACAACAGAATATTAATAAAACCGCACTATTAAATTTTCGATTAGTTATCTTTGTTATGTAATTATATAAAAATTTTAACAAAATAAACCATTTTCTATGGTCCAAAAAAAAGCATCAGTAGGACAAAATTTAGAAAAAAATAAACTTTCTAATACAAACAAGGAAAAATTCACTAGTAAGGATACTTTTCATATTGTGGGTATGGGAGCATCTGCAGGAGGTTTAGAGGCTTTAAAGGATTTTTTTTCTGCTGCATCAAAGGATATGGGGATGGCTTTTGTAATAGTACAACACCTTGATCCAACCCATAAAAGCTTAATGGTCCAACTTTTAAAAAGCCATACCGAAATGCCTGTTTCGGAAGTTGAAGATCTTACAAAAGTGGAGCCAAATCATGTATATGTTATACCTCCAAATAAAGATATGGCCATATTCAAAGGGATTCTACATTTGATCGAGCCCGTACAAGCAAGAGGATTTAGAAAACCAATCGACTTTTTTTTTAAAACATTAGCAGCTGACCAAACTGAAAGAGCTATTGGTATTATATTATCTGGAACAGGAACTGAAGGAGCTGCTGGTCTAAAAGAAATAAAAGATATGGGAGGCTTATCTATTGTGCAAGATCCTGAAAATGCTAAATATGATGGTATGCCAAGAAATGCTATAGCTGCTGGTGCTGATGATTTTGTACTTACAGTTCGTAAAATGCCAGAAGCCTTACTAAAATATGCAACAAACCGGACATTTAAATCAGGTAGTAAAACAGACTTGGATTCTAACTTAAATCAGTTATTATCAAAGATATTTATATTATTACGCAACGAGACGGGTTGTAATTTTGGTGATTATAAAAATAGTACAGTAATCAGACGAATAGAAAAGCGCATGGCACTAAATCAAATAGAAAAGTTAGAAGACTATTTGAAATACGTGCAGAAAAATAAAGAAGAACTTAAAAAATTATTTAATGAGCTTCTTATTGGTGTCACTAGCTTTTTTAGGGATAAAGATGCTTATACTGCAGTTGAAGAAACAATTGTTGGACAAATAATTGCGAATAAGACGGAAGGAGATACCATTCGAATCTGGGTTGCTGGATGCTCTACAGGAGAGGAAGCTTATTCCCTCGCTATTCTTTTTGATGAAGCTATCAAAAAACAAGAAAAATCATTAAAGCTACAAATTTTTGCTTCTGATATGGATAATCGCGCTATAACAATAGCCAGGCAGGGGCTTTACCCAGAAACAATTTTTAGTGATGTAACTCCAGAACGATTAAAAAAATATTTTCAGCATGAGGATGCAACGTATAGGATTAATAAAGAAATACGCGATAAAGTAATATTTTCAGAACATAATTTAATCAAGGATCCGCCATTTTCTAAACTAGATATGGTAAGTTGTAGAAACCTTCTAATCTACTTAAATATTGAAGCCCAGAAAAAAGTTTTCGCTATTTTCCACTATGCTCTTAATCCTGATGGGGTCTTATTTTTAGGCAGCTCAGAATCATTAGGTGATTATGCAAATATGTTTGAAGTTATAAATAGAAAACATAAGCTCTTTAAACATAAGTTAGTAAAGAAAGGAGAAGTTCCAGATATAGGACATCTCTTCACAGAGCCTTCGAGTAGTAAAAAGTTGAGTTCTTTTCCTATGCCAAAACGAGATAAAATGGATAACCTTGCTAACATTACTGAGCAATTACTTCTTGATAATTATGCGCCAGCTTGTGCTATCATTAATGAAAGTGGAGATGCTATTTATTTTACTGGTAATACTGGAAAATATTTACAACCGTCACCAGGAGAAGCAAGACTAAATATTGTAGATATGGCAAGGGAGGGCCTCAAAACAGATTTACGTTCGATAATTTCTAAAATTAGAAAAAGTAACACAAAAGAAATACGCACAAATATTTCCGTGAAAACTAATGGTCATCAACAGTTGATAGATTTATCGATTATTCCTATGAAACATTTGCTACCACAAGAAGATTACTTCATGTTGACTTTTGTAGATAGAGGCGATACTTCTTCAAATTCTGTTACTGATATAGAAACTATACAACTAAATGATGTTTCCGAAATGCAGGCCTTAGAGCAGGAGTTAATAGCAACTAAAGAATATTTGAGATTCACAATTGAACAATTAGAAATATCTAATGAGGAGTTAAAAGCATCTAATGAAGAATTGCAATCAAGTAACGAAGAATTACAAAGCACAAATGAAGAGCTAGAAACATCTAAAGAAGAACTACAAAGTGTCAATGAAGAAATTATCACCGTCAATACTGAATTACAAAACAAGATTGATGAGCTGGCATTGGCTTACGATGACATGAATAATTTACTGGCAAGTACAGAGATTGGAACTATATTCTTAGACATCGATTTAAAAATAAAACGTTTTACACCCTCAATTTCTAAAATTTTTAATTTAATCCAGACAGATGTAGGCAGACCGTTACAACACTTAACTTCTAATTTAGTTTCGAATAATATCATTGAAGATGCTAAGAAAGTTTTGGAAAAACTATCTCCATTTCAATCTGCTGTGAGAAGTACTGATGAAAAATGGTATCAGATGCAAATTATGCCCTACCGCACTTCTTCAAATGTGATTGAAGGTGTTGTTATTACTTTTGTTGATATTACAAAAGAAAAATCGTTAGCGTTAGAACTGCATGATATAAAAGAGAACTACGAGTATCTCTTAGAACTCACTTTGACTAGTGTATACACTCAAGATTTAAAGCTAATTTATACAAGTCTATTCAGTAAAGACGCTAATTTTAATTCAAATTTGATTCTGGGTAAAACCGATAGCGGTCTTTTTAATGAAGAAGATGCTATCAAATTAGAAGCAATTAAAAAGAAAGTCATAAAAACTAAAAAACCGTATAGAGATTCTATTTTTTTATATACCAATGGTTTGTCCCGCTTCTATGATATAACAGTAAGACCAATAATTGCTGATTCAAAAGTTTTAGGAATAGCTGGTACTTTCACTGATTTAACAGAGCTTAATCCAACGGAGAAGCAAACAGAAGTAACAAACGAGAAAATAAATGAATCCTAAAAAATCAAAATATGATCGTTTAAGGGAGCGTGCAGAGAAGAAACTTATCGATACTTTAGCAGAAGTAGAGGGGGTTTCTTTGGATGAAGCAAAAACATTATTACATGAATTAGAGGTTCATCAAATTGAGTTGGAGATGCAAAATGAAGAATTGCGTGAATCCCAGCATAGATTAGAGGAAGTAAAAGATCAGTATACAGATTTGTTTGATTTCGCACCAGTTGGTTATATAATTCTAGATAAAAATGGAATCATTGTCAATATAAACCTCACCGTTTGTGATTTAATAGGTGTAGAACGTAGCTTTATAAAAGGAAAACCTTTGTCCAAATACTTGAAAAGTACTGATGCTCCTATTTTATTTATAAAGCTTCAAGAAGCTTTTCATCTAGGTAGGCTAGAGTTATTTGAAATTCAAGTGCAACGAGAAGACAAATCTTTATTTACTGCAGCGCTTCAGGGTATTGTAACAATGAATAAAGAACATACTGATTTTTTATGTAGAATGTCGTTTCAAGATGTCACTACAGTTAGGGTGGCTGAGGAGTTATTATTGCAACATAAAGCATTGCAAGTTCAAAAAGAAATAATACAAGAATATTTAAAACAAGCACCTATTGTATATGTCTTACTAGACACCAATAATCAGGTGCAAATGATTAATAAAAAAGGTTGTACAGTAATTGGAACAGATGAATCATACATTATTGGAAAGGAATGGTTTAAAAATTTTTACTTAGAACTAGATTCTAGTGACTTTAAATATTTAAACATTGATGGAAATGGTAAAGAGTCTATTTCTCCAAATTTTGAAAGTAAATTAAAAAATTTTAAAAATCAGGAAATAATATTGTATTGGACTAATGTTACTTTACAAGATGACAAAGGGCAACATATAGGGACCTTAATGGCTGGTGAAGATATAACCGACAGAAAGGAAATGGATCTGCGTAAAGAACAATACACCCAAGACCTTGAAGATATTGTAGAACAAAGAACCAAGAAATTAACTGAAGCGCTGCATAATGAAAAGATGGTTAACGAGATGAAAACTGCATTTGTATCTATGGCTTCCCATGAATTTCGTACGCCGCTTACTAGTGTGTTATCTTCAGCTATATTAATAGAAAAATATTTCCATTTAAAAGATTTTGATAAACAGCCGCGACATATTGAGCGTATTAAATCTTCAGTACATCAATTAACCTCAATTCTAGAAGATTTTCTTTCCATGGATAAATTGGAAAGAGGTATTATTACTACCACAAAGGAGCAGTTTGATTTGAAAAAATTTACTGAGGAAATAATCGAAGAACTGCATTGGTCATTAAAAAAAAATCAATCGATAACTTTAAATTTTAAAGGTGAAACTTTAGTGGTTTTAGATCGAAAAATTGTGCGTAATATATTTTTGAATTTAATAACTAATGCCATTAAATATTCAAATGATAGAATTATAATAACAATTCAGGTAAAGGATATGGTTATTCATATCGATATAATTGACCACGGAATTGGAATCCCTGAAGAAGAACAGAAATTTTTATTCACTAAGTTTTTTAGAGCAAAGAATGCTATAAATATTCAAGGCACAGGTCTAGGGTTAAGTATAGTTAAACATTATATCGACTTGCTTCAGGGAGATATCTCCTTTGTCAGCGCACTAGGAAAAGGTACAAAATTTTCACTTTCATTTCCACAGGATAAGTAGTTGAAAAACAAACTAAATCTAGTTACTTTACTTAGTTTTTTTGACAGCACTAAATACAGTAAGTTTAAAAGTATTGAATTCGTTTGCAAATGCTCCCATAAGGGACTGAAGCCTACGGTGTTTTTCTCGATATTCGGCCTCTCCAATGCTTTTTTTACCTTTTAGAATTCCTGAAAGTAATTTTTCATGTGCAATTATATCCATTTCAATATAATGAAAAAGTTGTTTATGAATGCTTTGTAAATCATCAAACATTTTTTTAAACTCTATTGAACGCTCCTCTTTTGACTGTTTTTCTTTCAATAAATTATCAAAGAATTTAATTTCATCTTTCCAGAAAGCAATGGTATCTATCCATACTTGACTTTCGAAATGCAAAACATGCAAAGCTGCTTCTAGAAGATAAGATGATTTTGGGTTTAAGGATTCATTTCTCATAATTATGCTTTTTAATTGTACTTGTTATTTCACAATTTGAGGCTCAGTGTTCACAAAGTTGTTTTTTTTATTGAGAAACAAAATGATCATTATCATTAAAACGATCAATAAATGTAGTATTAAAAAAAGCTTGTAACTGATGAGGGTCATTCCGTAAGTATCATGACTAATCTAAATTTGTAACAATATAATAATTGTTCAACTTAAATTAAAATGTTATGAAAACGGATGTAGAAGTAAGGGATGATGTATTAGCTGAATTAGCTTGGCAACCTAATATTGACGAAACTCAAATTGGAGTGATTGTCGAAGATGGAGTTGTTACTCTAAATGGAGTGGTTAATGATTATTCTAAAAAATTAGCTGCTGAGAAAGCCGCTAAAAGTGTAGTAGGAGTAAGGGCAGTTGCACTTGATATTGATGTAAAGTATGGGGAAGAGTATAAAAAAACCGATAAAGAAATAGCTAAAGCAGTGGTCTCAGCTTTTGAATGGAAAGCTTCAGTACCTGAAAATGACATCACTGTCAAAGTCGAAAATGGTTGGGTTTATCTTTCAGGAGAAGTGCAATGGTCTTATCAAAAAGAATCTGCCAAAAATGCTGTGGAAAATTTAGTAGGAGTGAAAGGGGTAGTCAATTCGATTTCTTTAAAAAACAGAATTCAGCCATCAGAAGTCAAAAGTAGAATTCAAAATGCGTTTCATAGAATGGCGACATTAGATGCAAATAACATCATACTAGAAACGCATGACCATACGGTGACTTTGCGCGGTAAGGTTCATTCTATAAAAGAGAAAGAAGATGCTGAAACAGCAGCCTATAACGCACCGGGTGTTTATGATGTAAAAAATGACCTGACTGTGGAGTATTATACAGAATTTGTTTAGCAGAAAATAAAGTTGATTTTTACCGTAATAGCCCTGATTTATCACTGAAATCAAGGCTATTACAATTTGGTGTACCTCATAGTATTATTTATCATATTGTTGGGGTAAACCTATATTAGTACTTATTGTATTAAATAAAAAAATAATTTTTCTGATTCAAATAGTGAACCATAATAGGTTTGAAGTGGACTATAGTTGTTCCTATTACATTACTTACCTTACAAAAGTGGCTAGATTATTTAAGCGGTTCTTATCTTTAAGAATAATTTTTCTTTGG
The DNA here is from genome assembly GCF_052113625.1 of Flavobacterium sp. W21_SRS_FM3. Classification (NCBI taxonomy): domain Bacteria; kingdom Pseudomonadati; phylum Bacteroidota; class Flavobacteriia; order Flavobacteriales; family Flavobacteriaceae; genus Flavobacterium; species Flavobacterium sp. W21_SRS_FM3. The sequence continues at coordinate 27,457 of NZ_JBGQOD010000008.1, read as the reverse complement.
AAATCAATACTTATAATACCTTCTTTTTTAAATTGAGTGAGCATTCTTATCGCTGTTTCAGTTGCCGTACCTATTATGCCTGCAAAATCGTCTCTAGCGATATCTATTCCAAAACTGTCCTCGTCTATTAATATGCCTCTATCATTTAAATCTAGTAAGGCTTTAGCGGTACGTTGTCGCACACTATTGAATGCCATATTTGTTAATTTTTGTTGAAGTTCAATTAAATTATTAGAAACTAATTTTAAAAATTTATTGGAGACTGTTTTGTTTTCATAAAGCAACTTAATAAAATTAATTTTTGGTACTTCAAAAATTTGTGCTTGATTAAGAATCACTGCTGATTCAATATATTTGCCCTTATCTGAGAGTAACGATAATTGTCCTATATAATCTCCAGGACCATAAAGTCCAGTAATAAATTCTTTTCCATCTGCAGTTGTTACAAAGGTTTTAACACTTCCTTGTTGAACACGGAATAGATTATGTGCAGCGGATCCTTCTGTAAAAAGAACTTCCTTCTTTTTATAATTATTGATAGTCAAATCCTGAGTTAAAGAGTCTAAATTTACATATTGTGAAGCTTCATCTATAATTTTATTAAATTCAGAAATTTTAGTTGAAAACTCTTTTTTTAAATTTTGATGTTTATCTAAGCGCGATTTAATGCTAATTAAAAGATCATCCTCTTCAAATGGCTTTGTTAAATAATCGTCCGCTCCTAAATTCATCCCTTTTCTTAAATCTGATTTTTCTGATTTTGAACTTAAAAAAACAAACGGGATACTAGCGGTTTTAGGACAGTTAGTTAGTTCTTGTAAAACAGAAAATCCATCGCAAACAGGCATCATTATGTCGCACAAAATTAGATCTGGTTTTTCTTTTCTGGCTTTATCAATTCCTATATAACCATTTTCGGCAGTAATAACTGCATAATTAGCCAAACCCAAAATTTCTGCGGTATTTTCTCTGACCATTTCATTATCTTCAATTACTAATATTAATTTTTTCATAATGCTGGTTGTTATAATTCATAAAATTATTCGGCAATACTTATTATTATATCAGTTGAAATACTTTCTTTTTTAATACAAAAAGGACAATTAGACAATGTTGTTTCTGTTATTGAATTCGATGAATATTTTTGACATAAGAATAAATCTACGCAACAAATTTAATGTAAAGTACTGTTATACAATGTGATAATTATCATATTTGCTTAAATTGTATTTATATAGTCTCTTTTTTTAGCCTTTTTAATACAAAATAAAAGATATCGCTAACAATGATTTTTTGGGTATAGTGTATTATGAAATTGGAGCAGATTTATTGGGTTATTACAAGCAAAATTATTTTACTATTTTTGATTTTAGATAGTAGGTAAAGTGCGATTTACTGCAATTTCTAACAGATAATAATGAGTTTTATAGGGTATAGAAGTAGCTTAAAAACTAGCAGTAACGATACAATTATCTAGGTCATTAGTGATGCATAATAACTTTATAAAATATATTTATAAAACATTGAAAAGAGAAAAGAGCATCTAATGAGTTAGTAAGGAAAAAGATGACTGTATATTTATTTATTTATTTATTTATTTATTGAATTTAGGTATAAGGCAGTTTAAGGTAAGTTTGTCAGTCAAACCTTTATTATTAATTGTAGGAGTAATCGCTTGCGTAGTATTATAATAGATATATTCATCATACTGCATGGGAAGTATGGATTTTGAGTAATTTCTAATCGCTTCTTTTTTAGGACTGTAAAGTACCCCAATAGACCTTTGCAGTTTAGGCACTGCTAACAATTCCAGTAATTCATCATCCGCATTTTGTGCTCTCAAAGGTAACGTGAAATTACTAATCTTTGTTTTATGGCAAAGTGATTCAAAGCTATTATCAAGGCTCTCCTGTAAAGAAAAAATTTTCATCTTAGCTCCCCAATTACTTGAAGCAGCAAGAGTCCCTTTGTGTGTCCCAAACCCGATATGGTAAGAATTATCCCCGTATTGTTCTTTACAAAGATGACCTAAATTTATTTCACCATTCGCATAGACTTCTGTAGCAAATGCATTACCTACATCAGCGTTATGGCCCCATATGATAGCTTTAGAATCACTGCCAGAATAAGATAATAACGATTGTAAGGTATGAAACATATGGAGACTTCTTAAATTCCAAGATTCTGCACTACTAAATCGCATTGCTTGGTAATGACGATCAGCATTGATTACTACATTAGCGTTTTGATAAGCATTAATAAAGGAGTGACAATGATTTAATCCATTATCTTTCTTTAGTAAATCCAGTAGAATCTTAAGAACTTCATGATCGTAGCAAGCCAAATTATTAGTGCCTTTATTATCTTTATTATAGGTCTTTTTAGAAAAGTTTTCAATTACTTTTGTGTATCTTTTTTTGGCCAGTTGACCCAGAAGAGGGTCAATTTCTTGTAAATATTTAACTACCAACTTAATCGACTCTTCGTAGCCATAAAGATCTAGTCCATAGATGCCTACACTATTATTATGTTGTTTATTATACAATTTTAACCAGTCAAGAAAACTATTAATCTCTTCATTTTTCCAACACCAATGAGGAAATCGGGATAGGGGTGAAGTGTTTTTGGCATTTAGTTTGTTTTGAATTCTTTTGTTTGTATGTTCTGTATCAGACCAATTGTTATCGGTACAAATGATATTGAATCCTTTCTGCTCAATTAGCGCTTTTGTGATATTTTGGCGGGTTAAATAAAATTCTGCCGTACCATGAGAGGCTGCACCTATCAATACCACTCTAGCATTTCCAATTCTTTCTAATAATCCATCAATTGGATATTCATTTGTGTTTTTAAACGGTATAGAATTAATACCTATTTCATCGATGATTTCTCGAGGGCTGTATGCTTCCCTTCCTAATTTTGGAAGTGTTTTAGGCTTAGGTATAAAGTAACAATCTCTTAAGGCACTTACATTATAATCTGTACTTGAATTTCTCGTTACGATCTCCAAAATAAGGTGCGTCCAGTCCGGGCCAACAGGAGCTATTAATTTAGCCCCAATTTGAAGTTGGTTTTTTAATTTTTCTGTCAGATTATTGAATTCAGGTGCAATTAAGATAGCATTAAAGGGTCCTTTTTCATTCCAACCAACAATAGGATTACCATTTTTAATATCGACATTAGAAATGCTCATTGTTTTTAGCACTTCAAGCGAGCTGCTTATACAATTGTCTTGTGGTTCGATACTGTATACATTTTTATATATTTTTGAAAGAACTATTAGAATATAAATTGATTCTACACCTACTAACAGAATCTTTTCCTCTGACTTTATTTGTAATTGCTCTAGCATTTTTGCAATTACAATTACTCTAGGTTCTGCATGATCAAATGAATTTGTAATATCACTCTTTTCATAGAAATAGGGGTTGACGGTTTCAGCAAATGAGAAGGCTTTTGGTATATTTTGAAAGGCATCAAGTAGCAATAAGTTGTTGATTCCCTTAGCTACTAATTGTCGTTTTATACTTAGCTTATTCCTTTGCATTTCTCATTTATTTGGATTGTTATGAAAATTCGTTTGACTGTAATATCAAAACATATCCAAAAATATTACAGCTATTTCATTTATAGAATGACTTAGGTCATTGTGATTCGTTTTGGCAAAAATTAATTTTAACAAATGCTTCAGAATCTTAGAAGCATGAATATAAAATAATTTTAGATTGGAATAATTTCTAAGCAGTATGGAAAAATAATATCTATAAAATTTTGAAGTGCTAAGCTATTTGGAAATTAATTTAAAGATAAGGAATGATTATAACCGATGATAAGTCAGTTCCTACTATTAATTACAATGCCATCTTTTGAAGAATGATAAAATTTTAATAATCAGTAAAAGGAATAGTTATGCCAAATGCAGTTCGATCCAAAATAGTATTTTTATCAACATTTCCGCCTACAGAGTGCGGCATTGCCACTTTCACCAAAGACTTAATTGCAGCTTTATCCAATGGTTTTGGTGAGAGTATTGAACCACTGTTATGTAATTTAACTACAAAACCAGCATCAGCAAATGTTGATTTCGTGTTAAATCCCCATCTAAAGGAAGATTATATAAAAGTAGCGCAGGAAATTAATAAAGATAGTTTGATAAAGTTAGTCCATATCCAGCATGAGTTTGGTCTATATGGAGGAAAGTATGGGGCTTATCTTTTAGCATTTTTAGCCACCATTCGTAAACCTGTTACAATCACTTTTCACAGTGTAATTCCTCAACCTGATGTAGCGTTAAAAAGATTTGTAGAACAACTGACTTCCTATGCTACTTCAGTGATTGTCATGACTAATAAATCTCGAGACACCTTGGTGACCAATTATTCCATTACTAAAAATAAAATTATTTGCATTCCTCATGGAACCCATATCGTTGACTTTGTAGAACCAGCAGAAATTAAGCAAAAATTTAATTTAGAAAACCGTATTGTATTGTCAACATTTGGTCTTCTAGGACCAGGAAAGTGTATTGAAACGGCTTTAAAAGCGCTACCAGATATTATTCTTCATAACCCTAATGTAGTATATCTGATCATTGGTAAAACACATCCAAACCTTATAATAGATCAAAAGGATGATTATAGGGATTTTCTCGAGAGTTTAGTCGATAAATATCAGTTAAATGATCATGTAATTTTTATAGATAATTATTTAGAAAACAAGGAACTTCTTAGTTATTTACAGGCAACTGATATTTATTTGTTTACTTCTAAAGACCCCAATCAAGCAGTTAGTGGCACTTTTACGTATGCGCTGAGCTGTGGTTGTCCAATTGTTGCTAGTTCAATAGCACATACTCGAGAAATATTAACAAAAGATACCGGAATATTATACGATATTGAACAATCAGACCAACTAGCAAAGGCAGTTAAAAAAATAATGTCAGACGATGAACTGCGTAAAAACATGGCATTAAATGCATACAAAAAAACTAGAGAATCTTCTTGGGAAAATGTGGCAGTAAAACACTTGTATGCATATCAAAAAATCATAGATGAATTAAATAGAATTCAGTATAACATACCACCTATAAATTTAAATTATATAAAAAAAATCACCAATTCAGTGGGAGTTATTCATAGCTGTAAAGTAACTAAGCCTGATAAAATTTCTGGCTATACGTTAGAAGATAATGCTCGCGCTTTAATTGCAGCAGGAATGCATTACAACCTTAATAGAGAGGAGATTGATTTAGATTATCTGTGTACTTATTTGCATTTTTTAGAACGATGCCAAAAAGATTCTGGAAAATTTAGAAATTATGTAAATGAACACTTTGATGAATCATTCCATTTGTCTCACTTAGATTGGGAAGAATCAAATGCTCATGCTGTTTGGGCGCTAGGTTATATTATTTCATTAAAAAGCATTTTACCTCATTCGATTATTAAAAAAGCCACCTTATGCATACAAAAATGCTTTATTTGGATTAATAAATTGGAAAAACCAAGAGCGATAGGATTTGCAATTAAAGGTCTGTATTTATATCATTTGGGCACTCAGGAAAAACATGTGATTTCAACAGGAGAGACCCTGGCTAATAAAATGCTATTGGAATATGAACGTAATATATTAAAAAATTGGAAGTGGTTTGAAAACTATATGAGTTATGCAAATAGTATTCTTCCAGAATCTATTTTATATATATACCTATTAACTAAGAATGTAAGATACAAAAATATCGCTGAGAGCTCATTTAAATTTTTGTTATCCAAGGTATTTGTCAATGGAAAGTTAAAATCTTTATCAAAAGAAAGCGTCGAAAATAAAAAGAACATTACTACGGAAATAAAAGATCAGCCCATCGCTATTTCCTATGTGATTCAAACACTTAATACTTTTTATAGAGGTTTAAAAAAAGAGGAGTATAAGATAAAAATAGAATCAAGTTTTAGTTGGTACTTAGGTAGAAATCATTTGAACCAAATTATTTATAATCCCGTGACAGGTGGTTGTTACGATGGATTAGAAAAATCTCAAATTAATCTCAATCAAGGCGCTGCATCATCAGTAAGTTATCTCATCGCACGGTTAGAATTAGAGGAAAACAATCGAGCCAATGTAGTAGCTGCAAATAACAATCAACAATTATATTGTGAAGCTAAGGCAAATGCAAGCCCAGACCAACTGCTGCATTTTAAAAGAGCATCCTTTAAAAAACTCATTTATAGAGAGTAAAAAAAATAAAGACATCATTATTCTTTCTAAGTATTATATTAGGATTGTACTAAAGATAGTTCTTAAAAACAATTAGTCTAGTTTGAATGAAGTAAAAAAAATACCCTTTAATCAAAAAGCAGCAGTAAAAGAGTTGCTTTTTGATCTAAAGGGTATTAACTGAAGAACTTGGATTATCCTAGGTTCTATCATGAGATTTTTATTTGCTTAGCTTTAAGTTTTTTACTTTCTTCTTTTTTAATAAGATCAAAATTTAAGATACCATCTTGGTAAGTCGCTTTAATATCTTCTTCTTTTATATTTTCAGGTAATTTTAATGATCTAGAAAAAGAGTTGTAATTGAATTCCTTTCTAGTATAATTCTCATCTTTATCTTCTTTATTCTCCGTTTTTTCGGCAGATATATTCAGGAAACCATTATCAATATTTACTTCAAAGTCCTTTTTAGCAAATCCTGGTGCCGCAAGTTCAATTTTAAACTTACTATCTTCTTCTTTAATATTCAAAGCAGGCTCACTTAAGCGGACATTCCAGAAGTCTTCTATTAGTGGAGATCCATTCCATAATTGATTTTCAAAGAAATCATTAAGATCAAAAAGATTTTGAGCCATAAGACTTTCAAGAGGTCTTCTTCTTTCGTTAAATTTTACTAGTGACATAATTTAATAATTAAGGTTAAACAATTTTTATTTCACTAAATTATGATAATTAAGCAGTTAAGTAAATGACCTACGTCATCTCGACTAAAAACAAAACATATAAAAACTGTTGTAAGAATAACGGCATTACTCTTATTAATCTCAATTAAATTAGATTTGTCCCTAGTATTAGAAGTTTCATATTGAAACAACACTAGAAACAATTACTAAAATAAAAATATTATTATTGCTGATTTTTGATGTTTTGTTGTGCTACTTACCAATACAGAAATTAGCAAAAATATTCCCCAACAATTCATCATTAGTAACCTGTCCCGTAATCATTCCAAAATGATATAAGGCTTCGCGTATATCAAGTGCCATTAGATCACTAGAAAGGTTTGTTTCCAGCCCGTATTTTACTTTAGTTACTTCCTCTAAAGCTTTAAGTAAAGAGTCATAATGTCTTGTATTAGTTACAATAGTTTCATTATTACGTAATGCCCCTGTATTAACAAAAGAAAGCAATTGATTTTTAAGTTCGTCAACACCGATATTTTGTTTAGCACTTAGAAAAATTAGTTTAATGTTTAAGGTTTCAAGTTCTAGGCGAATAGTTGAAATTTCATGATCGGTCAATAAATCAAGTTTGTTGATTACAACAACCAAAGGTTTTAAAGGAAACTGATTTTTTATTTTTTCTATTTCGATGATGTATTCTGAACTTTGAACTTTAAACTTTAAGCTATCAAACAAATACAAAACGACTTGCGCTTGATCGATTTTTTCGAATGTTTTCTTTATACCAATACTTTCTACAACATCTTGAGTTTCTCTAATTCCAGCAGTATCAATAAAGCGGAAACCAATACCACCAATGGTTAATTCATCTTCAATAGTATCACGTGTTGTACCTGCAATCTCAGATACAATAGCACGTTCTTCGTTCAATAAAGCATTTAATAGTGTCGATTTCCCAACATTTGGTTCCCCTACAATGGCTACAGGAATTCCGTTTTTTATGACGTTACCTACAGCAAAGGAATCGATAAGGCGTTTCAGTACAAATTCGATACGGTTTAATAGTTCATGAAACTGCGTACGATCTGCAAATTCGACATCTTCTTCTGCAAAGTCTAATTCAAGTTCGATTAAGGAAGCGAAGTTCAATAATTCCTCACGTAGCTTAGCAATTTCGTTAGAGAAACCACCTCGCATTTGTTGCATTGCAATTTGGTGTGACGCTTCATTATCAGACGAAATTAAATCAGCCACAGCTTCTGCTTGCGATAAATCTAGTTTTCCGTTTAGAAAGGCTCTCAAAGTGAATTCACCGGCATTGGCCATACGGCAACCTTTTCGAAGCAATAACTGTATGATTTGCTGCTGAATGTATGTAGAACCATGACAAGAGATTTCAATTGTGTTTTCTCCTGTATAAGAATTAGGTCCTTTGAAAATAGAGACCAAAACTTCGTCCAGCGTCTTATTATCGTCTACAATATGACCAAGATGTAAAGTATGTGTCTTTTGTTTAAGTAAATCTTTGTTTTTAATGGACTTGAAAACACTATTCCCAATAGTGATGGCCTCATTTCCAGAGACGCGTATCACAGCAATAGCTCCAGCTCCTGAAGGCGTAGCTAACGCTACTATAGAATCGTTGTTCAACATATATTTTTATTCTTAGTTGCAAAGGTAGTAAATCTTAGGAAGTATCCGTTTTTTTAAAGTAATGCCTGCAGTTCCATTAAATAATATTTAAATAACTGATAGTTACTATTTTATATTGTAACTTTAAGGTGTAATTAGCTCTCTATTAATCTTTTAAACCAAAAAATATAATGAAACGCATTTTATTTCCAACAGATTTTTCAGAAATTGCTACTCACGCTTATATTCATGCACTTGAATTTGCTAATGTAATGGATGCTGAACTAGTCATTTTACATTCGTATGAGTTACTGGCATTTGATGAAGACTTTTTTCATGAAAATTATTCGATGATTTATGATGCAGTTACTTTAATGGAATTTGACAAGTTTAAAGACGAACTGCCTAAAATGCATAAACTGGCACAGGCTCTTAACAGAGATCAAATTAAAATGACACATCGATTAATGGAAGGTAATCTCTTAACCAATGTTAGAAAGGCAATTGTTGAAGATCAAATCGATTATGTAGTAATGGGAACTTCAGGATTAACAGGTTGGGATTCTTTTTTTGCAGGTTCTAATTCGGGTTCCGTTATTTTAAAAATCAAAGTTCCTATGGTGTGTGTACCATTAAGTGCAAAATACAGACCTATAATAAATATTGGTTTTACAACAAGATTTCGTGATAAAGACAAACAACCACTTGCTGCAGTTCTTGAAATTGCAAAGAAATTGAATGCAAAAGTGAAATGTCTTTATGTAAAAACGAGTACTTCAGATGTCTCTTTTGAAACTATTGAAAAATGGAAAAAAGAATACAGTAATGAACCTGTAGTCTTTTATGTGGTACTTAGTGATGCTATAAAAGATACAGTAATGGATTTTGTTTCTACAAAAAACATTGATATTCTTACGATGCTGACCTATAAAAGAGGCTTTTTTGAAGGTTTATTTGTGCCAAGCTATGGTAAGAAAGAAGATTCTGAGTTACAGATACCAATACTGGCCATTCATAGTGATTAAAATTTTCAAGTTTATAATAGCACTGTAATCGTTAGAGAATTTAATAATGTAATTTGTATAACCTCCTGATAATTATCATATAAATACCCGCATTTTAGGTTTAAATTTGATAATTGAATCACTTAAAAACGCTAAATAAGATGAAACGTATTCTATTTCCAACTGATTTTTCTGAAACGGCTACTAATGCCTTTGTTCATGCCTTAGAATTTGCAAAAATGGTTCAAGGAGAATTGATTTTATTACACACCTTTGAATTACCCGTGTTTGATAATCAGTTTTTTCCAGAAAATTATATGGTAATATATGAATCACTAGAATTATCTCAATTTGATATGTTTAAGGAAGAAATTCCAAAACTCCGTACTATAGCTGAAGAACGAGGTTTAAGTAAAATTAAAATGACGCATCGCTTAATGGATGGAGGCTTACTTTATAATATTGAAAAATCAATTAAAGAAGATAAAATTGACTATGTCGTTATGGGAACTGAAGGGGCTACCGGCTGGTCAGCAATTTTCTCTGGAACAAACACAGGAAATGTATTGACGGATATTGATGTTCCTTTATTGAGTATTCCTTCAGAAGCCATTTATAATAAAATTCAAAATATAGGGTTTACCACCCGATTTAGACCAAAAGACAAAAAAGTTTTAAAAGAAGTTTTAGAAATTACAAAACTTGCCGAAGCAAATTTAAAGTGTTTGTATGTAAAGACAAGTAAATCTGATGTGACTAAAGAAACCATTAAAAAATGGGAAGAAGAGTTTGCTAATGAGCCAATTGAATTTTTTGTAATTACTAGTGATGAAGTAAAAGAGACAATTCTTGACTTCATATTATATAAAGAAATAGATGTATTAACGATGTTAACCTATAAAAGAGGCTTCTTTGAAGGAATAATACATCCGAGTTTAACAAAGAAATTTGCAAACAGTTTTGAAATACCAATTCTGTCCATACACATCAAGCCTTAATTTAAGGATTGATCGATTTTATTTTATTCATATTGTACCTTATTGCATTATAAATAATATAAAATGTTTTTTTGAGTCAGCAAAAGCAGTTAGAAACATAACGTTACTAGCTGCTTTTCTTTTGCTTAATTAGTACTGTTTTGTTATTGATTTATGATTTTATTAATTAGCTTTTTTATAATGGAATCCTATATTTGTAGCTCATAAAAATAACAATGAATACATACATATCCAACCAAGAAAAATATTCTAAAGAGTTATCATCAATTAATAAAAAATACAGTACGATAAGCCTTCTAAGGCTACTAAGTGTTATCCTTTTTTTAGGAGCATTCTATTTTTACATTCGTGACAGTGCTGTGCAATACGTCCTTTTGGCTGTGGTATTTTTGGCTGCTTTTATATTTTTAATGCGTCATCATGCTAAGCTGTTGTTAAAGCGAAAAATTACCGAAGCACTATTACTGATTAATAAAAATGAGAATGATTACTTGGATAAAAACAGTTTGCCGTTTGCTAATGGAGCCGTTTTTAATGATTTTCATCATCCATATGCCTATGATTTAGACATTTTTGGTGATCATTCCTTGTTTCAAAACTTAAATAGAACCGCTACTTATATTGGTAAAAAGAAATTAGCCCAGCAATTACTTACTCTTTTATCGAATGATGAAATTATTCAAAATCAGAAAGCAGTTCAGGAATTAACCACAAAAATAGAATGGCGTCAAGAATTTTTAGCTTATGCCAAAGTGGGCAAAGACAATAAAGCGAGTTACCAAGCATTATTAGCATGGAGCAAGTTTCCTATTACTTCATTGCCAAAATGGACTGCTGTGGTATCGTATATTACGCCATTCTTATTTTTAGTAACACTGTTGGCCTACATTATTACTTCAAAAGTGGTATTGCTTTCTTATCTAACGTATATCTTTCTGATCAATTTAGGAATTCTGGGCTTTTTTATGAAACGCATTCAAATAGAAATTGCTAATGCTGAAGATATAGACAAAGTCATTAGTCAGTATGGTTTATTGTTGAAAAAGATTGAGGAAGAATCGTTTCAGTCCCAAAAACTACTTGACCTTCAGCAAAAACTAAAATTTAAAACGGATGATGCTAGTCACCATTTAAAAAATTTATCAGAGCTGTTCTCTAACATGGATACTATTGGGAATCTTGTTGCGGCTTCCTTATTTAATGGAACTTTTCTTTTTAATTTACATGTTCTAAGAAAATTATTAGCATGGAAAGAAGAACATGCTGCCATACTAGAAGAATGGTTAGAAGTGATAGGGGAATTTGAAATGATGAACAGTCTTGCTAATCTTGCTTATAATAATCCGGAATTTGTTTATCCAACTATAAATTCAGATTTTAAAATTGATTTTGAAAACTTGAGCCATCCATTATTAAATGCTAAAAAGAGAGTAGGGAATGATACCAGTTTTCATCCACAATCTTTTATGATTCTTACGGGATCAAATATGTCTGGGAAAAGTACGTTTTTACGAAGTCTAGGAATTAATATGGTTTTAGCAGGAGTAGGATCAGTAGTATGTGCAAAAAACGCAAATGTTCATCCATTGCCCATCCTAGTTTCTATGCGTTTGTCTGATTCTTTATCTGACAGTGAATCTTACTTTTTTGCCGAAATAAAACGTCTAAAGCAAATCATGGAAGAACTAGAAGACCAACCAGCCTTTGTTTTACTAGACGAAATCCTTAGAGGAACAAATTCTGATGATAAGCGTAATGGAACTATTGAAGTGGTTAAAAAAGTTATTGCTAAACAAGCTGTGGGTGCTATTGCAACACATGACATTGAAGTTTGTTTAACAACAGATGAATATCCTGATACTTTAATTAATAAATGTTTTGAAGTGGAGATTGTTGATAATGAGCTGCATTTTGATTATAAACTTCGTGATGGCATCTGTAAGAATAAAAGTGCTACTTTCTTAATGAAAAAGATGGGGGTTATTTAAAGTATTTATTATTTAAAGAAAAAACGAAAAAAAGATAATGCTTGGATTTAAATTCACTACTTTAACTACTCTTAAAAAGAAGTATTTATGAAAAGGAAGCTTTTTGTTTTTTTATTGGCATTATCTTATTCTTTGGCTTTTTCACAACATAATCTATCGCAAAAGAGTAGCACTGTTACTTACATGAAATACAGTGGCTACAAAGCTTTAAAAAAAAATAATACTACTGTTATTGACTCGGTAGGTTTTAAAATTGTTGACAATGACACTTTAATAAATGTAGGTGGATACCAACAAAAAGGTGTCAGAGTAGCATATGAAGAAAAAGATTCTATTTTTTTAGAACGATACAAACAACTGGTTTACAATAAAAAGTACCAGAAAAAAGAAGAAAAACTCAAACCTACGATGAAAACATGGAAAACGCCAGTAAACGTTTACTTTGACAAGTCTGTGGATAAAGAATTTAGCAAAGAGCTTATTAAGTTTATGCGAGTTCTTGATAAAGAAGTAGATTCCTTGCATATTAATGTTGTTAAAGACAAGGAGAAATCAAATTACTTTATTTATTCGATTAATAGCCCTACTGATGTTAATTTAGATTTAAGAATCAGGACAGATGATGGTTATTACCTTTCATGGAATAACAGACAAAACATCTATAATTGTGCGCTAAAAATTGACGGAAAGAATCCAAACAAAGAAAATGCAGCTACTAAATTGAAAATAAATTTTATACGATCGTTAGGTCATTTCTATCTTGACTTTGATAGTACTAATTGTACCAGTTATTTTTCTTATTGTAAATCTGATAAAAAAGAATTTAGTGCACAAGATATGGAAATTCTAAAGTATCACTATTCGTACGGAATTTGTAAAGGAACTACTGTTGATACATTCGAAGAAAATCATAAAACTGCTAAAGAATCTCTAAAGAAGCATCATACAAAATTTTATTTTCTACATACTAATTAAAGTACCGCAGCCACAAATAGCAGGAATTAGAGTTTGTTAAAAGTGAATTTTACTAATTTCATCTACAATTTTTATCTTAAAAAAAAACCGCATATCCATTGAAGGAAATAGCGGTTTTTTTAAATATAAAAAATGGTTTGGTTAATAGCGTTATCTGAATTACAATGATAAGTATAATATTTGGATTACAAAAACCAAATACAACAAAATCATAATATTATGTTAACTGTTTAACATTACTGGCATAACAAGCATAGTAACTGTTTCACCTTCTTCTAATCCATCCACAGGCGTAAGGATACCCGCTCTATTTGGCAATGACATTTCTAACATGATCATGTCTGACTGTAAATTAGTCAACATTTCTGTTAAAAAACGCGAATTGTAACCTATTTGCATGTCGTCACCTTGATAATCACAAGTTAGTCTTTCCTCAGCTTTGTTAGAGTAATCGATATCCTCTGCAGATACGTTTAACTCAGCACCAGCAATTTTTAAACGAATTTGGTGCGTAGTTTTATTAGAGAAAATAGCAACACGACGTACTGAACTCAAGAATTGAGAACGGTCAATCATTAATTTATTTGGATTCTCTTTAGGAATAACGGCTTCATAATTTGGATACTTACCATCAATTAAACGACACATCAAGATGTAGTTGTCAAAAGAAAAAGTAGCATTAGAATCGTTATATTCTATCTTCACTTCAGCATCTGAAGTAGAAAGAATGTTTTTTAAGATAGTCAAAGGTTTCTTTGGCATAATAAAATCAGCTACTTGTGATGCCTTAACATCAGTACGAGCATATTTTACTAATTTATGTGCATCTGTTGCAACAAAGATTAACCCTTCTGGTGAAAATTGAAAAAATACACCAGACATTACTGGACGTAAATCATCATTTCCTGCAGCAAAAATAGTTTTGCTTATCGCAGTTGCTAATACATCAGCAGGTACTAAGGTAACAGATGGTTCTTCTAAGTTTACAGCTTTAGGAAACTCTTCACCTGGAGCATAGGCTAATGCATATTTTCCTGAGTTAGAACTTATTTCAATAGTACTATTTTCTTCAACAGTAAAAGTTAGTGGTTGTTCTGGGAACGTTTTTAAGATTTCCAAAAGTAATTTTGCAGGTACAGCAACACTTCCTTGACTTGTAGAATCAATTGCTAATGTAGCAGACATTGTTGTTTCTAAATCGGATGCCGAAACTGTTAATTCATTATTGTCTAACTCAAAAAGGAAGTTATCCAAAATTGGTAAAGTATTACTGCTATTGATAACACTACCCAAAACTTGTAATTGTTTTAATAAGTACGAACTCGATACTATAAATTTCATCTGTTTTATTTTATTTTTTGTGGTATATATTTTAGTTCAATTTTTAAAATACAATACATTTTACAAATATATCGTAAACTATTCTAGTATTGAAACTTTTTTATTAACATCTACTTGCTGTATTTTCTTTTTCGAACATAAGTAAATAAAAGCCCAAAAATGCCTAAAAATACAATTGGAAGCCCGATAGTTATGACTTGCGTGAGGGTATAGTTTTCGTATACTTTTTCTTTATCTAATAAAGGCAAATCCAGATCTTTACTTCGAATGTTAATAAGTCCAGTGTCATCCAGCAAATAATTGACACAATTCAATAAAAAATCCTTGTTGTCATATAGATTTCCAGATCTTTGATCAAATCCTAATTCTACTGGTTGCTGATTTTTATCCAACTGATTTTTGATTAAATCCCCATCTGATATAACTATCATTTTACTTTTTGTACCCTCGCTTTCAAATGTTTTTTGTTCAAATGGTAAAACACGATTTTCAAAAACCGAATGGAAAGAACCTTCTAATAAAACTGCCAGCGGAATATTTCCGGTATTGATATAGTGATTAGGACTCGTTTCCTCGGCAACAATATTTAAGTTTACTTCGGCCGGACTTCCTATTTTTTTAGAATATTTAGAAGATTGCAGCAGTACTGTTTTTTTAATTCCGTTTTTAAGAGTATCTATAGGATTAGCAAAATCAAATTTAATCCCTCCTAAATTCTTGACAATGGGATGTGTACTTTGAGGGTAAACTAACGGAGCAAATTTCCAGTTAAAATTTTGGTACTGTGTTGCGCTTCCTTGTTCACCTGTGGCTAACTTAATAGGACTGCCTTGCTCATCTTTGACCATGTCAGGATTAATTCTAAACCCATATTTAAAGAACAAGTCATTCAAATTCAAATCTCTGGGGAAGGCTAATGTAGCACCAGTCTCATTATACAAACTGTCCATTTCTACAGCAACCTGATCAATAAGCCACAATGATTTTCCACCATTTATAACATACTGGTCTAGCACTTGCTTCTCTGCATCAGAAAAAGTTTCCGTTGGTTTTGCAATGATGGCTAAATCATATTGCTCTAATGCATCTAAACTTTTTAAAGGGTTTTTAGCCACTGAATCTAATGTAAACGGTCCAATGTGGTAACTTTCTCTTATTTGCAAAAGAAATTTAGCCATCAATACATCTTGTAATTCTCCATTACCCTTAATTACAGCAATTGTTTTTTGCTTTTCAGTCGTAATTTTGTTTAAAGCATCCGCAATCGAGTACTCTAAATGTTGGACGGAACCAATTACTTTTTCTGTAGTCGAAGCCCCCATTTTATTTTTTAATAAAGGAATATTAACTTCTTTATTATTGTAAAATGCGATGGCCCATGGAAACACCATTGCTTGTGACTGCTTTCCTTTATCGTCTACAGTTATGTTTACAGGCGTTAGTCCTTTACGATAGAGTTCTTTAATGTTATCCATACTCTCCTCTTCATTTTCTAGAGGATTAACAAATTCAAATACAATATTGCTATTATAGGCCTGAAACTCTTCTAAAAGTTGTGCTGTTTCTTGTTGCAAACGTTTAAATTCGGCTGGCAAGTCTCCCTGCATGTATATTTTGATCGATAATGGTTCATGGACTTGTTTAATTATATTCAAAGAAGTCGAAGAAAGTGTATATCGTTTGTCTTTTGTTAAATCAAAACGATGAAAAAAGTAATTCCCAAGAATGTTTACTATTAGCAACGCAGCTATAATGAATAGTAAAGATTTAATATTATTTTTATTAGCTGATTTCATTACAATTTCACAGTTTTAAGTTTATAAACAGTAAACGAAAGGAACAAAATTGTGATACTTACAAAGTATAAAATATCTCGCGTATCTAGTACGCCTCGTCCCATGCTTTTAAAATGTTCTTGCATTCCTAAAACTGCTATATAATTAGCCATTGAAGGAGATAAGTTGGCCATACCTTCAAATCCGAAAAACAGTAAGAAACTAACAAATACAGCTATTATAAAGGCCACAATCTGATTATCTGAAAGGGTAGAGCTAAATACGCCAATAGCGCTGTAAGCAGCAATTAAGAATAAAAGTCCAAAATAGGAGCCAATAGTACTTCCCATGTCAATATTACCTTCAGGCATTCCTAAATTTGAAATAGCCAAAACATAAATAAATGTTGGGATAATAGCCATTATAATGAGTACTACAGCAGCCAAAAATTTCCCGTTGACAATTTCCCAGATACTTAAAGGTTTGGTCAATAATAGTTCAAGTGTACCTTGTTTCTTTTCGTCAGAGAAACTACGCATAGTTACCGCTGGAATTAAGAAAATTAAAATCCAAGGGGCTAACGTGAAAAAGGGACTCATATCTGCAAAACCAGTATTCAAAATATTGTATTCCCCTTGAAATACCCAAAGAAACAATCCATTGAGTATTAAAAAAAGACCTATGACTAAATAGCCAATAGGTGAACCAAAGAAAGATTTAATTTCCCGTAATAATATTGCTTTCATTTTAATTTTTTGTTTAAAAAGGTTAAGGTTTAATGCTGCTCAACTTCGAACAGTGAACTTTAAACCAAAGAAGCTAATTTATCGACGCTCCAAGCTTCGGGTTTTTTATTAAAAAGTTTTTTTGTAAAAGTCCATACTTCATTGAAAAATTCAGAGTTTCTATAGTTTTCTAAATCAGCCTCAGTTTCCCAATAACTGTATGTAAAAAAAATACGCTTATCTGTTTTATCCTGATAAAGTTCTAAAAGTTGGTTTCCAGGTGCTGAACGGATTCTTTCCTTAATTGACTCGAAATTTTCTAAGAAAGCAGTGATGTTTTCTTCGTGGAAACTCAATTTTACTATTCGTACAAACATTTAATTTTGGGTATATAATAGTTAAGGTATAAACAACTTTAATTTTTGAATTCTATCGAAACTACATCTCTGTAATTCAAACCTAACAAACTGTTTGCTGAGCCTACAGTTGCTGGATTACTTCTAAAAATCGCAATTTCTAAAAAACCCGCTTCATTAAAAATTGCTAGTTTTTCTCCTTCGTAATTCTTAATTGGATATTTATCTGAACTTGCTATGGCAGAATAATTAGGCAAAATGGTTTTGATATTTTTGGTTCTCATGATTATCTCATAAGGCCTGCCTTTAGCCACTTCTAAAAATTGTTTTTTACTGATATTCGTCACAACATTACCTAGTTGATCAATATAAATAACATGACCTTTTAGTATATTGAAATCATTTGATACTACTGCCTTAAGTTCAGTGATTTGTTTTATTGCTGGAATTTCTCGACCTATAACGTTTAGTAGTCCACCTTTGGCAATATGACAGGCAACCTTTACAAAAACATCTAAACCAGAAGCATCACTAGATAAGCGATCATGTATATTGATGGCAACGATTTTTTGAGGAACAATTTTTTGCGAAAGCATACTAAGTATACCATTGTCTGCAGCAATAAAGTAAGAATCATTCCATTGCATAGCAATATGCTGGTTTTCTTTATTCAATTCCATGTCTACGCCTATGAGGTGTACAGTCCCTTTTGGGAAACTAGAATAAGCCGCCCCAATAACATAACTTGCTTCTACTGTGTTGAATGGATCAATGTGATGCGAAATGTCAATAATTGTTGCTTCTGAATATTCAGATAAAATCTTCCCTTTCAACGCACCTACAAAGTGATCTTTCAAGCCGTAATCAGTCGTTAGGGTAATTATTGACATAAATTTGTTTATAACTATTGGTGTTATCTAAAAGTAATTTTCATTAAATTTGAGAAATGCAAAGCTAATAATAGTAAATTCAAAAATGCAAAAAACAAATATAAATTCTAACTATTAAGAGAAATAAAACTAAGGTTTAAAACCAAAACGGATTAGATTTATTAATTGATTAATTTTAATATAAAACTACAACTTTTGAACGAAAGAATAATCGAGCTCATAGACATCGCGCCAAAAGAGTTTTGGGGCGCTCAAGACACTCATCTTGAAATGATTAAAAAATACTATCCAAAGCTTAAAATAGTAGCGAGAGGAACCACATTAAAAGCATTTGGTGAAAAAGAAATCTTAGACGAGTTTGAAAATCGTTTTCAACGTTTAATGCTTCATTTTTCTAGATACAACAATATTGATGATAATGTAATTGAACGTGTGATTTTAGGGGACGCGCAAGATGATCGTAAAATGGCTGGTAATGATAAAATACTAGTGCATGGGGTGGGAGGTAAGATTATTAAAGCAATGACACCTAACCAGCAATTACTAGTCGATACCATTAATAAAAATGATATGGTTTTTGCAGTGGGACCAGCGGGGACAGGTAAAACCTATACTGGTGTAGCCATGGCTGTAAAAGCACTGAAAGAAAAACAAGTGAAGCGTATCATTATTACCCGTCCGGCAGTAGAAGCAGGTGAAAATTTAGGGTTTTTGCCAGGTGATATGAAGGAAAAATTAGATCCGTACATGCAACCTCTTTATGATGCTTTACGTGACATGCTTCCTAATGAAAAGTTAGAAGATTATATCTTAAAAGGAATTATTCAAATTGCTCCTTTGGCTTTTATGCGTGGAAGAACCCTTGACCACGCTTTTGTTATTCTTGATGAGGCTCAAAACACTACGCATTCACAAATGAAGATGTTTTTAACTCGTATGGGAAAGAATGCTAAATTTATGGTGACTGGTGATCCTGGCCAAGTAGATTTGCCGCGTCGCACTATTTCTGGACTCAAAGAAGCTTTATTGATTTTAAAAGATATTGAAGGAATTGGTATTATTTATCTTGATGATAAAGATATTGTGAGACACCGATTAGTGAAAAAAGTAATTGATGCTTATAAATACACCGAAAATCCCGATTAAAGTATAGAATTCTTGAAATCAGTAAAATACTGTATGCGACCCCTACTTGGGGTCGTATTTTTTTAATAAAGGTAACTTTAGAAACACATTTTTAAATGAATTTCTTTTACTGAAAAAAATAATGATAAATTGAAGAATGTAATTATTACAGGTGCTTCTGGGGGAATAGGAAAAGAAATGGCCATTCACTTTGCTGAAAACGGTTGGAATGTTATTGCAACCATGCTATGTCTTGATCATGGAAAAGAACTTCAGTCTGTGGCCAATATTCATTGCTATATTCTTGACGTAACCTGTACGGATAGTATTGAAAAAGCAAAACAAAAAATTCTAACTGATTTTAAAAAAATAGATGTTGTTGTAAACAACGCAGGAGTGGGTTACAGAAGTTTTGTCGAACTTTCAGAAGATGATAAAATTAATAACATTGTAGATGTTAATTGGTTAGGAGTTGTTAAGATGTGCCGGGCTTTTATTCCTGTTTTTAGAAAACAAAAATCAGGTCAGTTTATCAATATAACTTCTATTGCTGGATTAGTTAACTTACCGTTGGGTAGTTTTTACCATGCTACAAAACATGCTGTTGAAAGTTTTTCTGAATGTATGGCGTATGAACTAGCTCAATTTAATATCAGCGTTTCTACAATACAATTTGGCAACACGCCAACTAACTTTCAAAAAAATGTAACCAAATCAGAACGGTCTTCTCTAGCATCTTACAATAATTTAATGGACAAAATAAGTGCGATAGTAGAAAATAAAACAAAGAATAATCCCGATTTAAAACCATCTATCATTAAGCAAGTATTTAAAATTGCCGAAAACCCAGCTAAAAATTTTAAAAGATATACTATAGGTTTTGATGCTAACAGCCTTAGTATGCTGAGATCTAAAATTGGATACCGATTGTTTGGTAGAATCATTAGACAGTCAGTTTTTAAATAAGAATAATCGCTATAAAGTTAAATCAGTGTTATTTTTAAAGAGTATAGCATGGTTATTTTTTGCAAACTGTTTATAATGAGGTAAATTTGGACAAGAATTAGAATAAAACAATGAACATAAAAGAGAATATTAAAGTTATAATTAGTGATTTAGATGGTACTTTACTAAATGCTAATCACGAAATATCAACCTACACACAAGCTGTTTTTCAAGAGCTACATCAACAAAATTATTTAATTATCGTTGCTACAGGGAGACATCATCTTGATGCAATGCCTATCGTGGAGCGACTGGGCTTTCCTCTTTACTTAGTAACGTCAAATGGTGCTAGAATTCACTCGCCAGAAAAAGAATTGCTTTTTTCTTATGATATGGATAGTGAGTCGATAAGATCTGTACTGAATTTAGGAATTGACTCTGAATTCACAACCGTTCTTTTTAAAGAGAATGTATGGCAAACTAACAAGCACAATGAGAAACTCAATAGTTTTCAAACGAAAATGAATTACATACCTGAAGTAGTAGATTTTAATAAGGTAGAAGATCTTCAGGCGATTAAAATGTTTTTCACTCACGAAAGTCATGCTAGATTAGTAGAATTAAGAGATTTGATAATAGCTGACCACTCTGAGCAATTTAGTCATGCGTTTAGTCTGCCACACTGCTTAGAATTCATGGATAAATCTGTAGATAAAAGTGTAGCTATTGCAAAGATTTTAGAAATAGAGAATCTTAATTTTCAGCAAACGATTTCTTTTGGAGATGGCTATAATGATGAAAACATGTTAAATGCAACTGCCAAAGGCTTATTAATGGGTAACGCTCCTGATAGTTTAAAGAAAAAATTGGCTCACTTAGAGGTTATTGCTACCAATTATGACAATGGTGTTGCCAGTTATTTGTCAGAGAAATTGCTGAAAAGAATTGTTTCAATAGAGGAATAAATGTAGCTACTATTGGCTTTAATTTAAAAGATGTCGGTAAGGATGAATTCTTTGTTTTTCTTTATAAAATAATCCTAAATTTGCATTAAAATAAATAACTACCCAACACTACTAATAATGAGTAATACAATCACAACTACTAATTTTAATTTTCCTAATCAAAAATCAGTTTATCACGGTAAGGTTAGAGAAGTTTACAACATTAACGATGAACTTCTTGTTATGGTTGCTACAGACAGGCTTTCGGCTTTTGATGTAGTGCTACCAAAAGGAATTCCATACAAAGGTCAAATCTTAAACCAAATTGCAACAAAGTTTATGGAACTTACGCAAGATATCGTTCCTAACTGGTTACTAGCTACGCCTGATCCTAATGTTGCCGTAGGACATCTATGTGAGCCGTTTAAAGTTGAAATGGTCATTCGTGGTTATCTTTCAGGTCATGCTGCACGTGAATATGCTTTAGGGAAAAGAGCAATATGTGGTGTGAGTATGCCAGAAGGTTTAAAAGAAAATGATAAATTTCCTGAACCCATTATTACGCCAACCACAAAAGCAGATAATGGAGAACATGACGCTGATATTTCTAGAGAGGCTATTTTATCTAAAGGAATTGTTAGTGAAGAGGATTATCTAGTTTTAGAAAAATATACAAGAGCGCTTTACCAGAGGGGAACTGAAATTGCTGCCAGCCGCGGTTTAATATTAGTAGACACTAAATATGAATTTGGTAAAACCAAAGAAGGAGTCATTGTTTTAATTGATGAAATTCATACTCCAGACTCTTCTCGTTATTTTTATTCGGATGGTTATCAAGAAAGACAAGATAAAGGAGAAGAACAAAAACAATTATCAAAAGAGTTTGTACGCCGCTGGTTAATTGAAAATGGTTTCCAAGGTCTAGAGGGACAGCAAATTCCTGAAATGAACGAAGACTATATTCAGTCAGTATCAGAACGATATATTGAATTATATGAGAAAATTTTGGGAGAAAAGTTTGTAAAAGCTGATCTTGACAATATTGTTTCTCGAATTGAAAAAAACGTATTAAATTATTTAGGAACGAATGGCTAATTTTCAAATTTAAATTAAAATTTAAATTATGAAGATTACTAATGGGTCACAGAGCTTTTTATTTATTGTATGTTTAATTTTTTCGACCTCTTCTATTGCACAAATTGATAAAAGAGCTACAAAAGAAACTAAAGCACTTTATAAAAATCTTAAAAAATTATCTGAAGAGCATATTCTTTTTGCGCATCAACACGATACAGAATACGGTCATGGCTGGGTAGGAGATAAAGATCGTTCAGACGTAAAGTCAGTTACGGGTTCGTATCCAGCCATGGTAGGTATTGATTTCAGTGGATTATCAGGCGTTTCAGATGAGGCAATCGAAAGAACAAAAAAAGCACTTAAAAAAAACGTTGTTGATACCTACAATAGAGGAGGAATCACCACGGTTGCATGGCATTTTTCCAATCCTGCTTCTGAAGGTGGTTTTTATTGGAAAGACAGTGTTAGTGTACCCGCTATAAACTTAATTAAACCGGGTGGTTCAAAACATGAGGAATATAAAAAAATTCTAGAAACTATTGCTGATTTTGCTAAATCAGTGAAAGGAAAGGATGGTAGTTTAGCACCAATGATTTTTAGACCTTATCATGAATTTGATGGGGAATGGTTTTGGTGGGGTAAACCCTATACATCTCGTGAAGATTTTATAGCGGTATGGCAGTTTACAGTAAATTACCTGAAAGATACACTAGGAGTTCACAATTTCTTATATGCTTTTTCTCCAGATAATAAATTCACAACCGAAGAAGAGTTTTTAGAACGCTTTCCGGGAAATGACTATGTAGATATGGTAGGAATGGATAACTACGGAGATTTTGGAAGGTATGGCAAATATGATTTACCAAACGCTGTAAAAAAGCTGAAAATCGTTTCAGATTATGCTGTTAAGAATAAAAAATTAGCTGCTCTAACCGAAACAGGATTAGAAAGCATTCCTAATCCCACTTGGTGGACAGAAACATTACTAAAAGTAGTTAAATCCGAGAATATGCAGTTGGCGTATGTACTCGTTTGGAGAAATGATATTCAAAGTACCACACATTATTACGCTCCTTATCCAGGACAAGAAAGTGTTCCTGACTTTGTGAAATTTTATAACGATCCCTTCACTATTTTTGAGAAAGATTTACATAAAATATACCGACGTAAATTCTTAGGTATATTTTAGTTATCAAACAAAAACCTGCGATTCAACTTTGAGAATTTCGGGTTTTTTATTTCTTCAATTGGGATACTTAATTGTGTAAAGGGCACTACTATTTACTAAGTAAAAGAAGTTGTCTGCTTTGTAGTTAGGACTCCGTTTTTACTTAGCTTTAATTTATCATGATTTTTTGAATTGTGTTTCGTAACACTTTATCCATTCTTCAACAGAAATTTTTTGTACTAATGCTGCTATTAATGGCAATGGAATTTGATCTACTTTCTTAAATCGAATACAGCTTTTCCCCATGTCTAGTTTGTGTGTGCGATATTTTGGGTATTCCTTGACAAACCATTGTAAAAGATCAGGTTTTGCATATATACCCATATGATATAAAGCAATAAAATTTTTCTGCGAGGCTATATTGATAAAGGGTAATGGGAGTTTTGGATCACAGTGATACCCTGCTGGATATAAAGAATGCGGAATAACATATCCTATCATTCCGTAACTCATAGTTTCCGTAAAACCATCTGGAATATTATTCAGTATAGCTTCTCTTAGAGCTAGCATGGCTGTTTTCCTTTCTTCTGGTAATTCATTTAAATAGTCAACTACTGATAGTGCTTTAGATTGCATAGTTAGATATTAGTTGCGTAAATTTAATATAAAAAAAAAACACAGCCTTATGAAAAACTGTGTTTTTTAGCCCTGATGGAAGCGGCATCCTCTTGTGCCGGAGTTCGGCACAAGAGATACAGCGTACAGCAGGATAAGGCTTCTACTACTTATTTGAAATAAGAAAAAGTTTCGTTATTTTCTAATTTTAAGATAGTCTCATAAATTAATTTGATCACATTTTCAACATCATCGCGATGAACCATCTCAACAGTGGTATGCATGTAACGTAATGGAAGCGAAATTAAAGCAGAGGCAACACCTCCATTGCTATAAGCAAATGCATCAGTGTCTGTACCCGTTACACGAGAAGAAGCAAGACGCTGAAAAGGAATATTTTTCTCCTCGGCAGTATCAAGAATCAGTTCTCTTAAATTGTTTTGTACAGCAGGGGCATAGGTAATTACTGGACCTTTACCAATTTTTGTATCTCCTTCAATTTTCTTCTCAATCATTGGAGTGGTAGAGTCATGGCATACATCAGTAACGATTGCTACATTAGGTTTGATTGTTTTAGTAATCATTTCAGCACCACGTAAACCCACTTCTTCCTGAACCGAGTTAGTAATGTACAATCCAAAAGGAAGATTTACTTTATTTTCATGTAATAAACGAGCCACTTCAGCAATCATAACCCCCCCCATACGGTTATCAATAGCGCGGCATACAAACTTATTGTCATTTAAAATCATAAATTCATCAGGGTAAGTGATAACACATCCTACATGAACTCCCATTTTTTCAACCTCTTCTTTGGTTTCACAACCCAGGTCAATAAATATATTGCTTATTGAAGCACTCTCTTCTTTGTCTCTATTGCGCGTGTGGATTGCTGGCCATCCAAAAACACCTTTTACTA
Organism: Flavobacterium sp. W21_SRS_FM3; assembly: GCF_052113625.1. Taxonomy (NCBI): domain Bacteria; kingdom Pseudomonadati; phylum Bacteroidota; class Flavobacteriia; order Flavobacteriales; family Flavobacteriaceae; genus Flavobacterium; species Flavobacterium sp. W21_SRS_FM3. Next base: position 2,087 of record NZ_JBGQOD010000008.1, on the reverse strand, counting down.
TTCCTTTCTTTGTATGGATATTAACACGCTTAGATGGTGCAATTTGATGATCTGAACCACCATTTCTAATAACATAAATCAATCCATCATCAGTAATATAATTTACATACCATGAAATTTCGTCAGCATGTCCTTCGATTACCACTTTATATGGAGCGTCAGGATTAATTACACCTACTGCTGTTCCGTATGTGTCCGTTATAAAAGTGTCAACATATGGTTTTAAATAATCCATCCAGATTTTTTGTCCTTCGGCTTCAAATCCAGTAGGGGAAGCATTGTTTAAATAGTTTTCTAAAAAGCTGATTGATGATTTGTTTAATATCGATTTTGTACTCATAATAATATTTTTTTGCTAAATTATAAATTTGGTATTACAGTTGTGTATATAATGTATAATTTTACCAATTAAATTTTGCCTCATGAAGTTTGTTACCTTTATAATAGTCTTGTTTTTATTATCGAATTCTGTACAATCTCAAGAAATTCCTCCTAGACCTGCTACTATGGGATATGAGTTGTCGGATTCTGATGATGTAGTTAATGACACGATAATGTTAGAAGAAATTGTAGTTTCAAAAGTGAAATTAGACCCTGATGCCAAAAAGGAATTTCTAATACTTCAAAACAGAGTGTATAGAACTTATCCTTATGCAAAATTAGCATCTGAAAGGTTGACAAATTTAAATAAGGGGATGGCACGTCTAACTACAAATAAGGAAAAGAAAAAATACTTTAAGATAGTTGAAGACTACCTAAACAATGAGTTTGAAGCCAAGCTGAAGAAACTATCTCGCAAACAAGGCCAAATATTGGTCAAGTTAATTCATCGTCAAACCGGTATTACAACTTATGAGCTGGTTAGAACGTTAAAAAGCGGTTGGAAAGCCTTTTGGTCTAATAACGCAGCAAATTTATTCAACATAAGTTTAAAGGAGGAATATGCTCCTTATGAGGTCAATGAAGACTTTTTGATCGAAACCATATTACAAAGAGCTTTTCAAAACGGAAGATTAATCAATCAGCAACCAGCAACTCCTGTTGATATTGACGATCTAAATAATTTTTGGGAAAGCAAAGCAGGGCAGTCAAACTAACTTCGGCTTGTCGTATTTTCAACACCTATATATATAGGTATACTATTAAATTACTTTAGTAAACACGTAATGGTGTTTTTATTAGGAGCTATTTCCTGCTATTCGTTGCAATCTTTTACTTTTAAAGAAAAAAGTAAAAGGATTTCCACTGCTATCAGGGCTAGGGCCTGTGGGTAGTAATTGTGATTTTTCATAATTGAACTGATAATGTGAGCTACCTATATATAAGTAGTGAATTTATTTGTACAAGTTTTAATTAAGAAAATCCTAATTCATTCCATACTCTAATCATCCAAACTACTTTAGTTAATGACATTCTTCTTTTAAAGAGAATAGGCAAGAGTATTGGTGTTCCAGTTGATAACGACCTAGGTATTTCTATATTACAAATAGCTTTAAAGTTTAGCTTAAGTGTCTGGTAAAGGAAAGTACTATGAGTTGTGGGTAAAAAAATCCGAGCTCCTGCACTGGTTTTCGTTCAAGGAAACCTAAGAACTGATCAGTAATCTGATGAATCTTCAAAATCAGGAAAGATTTATCAAACACAAATAATACATTTCCAGCTGTTTAAAAATAAATGCAATAAAACTTTAAAAAAAGTATTGAATAACGGTATAAAGGGGCTACTTTTGCACCCGCAACAACGCAGACGTTCTTAATATACTGGCAAGCAATTAGAGAGTGATAGAAATTTATTTCTTAAAAAAACTTTCAAAAAAGCTTGTGAGAATTAAAGTAGATGTTTACTTTTGCCGACCGCTAAATCAGCAACGTTCATTGATATATTGATAAGAGAAAGGAGTAAAAAGAGATGAAAATTTTCTTTAAAAAAACTTCAAATTTTTCTTGTCGTATTAAAAAAGAAGTTGTAGTTTTGCACCCGCTTCCAGCGCCACGTTTAGTGGTTAAGGAAACGAGAAAAAAAGATAAGACACGTTCCTAGACATATTGAATTGACAGCCGTTTTGAGAAGAGATTCTCAAGACAAAA
>NZ_JBGQOD010000007.1:0-204367 GCF_052113625.1 Flavobacterium sp. W21_SRS_FM3 | reverse complement strand
ACCAACTAAAGTAATTCAAACCAATTTAAATATATATCCTTAGTAGTAAAAGTTTAAAGTAGATTGTGGGGCAAAATTCTTTAAATGAATAAAACATATTTGCTTTATTTCTTTGACAAACATACTAGGTATTTAGATAAAAGAACTAATTTAATCGACGAACTACATCTTTTTTACAGTTAATTATGTAATTACTTACAAAATAGTAATGATTACTACATCTTTTCTGCATTACAATATTGACTATTAAAAAGCAATTAAAGAGATAAAATTTATTAATACTATATCACTACTACTACACTCCTAAAATCCGAATGTAAGAAATAGGGAACTTTGGACTAACGCAGTAAGTTATAACTTTAAGTATAAGTACAAGATCGAGTTTCAAAGATGATACTGTAAAATAATCTCAGAAATAAGATAAAATAAAAAAAGACTATTTATCAAGATAAATAGTCTTTTTTTTAAACCAACTAAAGTAATTCAAACCAATTTAAATATATATCCTTAGTAGTAAAAGTTTAAAGTAGATTGTGGGGCAAAATCCTTTAAATGAATAAAACATATTTGCTTTATTTCTTTGACAAACATACTTCATTTATAGATTAAATACCTAAAATAATCGACAAACTACATCTTTTTTAAATTATACTAAGTAAAATCTTACATCAAGGAGAAAGTCTTTCTATTTTCCAGCTGTAATCCTCTTGAGCCTTATACCTAATTCGATCATGCAGTCGGTTAGGTCTTCCTTGCCAAAATTCTACTTCTACTGGCACAACTAAATATCCTCCCCAATGTTTGGGTCTAGGTATGACCATATTTTCATAATCCTTTTCTAATTGACTTAGATTTTCTTCCAGATAAGCGCGGGATGGAACCACTTCGCTTTGGTTTGAAACTATCGCTCCTAATTTACTGCCGTCTGGTCTAGATTGAAAATAATTATCTGACTGCGATTCCTCAATTTTTTGGATGGTTCCTTTAATTATAACCTGGCGTTCCATACTATGCCAAAAAAATGACAAGCAAACTCTCGGGTTATTGGCAATTGCCTGTCCTTTTTCGGAATTATAGTTGGTATAAAAAATAAAACCTTCTTCTGTGAATTTCTTAAGTAACACTACTCTTGCCTTAGGAAAGCCATCCAGTCCAATAGTTGAGACAGTCATTGCATTTACCTCCTCTGAACCGCCAAAATCCTCAGTTTCGTGAAACCATTTATTAAAAAGATTAATAGGATCTTCAGGTATAGTAGATTCCAGTAACTCACTTTTTTCATAAGACTTTCTATAATTACTTAAATCGTTCATAGTATTCTTTTTTAATTTGCAATTTTATGATAGGCAATATTATTACCACTTAAAACTCAAAATTCTTCCCGTCATCTGCAAGCATTATTGATGGAAAAATAGTTTGAGCTTCCTCTTTAAATAACCCTATATTTTCATAACGTGTTGAATAATGGCCTAAAATTAATTGCTTTACATTAGCTTGTAATGCAATCCTAGCAGCTTCTTTTGCGGTCGAATGCATGGTCTTTGCCGCTAAACGTTCCTCAGAATCTAAAAAAGTAGATTCATGGTACAAGACATCAACATCTTTTATTAAGGGGATGATAGCTTCATTATATACGGTGTCAGAACAAAACGCATAACTCTTAGTAGCAGCTGGGTCAAATGTCAATTGACTGTTTTTAATAATGCGTCCATCATCGAGTGTAATGTCTTTACCGTTCTTAATATTCTGATAGTAACATTTGTCAATTTCAAAATTTTGGACAGCCGCAATATTTAACTTCCTTTTTTCTATTTTCTCTTCAAATAGAAATCCATTCGTATAAATACGGTGTTTTAGAGGTAAGGTTTTTACTGTAACTTTATCATCTTCGTAAATAAGGGTACTTTCTGTACTTTCTAATTCATGAAAATGCAATCCGTAGTTTGTCCAAGAATTAGCTAATCGCAGCTGCAGTTTTATAATTTCTTTAATTCCCTTTGGACCATATATGTGTAGGTCATTTGTCCTATTCAGTAACGTAAAAGTAGAAATTAAACCAATGAGACCAAAAAAATGATCCCCATGCAAATGCGAGATAAAAATATGGTTAATCTTTGAAAATCTAATTTTATTTTTACGAAGTTGGACCTGGGTACCTTCGCCACAATCAATTAAAAATAGACGGTTTTTAATTTCCAGTATTTGAGCTGTTGGATTTGTAAAAGTGCGTGGAGTTGCTGCATAGCAACCAAGTATGGTTAAATTCAAATTTAAAGTTTATTCGGTTAATCCTTTTGAAGCTGAATGTTATTCGATTAAACAATTAAAAGAATAATTGTATTTAAAATCCTAAATCACGTTCAATTTCTTCCATTTCAATAATATCATGTGCCTCTAATAAGGAAGGAACTACGGTAAGTTTCTCAGGGATAGCATTGAAGTCAATATCAGACACTACTACCACAAATGATTTTTTTGCTTTTTTATGTTGTTTAGATAGCGGCAAGAACAGAACAATATCTTCAACTGTTAAGTCTTTATGCATGAGAAGATCAACAGTAATATTATGCTTTTCAAAAGTTTTATACTGATGGGTTAATTTCATCAAAAATGAAGTAAAATCGCCCTGAGTATCTTTGATTATAACGGTATGTCCTTTTTGATCTACTTTCATTATTTACTATTTACAATATTAATAAAGAGCTAAGTTACTAAGGTTTTTTTTAATTACTGAATTTTTGAAGCCAAAAGATAAATTACTGCCATTCTAACAGCAACACCATTTTCGACTTGATTCAATATCACTGATTGGTTAGAATCAGCTACCTCTGAAGTAATCTCTACTCCCCTATTTATAGGTCCAGGATGCATGATTACAATTTCTTTATTTAAAGAATCTAATAATGTTTTGTCTAAACCATATTGTTGTGCATACTCCCTTGTTGAAGGGAAAAAATTCACATCCATTCGTTCATTTTGTACCCGCAACATATTAGCTACGTCACACCATTCTAATGCTTTTCTCAGGTTAGGCTCCACAGTTACTCCTAAGGATTCAATATACCTTGGAATCAGCGTTTTTGGCCCGCAAACTTTTACTTCGGCTCCTTGCTTTTGCAATGCATATATATTTGATAATGCTACTCTTGAGTGTAAAATATCTCCAACTATCACCACTTTCTTACCTCCTACTTCACCCAATTTTTCTCTAATCGAATAACTGTCTAACAATCCCTGAGTAGGATGCTCATGAGCACCGTCACCCGCATTTATAATACTCGCTTTTACATTTTGTGATAAGAAGTGTGCTGCACCAGGATTACTATGGCGCATAACAACCATATCCACTTTCATTGAAAGAATATTGTTTACTGTATCAATTAGTGTCTCCCCCTTTTTTACTGATGACTGGGCTGCTGAAAAACTTATTACATCTGCAGATAATCTTTTTTGAGCTAATTCAAAGGAAAGTTTCGTTCGGGTACTGTTTTCAAAAAATATATTAGCAATGGTAATATCTCGTAATGAAGGCACTTTTTTTATTGGACGATTAATGACTTCTTTAAAATGATCGGCTGTTTCAAAAATAAGGTCAATATCATTTTTGTTAATATATTTTATACCTAATAAATGATTTACGCTTAATTCTTTCATTCTTTTACGATTATTATTATTTTATAAATCTAACTTATAATGTATTAGTTGGTAATCAAATAAACAATGTCTTCACCTTCATTTTCTTTCCAGTGGACTTTGACTTTCTCATTATTGATTGCATCCACTTGTCTACCTCTATAATCAGGTTGAATAGGTAAATTGCGACTAAAGCGTCTATCAATTAAGACTAGTAATTCAATTTCTGATGGCCTACCAAATGATTGTATTGCGGTCAATGCTGCTCGAATACTTCTACCAGTGAATAAAACATCGTCAATAAAAATGACTTTTTTGTTTTCTACGATAAAATTGATTTTGGTTTTATTTGCTTCTAAAGGTTTGTCGGTTCTTCTAAAATCATCTCTAAAGAAAGTGATATCTAAATAACCTAATTGAATTTCAGGAGTATTGTATTCTTCTTCTAGTAAAGATTTTAGGCGTTCTGCCATAAAAGTTCCTCTTGGTTGAATCCCTACTAAAATTGTATCTTTAAAATCAAGATGTTTTTCAATAAGCTGACAAGCCAAACGGTGTAGAATGATATTGACTTCTTTGGAATTAAGTAAAACTTTTTGAGTCATAAGAAAGAATTGTGTTTGGTAAGGCAAATATACAAATTCAAATTCATCATTTAAAAATTAAAGACCTAGAAAATGCATCTCATAATATCACAACTCTTAACTACAATTGTATAAGTACTTCCTCAGCTTAAGATTGTAAATTTATACTAACAAAAATGAACCATTAAAACACAAAATCATGAAAAATATTTTAACTCGAACACTACTACTTATGGTAGTATTATTTTCATTTACTAGCTGCGAAGTTATTGGCGGCATATTTAAAGCCGGTATGGGTGTAGGAATTTTTATTGTAGTTGCAGTTATTGCAGTAATACTCTTTCTCGTTAGTAAACTTTTTGGTAAAAAATAAAAATCTGACATAAAAAAAACTCCTGATGATATCAGGAGTTTTTTTATAAATTTAATTGTATCTAATTATTTAGCATACATTTTAACTCTTAATTCTTGAATCTTTTCATCATCTAAATATTCATCAAAAGTCATATAACTATCGATAGCACCATTAGGTGTTAACTCCACTACTCTATTACCTACTGTTTGTGCAAACTCGTGATCATGAGTGGTAAAAATAACAGATCCTTTAAAGTTTTTTAAAGAGTTATTAAATGCCGTAATCGATTCTAAGTCTAAGTGATTTGTAGGCTCATCAATCATCAACACATTAGCTCTTTCCATCATCATTCGAGACATCATACAACGTACCTTTTCTCCTCCTGATAATACACGACAGGTTTTTAAAGCTTCTTCTCCAGAGAAAATCATTTTACCTAAAAAGCTTCTAATATTTACTTCATCACGCTCTTCCTCTGTCTTCACCCATTGACGCAGCCAATCTACAAGAGACAAATCATTTTCAAAGAAAGAATGATTCTCTACTGGTAAATAGGCTTGATTTGTAGTTACACCCCAATCAAATGTACCAGAATCAGCAGTTTGATTTCCATTTAAAATTTCGTAGAACGCTGTAGTCGCACGAGAATCTTTAGAAAACAATACTATTTTATCACCTTTGGCCATATTTAAGTCTACTCCTTTAAACAACAGTTCTCCATCAATAGAAGCGCTAAGATTTTGAATGTTCAAAATTTGATCTCCCGCTTCACGCTCTTGATCAAAAATAATTGCTGGATAACGACGACTAGAAGGTTTTATCTCAGAAATATTTAATTTACTGATCATTTTTTTACGAGAAGTAGCTTGCTTTGATTTGGCTACGTTGGCACTAAAACGACGAATAAATTCTTCTAGTTCTTGTTTCTTTTCTTCCGCCTTTTTATTTTGTTGTGCTCTTTGTTTTGCTGCTAATTGACTTGATTCATACCAGAAAGTATAATTTCCAGAATAATGATTAATCTTGCTAAAATCAATATCCGAGATGTGTGTACAAACAGAATCTAAAAAGTGTCTATCATGCGAAACAACGATAACTGTATTTTCATAATTTGCTAAGAAATTTTCTAACCACGCAATAGTTTCGAAATCCAAATCATTGGTAGGCTCATCCATGATTAGTAAATCTGGATTTCCAAATAAAGCCTGCGCTAATAAAACACGTACTTTTATTTTTCCCTCTAAATCTTCCATCAAAGTATAATGGTGCTCTTCTCCAATTCCTAAATTAGAAAGCATTGATGCAGCATCAGAGTCGGCATTCCAACCGTTCATTTCTTCAAACTGAACTTGCAGTTCTCCAATTCTGTCCGCATTTTTATCGTTATAATCTAAATAGAGTTCGTCCATTTCCTTTTTAACCGAATACAAAACCTTGTTCCCCATAATAACGGTTTCCAAAACAGTGTGTTCGTCAAACATATTGTGGTTTTGATTTAAAACCGACATACGTTTACCTGGTTCTAAGTGAACATGCCCCGAAGTAGGGTCCATTTCACCTGAAATTATTTTAAGAAAAGTTGATTTTCCAGCACCATTGGCTCCAATAACTCCATAAATATTCCCATGTGTAAAGGTAGTATTTACTTCGTCGAATAAAATTCGCTTGCCAAATTGAACTGATAAATTATTAACTGTTAACATAAATGTTTTTTATAAAAATTTTTGCAAAAGTACAAAAAAAATACTTATTCAAAGAATTCAGCTTATCTTATCATTTTGGTGTTTTATTAAATCGGATTTCCTATGGTTAATCTCAAAAACAGCTGTAAGTCAATTAATTACAAACAGTATTATAATTTACAATCTAAAATTTCAATTGGAAATTACATTAGATATTGAATTAACTTTTTTAAACTATTGTACACAGCTAATTCTACATCTGCATTTTTCTTCGAATTACATTGCTCCAGTAAAGCGTTTATTTCAGTTTGATCTAGTTTATGGTTGTTTTCTATCTTCTGTAACAGTGAAGTTGAAATCAAATGTAAACTTTTGGACAAAGGTAAAACTGGTTGAATTAAAGGAGCATCCTTACTTAACTGCTGTAACTTTTCATGCATTGCAATCCATTTTTTAAAAAATGTAGTAAGCACTAATCTATTTTCACTATTATTATCATTTACAAAATTAGACACTGCAATATCAAAATCATAAGCATCGAGCGCGTCGGCAGTGCAGGCATCTGCAAAAAGTGTTAGTGGAGAATACATAAAGTATTTTTTACCACCACCATTACGTGTATAATTTTTAAGCGGTTCGCACAAATTAGATAACTGCTCTAAAGCTTCTGTAGACTGGTAGTTAGCGATGTTTCTTAAAATAACGTTTTTGTTTCTAATATGCATAATACCTACATCCTCTAACCTATTAGAAACTATTGTTAATCTTTTATGCATACTCTTTAAATCTCTTACTGTATCGTTTGACCATAATCTTTCAGCAATTGCCGCTGTTCTAGGCCAAATTCGAGAATCAATATTTAAAGGTGTAACTAGCTCGCTCCACATAGTGGCTTCACCGCCTAAAATTCTGTCTTTTTCTTCTTTTGAAAACGACACATTTCTAGGTACAGGGTCATTCAAATAATGACCATCTACACTTAACATTAAATCAATATAATACCCATTTGACAAAACTGTTTTATAACCATTTTTTGCCGCCTTTACGAGAGCTCCTCCAGCCTCCATACCTTCATTTACACCTCTCCAAGCATGAATAATAGCCTCTTTTGACATGTCTTTTGTCATTATTTCCTCCCACCCCATTAATTGCTTATTGTGTTTCTTTAGCATCGGAATAAGTTTCATATTAAAATATGTTTGCAAATCGTGATTTGTTGCAATATTATTTTCTTTCTTAAAAAGCTGAATTTTAGAATTAGCATTCCATTCTTTACCATTATTTTCATCGCCACCAATGTGGAAATAATTACTAGTAAACAAAGGGCATACTTCATCAAATATAGTATGGAGTAAAGCGTATGTTTTTGGGTTGGTAGGATCAAGTGCCGAATCATAAATTCCGGATCTTCTTCCTAAAACATAACTAGCATCTTCACCACTTTTACTTCCTATCTCAGGATAGACAGACAAAATTGCAGAGGCGTGTCCTGGTATATCAATTTCAGGAACTACCATAATTCCCCGCTCATCAGCATATTTTACAATTCCTTTAATTTCCTCCTGCGTATAATAATCTCCATCAGAAGCCAGCTCATGTAATTTAGGCAAATTTTTCATTTCGATTCTCCAACCTTGATCGTCAACTAAATGCCAATGAAAAACATTCATTTTCATGGCAGCCATAGCATCTAAATTTCGCTTAATAACAGCTACCGGGTGAAAGTGCCTAGCAGCATCAATCATTAAACCGCGCCAAGTAAATCTAGGAGCATCACTAATGGTTATGATTGGCCAATTAAAAGATTCACTATTGTTTTGAAGTAATTGCAAGAGTGTTTCTAATCCATGCAAAACACCTAAATCTGAGGTTCCTTTTAATATTATTTTATCTGACTGTATCTGAAGACTATAACTTTCATCTTCATATAAACCTACCTTACCAGAACGATTACAATCAATTTGCAGTTCTGCATTTGGAAATTCATTAAGCTTTGTCGCAAAGACATGTGGTAAAAACAGTCCCGTGCGCCCGTCTAACCTTCTTAGAAAGCGAGTAACTCCTTTAAATAAACGTGGATCCGGATGACCCGTAATATTGACTTTAAACTCTTTAGTTAATGGAAAAACCCCTTTACTTAATGAAACTTTTTGAGGCCATGGCATTAGGTTTAGCTGTTCTTTAGTACTTTGAGCATTGGCACTAAAAACGATAAAAAGGAGAATCAATAGGTACTTCATAGGGTATATCTTTAATAGGATTATAAATATAAGGTTGGCAATGAAAAAATTGTTTTGTAAAATTTTCTTCTTAAACCAAATATAGTAAAAAGTGCTGTAGCCTTTTATAGTCTTCAGTAAATCAATTAATATAATAAGGTATTATTCAAGATTTCTAAAAACTAGATAAAGTAGCTTTATTTAGAAACCATTGCGCTTTTAGAATTTCATATAAAGCCAAATTAAGATCATTTTGTTTTTAACTATTTTAAGGTCTAAACGAATAACAAATAAGCAAGCATTCTGTAATACTAAGCCCTCTAAATAGCATTAGTTAATCAAAAATTGCAGTATTTATAATTTTAACAACATTTTGTAAGAATAATTTTTTTTTAGTTTACTTAAAATATACATTTACAGTCGAACAAAAACTAAAAATAAAATTAACCAGTATTTATTATGAATTCAGAAAATGTACAAACCAAATGGGGGCAGTTTATTTCATTAATAATTGTTTTCTTCTTTTGGGGATTTGTTGGCTCAGCCAATGACATATTAATACCCGTATTCAAAAAAGTATTTACATTATCCCAAGTGCAGTCCCAACTAGTAGCTTGGGCTTTTTATGTTGCCTATTTTGTAGGATCTATTATTTTCTTCTTAGTATCATTAAAAGTAGATGTTTTACAAAAATTTGGATACAAAAAAACATTATCAGCGGGACTACTACTTTCAGCAGTAGGTTCATTCTTATTCGTACCCGCAGCTACAATGGAAAGTTTTCCGTTTTTCTTAACAGCACTATTTACTGTAGGATTAGGATTTTCGATCCAGCAAATTGTTGCAAATCCATTAGCTATTAAAATGGGAAGTCCTTCCACAGGAGCGCACCGTTTAACCTTGGCTGGAGGTATCAATTCATTTGGTACTACTATTGGAGCCATTTTATTAGGAATTGCATTATTTGGAATGGGTGATGATAAAAAGACATCTCTTTCTTTAGAAGACATTAAACTACCGTTTATAATTTTAGGAATTGCATTTGTGGTGGTGGCTGTTTTTATGAATTTTTCTAAAATCGAAAACCCTACGAAGGTCGAAAAAGTAGTTGTTACTGCAGACAGCGAAAAATTTAATATTTTAGATTACCCACAACTCTACTTAGGAATGTTGGGTATTTTTATTTACGTTGGAACTGAAGTAACGATAATAAGTAACTTACCTGCATTGTTGCATACCGCAGAGTTTGGTAATATACTTGAAGATGCTATTTCGCCATTTATTGCCTTGTATTGGGGAAGTTTAATGATTGGTCGCTGGAATGGTGGTGTCAATGTATTTGACACTTCAAAAATGGCTAATATTGCGCTAAAATTTATTGTTCCCGCTCTTGCTTTTGGAGTAATAATTGGTGCCAATGTTTTTGCTGGACATGATGTTTCTTCATTCTATATCTACCCTATCTGGATTTTACTTTTTATTGCGGTAAGTTTTGTAGGAGGAAAAAACGCTGGAAAAACATTAATGCTTTTTGGAATTTCTGGTTTATTAATGATGGTTGCTGGTTTAGTTTGCACAGATACTGAAATTGCTAAATTCTTCTTCATCTCTGGAGGTTTATTCTTATCAATTATGTGGCCCTCAATTTTTGATTTAGCCATAGCTGGACTAGGAAAAAATACAGGAAAAGCCTCTTCATTCTTAATAATGATGATTCTTGGAGGAGGAGTTATTCCATTAATTCAAGGAAGAGTTTGTGATTTTGACCTTACTAATCCTGAAGGAATATTTGGTATTTCTTGGACACATTTCTCTTATGTAGTACCACTTCTTGGTTTTGCTTATTTAGGATTTTATGGCTTCTACTGCCCTAAAATTTTGAAGAGCCAAGGAATCAATCACATTGAAAGTGAAGGTGGTGGTCATTAATAGGTAGTCCCTATAAAAATATTATTTTGTTTAAAACCGCAGCTGTTTTGAATGTTAAATACAAAAACCATCAAATTAATTTGGTGGTTTTTTTATGGCACTAATTTTGAATTCCTTCCTTATACAAAATCCATTCAATTAAATCTTGAACTATGAAAAAATCTCTACTCTTACTGCTGCTCACAATTTTTATAGCGTCTTGCGGTGTCAAAAAAACACAAAATCTAGTAAGCGAAGGTGATTATGATGCTGCCATAGACCGCGCCGTTGACGGTTTGCGCTCTAACAAGAATGCGAAGTCTAAACAAGATTATATCTACTTATTAGAGGAGGCTTTCGCCAAGGCTAAAGAACGTGACTTACGAAATTTAGACCTACTTAGTAAGGAGGCTAATCCTAGGAATTTTGAAACTATATACAAGACGTACATACAGCTGAATAATCGTCAAGACAAAATACGACCTATACTTCCTTTACCATTACTTAATAAAGAAAAAAATGCCTATTTCCCTTTTGACAATTATAATTCCCAAATCGTCTCTAGCAGAAATAATTTATCAAAATACTTATACGATAATTCTAAAGCACTTTTGCTCACAAATAACAAACAAATGATTCGCAGAGCATTTGACGACCTGTCTTATTTGAACCAAATAAACCCTAATTACAAAGATGTTGTCAAGCTAATGGAAGAGGCATATTTTAAAGGAACAGATTTTGTCAATGTATACCTTAAAAATCAAAGCAATACCATCATCCCTTCAGGTTTGCAAAATGAATTACTTGATTTTAGCACCTATGGAATGAATGATAAATGGACTGTTTATCACAACAACAAAGAATACGGGATTAATTATAATTACGAACTTGTTGTCAATTTTGTATCTATAAACATCAGCCCTGAACAAGTGAAAGAAAGAGTTTTCTATAAAGAGAAGCAAATTAAAGATGGTTTAAAAACATTACTTGACAGTAAAGGGAAAGTGGTGAAAGATAGCTTAGGAAACACCATTCAAGTAGATAATTTCAAAACTATTAAAGCACGAATATATGAATACAACCAGTTTAAAGCTTGTCATCTCATAGCTCAGGTTGATTATGTCAATTTAGAAACTAATCAACTTATAGAATCATTCCCAATTAATAGTGAATCTATTTTTGAAAATATCTATTCTACTTATAAGGGGGACAAAAGAGCTTCTGATAGTGACTATTATTCTTATTTTGATAGACGTCCTTTACCTTTTCCTTCAAATTAACAGATGGTATATGATACGGCCCAGGATGTAAAAAACAAACTGAAAAATATTTTAAGAACTTATAAAATTAAGAATTAGAAAGATTACCGCTTCAAATTCGGCTCTTTGACAATCTTCTGAAGGAGCTTTTTTATTAGTAATAAAATAACAATAGTAAAATATTTTGTTAGAATAGTTCTTTTATTAACATCGCATTAAAAATATATGTACTTTTGCACCAATGAAAAATACAAGTTTACATATAACTTCTATCTCACGGATAAAATTGACTACGACTTCGCCCGAAGTACGGATACTATCATTATAGTACCCACTAGTTCATTCTATTTATTCATATTTTCATTTTACCGTTTTGAAATTCCAACTGTACTTCATTGGATTTACATATCCTAAAAATCGTATAACACAACTGCTAATAACTTTCATAATGAAATGTTATTCAAATGCTTATATTTATTTTTACGGATTAAAACTAAGTGTCTTACATATTTTAAACTTTTTAAATAGCTTATTTTTAACACCTAAAATTCATCTTCTGAAATGAATATCTCTATTATTATAGCCCAGGAAGAGCATTTCAAGTACGCACAAATTATTTGCGATACTATAGAATCGTCTGCCTTATTGAGAGGAACCGGAATTGCCAAACGTACTCCTGAATACATCCAGAAAAAGATGGAAAACAAGGATGCGGTAATTGCTTTAGACAATGGGAATTTTGCAGGTTTTTGCTACATCGAAAGTTGGCAAGATAGCAACTATGTAGCACACTCAGGATTGATTGTTCATCCTGATTATAGAAATTTAGGCTTAGCCAAAAAAATCAAATCTAAAGTATTTGAGTATTCCTTAAAAAAGTATCCAAATGCTAAAGTATTTGGTATAACTACCGGTTTAGCAGTTATGAAAATAAATTCAGATTTAGGATACAAACCCGTTCCGTTCTCTGAACTAACAACCGATCCGAGTTTTTGGAAAGGCTGTCAAACCTGCACGAATTACGAAATTTTGAAAAGCAAGGACAACAAGATGTGTTTGTGTACCGGAATGTTGTACGACCCTAAAGAAAAACAAAAAACTCCTCCAAAGCACCCGTTTAATGTCCGGATTTGGAACCGATTAAAAAAAATAAAACAAGCACTCTTCTTAGAAGATTAGATTACCCATTTAAATAAAAAATATAATCCGCTGTTGGAGATTAAATCAATAGCATTTAATAGCTCAAAAATGAAAAAAGTTGTATTAGCATATAGTGGAGGTTTAGATACCTCATATTGCCTTAAGTATTTAAAAAACGAAAAAGGATATGAAGTTCACACCGTATTAATCAATACTGGAGGTTTTGATGATGCCGAATTAACAGCAATTGAAGAAAGAGCCTACGAATTAGGAAGTGCAAAACATGCTAACTTAACTATTGTAGACAAATATTATGACAAAGCCATTAAATACTTAATTTATGGTAATGTTTTAAAAAACAACACCTATCCATTATCAGTAAGTGCTGAGAGAGTTTTTCAAGCAATTGAAGCGATAAAATACGCAAAATCAGTAGGTGCAGAAGCGATCGCTCACGGTAGTACAGGCGCAGGAAATGACCAAATTCGTTTTGACCTAATCTTTCAAACTATCGCTCCCGAAATTGAAATCCTCACTCCTATTCGTGATTTGAAATTGTCAAGACAAGAAGAGGTAGATTATTTATCTAAAAATGGTGTACACTATTCTTGGGAAAAAGCTCAATACTCTATCAACAAAGGACTTTGGGGAACTAGCGTAGGTGGTAAAGAAACTTTGACTTCACACCAAGCGTTACCAAGCGAAGCCTACCCGTCACAATTGACAAAAGATGGTGAAGAAAAAGTAACTCTTGAATTCAAACAAGGGGAGTTGGTTGCCGTAAATGGTAAAAAAGACAAACCTTCTAATAACATTGTTACTTTAGAAAAGTTAGCTAATGCTTATGCAATCGGGAGAGATACACACGTAGGTGACACGATTATCGGAATCAAAGGGAGAGTTGGTTTTGAAGCTGCTGCCCCGTTAATTATAATTAAAGCGCACCATTTACTAGAGAAACACACATTAGGAAAATGGCAACAATACTGGAAAGAGCAACTAGGAAACTGGTACGGAATGCTTTTTCATGAGGGACAATTTCTTGATCCTGTAATGCGCAACATCGAGGCGTTCCTAGAAGACACTCAAAAAACAGTAAATGGAACGGTGACTGTCTCGTTAAAACCTTACCATTTTTCATTAGACGGAATCAAATCTGATAATGACTTAATGACAAACAGTTTTGGTCAATATGGCGAAATGAATAACGCTTGGACTTCAGATGATGCCAAAGGATTTATTAAGATTTTAGGTAACGCCCAAAACATTTTTTCATCTGTAAACAACGAAACTTACGAGTAAAAAAATTAATGGACGAAAGTCAAAAGTCATAAAGTTGAAAAGACTCCGTATTGTAAAAGTAAATTTTTTAACACAAGGCCTCGATTACAGCAGTTGACTTTATGAACTTTTAGACATTTAACTTTCGACTTAAACACATAATTATGATTAACATAGGAATAATAGGCGGTTCAGGATACACAGCAGGAGAATTAATTAGAATCTTGATGTTTCATCCTAATGCGAAGTTGGATTTTGTTTACAGTACCACAAATGCCGGAAAACCATTATCAGTAGCGCACCATGATTTATTGGGCGATATTGAATTGAACTTTACAGACACTGTAAATCCGAATGTTAATGTAGTTTTTCTTTGTTTAGGACACGGTAAATCAATAGCATTTCTAAAAGAAAATCAGTTTGCCAGTCATACTAAAATAATTGATTTAGGAAATGATTTTCGTTTAACCAAGGACAAAGAATTTGAAGGGAAATCATTTGTTTATGGCTTACCTGAATTAAATAAAACCAACATTAAAAATGCTAATTATATTGCGAACCCTGGTTGTTTTGCTACAGCAATTCAATTGGCATTATTGCCATTAGCTTCGCACAATTTACTAAATAGTGATGTACATATTAACGCAACTACAGGAAGTACTGGTGCCGGAGTTAGCCCATCTGAAACGACACATTTCAGTTGGAGATCAAATAACATGTCACATTACAAAGCTTTTGACCACCAGCATTTAGGCGAAATTAATCAAAGCGTGAATCAGTTGCAAGCTTCTTACAATGACGAAATAATCTTTGTGCCCAATAGAGGAGATTTTGCTAGAGGAATTTTTGCAACTCTGTACACGACAGTAGAAGAAAACTTAGAAGATTTGGCGGCAAAATATGAAGCCTATTACAAAGACCAGCCTTTTGTAACGGTAACAACTACCAACATCAACATGAAACAAGTGGTGCAAACAAACAAATGTATCATCAGTTTAATGAAAAAAGGAAACCGGGTTTTAATCACTTCAATAATTGACAATCTAGTGAAAGGAGCCTCTGGACAAGCAGTTCAAAATATGAACCTCATGTTTGGACTCGATGAAACAACAGGATTGCATTTGAAACCATCAGGGTTTTAAAAATTTGTTCCAAGTTTAAAGTTTAAGGTTGTTCAAGTAACTTTAAACTTTAAACCTTAAACCATCTAAACAACAACACAATGAACTTATTTGACGTTTACCCATTATACCCTATCACACCTGTTAAAGCACTTGATTGCACCATTACAGATGAAAACGGAATCGAATATTTAGATTTATACTCTGGTCACGGAGTAATTTCTATCGGTCATACACAGCCTGATTATGTGGCTAAAGTAAAAGCACAACTGGATAATTTGAGTTTTTACTCGAATGCTATTCAGAATCCCCTGCAAGTAGAACTAGCGCAGAAATTAGGTAAAGCATCAGGCTTGACTGATTACAGCTTATTTTTATGCAGTTCTGGTGCTGAAGCCAATGAAAATGCGTTAAAAGTAGCTTCATTTCACACGAATAAATCTAGAGTTATCGCTTTTGATAATTCGTTTCACGGAAGAACTTCGGCGGCAGTTGCCGTTACCGATAATAAAAAAATTGTGGCACCAATCAATGCACAACAAGCAGTTACTTTTTTGCCGTTAAACCAAATTGATTTAGTAGAAACTGAATTGAAAAAAGGAGATGTCGCTTGTGTAATCATCGAACCTATTCAAGGTGTGGGTGGTTTAGACCAAGGGACTACTGAATTTTTTCAAGCATTAGAAAAAGTGTGTGCAGCTCATGACGTGGTTTTAATTCTTGACGAAGTACAGTCAGGTTACGGAAGAAGCGGAAAGTTTTTTGCTTTTCAACACCACGGAATCAATCCAGATATTGTAACCACTGCCAAAGGTATGGGGAACGGTTTCCCAATAGGCGGGGTTTTAATCTCACCAAAATTCCAAGCCAGCTACGGATTGCTAGGAACCACTTTTGGTGGAAGTCATTTGGCTTGCGCTGCTGGTATTGCGGTTCTGGATGTACTGGAAAGTAAAAATTTGATTGAAAATGTAAAAAAAGTGGAAGCGTATTTCATGGAAGCTGTCAAAGTGATTCCTGAAATCATCAAGGTAAAAGGAAAAGGCCTAATGCTGGGTGTTGAATTTGATTTTGACGTAAGCGCCTTAAGAAAGAAAATGATTATCGAAAAACATATTTTCACAGGTGGCGCTAACAATAAAAACTTATTGAGAATCCTACCTCCTTTAACCATAACAACTGATGCGATAGATACATTTATTGTGGCATTGCAAGAATCATTAGCTGAGTTAAAGTAGAATTTTTTGAAGTTACAGAGTTGTAGAGTTTCAAAGTTTGTGAGTGTTTTATAAGAAGTGAATAATAACAACATGTGTTTGCGTGAGGGATAGCAGTGAAAATCCTTTTTTATAAAATGTAGCGCAGCGGAGAGAAGTAAAAAAGATTGTAACGAATAGCCCGACCCGACTTTTTTGAGGGTCACGCCCAAATAAAAAACAAAAATGAAAACAGTATTATCCATAGCAAAAAGAAATGCCGTTTTGAGTTCGATGGCAATCCTCCTAGAGCAAGAGAGAGCTAATCTTAAAGCAGTGAATCAGCAGGATTTAAGCAATTATTCTGGAGGTGATTTGGCTATGGAGAAACGTTTGCTTGTTGATGACGCAAAGATTGACGGAATGATTTTATCATTGCAACAATTGACGAATCAAGAAGATCCTGTTGGGAAAGTTCGTTTTGATTTCACTCATGAAAACGGAATGAAAATTAGTAATAAAACAGCTGCTTTTGGTACTATTTTGATCATTTATGAATCCCGCCCAGACGTAACAGTTGAGGCCGGAGGAATCGCTTTTAAGTCGGGAAACAAGATTTTATTGAAAGGCGGAAAAGAATCTTTACTGTCTAATTTAAAAATTGTCAGTTTTTGGCATCAAGCCTTGGCTAATAATAATATTGAAACTTCCTGGGTCGAATATTTGAATTATGACCGCAGCGAAACGCAAGCTTTCTTAGAAAACCCAACACAAAAAGTAGATTTAATTGTACCACGTGGGGGAGAGAAATTAATTGCTTTCACCAAGAAACATGCTACCTGCCCTGTAATTGTAAGTGGTCGTGGAAATAATTTTGCTTACGTAAGCAAAGAAGCCGATTTAGAAAAGGCTGCAGCAATTATTATCAGCGGAAAGACCTCAAATATATCCGTTTGCAATGCTTTAGATAAAGTATTAATCGATACTAATTTACCTAATTGGAAAGTCTTTGCAAATGATCTAGTTAGCCAATTAAAAGCATTGAATGTGACTGTTTTAGGAGATGAAGCTTTTGCGAAAGCAACTCAAGTTCCAGTAATTGACAATGAGTTGATCTGGTACGAAGAGTTTTTAGATTACAAAATTGTTATAGGTACAACAAAATCAGATGAAGAGGCCATTGCCAAAATAAATAAATATTGTGGCGGACATTCAGCTTCCATAATTACAGAAAATAACGAAATCGCACAGCAGTTCATGGACAACGTTGATACAGCAGCGGTTTACCACAACGCCTCTACCCGATTTACAGATGGAGGGCAATTTGGCCTCGGCGGAGAACTAGCCATAAGCACTGATAAATTACATCAACGTGGACCAATAGGTTTGCAGCATCTAGTCACTAATAAGTGGTATATTTATGGTGAAGGGCAGGTACGATAAAAATTGAAAGATTAAAAGATGGAAGTATTTAAAGGATTAACACAACGAAATTTTTAAATTATTAAATCTTTCAATTTTGAAATTAAATTACAATGGCAAAAAAAAGAATATTACTAAAAATTGGAAGCAATACCTTAACCAAAGAAACCAATCACATTTCGAGAGGAAAAATTGAGGATATTGGAATCCAGATTGCAGCGCTCAATGATGATTACGAGTTTGTAATTGTGAGTTCGGGAGCGATTGCGGCGGCTAAGCAGTTCGTTAAATTAGAAAGTAAAGGCAGAGAAATTGTAGTTAAGCAAGCTCTGGCATCTATCGGTCAACCACATTTAATGCGGATTTTCCATGAAAATTTCAAAGATTTAGGACTACTGACTTCGCAATGTTTATTGTCGTATTCTGATTTTGAGAAAGAGCAGTCAAAGGTAAATATTGTTAATACCATAAATGTGTTAATCGAAAACAATTACATTCCGATTATCAATGAAAACGATACCGTGGCTACAGACGAAATCCAGTTTGGAGACAACGATAAGTTGGCTGCCTTAGCCGCAGTTTTATTGAATGTCGATATTTTAATTATTGCAACTAATACAAACGGAATCTATACAAAAGCCTCTATTCACGACGCTGTTCCTGAAACTATTTTAAAAGTCACTGATTTACAATTAATGCAACAAGAAGTAGGCGATTCAAAATCTTCACACGGAACTGGTGGTATGCAATCTAAAATTGAAGCTGCAGCAATTGCAAAAGCTGCAAATATTGAAACATGGATTGTCAATGGTTTGAAAGATAATTTTATTTTGAATGCCATAGAAAACAGTATTCCGTTTACGAAAATAGTATAAAATGGTGCTCTGTTTAATCGGTCATTCGATTAACCAATTAAACATAAACCGATTAAATAATAAAACAATGAACTACATCTCTTTAAAAAACATAGATTCCCTAGATAAATGGGTCAAACAAGCTTTAAAAATCAAGAAAAAGCCCCTTAAAAACAAAAAATTAGGTAAAAACAAAACACTCGGAATGCTGTTTTTTAATCCTAGTTTGAGAACCCGTTTGAGTACTCAAAAAGCAGCACTAAACTTAGGAATGAACGTCATGGTAATGAATTTCACGAATGAAGGTTGGACTTTAGAGTTTGAAGATGGAGCCGTAATGAATCAAGGCGCTTCTGAGCACATTAAGGAAGCGGCTGAAGTAGTTTCACAGTATTGTGATATAATTGCAGTAAGGGCTTTTGCAGGCCTAGTAGACAAGGATAAGGACAATGCCGAAACAGTATTAGCTGGATTCTTAAAATATGCAACTGTGCCTATCGTCAATATGGAAGGTTGTACTGGACATCCGTTACAAGCACTGGCCGATGCGATAACGATCGAGGAATATAAAACAGCTCATAGACCAAAAGTAGTTTTATCTTGGGCACCACATCCTAGAGTTTTACCTCAAGCGGTTGCCAATTCCTTTGTGGAAATGATGCAATTACAAGATATGGATTTTGTAATTACACATCCGGAAGGCTACGAACTGAATCCTGAAATCACAAAGGATGCTACAATTGAATACGATCAAAACAAAGCCTTTGAAAATGCTGATTTTATCTATACTAAGAATTGGAGCAACTATATTGATTACGGAAAAATTACCAATAGTGATCCTAGGTGGACCGTAACGGCTGAGAAAATGGCATTGACAAATAATGCCAAATTCATGCATTGCTTGCCAGTAAGACGTAACGTAATTGTTGCAGACGAAGTAATCGACAGCGAAAACTCCATTGTAATTGAACAAGCCAATAATAGAACATACGCAGCACAGCTCGTGTTGAAAAAAATACTAGAAGATGCCGAATAAAAAATCCATTACCGTAATTAAAATTGGTGGAAATATCATTGATGATGCTGGAGAACTGAAGCAGTTTTTAGCTGATTTTGCTAAAATTGACGGATTAAAAGTATTGGTTCATGGAGGCGGAAAATCGGCTACTAAGATGGCACAAAGCATAGGCCTTGTTCCTCAAATGATTGAGGGTCGTCGCATTACTGATGCTGCCATGCTAGAGGTTGTAGTAATGATTTACGCCGGAAAAATCAATAAAGACATAGTGGCGCAATTGCAGGCTAACAATGCCAATGCAATGGGTTTCTCTGGGGCTGATGGGAATTTAATCCAGTCTAATAAAAGAAACCATCCAAGCATCGATTACGGCTTTGTGGGCGATGTAAAAAAAGTCAATACTCCCCTACTGGAAACATTGTTAACTAGCGGAATAGTTCCTGTTTTCTGTGCGATAACTCACGATAAAAACGGACAGCTATTAAACACAAATGCCGACACCATTGCAAGCGAACTGGCAATAGCCTTATCCGAGGTCTTCGACGTAACATTGAGTTATTGTTTTGAAAAACCAGGTGTTTTATATGATGCTGAAGACGATAGTTCAGTAATTGAGGAAATGAATCCCGAATTGTACGCCAAATTAAAGCAAGAAAAAGCCATTCATTCCGGTATGATTCCTAAATTAGACAACTGTTTTAATAGCTTGTCTAAAGGGGTTCAAAAAATCAAAATAGGTCACCATAAAATGTTACAAAACGATAATGCCCTTTGTACGACAATAGCATTATAAAAACATCGCATGAAAAATCACCATTAAGCATTGAAGCTTAATTACATATTTTAATAATTCGTTTACAACTGAATATTTCGATTTTAGGATTCGACATAAAAAAATTATGAAAAATAAAGAAACACTTACTCAAGAAGCGATCGCCTTATTAAAAAACCTCATTGAAACACAGTCTTTTTCTAGTGAAGAGGAAAATACTGCCATTTTAATTGAAAACTGGTTTGCTGTAAACGATATTCCGTTTAAGAGAGAAAACAACAATATTTGGGCTTACAACAAGACGTTCGATAAAAACAAACCAACACTTTTATTGAACTCACATCACGATACCGTTAGGCCTAACCAAGCCTATACCAAAGATCCACTGAAAGCGATTATCGAAGACGGAAAACTCTATGGTTTAGGGAGTAATGATGCTGGTGGCTGTTTGGTTTCACTTTTGGCGACTTTTGTCCATTTCTATGCTGCAGTAAATTTGCCATACAACATTGTTATCGTAGCCTCAGCAGAAGAGGAAAGTAGTGGAAAAAACGGCTTAAACAGCGTTTTAAAAAATCTTCCCGAACTAGAATGTGCTATTGTGGGTGAACCAACCTTGATGCAATTGGCTATTGCCGAAAAAGGTTTGCTAGTTCTAGATGTAAAAATTAAAGGAACGCCAAGTCATGCAGCACATCAAAATGATGACAACGCATTGTACAAAACTATTCCGGTAATGGAATGGTTTAAGAATTATACCTTCGAAAAAGTATCGGAACAATTAGGTCCCGTTAAAATGACAGTAACTCAGATCAATGCTGGGAAACAACACAATGTAGTTCCGTCAGAATGTGATTTGGTTGTCGATATCCGAGTTAATGATTGCTACACCAATCACGAAATTTTAGCCATCGTGCAAGAGCAAGTAAATGCCGAAGTGACGCCTCGCTCGATGAATTTAAGTTCGTCATCAATCCCTGAAAATCATGGTCTGGTTCAAGCCGGAATCGCATTGGGCAGAACCACTTATGGCTCTCCAACACTTTCAGATCAGTCGGTTTTGAGTTGTAAATCATTAAAACTAGGACCTGGTGACACGTTGCGTTCCCACTCTGCCGACGAATTTATATGTTTGAACGAAATTGAAGAAGGAATTGACTTATACATTAAGATATTAAGTGATTTTTTAAAGCAGTAAAATAATTTAGAGCTAATCCCGCTATTCGTTACAATCTTTAATTTTTTAAAGAACAAAATTAAAGGATTTTCACTGCTATCGGGGCTAGAATTAAATGCACCGAAGGAATATACAATAATAACAAACTCTGCGAGTCTCTGACAAACTTCTGAGATACTTTGCAAAACAACAAACAAAAAAGCTTCGACCTAAAAACTTGAAAATTTTAACCTGAAACAAAAAACAATATGAAACTTTGGGAAAAAGGAATACCTACTGACAAGCAAATAGAGCAGTTCACTGTTGGGAACGACAGAGAACTGGATTTAGTTTTAGCAAAGTACGATGCATTAGGATCTATAGCGCATGCTAAAATGTTAGGAAACATAGGTTTACTAACTACCACCGAAACAGATTCTTTAGTATTGGCTTTGAACGAAATCATTGCAGATGTGGCTGCAGGAGATTTCACAATCGAGGATTCATTTGAAGATGTACATTCTAAAATTGAATATTTACTGACTGCAAAACTAGGTGATGCAGGAAAGAAAATACACACTGCACGTTCCCGTAATGATCAGGTTTTGGTGGATGTCAATTTGTATTTAAAAGATGTTGTCATCGAAATGAAAGCGCAAGTTAAATTGCTTTTTGATTTGTTAATGGAATCAGCAGAGAAATATCAAAATGTATTGTTACCAGGATATACTCATTTACAAATCGCGATGCCATCTTCTTTCGGGATGTGGTTTTCCGCTTATGCTGAAACATTGATTGACGATATCACGATGCTAAATGCGGCTTTGAAAGTAGTCGACCAAAATCCGTTAGGATCAGCGGCGGGTTACGGGAGCTCCTTCCCGATTAACAGAACATTCACTACAAAAGAACTTGGTTTCGAAACCTTAAAATACAATTCGGTTGCCGCTCAAATGAGCCGCGGAAAATCCGAAAAAACATTGGCTTTTGCTATGAGTAGTGTGGCAGCTACCTTGGCTAAGTTCTCTATGGACGTCTGTTTGTACATGAGTCAGAATTTTGATTTCATCGGTTTACCGGCACATTTAACTACTGGTTCAAGCATTATGCCGCACAAGAAAAATCCAGATGTGTTCGAATTAATCCGTGGTAAATGCAACAAGATTCAAGCCTTACCTTATGAAATCACTTTAATCACTAACAACTTGCCTAGTGGTTACCACAGGGATCTGCAACTGTTAAAAGAAGGATTGTTCCCAGCCATTCAAAACTTACAAGCTTGTTTAGACATTGCGATTTTTTCAATAAAAGACATCAAAGTAAAAGACAATATTTTAAATGATAAAAAGTACGACTATTTGTTTACGGTGGATACCTTAAATGAGATGGTAGTTGCAGGAATGCCGTTTAGAGACGCATACAAGGCCGTTGCGGAACAATTAGAAAATGGGACGTACAAATCCCCAAAAGCAACCCAACATACGCATGAAGGAAGTATAAATAATTTATGTTTGACTGAAATCAAGCAAAAAATGGAAAGAGCATTTTAAGATTGATTATTTTATAAACTACAACGGTAAATCAAAAAAGCCACAAACTCAGCAATTTTATAATAGGATTGCTGAATTTGTGGCTTTACTTTTATTTAGTAGCACCTATACCTTTAACTTCAAAGCCGCAGCATCAATATCACTGTGAGAAGCATTGTACACTGCTTTTCCGTCCTTGATAAGAATTAACTGTGGAGACTGATGTTGCACACTAAAACGGCTGGCAATATCATTAGATATTTCGCGAAATGCTATTAAATCTAAAAAGTAGGGTGTTACTTTCTCTGAAAAGTCAAACTCATTTTCAAATTGTTTCAAAGCCATACGGCTAATACTGCATCTGGTACTGTGCTTAAATATTGCAACGGGTTTCTCCTTAGATAAGGCTACAATTTCGTCTAACTGTGCAATATCGTTCAGTGGTTCCCATTCCATTTTGCTATTTGATTCGTTTGGGTTTTCAGAACTTCCAAAAATATTTTTAAAAAAACTCATAATTTGTCTGTATTTCAGTCATTTTGACTGGTTTATATGATAAAAATCATCTTTTATAAGCCATTTTGTCTTTACTTTTACGATGGAATATAAATTGATGTTTATCCAGCAAAGATAAAACAAAATACCAATAAATTAAGAGTACTCTTTTATGAACTAGCAAGTGTAGACTTGTTTAAAAAAATAAAAAACCATGAACATAAATAAATTTACCATTAAGTCGCAGGAAGCCATACAGCAATCGCAACAGTTGGCTCAAAGTTATGGTCAACAACAAATAGAGAACGAACACATCTTCAAAGCCATATTTGAAGTGGATGAAAACGTAGCACCATTTATTTTGAAAAAACTGAATGTCAATGTGCCATTGTTTATTCAAGTTTTAGATAGTACAATTCAGAGTTTTCCAAAAGTTTCTGGTGGTGAAGTCATGCTTTCCAGAGATGCCAACAAAGCCTTAAACGAAGCCGAAATCATTGCTAAAAAAATGAACGATGAATTTGTTTCCATCGAACATTTGATCTTGGCTATTTTTGCATCTAAATCTAAAGTATCTCAAATATTAAAAGATCAAGGCGTTACCGAAAAAGGATTAACCGCTGCTATTGACGAACTGAGAAAAGGAGAAAGAGTAACCTCAGCTTCTGCTGAAGAAACGTATAATTCGTTAAATAAATATGCTAAAAACCTCAACGAACTAGCCAAATCTGGTAAACTAGATCCTGTTATTGGTCGGGACGAAGAGATTAGACGTGTATTGCAAATACTTACGCGTCGTACCAAGAACAACCCCATGCTTGTAGGAGAGCCCGGTGTGGGTAAAACCGCCATTGCCGAAGGTCTAGCCCATCGTATTGTTGATGGTGACGTACCTGACAATCTAAAAGAAAAAATTGTATTCTCTCTAGATATGGGAGCACTTATAGCTGGTGCAAAGTACAAAGGAGAATTTGAAGAACGATTAAAAGCCGTAGTAAAAGAAGTTACTGCTGCCGAAGGAGATATAGTATTATTCATAGATGAGATTCACACCCTTGTAGGTGCTGGTGGTGGTGAAGGCGCTATGGATGCCGCTAATATTCTAAAACCAGCCTTGGCTCGTGGAGAATTAAGAGCGATCGGTGCAACGACTTTGGACGAATACCAAAAATATTTCGAAAAAGACAAAGCCCTAGAACGTCGTTTCCAGAAAATCATCATCGAAGAACCCGATACTGAAAGTGCCATTTCTATACTTCGTGGAATTAAAGAGAAATACGAAACGCACCATAAGGTACAAATAAAAGACGAAGCCATTATAGCTGCTGTAGAATTATCACAACGCTATATCACCAACCGTTTTCTTCCAGATAAGGCCATTGATTTAATGGACGAAGCGGCTTCTAAAATTAGAATGGAGATCAACTCTAAACCTGAAGAACTGGATGTTTTAGATCGAAAAGTAATGCAACTCGAAATCGAAATTGAAGCCATCAAGCGGGAGAAAGACGAGAGCAAACTGAAGATCTTAGGTATGGATCTAGCTAATCTTAAAGAAGAGCGCAATAAGATTTTTGCCAAATGGAAATCAGAAAAAGATGTGGTGGATAATGTACAAGCCATTAAAACAGAAATTGAAGATTTTAAATACGAAGCAGAACGTGCAGAACGTGATGGTGATTACGGTAAAGTAGCCGAAATACGCTACGGAAAAATCAAAGAAGCCCAAGAACGCCTAGATGTTTTACATAAAGAATTAGTCGAAAATCAGGCTGGTGGCAGTTCCTTAATCAAAGAAGAAGTCACTCGTGAAGACATTGCTGAAGTAGTAGCCAAATGGACTGGAATCCCGGTGATGAAAATGCTACAAGGAGAACGCGAAAAACTATTGCACCTAGAAGAAGAATTGCACCGCCGTGTGGTAGGACAAGAAGAAGCGATTGAAGCCGTGAGTGATGCGGTACGTCGTAGCCGTGCTGGTTTGCAAGACATGAAAAAGCCCGTTGGAACCTTTCTATTCTTGGGAACAACAGGTGTGGGTAAAACCGAGTTGGCCAAAGCCTTGGCTGAATACTTGTTTGATGATGAAAACGCGATGACACGGATAGATATGAGTGAATACCAAGAACGCCATAGCGTGAGCCGTTTAGTAGGTGCGCCTCCAGGATATGTAGGTTATGATGAAGGCGGGCAATTGACTGAAGCCGTGCGTAGAAAACCGTATTCGGTTATCTTATTGGATGAAATAGAGAAAGCGCATCCAGACACCTTTAATATCTTGTTACAGGTTTTAGACGAAGGACGCTTAACAGACAACAAAGGTCGTTTGGCCGATTTCAAAAACACCATTATTATCATGACTTCTAATATGGGAAGCCAGATCATTCAGGAAAAATTTGAAAACTTAAAAGGAAGCATGGAAGCCGCTACTGAGGCTGCAAAGACTGAAGTGCTGGGATTGTTAAAACAAACTGTTCGTCCAGAGTTTATCAACCGTATTGATGAAATAGTGATGTTCACACCACTAACAACAGAAAATATTACCAAAATTGTAAGCTTACAACTCAAAGGAGTTACTAAAATGCTCGCCTTACAAGGCATCACAATGGACGCAACTCCAGAAGCGATTGCTTATTTATCACAAAAAGGTTTTGATCCGCAATTTGGAGCCAGACCCGTAAAACGTGTGATACAAAGAGACGTTTTAAATTCCTTGTCTAAAGAAATTTTAGCAGGGAAAATTGCAACAGACAGCATTATATTACTGGATGCTTTTGACGGCGAACTAGTCTTTAGAAACCAGTCTGCAACAATAGATTAATTTTTTTTATAAATTGTAGTAAGAAAACATCAGTCGTGAGGCTGGTGTTTTTTTTATGCTTCATTTTTAGGAGCATTATTAGTATTTTCCATAATAGACTTCCCTCCTGCTCTCGGCTTTATCTCTCCGTTGCACTGCGAGGATACCGCCTCCATCAGGGCTATGAAGAATGCGTTATTTTCATAATTTATAATGAATTATGTATATCTTAGCTAAAAACAAATCATGTTCACCTTTAATAAAAACTACTTTACAGTTGCTATTCTACTTTTTGTAATTGAAGTTTTAATTGCCGTTTTTGTACACGATAGCTTTGTAAGGCCTTATCTTGGGGATGCTTTGGTAGTAATACTAATCTACTGTTTTATTAAATCATTTTTAAAATTAGCTGTTGTACCTGTAGTGTTATTTGTATTGGCCTTTTCTTTCACTATCGAGTACCTTCAATATCTGGATATTGTCCATACACTTCATTTAGAAAATTCAAAAATAGCACGCACCATACTGGGAACTTCATTCTCTTGGATTGATTTACTAACCTATCTGATAGGTTTACTAATCGTAATGCTATTCGAGAAATACGGACTTAAAAAAGATTTGAACAGCATTTAATAAACCTTTTCGGTAAGACAAACAGTACAGTATAAGCATTAAGATGGCAGATAATGAAGCTTCCTAAAAGTAATACTTGTACTGTTTGCTATTATCCTTTATTATAATATCCTGTAAATTCTAGTAATAGGTATTTCAACACCTTGTTTTAATACCACACTTTCATCGGTTAATGCCCAAACTGTAGTTTCTACCATTTTTTTTGAGATACTGTCTTCAAAGTAAATCTGAATTTTTGAATGTTCTAAATTCCCCAGAGCCAGTGCGCGTTCTAAATCGCTTTTTCTTTGCTTAATAGCAGCATCATCTTCTAATACTTCAGAATGAGGGAATTTTAAGGAGTGAATATCTTCTTTCTCAATGGTTTTAAATTCGTTTGTCATAATTATTGGGGTTTTAATTAGTCAGTAGTTTTTATAGAATTAAAAATGCTTTCGTAAATAGTCTTACAAAGCCTATTACAAATATAAAACATTTCGCGTGCCTATGATTGTCATAAAAATACTTTCGTATGCTTATGACAGTAAATTATTTAAAAGGTGTATTAGAATGGGTATTCAAAACCGATTAGCCTGCTGTAGAGAATCGTTGTTTATTTTACAATAAACCATAATATAAACCCTTATTTTGAAAAGCAACTAATACGAAAGATGGTATTACTACAGATAGTATTACTAATCTATGACCAAAGCGCTTTTGAAATCAACATTACTTATCTTTTTATTTATCAACTAATTATAAGTATTTCATATAAAAACACCCTGTTTACTATAGATATTATCTATTGGTAATTAAATTCGAATAAATAAAGTTTACGTAAATTTACAAAACAGTAAACCAAAAAACAAAAAATATTATGGATCACAACAATCAACACGATGCAAAGCTTGCTGACGTAAATGATGAAAGTAAATGCCCTTACATGGCTGCGGCCAGCAAAATAAATTCTCCTCGCGGTACCTCAAATGAAGATTGGTGGCCTAACCAATTAAAATTGAACATCCTTCGTCAACATTCGGATTTATCAAATCCAATGGGGAAAAATTTCAATTATGCAGAGGCATTCAAAACTTTAGATTTAGATGCCTTAAAACAAGACCTTTTTGCTTTAATGACTGATTCTCAGGAATGGTGGCCAGCAGATTATGGCCATTATGGACCCTTTTTTATAAGAATGGCATGGCATAGTGCAGGAACCTACCGTACATCAGACGGACGTGGTGGTGCGGGTTTTGGGACGCAACGTTTTGCCCCATTAAATAGTTGGCCCGACAATGTCAATTTAGATAAAGCAAGATTATTATTGTGGCCAATAAAGAAAAAATACGGAAAGAAAATATCTTGGGCTGATTTGATGGTTTTAACTGGAAACTGTGCCTTAGAATCTATGGGATTAAAAACATTTGGTTTTGCTGGAGGTCGTGAAGATGTCTGGGAACCATCTCAAGACATTTATTGGGGATCTGAAACGGAGTGGTTAGGTGACAAACGCTACAGTGGCAACCGTGAACTAGAAAAACCTTTGGCTGCGGTACAAATGGGATTAATATACGTTAATCCTGAAGGTCCAAATGGAAATCCTGACCCCTTAGCTTCTGCCAAAGATATCCGCGATACTTTTGAACGCATGGCGATGAACGATGAGGAAACGGTAGCATTGATTGCTGGAGGACATACCTTTGGTAAAACACACGGTGCGGCTGATCCTGAACAATATGTAGGTCGTGAACCAGCTGCAGGAAGTATTGCTGAGCAAGGTTTAGGATGGACAAATAGTTTTGGTACTGGAAGTGGTGCAGATACAATTTCTAGTGGATTAGAAGGTGCTTGGACCACAACCCCAACAAAATGGAGTAATAACTTCTTTGATAACCTATTTGGTTTTGATTGGGAGTTAACCAAAAGCCCTGCAGGAGCTCAACAATGGAAACCTGTAAATAACGGTGGTGCAGGAACAGTTCCTGATGCTCATGATCCTATAAAAAGTCATGCTCCATTTATGCTTACTACTGATTTAGCTTTGAGAATGGATCCTATTTATGAGCCCATCTCTAGATACTTCCACAATAATCCTGATAAGTTTGCCGATGCTTTCTCTCGTGCATGGTACAAGTTAACACATCGTGATATGGGACCAAAAGAGCGTTACTTAGGACCTGAAGTTCCGAAGGAAGAATTGATTTGGCAAGACCCAATACCCGAAGTGACTCATGAACTTATAGATGATCAAGATATTGCCGAATTAAAAGGAAAAGTACTTTCATCTGGTTTGTCTATTAGTCAATTAGTTAATACAGCTTGGGCCTCAGCGTCAACATTCCGTGGATCAGATAAACGTGGAGGATCGAATGGTGGCCGATTACGTTTAGAACCTCAAAAAAACTGGGAAGTAAATAATCCTGCTGAATTAGCAACTATACTACAGAAGTTAGAAGAAATTCAAACTAATTTTAATACTGCTCAAACCACAGATAAAAAGGTGTCAATGGCTGACTTAATTGTTTTAGCAGGATGTGCAGCTGTAGAACAAGCAGCTAGAAATGCTAACCAAGAAGTTAAAGTTCCTTTTACTCCAGGTCGCGCTGATGCAACCCAAGAGCAGACTGATGTTGAATCTTTTGCAGTTCTGGAACCAAATGCAGATGGTTTCCGTAATTATATCAAAGCAGGAAATGAAGTTTCAGCAGAAGAGCTTCTTATTGATAAAGCACAATTACTAACACTTACCGCTCCTGAACTTACTGTCTTATTTGGAGGAATGAGAGCTATTAATGCTAATTTTGGTCAAACCAAACACGGAATATTCACTAAGCGTACGGATGCTTTGTCTAACGATTTCTTTGTTAATTTGTTAGACCTAGATACTAAGTGGAGAGAAACTTCTGAAGAGCAAAACGAATTTGAAGGAAGAGATCGCAAAACTGGTCAGGTAAAATGGACTGGAAGTCGCGTGGACTTAATCTTTGGTTCTAACTCTGAACTACGTGCTCTAGCTGAGGTTTATGCTTCAGAAGATGCTAATGAGGAATTTGTTCAAGATTTCGCAACAGTTTGGAATAAGGTAATGAACCTTGGTCGTTACGATTTAGCGTAAATAACAATATAATAAATAATGCGTTAATTTTTTGATAAGAAAAGCATCAGTGTAAAAGCTGGTGTTTTTTTTTATAGTAATGCAACCAGCTATTAAATAATCAATGGGAATTATGCTTTAATTGATTAGTTTGATATTAATGCTTATCCAAGATTAAAATATTTTTAGAAACCATATAGTAAAATATAGCAATCTTAAAACGCAATTACACAACGATCTATGAGTGCATAGTAGTACCTTTGCCAAAGGCAATAAAAATAAAATAGATCATGCAAACAATACTAGGTGCAAACGGAATCATAGGAGAAGAACTAGCACGAGAACTGAGAAAGAACTACTGCTCAGATATCAGGTTAGTGGGTAGAAATCCAAAACAGACACATCCGGACGACCAATTATTTACAGCTGATTTACTGGATCTTCAAAGTACTATTGAAGCCCTAAAAAATACTGAAATTGCTTATCTAACAGTGGGCTTGCCTTATGATTCTGAAATATGGTTACGAGACTGGCAAATTATCATGAAAAATGTCATTGAAGCTTGTAAAATTAATCAGTGTAAACTGGTGTATTTTGATAATACTTACGCCTATCCTCAAAATAGTACGGTACAAACAGAAGCAACAGCTTTATCATCTGAAGGTAAAAAAGGAAGAGGTAAAAAATTAGCTGCCACGCTTTTATTAAAAGCAATAGCTAATAAGGAAATTGAGGCGGTCATTTGTAGAGCACCAGAATTCTATGGTCCAGGTAAAACGAAAGGACTAACTAATGCAATGGTATTCGAAAATTTAAAAAACAACAAACAACCAAAGGTGTTTTTAAAAGATGATGTGAAACGAACGCTAATCTTTACTCCTGATGCTAGTAGAGCTATGGCTTTAATAGGAAATACACCGGACACCTATGGTCAGACCTGGCACTTACCCTGTGATGATAATAGATTAACCTATAAACAGTTTATTACCGAAATTGAAAAGAAATTGGGCCGAAGGGTCAAATATAAAATACTCAGTAATTTTACGTTAAAAGTAGGCAGTTTTTTCAACAAGAATTTAAAAGAGACTTTAGAGCTATTACCGCGCTATGCAATTGATAATATTTTTGACTCTTCTAAATTCAAAGCTAGATTTCCCAATTTCAAAGTAACATCTTACCAAGAAGGAATCCGAATTATACTAAATGATTTTCATATTAAATAAAGTGGTTACCGTCTTCTTACTTTATATTGGATTTTTTTTAAATAACCAGACAATTCCCATAAGCTCAAATAAAATAGCAGCCCTAATGAGTTGCTATTTCTTACTATTATTTTAAACAGTAATGGTTAACTGACTACTTCTAAAGCTTTTTGAATGGCTGTATCTCCTTTAATAATTTCAAAAGTGGCTTTATTAGCTACTTGATCATCCAGTGTTTGTACTAACGTTTGTGCTACATCTGCTCTACTTATCTCTCCGTGTTTCCCTAACTTCTGTTGTAGTTCGATAGTTTTCAATTGTGACTCGTTTGTTAAAGTCCCAGGTCTTACAATACTATAATTCAAACCACTACTTTTTAGATACTCATCTGCGTTGTGTTTAGCTTTTAAATAGTCTTGCAATTGAGTGGCTTCCTCTGGTTTATCAGCTCCCATAGAACTCAACATGACAAACTTTTTGACGTTAGCTTTTTTAGATGCATCTATTAACTTCTTAGCGCCTTCCTGATCAACACCGATTACATTTTTTCCTGAAGAACCAGCTGCAAACAATACTTTATCAATTTTTCCATTAAAAACATCTGAAACATCCTTTTCTAGATCACCTAGAACAACATCAATATTTTTATCTTTAAAATGCCCCATTTGTTCTTCTTTTCTAACCATCGCTATTGGGTTAAAATATTCTGATTCTTGTAAAAGGTCTACTATTTTTTTTCCTGTGGTGCCGTTTGCACCTGCTACTAATATATTTTCCATATCTAAAATTAGGCAAACTAATAGCTAAAAACTATCCCTATCAGTGGTTTAACTTTAGTTTAGTGCTTATTAACGCTCTTTTAAGAGTTGTTTAAATGCTAATTTACTTCTAAGTTAATTAATACTGGATTCCTTATAATTTTCATTTTTACCGTTTTCTACTGTTTATAAAATTCACTATTTTTGCAGTCTAAAAATTAAACTATGTCAAATAAAAAATATAAAATTGCTGTTATCCAATTAAACCTTAACGATGTTGCCGAAAACAACCTTAAAAAATGTGTGAGTTGGGTACGTGATGCCGCGAGTCAAGGTGCCGAAGTAATCTCATTACCTGAATTGTACAGTAGTCACTATTTCTGTCAAAGTGAAGATGTTGAAAATTTCTCAATAGCAGAGCCTTTATACAGTACCTCATTTATAGCTTTTAGCGCTTTAGCCAAAGAGTTAGGAGTAGTAATCATTGTTCCTTTTTTCGAAAAAAGAATGGCAGGAATCTATCACAATAGTGCGTATATCATTGATATGGATGGATCAGAAGCAGGATTGTACCGCAAAATGCACATTCCAGATGATCCGTACTTTTATGAAAAATTCTACTTTACTCCAGGAGACTTAGGTTTTAAAACTATTCCGACGAAAAAAGGAAAGATAGGAACGTTAATTTGTTGGGATCAGTGGTATCCAGAAGCGGCTAGACTTACAGCCCTGCAAGGAGCTGAAACTTTATTCTATCCTACCGCTATTGGATGGCATCCAGGTGAAAAAGAGCAGTACGGAACTAATCAGTACGGTGCGTGGATGAATGTAATGAAAGGCCATGCGGTTGCAAATGGTGTATATGTTGCTGCAGCTAATAGAATTGGTTTAGAGAAATACCTTCCTGATACGGACGGAATCGAATTCTGGGGTGCTTCATTTATTGCAGGACCACAGGGAGAAATTTTGGCGCAAGCCTCACACGACAAAGAAGAAATCATAATGGCTGAGGTTGACTTAGACTATCAAGAAAACATTCGTCAAAACTGGCCATTCTTTAGAGACAGGCGTATCGACGCTTTTGGAGATATTACTAAAAGAGCAATAGATTAATTATGACTGAAAATAATAGAAGGTTTCCTGCAGAATGGGAAAAACAACAAGGAGTTTTGCTTTGTTTTCCACACAACGGAAAGGATTGGCCTGGAAAATACGAAGCTGTTCAATGGGCTTTTGTCGAATTCATTAAAAAAGTCGCTACTTATGAAACTGTTTTCTTAGTAGTAGCTGATGAAAAATTAAAAGAAAAGGTACTTGAAATGCTAGAAATGGCACGTGTCACTATAGAAAATGTTTCTTTTATTATTCAAAAGACAAACAGAAGCTGGATGCGTGACTCTGGTCCTATTGTGGTAAAAAATGGGGAGAAAAGAGAAGCGTTAAATTTCAATTTTAACGGTTGGGCAAAATATCAAAATTATCAGCTAGACAAGCATATTCCTGCTACAGTAGCTTCTACATTAGGTATGCCACTTACACAGGTAGAATACAAAGGAAAACCTGTTATTGTAGAAGGTGGCGCTATTGACGTCAACGGAAAAGGAACATTATTAACTTCAGAAGAATGTTTAATGCATCCTGATATTCAAGTTCGTAACCCTGGCTTTACTAAAGCGGATTATGAAGCTGTTTTTAAAGAATATCTTGGTGTCACTAATGTAATTTGGTTAGGAGATGGTGTCGCAGGAGATGACACTCATGGACATATTGATGATTTATGTCGATTTGTAAATGAAGATACTATTGTTACTATTGTAGAAACAGATCCACAAGACGCAAATTATGCTCCTTTGCAAGACAACCTGAAACGTTTACAGAATGCCAAGTTAGAAAACGGAAAATCACCCGTTATTGTAGCTTTACCGATGCCTAAAAAACTAGAGTTTGAAGATTTGAGATTACCCGCGAGTTATGCTAATTTTCTTATCTTAAATAACTGTGTTTTAGTACCAACCTTTAACGATCCTAATGATCGCAAAGCATTAAATATACTAGCCGAATGTTTCCCTGATAGAGAAGTGATAGGAATTAGTGCTATTGATTTGATTTGGGGATTAGGAACCTTACACTGCTTAAGTCAACAAATTCCAGCTTAAATTGAGCTTTAGTTGTAATAAAAAAACACCATTCGCCGCGGCGAATGGTGTTTTTTGTTTATGATAATGTGTACTTCTTATTTATCTCTTGTAAAAGGAATCTTTTGATCTGCACTGATAATCATATCAAATCCATTTTTGTCTTCATTAAATTGGAATTGTAATCCTGCTCTTTTAGATTCAAATAAATCCTTACCTATCGGCTCCACAGAAAACTGAGGGTAATTAGTAATTGCAACATTAAGGACAGAGTTTTTTTCGGTGAATGTGATTTTTATAGGTGCTTTTGCATTCGAAAAAGTTCCTAGATAACCATCTAATATCACATCTTTTTCTATAACTCCAGATCCTGCGCTCCATACATTATTAGCTTCATTGTTATCTGGTAACACGTGCTCAGGGTCTAATGTGATGCTTTCTATTTCCTCAGTAGAATCATGTTTAAATGACCATGAAGTATTTCTTTGCCAAATCTCTACTGGTAAATTGATTCGATCTACTTTACCACTTTTTAATTTTACATCTAAAATCACCGGCATAGGCATTTTTTCGAAATTTTCGACTGTAATTACAACGCCTTGTTTTGGGTCGTTTTTAACGTATTTGATTCCGTTAATCCCTTGATCAAACTGCCAGTTATACTGAAACCATCCTCTCCAGAACCAACTTAAATCTTCACCGGCGACGTTTTCGATAGTTCTAAAAAAATCATCTGGAGTGGGGTGTTTAAAAGCCCATCTTTCAACATAAGCACGGAAAGCCAAATCAAAACGTTCTGGTCCTAATACTTGCTCCCTTAAAATGATCAAACCTGAACTAGGTTTCGCGTAACATAAAAGACCTATGTTTCCTTCTTTCATGTTATCAGGGGAACTCATAATAGTCTCTAATGTAGGATTGGTATAGCGATCAGCTAATTTGTGTAAGTCTGAATCTTCGCTTTTATATTCTCCATTGTTAAAATCAACTGAACTTAATGAATTGATAAAAGTATTGAATCCTTCATCCATCCAACCAAATAAACGCTCATTCGAACCAACAATCATAGGAAACCAGTTGTGACCAAATTCATGATCAGTAACTCCCCATAAGTCTTCTCCTTTAGATTCCCATCCACAAAAAACAATTCCTGGATATTCCATTCCGCCCTCGTTACCCGCTACATTCGTTGCTGCCGGATAAGTGTATTCTAACCATCTTTTAGAATAATTTTCTATAGAGGCTTTTGTAAATTCGGTTGAACGTCCCCAAGCGCTATTTCCTGCACTTTCTACTGGATAAGCAGATAAGGCTAAAGATTTCTTACCACTTGGCAAATTGATTTTAGCTCCATCTAAAATAAACGCAGCTGATGATGCCCAAGATAAATCTCTAGCATTCTTTAATTTATAATGCCATGTTTTAGTTGCAGTAGTAGTACTAGAAGCTAAAGCTCCCACTTCCTCTTCTGTACGAATAAATACGGTACTGTCGCTCTGTTTAGCCTTGGCTAATCTGGCTTGCTCTGTAGCACTATACACCGCTGTTGGATTTAGTAACTCCCCTGAACAAACAACAATATGATTAGCAGGTGCCGTAATATTTACATCAAAATCTCCATATTCTAAGTAAAACTCTGATGCACCTAAATAAGGATTAGTGTTCCATCCGCGTACATCGTCATAAACACACATACGTGGATACCATTGTGCTATAGTAAATATTTTTCCGTTTTTAGTATCTAAAACTCCCGTACGGTCTGAACCTTCTTTAGGTGAAATATAAGAAAAATCAATTTTGATCTTCACGGTTCCTCCCTTAGCTTTTAACTCTTGAGGAAGGTAAACCTGCATTCTCGTATCAGTAATTAAAAATTTTGCGTCTATTTCTGTGCTTTTTCCATTAACTGAATTTACAATTTTAACCGATTTAATTTTATGTCCACCGTCAAAAACTTCTCCTTGTGCTCCATTGCGACTACCTGTAAGAGGTACAACAGCATTACCACGAGAATCAGCTTTGAATAAGTTTTGGTCAACATTCATCCAAACGAAATTCATTTTATCCGGGCTATTATTGGTGTACGTAATGACATCTGTCCCTGTAATTTCATTTGTTTGCGCATTTAATTTGGCTGTAAGAACATAATCAGCTCTGTTTTGCCAATATTCAGCACCAGGTTGGCCACTTGCAGATCGTGTACTTGTTCCATTTTTGGTATAAAAAAATGGTGCAAAAGCATCATGATAATTGAATTTTGATATTGGAGTGGTTGGTGCAG
Source organism: Flavobacterium sp. W21_SRS_FM3 (assembly GCF_052113625.1). Taxonomy (NCBI): domain Bacteria; kingdom Pseudomonadati; phylum Bacteroidota; class Flavobacteriia; order Flavobacteriales; family Flavobacteriaceae; genus Flavobacterium; species Flavobacterium sp. W21_SRS_FM3. The sequence continues at coordinate 167,861 of NZ_JBGQOD010000007.1, read as the reverse complement.
TTGCTTGCGACTGTTGCGCCCAAAGGGAGGAAACCCCTAATAATAAAGCCAATTGAAGAATGGCTTTGAACCTAATATTTTTCATGTGTTATTATTTTACATCCAAATTAATAAAAAATTATCGATACGAATAGTAATCTGATACTTTTAATTCTAATTTTATCAAATCTTAATTTAAGACCTGGTTTTACTTTTAATAGGAGCTGTGAAAACAAATTAAAAAAGATATTTACATTATAATTCTACAATCAAAAATCATATACTTTGACAACAACAATTGCAAATGCTACTCTGTCAGCCACAATTAAACATGCTGGAGCCGAATTGTGCTCACTGAAAAAGAAAAGTACTAACAAAGAATATATCTGGGAAGGAAATCCTGAATTTTGGGGCAAGCACTCCCCCATCCTTTTCCCTATTGTTGGTACATTAAAAGACAATACTTTTACTTACAACGATACTCCCTATCATTTGTCCAGACATGGTTTTGCAAGAGATATGGTATTTACATTAATTGACTCACAAGATGATAGCGCCACCTTTTCACTGCAGGCTAATCAGGAAACTTTAAAAGTATTTCCTTTTGAGTTTGAATTACAAATCAAATATACCCTTACCGAAAATGCTTTAGCAATTAGCTATAAAGTAAAAAATAAAGACACTAGTAAAATGGCTTTTTCTATTGGAGCTCATCCTGCTTTTTCATTGAGAGAAAATTTTGAGGATTATTCATTACAGTTTGAAAATAATGAAAAGCTGGAATACACTTTATTAGAAAACAATCTAATTTCGACTGAAACAGCGACTCTAACCACGACAGAAGGTATTGTTAACCTAAATTATCAATTGTTCGAAAAAGATGCATTAATTTTTAAATCATTAGAATCTAAATCCATTACTATTTTAGAAAACAAAAAACCTTTACTAGCGGTGGAATTTGAAGGATTTCCACATTTAGGAATTTGGACACCTAAAGACGCTCCTTTTCTTTGCATTGAACCTTGGTTTGGTTACTCCGATGCTGTAGATAGTAATGGAAATATTTTTGAAAAAGATGGAATCCAAATATTAGAATCTTCTGCTAGTTTTAATTCGAAATTCAGTATTTCCATACTGTAATGTAATATATAATCCCAAATCAAAACAGTAATTTGAGGAGGATCAAGTTTTAGAAACTATCAATTGTTAGCAGTTAGTTAAGTGGAAACAACTTGTCTTTTTCTTTTTCTGCTTGTTATTTCTGCTATATTTGTATTAGTCCACTTTATCCACTCATTAATTAAAAGCCAATAGCTACACATACGTAATTGGTTAAAAACCTTCTTATGAAAAAAATAGTATTATTGGCAGTTTTCCTTTTTGGTTTGCAATCACAAAGTCAAACGTATATAAAAGTGAATACATTTACCACTTTATTGACGATCCCAAATGTAGGTGTTGAAACAAGTATTGGTGAAAAATCGACGCTAAACTTTGATGTCTTAGCCTCTTTTTGGGGTTCAGTTAATGGGATACCTAGAGAGTTTTACACTTTTACCCCCGAGTACAGATACCATTTTAAAGCCAAAGACAACGGGTTTTATATAGGTGCGCATATTGGCGCAAGTATTTACAATTTTCAAAAATGGAATTACATAAGAACTGATTATTACGAAAAAGGAAAGGGATATTTCCTTGGTTCAACTGTAGGATATAAAGCCAAGATAAACGATAAATTTTTCTTAGATTGTTTTATCGGAGGTGGCTGGCATCAAGGGTTTTATAAAGGCTATCGTATTAGTGACGGAAGCCGTTATGAAACTGCTAAGAACTTCAACAAAAGCGGCGAGTGGTTTCCTTATAGAGGTGGAGTAATGATTTCCTATAAACTGAATTAAGATTATTTATTAAATTTATTCAAGCTTTGTACGTATAAATCTTCCACTTGCTTGCGAGCCCAGTCCGTTTTTCTTAAAAATGTAAGGCTTGATTTAATACTGGGGTTTTCATTGAAAGATTTGATTTTTACCAGTTCGCCCAAAGTATCAAACCCGTAATAGTCTACTAACTTTTCAAGAATTGTTTTTAAAGTTATTCCGTGCAATGGGTCTTTTGATTGTTGCTTTTCCATAATGCAAATTTATGCCAATTTTGTAAAAAAAATTGCTGATTCATACATTTGTTGTTACATTTGTCATCCTATGCTAAAAACTGTCAATATATTAAATAAAAGAGCTCGATTTGATTATGAAATAATCGAGAAATTCACTGCTGGAATTGTTTTGGCAGGAACCGAAATTAAATCAATTCGTTTAGGTAAAGCTAATATTACCGAAAGCTTTTGTGAGTTTAGCAACAACGAACTTTTTGCCATCAATACTTATATCGAAGAATATACTTTTGGGAACCAATTTAATCACAAAGCCCGAAGCGAAAGAAAATTACTTTTAAACAAACGCGAACTTAAAAGTTTAGAACGCAGTGTACAAGCCAAAGGACTTACAATTGTTCCTCTTAAATTGTTTACCAATGAAAAAGGAATGGCAAAACTGGAAATAGGGCTTTGTCGTGGTAAGAAGACTTATGATAAAAGGGAATCCTTGAAAGAACAAGATACTAAACGTGATCTGGACCGCATCAAGAAAGCGTACAAATAAATAGGAAAGGTTAAGTAATTAACCTTTTTTTCTGTTTCCAATGATGACAAATACTGTCAAGACTATTTACTACATAGCTTATGATGATGAATATTTTACTTAAAAATGCACGAGTAGCAAAATCTCTTAAAACTAGAGAGTTAGCACAATTATCAGCTATTGATCAAGCATTAATTAGCAAGTTTGAAACAGGCACACGCAAACCAACCAAAGATCAAATAATAAAGTTAGCATCGCTACTAGACATTGATTATGAAACCTTAATGATTGCTTGGTTGAAAGAGAAAATTCTTCATGAAATAGGACACGAAGAATTAGCACTGAAAGCTTTAAAAAAGGTAGAAGAACATTTACTGTCTTCGCAAAATGTAGCTCCAGCAAACCATTTAACTGCTTTCAAAAAGCAATTGGACATTATTGAACAGTTAAAACTTAGAACTCAGCCATTTGATGCAGTAAAAAACGAGGCTATTCTGGAACAGTTGGCATTAGAATATACGTTTGAAAGTAATCGAATGGAAGGAAATACGTTGACTTTATCAGAAACAGATTTAGTTATTAACGAAGGACAAACCATTGCGGGAAAAAGTATGCGGGAACATCTGGAAGCCATTAATCATAATGAAGCTATTGCCTATATAAAAAGCTGCGTTCAACGAAACACTTTTGTGACTAAAGATTTGCTACACTTACACCAACTGCTGCTTAGAGGAATTGCACCAAAAGAAGCTGGTAAATATAGAAACATTAGTATCAATGTAAAAGATAAAAGTTTCTGCCCTTCTGAACCAGTAGATATTCAAAAAGATATGGCGACGCTGTTTGATTGGTACGAAGGCAATAGAAGCAGTTTACATCCAATAATTTTAGCTGCAAAAATGAAACTAAAACTATTCACTATCCAGCCTTTTATCAATGGTAATGCTAAAATCTCCCGATTATTGATGAATTATATTCTGTTGCAAAATGACTTTCAAATCGTTACTATAAAAAGTGATGAAAGTAGTAAGCTGCACTATCATCAAACTTTAAAAACAAGTTTAACGACTCCAAATAAAGATGATATGATTCATTTTATACTACAGCGAGAAAAAGAAAGCTTAGAACGATTCTTGAAAGAGGGTATACTATAAATTAGATCCAAAATAGAATAATATAAACGGCTAATTTTTATCTTCTAATAGAGGAACAAAACGGAATTCTCCCAATTCGTGTTTTTCAAATTGTGTTTCGTTCTTTCTAATCAATAATGTCATTATTTGAACATCATCTCCTAACGGAATAACAAGTCTCCCTCCTATTTTTAGTTGGGCCATTAATGGCTGCGGAATAAATGGTGCGCCTGCAGTTACAATTATACTATCAAAAGGTGCAAAACCTGGCAGTCCTTTATAGCCATCCCCAAAGGTCAGGTGTTTTGGTCTTATTCCAAGTTTAGGGAGAAGACTCGATGTTTGTTTGAACAACTCATTTTGACGTTCTACACTATATACTTTAGCCCCCATTAAGTACAAAACAGCCGTTTGATAACCAGATCCTGTACCTATTTCTAAAACTTTATGATCTTTTTTGATTTCTAATAATTGGGATTGAAATGCTACTGTATAAGGTTGTGAAATAGTTTGACCTGCTCCTATAGGAAATGCCTTGTCTTGGTAGGCGTAATTTTCAAAGCTAGAATTCAAAAATAAGTGTCTAGGGATTTTTTTTATCGCATCTAAAACATTTTTGTCTGTAATTCCTTTTTCTTGTAAAACGCTTACTAATTGGTTTCGAAGTCCTTGATGTTTGGCAGTGTCTTTCAATGGTCGTAAATTATATTTTTGTAAAATTAATTAAAGAATTCTCATTTGCAACATAAACTACAATCACAATACTATAAACTTTAAAAGTAGCTGTTAGAAAGGAGGTTAAAAGAGTGTTCCTTACAAAATAGGGTTACTTTTAAAATTAAGAACTGCTTTTTTATTACTAAATGTAATCCATCAGTACTATTTTATATTGGAGTCAAGAATTAACAAAACGGCTATTTATTATAGATTTTTGAGCAGATTTAATTTACAAATGGCCTACTAATAATTGTAATATTTCCTTATTCATTCTTAGTATTAATTCCTATTTTTGTACAAATTACATCATTATGCTGAAAATTGGAGTATTAGGTGCTGGTCACTTAGGAAAAATACATTTACGACTTTTACAACAATCTGAAAAATATGAGTTAGTTGGTTTTTATGACCCTAATCAAGAAAATGCCGACAAAATCTCTAAGGAGTTTGGCTACAAACACTTTAGTACAATAGCCACTCTTATTCATGCTGTTGATGTTATCGATATTGTGACTCCTACGCTATCACATTATAAATGTGCTAAGGTGGCAATTAAATCAGGAAAGCATGTTTTTATAGAAAAACCCATTTCAAATACTATTGAAGAAGCCGATGAAATTATTGCGCTTGCTAATGAGTACAATGTAAAAGGGCAAGTGGGACATGTAGAGCGCTTTAACCCAGCATTTATTGCTACTAAGGGAATGATTGAAAATCCTATGTTTATTGAAACGCATCGCTTAGCTGAATTTAATCCGCGTGGTACTGATGTTCCTGTGGTTTTAGATTTAATGATTCACGATATTGACGTTATTCTAAGTGTGGTACAATCAAAAGTTAAAAACATTAGTGCAAGCGGTGTTTCAGTAATCAGTGATACTCCTGACATCGCTAATGCTAGAATCGAATTTGAAAATGGCTGCGTAGCTAATTTAACGGCTAGCCGAATTTCGATGAAAAACATGCGTAAAACACGTTTTTTTCAAAAAGATGCTTATATCTCAGTTGACTTCCTAGAAAAAAGATGTGAGGTTGTAAAAATGAAAGATGCACCGGAAGTTCCTGGTGACTTTGACATGATCTTGCAAAATGCTGAAGGTGTAAAAAAACAAATCTACTTCTCTAATCCTGATGTGGAGCAAAATAATGCTATTCTTGACGAATTAGAAACTTTTGCTGATGCCATAACAAATGACACAAAACCAGTTGTAACTTTAGAACAAGCAACGGAGGCGTTAAAAGTAGCATACCAAATTATTGATTGCTTTAAAAAATAAAAATACAATTCGGATTTAAAAGTTAAACGAGAAAACTTTAAAATTAAATACATACTAAATGAAAATAATTGCAGTAATAGGTGCAGGAACAATGGGTAACGGAATTGCTCACACGTTTGCACAAAGCGGGTTTACCGTAAAATTAATTGACGTATCAGAGAAATCACTAGATAAAGGAATGGCAACAATTGCCGCAAACCTTGATAGAATGGTTTCTAAAGGTACAATTACTATCGAAGACAAAGCAAAAACAATTACTAATATTATTACCTACACTGATATTAAAGACGGTGTTGTGGGGGCAGATTTAGTTGTTGAAGCGGCAACAGAAAATGTGGAATTAAAACTAAATATCTTCAAGCAATTAAACGATGCCTGTTCACACAATACAATTTTAGCAACGAACACCTCTTCTATTTCTATAACTCAAATAGGAGCTGTGGTAACGCATCCAGAACGCGTTATTGGAATGCACTTTATGAACCCAGTGCCAATTATGAAATTAGTCGAAATCATTCGTGGATACAACACTAGTGATGAAGTGACAAAAACAATTATGTCATTATCTGAAAAACTAGGGAAAACGCCCGTTGAAGTAAATGACTATCCTGGTTTTGTAGCCAATAGAATATTAATGCCAATGATTAATGAGGCGATTGAAACATTGTACAATAAAGTTGCTGGCGTTTATGAAATAGACACCGTGATGAAACTAGGTATGGGACACCCAATGGGACCTTTACAGTTAGCAGATTTCATTGGGTTAGACGTGTGTTTAGCGATACTGAATGTTATGTATGACGGCTTTAAAAACCCTAAATATGCTCCTTGTCCTTTGTTAGTCAATATGGTACGAGCTGGAAAATTAGGAGTGAAATCTGGAGAAGGTTTTTACGATTATGCTGAAAGTAAAAAAGCCGAAAAAGTTTCTAAACAATTTACATAGTTTAAATTTCCAAAAGTTAAAAGTCATTAAATATATTTCTTTTAACTTTTGGACTTTTTCTTTTAATCTATCATGGCAAAAATAATCCCTTGTAAAGCTGTTCGCCCTGCTCGAGATAAATTGTGCTTAGTGACTTGCCGTTCCTACGATGAATATCTCACTGCAGAACTAGCAGCACAATTAAACTTTAATACTTTGTCATTTTTGCAAGTTGTAAAACCAGCATACACTAATCAAGAAACAGTAACTTTAGAAAAGCGATACCGTCAAATTCATCAAAAATACCAGGATTTTAGGTTAGAAAACGTAGTAATTAAGGATACACATCCAGCAATTTACATTCATAAAATCGTTACTAAAACGCAATCTTATACTGGAACATTGTTGGAACTACTATAGAGGATTACCAAAACAATATTATTTAGAAATACGAGAAAAATTAGCTTTTCGGGTGCGGTTGTTAAAAGAATATATGAATAAAATCGCTTAGTGAAAGATCATAACGGTTTCAGCAAACAAGAAATTATTGCAGCATTAGAGACCAATTTTATTGTAACGAATAAACAGCCATAGCAACCATCCGCTAAGCAGGATTTCGGGATGTATCTTGACAATGAATTTTATCAGTTACAATTTCGTAAAGAGATGGCTAAAACCAGTACTGTTTGAGATAATTTAGACACGTAAATACTGTACACAACGGTTTTATTACCTTTACTGGCAGTTAAAGATTTACGAAATGATGAACGGATGCAATACCTTTCAGGTAAACAATCTATTTTAGACGTAAAGGAAACAAATCGATGAGGGAAAATAGGAAGTTGGCTTCATGCTTTACCCATCACATATTAATAAAATTAAGGCATTAGCAAATAATAATTTGATTATGCCACCAAAAAAGTACGTATATTGAACCTAAGTTTAGAAACGGCATTGTCGCATATGAACTATAGTTCAGTACTACTATAAAATAAATAGTGACCCTATGGCAATAGCTACTAATTTACAACACATACAAGCTACACTTCCAGATAACGTAATACTTGTTGCAGTATCTAAAACAAAACCAGTAGCTGATTTAATGGAAGCATATACTGCAGGCCAACGCATTTTTGGTGAAAACAAAATCCAAGAAATGACTGAGAAATGGGAAGAAATGCCCAAAGATATTCAGTGGCATATGATTGGTCATGTACAAACAAATAAGGTGAAGTTTATGGCACCATTTGTGCAGTTGATTCATGGAGTAGATAGCCTGAAATTATTACAAGAAATAAATAAACAAGCCGCTAAAAACAATAGAGTTATTGACTGTTTATTACAAATCCATATAGCTGAGGAAGAAACAAAATTTGGACTTGATGAAACAGAGTTGGCAACTTTATTAGCTTCTGATACATTTAGCAAAATGGAAAACATACAGATACGCGGATTAATGGGAATGGCTACCTTTACAGAAAATAAAAACCAAGTGAAGAAAGAATTCCAACACTTAAAATCCATATTTGATCAATTAAAGGCGCAGCCTATTTTGCACTCTAAATTAGATACTATTTCGATGGGGATGTCTGGTGATTACCAACTGGCAATAGAATGCGGCAGTACAATGGTGCGTGTAGGAAGTAGTATTTTTGGAGGAAGGTAATAAACATAAATTAATGATGGTTGATTCGTTATTTTTCAACTGAATGTCATCAACTTTAAATAAAATAAATTGTACGCAATATTAGACATAGAAACCACTGGAGGCCAATTTAACGAAGAAGGCATTACTGAAATTGCCATTTATAAATATGATGGTCATGAAATTGTGGATCAATTCATTAGTTTGGTTAATCCTGAAATTCCTATTCAACCCTTTGTAGTAAAACTTACGGGCATTAATAATGCTATGTTAGTACAAGCTCCCAAGTTTTACGAAGTAGCCAAACGCATTATTGAGATTACCACTGATTGTGTTGTGGTGGCTCATAATGCCGACTTTGATTACCGTATTCTGCGCACTGAATTTAGACGCTTAGGATATGATTTTAGCCTAAAAACCTTGTGTACCGTTGAGTTATCAAAAAGATTACTACCAGAACAACCATCACACAGTTTAGGAAAGTTAGTGCGCGCACTAGGAATTCCTATGGCTGATAGACATAGAGCAAGTGGTGATGCTTTGGCAACGGTAAAATTGTTTAAGATGCTTCTAGACAAGGATGTTGAAAAAGAAATCATTAAAGACTTTATCAAATTAAAAGTCGAAAAAGGGATTGCTCCGAAATTGCTGGATATCGTCAGCAGTCTACCTACAAAAACGGGTGTTTATTATATTCATAATGAAAAAGGCGACCTAATCTACATTGGTAAAAGCAAGAATATTAAAAAACGGATCAATCAGCATTTTACTGGAATAACAAACAGCGCTAAAAAAATACAAGCCGAAGTATTCACGGTGACCTATGAAGAAACGGGCAGTGAATTAGTCGCTTTATTAAAAGAAAGTCAGGAAATCAAATTGCACAGACCCCGCTACAATCGGGCGCAACGAAAAAATATATTTCAATGGGCGTTGTATCCAGAAATGGGAACAGATGGCTATTTAAAACTAAAATTACAGAAGGCAGATGGTCGTAAAAAAGAAATCACTTCTTTTACGACATTAACTGAAGGTAAAAACGTGCTCTTTAAAATAACAGAACGATATAACTTGTGCCAAAAACACACCGGCTTGTATGATACGAAAGCAGCCTGTTTTCAATACAAAATTAAAGAGTGTGATGGCGCTTGCATAGGAGAAGTTTCTACACAAGAATACAATGCAAGAGTATTAGATTTTATTAATAATAGTGAATTTGAGAGTCAAAATATGGTTATTGTAGACCGCGGTCGAACAATCAGTGAGCGCAGTGCTGTGCTAATTGAAAACGGAATCTATAAGGGTTATGCATTCTATGATTTAAATTATCAAATTAATAATATCGAAATATTAAAAAACATCCTTACTCCGATGCTTAACAATCGAGATACTAAGAATATTATTCAGGCTTATCTTCGAAAAGAGAAAAATTTCAAATTGATCAAATTTTAATACAATCCCTCCTCTGCATGCGTAAAATTAAATCACAATACGACCTCTTTAAGCAAAAAGTCCACATCATAATTTATGGGACAAGTACTAAAGCGGGTCGACTATTTGATTTAATATTATTAGGACTTATTCTTTTAAGTGTAGTTTTAGTAATGATGGAAACGGTCAATTCCTTTGATCAAAAATACCATTATGAACTTGTATTATTAGAATGGATTATTACTGCGTTCTTTACCTTGGAATATATTTTCAGAATCATATCCATAAAAAAGCCTTGGAAATATATCCTGAGCTTTTATGGCATCATCGATTTGCTGGCTATTTTACCCATGTACTTGTCCATATTTTTTGTTGGAACAAGTATCTTTAGTGTAGTACGCTCTTTAAGATTACTCCGATTATTCAAAATATTAAACCATCCACAATTTACAAATCAATCGGTTCAACTAAGAAAAGCGATTAATGCGAGTCGTGGTAAGATTGTAGTCTTCATCTATTTTGTACTTATCATCACTATAATAATAGGATCTATAATGTATGTTGTAGAAGGTAAGGAAAGTGGTTTCACCAGTATTCCTGCTGGGATATATTGGACTATAGTAACCTTAACTACAGTGGGCTATGGGGATATTTCACCGGTAACACCTTTGGGTCAATTTATTGCGTCTTTTGTAATGATTTTAGGTTATGGTATTATTGCTGTGCCTACGGGAATTGTTACCGCAGAGATCGCCAAAAGCGTGAATAAACCAACAAACAAAATTCAAAAGCCTTGTAGTGGTTGTGGCACAGAAGAACATCCTGAAAATGCTATTTATTGTCATCACTGTGGTCATCAATTACAATAATTAAAAACTCCTTTTACTTCAGGATTTTTTTACACGCGGCTAATGTTTATTATGCTATAAGCTCATTACAATAAAATAGAACTATGAGTGATACGGGAAGCAATCTCCAGCTATTCATTGCAACTCCTCCGTCTACAACTTGTCTTTCTAAATCATAAAAGGAGCTTCTAAAGGCGCTCTTTTACGACAAGAAATACTAACTTGCAGTCGTCCGGGGTTTTCATTGCTATCTGGGCTAAAAATAAATATGAAACACTTAATTACCATTATCGGACCTACAGCCATTGGCAAAACTGCTTTGAGTATTCATGTGGCAAATCATTTTAAATGTCAAATAGTTTCTTGTGACAGTAGGCAGTTTTTTAAAGAAATGACTATTGGAACTGCTGTTCCCAGTAAAGCAGAATTAGAAGCAGCTCCGCACCATTTTATTCAAAATAAATCCATATTTGAATCCTATACCGTAGGTGATTTTGAAAAAGAAGCCATTGCTATGATTGATAAATTATTTTTAGAAAATGATTATGTAGTTCTTGTGGGAGGTTCGGGGCTGTACGTAAATGCCGTATTAAAAGGCTTTGATGAATTTCCAGAAATTGATCTTTCTATTCGAGAAAGTGTAAATGCTAGTTATGAGAAACTAGGAATTGTATACCTTCAAAACCAACTAGAAAAACTAGATCCTGAATATTTCAAAACCATCACAACAGACAATCCACAAACCTTACAAAACCCGCAACGAATGATGCGATTTGTAGAAGTTTGTTTGGGATCAGGAAAACCCTACTCCTCTTTTTTAAATCAGAAACAGAACAGTCGCAACTTCACTCCCATTCTCATCGGTTTAGAAGCCGAACGAAGTGTAATGTACAATCGTATCAATCAAAGAGTAGGTATTATGTTGAATGAAGGACTGTTGAAAGAAGCAAAATCAGTCTATCCTAACAAAGCCTTAAACGCTTTACAAACGGTAGGTTATCGTGAACTATTTAGTTATTTTGATGGCGAAACATCCTTAGATTTTGCCATTGAAGAAATTAAGAAAAACACGAGACGTTTTGCTAAGCGCCAACTTACCTGGTTCAAACGCGACCAAAACACCAAATGGTTTGATTTTGAAACTCCTTATCAAACGATTTTTGACTACATAAATGCAAAAACTAAAATTTCATAATATTACCTATGCCAATAAGTCCAAACTTCACCTCTGTATTAAGCAAAGAATGGGAAATCAATTTTACACAATGCATGCCTAATGGATACTTGAAGTATACTGATTTATGCAATATTTTACAGTTAACTGCTGCCGCACACTCAGATACTGGTGGTATTAGCTTTTCTGATATGCAAGAATTCAGTCAGGCTTGGGTACTGAGCCGCATGCGAGTTGAAGTTACTGCGTTACCTAAATGGAGAGATGTGGTTACAGTAAAAACATGGATCAACACTTTAGAAAATTCACGTTCGATTAGAGCTCTTGAAATGTATGTGAACGGAAAGAAAATTGTAGGCTCCGAGACGTTTTGGGCTGTTTTTAACACTGATAAACGCCGTCCGGAAGCATTGGCGCTACCCTATGAACATTTTGAATTATATCCAGAGAAAAAAGCAACTGTTGAGGGTTTTTCTAAAATAAAAATTAGTACAGAGAAAGAACAGCTTTTTGAGAAAACGGTGTTCTTGTCTGATTTAGATATTGTGAATCATGTCAATAACGTCAAGTATCTAGAGTGGTGTATTGACTTGATGGATGATAAAGTGATACTCGATCAAAATATAAAAAGTTTTGAAATGAATTTCATTAAGGAATTATCGTTGCAAGACAGAGTAATTATTCATGAAAATGTTTCGGATGAAGCGATTATCTTTAGTATTTCTAAAGACGATAAAAACTGCTTTGCATTACAGCTGAACCTGAAATAACAACTATTATAACTGTAGCTAAAAAAAAACTTTTAATAGTTAAGATAGTACCACAAAATAAGACGGGAGTAATAACCCATAAATAAAGGCTCCGATTTCTCGAAGCCTTTTGTATATCTAGACAGTATAATTTATACTGCTTTATTTTTAACAACTAATCTAAACCCTTCACCGTGAATGTTTAAGATTTCAACATCTTCGTCCAGTTTCAGATACTTTCTTAATTTAGCGATGTAAACATCCATACTTCTTGATGTAAAGTAGTTGTCATCTCTCCAAATTTTAGTTAAAGCTAATTCTCTAGGCATTAAATCATTTTCATGAAGAATTAACATTTTCAATAACTCATTTTCTTTTGGAGACAATTTAATTGGCTCTTGGTCTTTAAAAGTAAGAAATCTCAATTTAGAATTTAGGTGAAATTTACCAATATTAAATTCAAATTGTACTTGTTCTGTCTTCACATCTGAAGATTTTCTTTGAATGATTGCCTTAATTTTCATCAACAAAACTTCAGAATCAAAAGGTTTATTCAAATAGTCATCAGCACCTGCTTTGTAACCTTTTAATACATCTTCTTTCATCGATTTTGCCGTTAAAAAAATAATAGGCACTTCGCTATTTTTTTCTCTAATTTCTTTGGCCAAAGTATAACCATCTTTGTAAGGCATCATAACATCCAAGATACATAGATCATAAGTATCCTTTTTGAATTTTTCAAAACCTTCCATTCCGTTTTTAGCCAAAACAACGTCAAAGTCATTTAGCATTAAATAATCTTTTAGTACAGCTCCAAAATTAAGGTCGTCTTCTACTAGAAGTATTTTTTTATTTATAGTTTCCATAGTTTAATTTATTAGTGGTATTTTTATTATGAAGGTACTTCCTTTTCCCTTTTCACTTTCTACATATACTTGACCATTGTGGTCCTCAACAATTCTTTTTACGTATGCTAATCCTAAACCGTGCCCTTTTACATTGTGTAAATCGCCCGTGTGCTCTCTATAGAATTTTTCAAAAACTCGCTTTTGAGCTATTTTACTCATTCCTAATCCTTTATCCTTAACTTTTATAAGAATCATGTCTTTAATATTTTCAGTAAAAACTTCAATATCAGGCACATCAGGTGAGTATTTAATTGCGTTTTCTAATACATTTACAATGACATTAGTAAAATGTACTTCATTCATTAAAACTGTTGTTCTAGCCGCATTAAAATGACTGGTAATCGTTCCCTGTCTGTCTTCAAGAATCAAATTAACATGCTCAATTGCATCATTAATTACATCAACTACATCGCTAGATTCTTTTTCAATATCGAGTTCTTTCTTTTCTAATTTTGAAATTCTCAAAACATTTTCAACCTGAGCATGCATTCGTTTGTTTTCGTCACGAATCATTTGCAGGTATTTCATCACTTTTTCCCGATCGTCTATTATCTTAGGATTTTTAATCGCATCTAATGCAAGGTTGATCGTTGCTATAGGCGTTTTAAATTCATGTGTCATATTATTAATGAAATCGGTTTTAATTTCAGAAATCTGACGTTGACGAATTAATTGATTTAAAGCACTAGAATAAGCTACAATAATGATCAATGTGAAAATGATAGAAAGAACGGTTATGCTTATTAACTCTGACAATAAGAATTTTTTCTTGTGCGGAAAACTGACTAATAACTTGTATTTTTCATTTCCTTCATTGTCAGTATATATTGGAATTGAATAGGTCAATTCTTTGTCATACTTGAAATTTGCCGATTTGACATTAGTTGCTAAACCATTGCTGTAAATCCCAAATTCAAACTTCGTTTTAACTCCTGATTGTTCTAACTCCTTTTTTATTAATTTTTGAAGTGTTTCTTTAGACACTCTTTCTTCTAATGGCATTGCAGCAGCAATATCTTTATACGAAATTTCAAATTGTACTTTATCTAATACATCTAAATTACCTGATTTCTCAATGGTTACGTCGGGAAGCAGGTTCTGCTGCAAATTAGATTTATCAACTCCGTTATTATTGTAAACTTCAGTCACCCTTTTAGAACTAAAGTTTTTAAATTTATCGTTACTAAATTTCTTATTAAATAAAGAAGATGAGATATCATAATCTTCAGAAATAATACTGTTAGAGTAAACAATGGTTTTATTCGTTTTAGTATTTCGTTGAACGTAATAAAATTCCGTTAAATCTTCTTTCTTCGGAATCTTACCTGTACTATCTTTTATACGATTATACCTATCATAAAATGTATATGCTTCTTGTTTTTGTAATTTATCCGCTACATTTCCAATAACTTGCGTTACGTGAAACTTAAACTGTTCGTCGTTATTTTTAAACGAATTGTTAAACCAATATACCTGTACAAGAATTATACCTATTAAGGATAAACTCATCAACAAAACCAGTAATCTAAAAAAAAGTTTATTCATCGGAACAAAATTAACATTTTAACAGTATGAATGATAATATATTAACCAAACATTAACATCTACTGTTCGTTTTGTTTAATCATCAAAATTTTAAGAATTTCTTCTGCTTTTATTTTGGCTGTAGCCAGATCAATATTTTCAATAATATAATCACTTTTTGAAGCGCGTTCTTCATCAGTCCATTGTGCATTGATTCGTTTTAAAACCGCTTCTCTACTCGAATTATCTCTTTTAATAACACGCTGAATTCTAGATTCTACAGGGGCTGTCACGGTAATGATACTATCACACATCTTATAACTTCCGCTTTCAAATAAAATAGCAGCTTCATAAATAACTATCTGCGCTTTTTTATGTGCTACTAACCACTGTTGAAAATGTTCTTTAACAGCGGGATGTACAATTGCATTTAAAGCACTTAATTTTTCAGGATCGTTAAACACAACTGCTGCTAACTTCTCTCTATTTAAACTATTCCCGTCAAAAACAGAATCACCAAAGTTCATTTTTAAAGCCTTAATAATAGCTTCAGACTGCATTATCTTCCTAGCTTCATCATCAGCTATATAAACAGGAACAGCTAAAGACATAAAATGTTTTGCAATTGATGTCTTGCCACTTCCTATTCCTCCGGTTAATCCTATAATTTTTGTCATGACTATGCTTTAAAAAATAATTCAGGAAATGCTGCTTGAGGTTGCTGTTTTAAAATAATTACTTTAAAAAAAGACTCCAAAAATCCTAATCCGTATCCCCAAAATTGTTTCCAAACTGCGACTACAGCTAGGTAACCTATTTTAATACTCTTGTTCTGATAAGAAGCTGTTATAAAGATGATTAAAAAATAGATGAAGTATAATTTCAATAAATAATCAAATGTAAAAACCAGTAGTAATACCGCTAAAACAAATCCAGCTATAAACAGTGAAGGAAAAAAGAATGTTAATTTGTTATGCTTTGGATACCAACTATTTAATATCGGTCGTGCTTTACCAAATTTATTCACCTGTATCGAAAACTTGTCCCAATCAATCCTTCTCTTATGATATACATACGCATTTGGGAACAGTTTGGTTTCAAAACCTAAATTCCATAACCGTATGGAAAGATCAGGGTCTTCGCCTGGATGAATATTTCCAAAGCCATTAGAGGCTTCAAATGCTTTTCTAGAAATCCCCATATTAAAACTTCTGGGTTGAAATTTATCAATTTTTTCAGAACCTCCCCTTATTCCACCAGTAGTTAAAAATGAAGTCATCGCAAAGTTGATTGCTTTTTGAATATCTGAAAAACTATCTAATGCTTTATCTGGACCTCCAAAACAATCTACATAATTCAATTGCAAAGCTTTATCAACTTCTGATAAATATTGTTTGGGAATAATACAATCAGAATCAAAGATGATAAAATAATCTCCTTTGGCTTTTCTCATTCCGTAATTTCTAGAATCGCCTGGGCCTGAATTCTCTTTGAAATAATAAGAGATTGTTAAACGGCTTGCGTATTTTTGAACAATATCTTCACAACGCAATGTAGAACCATCTTCGACAAGTACTACTTCAAAAGCAGCTGTATAATCAGACTGTACTAAACTTTCTAAAAGCTCATCCACTTCATCAGGACGATTATAAACTGGGATAATTAAAGAAAACAACATCTATTTCTATGTGGTATTAGTTAAAATATAAGGATAAATTAGGGCGCAAAGATATACTATTAAACAATATCGATAAAAAAACCATCACTAATAAAGCAATGGTTTTAAGAAATATTTTACTACAATTTCCTCTATTATTCAAACATCTCCATCACTTCCTGACTCACTCCCATATTTGAAAAACCACCATCGTGAAGTAGGTTTTGCAATGTCACCATTTTTGTCAAATCAGAGAACATAGCTACCGTATAATTAGCGCAATCTAAAGCAGTAGCATTGCCTAAAGGCGCCATCTTATCAGCAAAAGCGATAAAGCCACCAAATCCTTTCACGCCCTGCCCTGCTTTAGTAGCAGTAGGAGATTGTGAAATTGTATTTACACGCACCTTTTTATCTCTCCCAAAAAAGTAGCCAAAACTACGCGCAATAGACTCTAAATAAGCTTTATTATCTGCCATATCATTATAATCAGGAAAGACGCGTTGTGCTGCCATATAAGACAATGCCACAATACTTCCCCATTCATTCATTGCGTCTTTCTTATACAATACTTGCATCACCTTATGGAACGATACCGCAGAAACATTCCAACCTTTTTCTGTAAAATCGTAATTCTGATTAGTGTAATGATTTCCTTTTCTAACATTCACTGACATCCCGATAGAATGCAAAACAAAATCAATTTTTCCGCCAAGGATTTCGATAGCCTGATCCACTAATTTTTCTAAATCTTCTACTGAAGTAGCATCTGCTGGAATAACTTGAGCTCCTGTTTTTAACGCTAAATCTTCAATATTACCTAAACGCATTGCAGCTGGAGCATTCGTTAAAACAAAAATTCCCCCTTCTTCATGAACGCATTCAGCAGTTTTCCAAGCAATCGAATTTTCATCTAGCGCGCCAAATATGATTCCTCTTTTCCCTTTTAATAAATTGTACATAGTTCCTATTTTATAAAACAGTCAAAAATACACATTCCAACAGTGGCTTGCAATAGTCTCTCCTTCTTCATTATTAGAACCACAACAATTAGTTTCTATAAAACGAACTTGTCCCGCCATTCGTTATATTCCCGCTAAAAAAATACGGCTACAAAAGCCTTGTTTTTAAAATCGGGAGATGCCACTGCTGTCGGGGGTAAATTAGTACGTATAGGGGTTTAAGAAATCAAACATTCTAAAATATTATTCAATAGAAATTTTTAATCTATAAATTGGTTTAAGTGCTCTTTAATTACGTAGAGTCGGTTTTTAGTTAGATCACTAATACGTCCTGCCATAATATTACTTTGAATCGTTCCACCGCCAGAATATTCACTTTTAGAAACAGTTCCTATTAATTGAATTTCACTATCTCTAAATTTAATCCAATTTCTTTGTGCTATTTTTAGCTTGTCTTGATCTTTTGGATTCAACTTTTTTAGTAAAATTGTATAGTACTTATTTAATAATTTGTCGTAATCGTTATTAAGTTCAACAATTGCAGTAGTCATACCCGAGGTGGAATAATCAATACTTACCTTCTTATCTGCCAACTTTTCTGCTCTATATAAGTCTGTTTTAAAAGCAATATCAAGAGGAATATCAGCACCTTTATTCGCTTTAATTAAAGAATCTTTTAACTTAATAGTTTCTTTTTCTACCTGAGCTTTAATTTCGGCAAGTTTTGCTTTTGTAATTTCTGATTGTGCATTAGCTAAAGTCCCCGACAGTAGTAAAAGTAAAAGAAGTCTATTTTTCATTATTTATTTTTTAAAATTCATGATTTTACAACGATCTCATTGTAAAGATGTCCTATAACAAACAGTAAAACTAAGATAAGGAATCGATCTAAAACCAATGCATAAAATTATATTAAAAAAAGAAAAGCTATTTTCAATAGGTTGATTATAGGTTATTTGCGGTAATTGCTTTAATGAGATCTTTATAAAGAGGGACTGCTGGGACTGATTAAAATTGAGAACATTTAATTAAGAATTTGGGCAATAAAAACTTAATAAAAGCACAGACGAATTAAGTAGCCGTGACAGCAGCGGCATCCTTGTGGCGGCAGGCATTTATGCCGCCACAAGATATAGCGAATGGCGCGACCATAGTTTATTAAATTGGCTAATCCTGCTGCTCCCAAAAACAGAAACACCTTACTTTAATTGGTCGAAACCGCATAAAGTAAGGTGTATTATTTTGATAGATAAAAAAGTATTATTTAATACTCTCTACTCCTACCATTTCATTTGTATCTGCTTTGTAATCTACTCCGTCAAATCCAAAACCGAATAGGTTGTGAAAATCGCTTCTATACCCTTCTAAATCTCCTATTTCAGACAAGTTTTCAGTTGTAGCTTCTTGCCATAATTTAGCGATTCTCTCTTGAACATCTGGACGCATTTCCCAGTCGTCTATACGTATTCTTCCTTTTTCATCAGTAGGCACTTCTTTTCCTGAGTACAATCTATCTGCATATAAACGTTGAATTTGCTCGATACATCCTTCATGAATTCCTTCTTCTTTCATTATTTTGTATAATAAAGAAATGTACAACGGAATCACTGGAATTGCAGAACTTGCCTGAGTTACCAAAGCTTTATTTACAGAAACATAAGCTTTACCATTAATATCAGCTAAGCTATCAGTAATCGTAAAAGCAGTCGCTTCAAGATGATCTTTTGCACGGCCAATAGTCCCTTTTCTATAAACTGCCTCCGTTAAGGATGGCCCTATATAAGAATAAGCTACTGTTGTAGCTCCAGGAGCTAATAAATTATCTGCTTTTAAAGCATCAATCCACATTGCCCAGTCTTCGCCTCCCATAACTTTTACTGTATTTTCAATATCATCACCTGTACTAGGCTCTATAGATATTTCAGATACTTTTCCCGAATGGAAATCGACTGTCTTGTTTGTAAATGTATTTCCTATAGGTTTTAATACAGAACGGTGTAAAACACCCGTTTTAGGGTCTAAACGTACTGGAGAAGCTAAGCTATATACTACTAAATCAACTTGCCCTAAATCTGCTTTTATTAACGCTAATGTTTGTTGTTTTACTTCGTCAGAAAAAGCATCGCCATTGATACTTTTAGCATACAAACCTGCTTTATGTGCTTCTTTTTCGAAAGCTGCAGAATTGTACCAACCCGGAGAAGCTGTTCTACCTTCAGTAGGTGGTTTTTCAAAAAATACTCCCACTGTGGCAGCATCTGATCCAAATGCACTTGATATTCTAGAAGCTAATCCAAAACCTGTTGAAGCACCAATAACAAGTACTTTTTTGGCTCCATTAATTGCTCCCTTTGATTTAATGTATTCAATTTGATTTTTTACATTTTGCTCGCATCCATCAGGGTGTGATGTCAAACAAATAAATCCTCTCATTCTAGGTTCTATAATCATTTTGTATAGTTTATTCGGTGAATTTTATTTACTTAAGGTATTTTAATATATTGTCTTCGAAATTAGAACAAATATAATCCAAAAATCTAGTTCAGCAAGGCTTTAGCGTGATTTAGAGCGGAATCAGAGACGACAGTACCTGATAACATTTGGGCTATTTCGATGATTCGCTCCTGTTCTGACAGTAATTTCAACTCTGACTGAGTATCCTCTCCTACTGTTGATTTAAAGACTTTGAAATGAGCATTCCCTTTAGCAGCAATTTGCGGAAGATGTGTAATGGCAAAAATTTGCATTTCTTTACTCATTTCCTTCATAATCTCACCCATTTTAATGGCAATCTCTCCAGAAACTCCGGTATCAATTTCGTCAAAAATTAAAGTAGGAAGCTTAGAATATTGCGCTAGGATTGCTTTGACTGCAAGCATTATTCTCGACATCTCCCCACCAGAAGCTACTTTCTTTAAAATACCAAAATCAGTTCCTTTATTAGCCGAAAATAAAAACAGGATTTCATCCTTACCATTATGATGGTAGCTTGAGGTTTCTTTTACTTGTATATCGAAGCGAACATTAGGCATACCTAATGTATCTAAAATAGTGATCAGTTTTTGAGATAACATTGGAATTGCCTGCTCTCGATTATTATGAATCACGGAAGAGAGCTGGTCTAAATTAACCGCTTTTTCTTCAATACTTTTATTTAAGTTATCGATTTCAGTTTCAAGATTGCCCAGTTCAAAAACCGAATTTTCTAATTGTGTTTGAATAGCAATTAATTCCTCCACAGTAGTTACTTGATGCTTTTTTTGTAAATTATAAATCAGTTGTAATTTTTGACCTAATAAATCCAGCTGCTCAGGATCGTTAACTAACTTTTCAGAACAACGATTCAGCTCGTCAGTAATATCATCAAACTCAATTGCAACACTATTGATTCTTTCTAGAATGCTGCTGTAATCTGATGAAAAGGATGCTATTTTTTGTAACGAAACTTTTATTTCATTTAGATTTTGCATAACTCCTATTTGTTCTTCATTGGCTACAGCCAATGATTTATCAATAGATTCTTTTATGATTTCAACATTATTGAGTTTTTCAAACTCATCTTCTAAACTTTCTTGCTCTCCCGGTTTTAAATTAGCTTCTACTAATTCATTTAATAAGAAACTATGGTATTCCTGCTCTTTTAGAGATTCACCTTGTTTTTTTATAAGTCCGTTAAGCTTCGTTTTATCTGCCTTATAGCTTTTTAAAACCGACTGGTATTCTGGAATAACTGAAATATTATTCGCTATAGCATCAATAATATCAAATTGTACATTCTCTTCAGAAAGTTCCCTTGTTTGCTGTTGCGAGTGAATGTCTATTAAAAATACACTAAGCTCTTGCAGCAGTTGTAAGTTTACTGGACTGTCATTAATAAAAGCTCTTGATTTACCAGATGGAAGGATTTCACGTCTAATTATCGTATCCTCTTCATAATCTAAATCATTTGACTGAAAGAAAGGGAGCAAATTATATTTGGCAATATCAAAATGCACCTCAATGATGCATTTATCTTCTTTATTTTTTAGCGAGGATAGGTCGGCTCTTTTTCCTAAAACCAAACCTAAACCACCTAATATTATGGATTTACCAGCACCAGTTTCTCCAGTAATTATAGAAAAACCTTTAGAAAAATCAATGCTTAATTTTTCTATTAGCGCATAATTTTTTATAGATAGCGAAGTTATCATTTAGCTGTTTTTAAGGGTAATGAGATTTTTAATTAAAAAGAAAAAACGGAATTAATACTTGATAGTAACCCACTTATTAGAATTCAATGGAGAAACTTTGTTCAAATTATCAATTAAATCAGACACCGTTATTGAAGGTCCACCAGAAAAAATAGAAACAATCTCATCTGATTTTGCATCAAAGAATAAGCGTGTTAAAAAAGCATTGGGTTTAGCAGAATTGAGTTTGGACAAATTGGCTACCGCATCTTTAACTTTTTCTTTGGCAGTTCTTAAATCTTTAGCCATGCTATCTAAACCTTTATGGTATTCAAAAATTGTTTTTCGAATATCAGAATAGGTAGGTGACAAAATATCTGTTATCAAAAAGTACCTGTTTTGGTTGCCGTCAATTTGACTCCATCCTTTATAACCACTTTGCTGCGCTACGTTTGTAATATTTTGCGCTTTCTCAAAATTAGAATCTCCAGATTCTAAGACAAAAGTATCATCATCCATTCCAAGAATCATATAACTATAAAAGGCAACCACGGAAACCAGATTAGAATCAAAGGAATTTTCATTGAATATCAGATTTTCAAATTCAGTGTACCTAAAACTAAAATCTTTATCGTTGTAATTTAATACAGGTGAGGAATAAGATGAATTAAAAATGGGTCTTGAAGATTGCACTTGTAATGTAGCTGAAAATTGATCAGAAGTATTAGACAAGACAGTAATGTACATAGAACAATCTATCTTCTCATTCTGCTGGTAAACTTTACCATTCCAGTCTGTCTTATTAATAAATTCTGTCAAAGATTTTTCTAATGTTTTGAAAACAGTAAGATTTGAATTACTTAATTTTTGTGCATTTACAGTTACTGTACAGTTTAATTGCTGCGCATGAGCAGTCCCTAAAACTAAAAAAACAAAAATGGCAATTAATTTATTCATTAAAATAGGCTATAACTTTATTTAAAATATCATCTGCAACTGCTTCTTTAGACTTTAACTCCATAGGTTCAATATGAAAATTTTTATCAATAAAAGTAACTTTATTAGTAGGTTTACCAAAACCAGCACCTTTATCTTGTAAAGAATTTAGAACTATCAAATCTAGGTTTTTTTTCTGGATTTTACCAATTGCATTTTCAATTTCGTTTTCAGTTTCTAGCGCAAAACCAATTAGTAATTGTTTTTTCTTAATAGCTCCTAATGAAGCCAATATATCTTTGGTTTTTTCCAGTTCGATAAAAAAGTTGTCTGGAGCTTTTTTAATTTTCTGAGTCGCTACTACTTTGGGTCTATAATCTGCTACAGCTGCAGCTGCTATCGCGACATCAACATCATTAAAGTAGTTGTGACAGGCATCATACATTTCTTGTGCTGATACCACATCTATGACATTAATTAAAGCATGATCTATTGTAAACTTTGTAGGTCCAGAAACTAATATCACCGTTGCTCCTAGTTTTGCAGCACTTAAGGCAATATCATAACCCATTTTACCAGAGGAATGATTCCCTATAAAACGAACAGGGTCTATTGATTCATAAGTAGGTCCAGCAGTTATTAGTATTTTCTTTCCTTTTAAAGGCAGCTTACTTTCTAAGTCGGCTTCTAAAAAAGACACTATGTTTTCTGGTTCTGCCATTCTACCTTGACCAGATAAACCACTAGCTAATTCACCGTTTTCGGCAGGAATAATGGTATTACCAAATTGCTGTAAAGCTTTAAAACTGGCAGTTGTAGAGGGATGGATATACATGTCAAGATCCATTGCAGGCGCAACATAAACTGGACATTTTGCAGATAAGTAGGTAGCTATAAGTAAATTATCACAATTCCCATAAGCCATTTTGGACAAGGTATTCGCAGTTGCAGGAGCTACCACCATTAAATCAGCCCAAAGACCTAATTCAACATGGTTGTTCCATTGTTCGTGCTTATTCCCATCCTCACCATTACCATTAGCGTCTTCCTCTTGACTAAAAAAACTGTAGTGAACAGGATTTTTAGACAAAGTAGCTAAAGTAAGTGGTGTTATAAAATCCTTAGAAGCAGGTGTCATTATCACTTGGACATGTGCACCTGCTTTTATAAAAAGTCGTACTAAATGAGCCGTTTTATAGGCGGCAATCCCACCAGATATTCCTAGTAAAATTTTCTTTCCGCTTAAAACTGACATATAGTATTATTTAGTTGAATCTCTGTGGTAAATTTTACCGTCTAACCATTCTTGAACTGCTAATGCATGTGGCTTTGGCAATTTTTCATAGAATTTTGAAACTTCAATTTGTTCTTTGTTTTCAAAAACTTCTTCAAGACTGTCATTATATGTAGCAAATTCTTCCAATTTCTCAGTCAATTCTTTTTTTATTTCAGAGTTGATTTGGTTTGCTCTTTTAGCCATAATGGTTATTGCTTCATACACATTCCCAGTAGGTTCTTCAATAACTGTCTTATTATAAGTTATTGTATTTACTGGAGCGTTCGTCTTTTTTAAATCCATGACTTTATTTATTTAGTAAATTTTTGTAAATCTTTTTCAATGCGAGCTAACATTTCATTAGCTTTCTCTTTGTATTTTGAATCTGAATTGAATTTCATCAAATTCGTATAAGCTGTTTTAGCTACTTTTAAACGGTCTTCCATTTTAACTTCAACACTATTGATACCTAACTGGTAGGCAGAGTCAAATTTATAATACAAAGCATCCTCTTTGTATGGTGTACCAGGATAATCAGCTATGAAATTATCTAAAGCTACAATTGCAGACTTATAATCTGAGATTGTATTATATCCTTTAGCATTTTCATATACTTTTTTCTCAATTTTTTCAGACAGTACTCTTACCGTTTCATTAGCTTCCCCTAAATACTCTGAATTAGGATAAGTATCTATAAATGCTTGTAATTTATCAATTGCTTTAAAAGTATCAGTTTGATCTAAACTGTATACAGGAGACAACATTGAATAACTTTTAGCTCCTAAATAAGCAGCTTCCTGAACTTTCTCACTTCTAGGGTAACTAGACACAAAGCTTTCAAATTGATAACCTGCTAAATAATACTGTTTTGTTTTGTAGTATGATTGTGCAAACATATAAAACAATTTTTCAGCTTGAGGTTTCCCTCTATATGCTGGAGCAATTTGCTCAAAAAGTCGAATAGCTTTAGTATACTTTCCTGCATCGTACAGTTTAGTTCCCATATCAAATTTCAACCCAACATCGTCTTTCTTCAACGCTGTTTGATATTCATTACATGAACTAAAAAAAGCGATAAGAAGTAATAGAGATATAATTTTTTTCATTTTTTTGTTTTATTTAATCCATAAACTGCTCGCAGTTCACAAAAAATCATACCGAAGTTTCGGTGGCAAATTTAGTTATTAATTTAGCTACTACAAAATATTTCTTTGCTTAAAAAAAAGCAGTATTATATGGGCTTATTTATCGATATTTTTAATAAATTGTTCGATTCTTTGCTGTAAAGATTCATCTACTTGAACTAGTGGTAATCTAACGTAATTATCAGTTAAACCAAGTGCCTCAAACACTTGTTTAATTCCGGCAGGATTTCCTTGTTCAAAAATCATGTCTATACAATCTGCTAAAAGGTACTGCGACTTGAATGCTTCATCTACTTTACGATTCAGTCCTAAGCGAATCATTTCAGAAAATTCTTTTGGAAAACCTTGACCAATTACTGAAATAACTCCCGAACCTCCAGCAAGAACCATCGGTAGCGCAATCATATCATCTCCAGATATTACTAGAAAGTCTTTTGGTTTGTCTTTCAAAATTTGCATGGCTTGTACCATATCACCTGCCGCTTCTTTAATAGCAACGATGTTTTTAAAATCATTTGCTAAACGCAGTACCGTTTTAGGCAACATATTACTAGAAGTTCTTCCAGGAACATTATAAATAATCACGGGAACAGGAGAAGCTTCTGAAACAGCTTTAAAATGTTGGTATATTCCTTCTTGAGTGGGTTTATTATAAAAAGGAGAGACAGACAGTATTGCCACAAAACTGGAGAAATCTCTGGTTTTTAGTTCGTCTACAATTCTTCTAGTATCGTTACCTCCTACTCCTAAAACCAAAGGTAATCTTCCGTTGTTACATTCAACCACAGTTTTAATAACCAGTTCCTTCTCTTCCTGAGTTAAGGTTGCATTCTCTGCTGTTGTACCTAAAATTACAAGATATTCAATTCCTCCGTCTATAGAAAAGTTTACAATTCTGCAAAGCGCTTCCGTATCAATTGAAAAATCTGCTTTAAATGGAGTTACAAGAGCAACACCAGTTCCTATTAATGATTGCATGTTAAATTATATTTTATTTAATATTTTTAAGTACCTAAATAATTCGTGAGTAAAAACTTTGTGATTTTCAGCATTAGTATTGATCATCAAATCATTTAATCTTTTGTCGATAGCAGCAAATCCCACTTTGAATAATGCTTTAGACCCATGTGTAACAACTAATAAAATAGCCTTTTCCACATCATAATAACTAATTAATAAGTCAAATTCTTGGTTCATAAAGTCATTCACTGTAGGACTATTTATTTCAGAATTCCATTTTAAATGTTTAGAACTAAAACTTGCTCGTAAAGCGCTTCTATTCTTTTTAAACTTATCCTTATAAACGAGTACTGTTATATCTTCTTTTAAAATACCTTTATCAATAAGATCTTGTATCAATAATTGCGTTTCTGAAAAATAACTTTGGTCCACAAGTAGACCAACCGTCTTGACAGTTCCAGATACAGCACTGCTCTTTACATTTTGCAAACTGTTCTTTAATATTTTTTTTACCGAAAAATCTTTTATAACACTTAAAAACATACTATTTTTACTCGTTTACAAAATTAAATTAATTAAGTCATATTATAAATGGTAAATCTAAAAAAGTATAACGATGTTTTCAAACTTTTTGTTATATTCTTAACATTATTTTTCATTAGTTCTTGTGGAAATAAAATCTTAACAGTCACAAAAATTGAAGGTAAACAACTACCTATAACTGCCAATTACGAGCAAGTTGCTAGTATTGAAAACTTTATAAAACCTTATAGAGAACACATCAATAACGATTTAGATAGTATCTTAGCTTATTGTCCAGTAACACTCGATAAGAAAGCTGTAAACATGCAATCTACTATGGGCAACTTTATGTCTGATGTTGTATTGCAATTTGGAAACAAGGTTTTTCAAAAAAGAGAAAACAAAACAATCGATATTTGCCTACTCAATGAGGGAGGAATTCGTGCTATACTGCCTAAAGGAAATGTTACCGCTAGAAATGGTTTTGAAATAATGCCATTTGAAAACAACATGGTAGTTATCGCATTGCGCGGAAAATACATTCAAGATATTATAGACTATTTTATAACCCAAAAACAAGCGCATCCACTTTCGGGGCTGACTTTTACTATTGATAAAAATAAAACAGCTAAAAATATTTTAGTTCAAGGAAAACCAATAGTAAGCGACAACATTTATTATGTAGGTACAAATGATTATTTAGCTAATGGCGGGGATAATATGAACTTTTTTAGTAAGGGAGAAAAGACTTATGACTTAGATTATAAACTGAGAAATATCTTAATTGATTATTTTAAATCTGTAGATACTGTTACCGCTAAACAAGACAATAGAATTATTGTAGAATAATAAATCATTATTAAAAAAATTACGTCTTATTCCAATAGTAGAAAGACTCCTTTTATATCTTTTACCACAAATAGAAGAAGATAACAAAAGTAGGAAACGAGCGAATCGAATCGACGAGCTAAAAGATCCAAAAAGCACAAAAATGAAAAGAAGAGATTTTATAGAGAAAACGGCAGCAGGTACAGCAATGTTAGGTTTAGGTTTATCATTGAGTAGTTTTAAAACAACTGAACTTAAGAAAATTACCATTTTACACACTAATGATGTACACAGTCACATAGATCCATTTCCTGCTGATCACCCTAGAAATGCTAATATGGGTGGAGTAGCCAGAAGAGCTGCTTTAATCGAAAATATCCGAAAAGAAAATCCAAACGTTCTACTACTTGATGCAGGTGATATTTTTCAAGGAACTCCTTACTTCAACTATTATGGAGGTGAATTAGAGTTTAAGTTAATGAGTATGATGCAGTATGATTTATCAACTATAGGGAATCATGATTTTGACAATGGTATTGAAGGTTTGTATGCACAAATGCCTCATGCAAAATTTGATTTTATCTCTGCTAACTATGATTTTAAAAATACTTTAATGGACGGCTTAGTTAAACCGTACAAAGTTTTTAATAAAGGCGGAGTAAAAGTGGGTGTATTCGGAATTGGAATACAACTTGATGGTTTAGTGGATAAAAAAATGTACCAAGAAACAGTTTACAACGATCCAGTTGAAACCGCGCAAGAAATGACACGAATTTTAAAAAAGGAACTAAAATGTGATTTAATAATTTGCCTTTCCCATCTTGGATATGAATACAGGAATAATCCAGAAATTATTTCTGATGTAAAACTTGCAGCACTTACACAGGATATTGATTTGATTATTGGTGGACACACACATACCTTTTTAGACAAACCCACCGTAATGAAAAATGCGGTTGATCAAGAAGTATTAGTCAATCAAGTGGGATGCTATGGAATCAATTTAGGCCGAATAGATTTTTATCTTGACAATAAGAAAGCCAAATCATCTATAGGAAAATCAATCGTTGTTTAGCTTTTCAGCAGCGATCACAAATTTATAAAAGGAGAAACAGATCACGCTATTTAAGAACTGACTAAGTGGCCTTAAACTGGTGATTAAAAAATCTTGAAAATAAAATTTTTCTAGCAGTACGATGAAAGTTTGCACTAATGACATTATTCCAAAAACAAAAAGCCAAATACTTCTCTTGTCATAAAAAGATAGGTACTGCGATAAAATAATTCCGCTTAGGATAGAGATTAATATAATTTGAACCACCAATATCACATAACTTTTTACCAATGCACTTTCAGGAATAGAAACCAGATATAAGAAAAAGATCAAAAAAGGTATGGAAGCTAATACTGATGGAATAAAATCTTTTAATTTTATCAATTTAACAATGTAGTAAATTTGGGCAATTCGATGAAAAAAGAGAGCAATCAAAGCATAAAAAAGCAAGTCCTGTTGATTAGGTATAAAATACAACCTACCTACTAGTAAAGAAAAAATCGTTACAAAAAACAGCCATTTTTTTTCTGTAGAAGTAGACCAATATAAGACTGATAACAATACCGCCTGCACAGGCATAATCAAATACTGAATGCATGAACCCGCATAAATCTGAGTAACAACCTCAATTAATCCTATTAAAAAAAATAATAGAATTAAAACTTTCTCAGTAGCAGTTTCTTTGCTAAAAAACTTCATTTACTTTAGTTATTAGTTCGCTTCAATCATTTTCATAAATTCGGTTTCTGAAAGTATTGGAATATTCAGTTTATTTGCTTTTTCTAATTTTGCAGGCCCCATATTATCACCTGCAACGACATAATTTGTTTTGGATGAAATAGAACTTCCTACCTTACCTCCATTATCTTCAATCGCTTTTTTTAATTCGTCACGAGAATATTTTTCAAATACACCCGATACTACAAATGTTTGACCAACTAATTTAGTTGTAGCGTTTGGATTGATTTTTTCAACAATTTCAAACTGTATTCCATGTTGTTTAAGGCGTTCAATAATTTTCTTATTCTCATCATTAGCAAAGAAATCAAGTACACTTTGTGCAATGCGCTCCCCGATTTCATCCACTAAAACTAACTCCATTAATGTAGCTTGGCTTAATGCATCAATATTTTTATAATGCTTGGCTAATTTTTTAGCAACTGTCTCGCCTACAAAGCGTATTCCTAGTGCATACAAAACACTTTCAAAAGGAATTTCCTTTGATTTTTGAACACCATTTATCAAGTTTTCAGCAGATTTTTGTGCCATTCTTTCTAAAGGTAAAATATCTTCCACTGTTAATTCATACAAATCAGCGTAGTTCTGAACCAAACCGTTGTTAAAAAGCAAGGCAACTGTTTCACCACCTAGACCTTCAATATCCATGGCTTTTCTCGAAATATAATGCTGAATTCTACCTATAATTTGCGGCGGACAGCCATAGAAATTCGGACAATAATGATTGGCCTCACCATCTCCACGTACTAAGGCCGTATGGCATTCTGGACAATGTGTTATGTATTTTGTAGGTTCTGTGTTAACAGGACGTTGGCTTAAGTCTACTGCAATGATTTTGGGGATAATCTCCCCGCCTTTTTCTACAAAAACGGTATCTCCAACACGAATATCTAATTTTTCAATTTGATCAGCATTGTGTAAAGAGGCCCTTTTTACTACTGTTCCCGCTAATTGCACTGGTTCTAAGTTGGCTACAGGTGTAATCGCACCCGTTCTACCCACTTGGTAAGTTATCGAATTTAACTTCGTTGCAACTTGTTCTGATTTAAATTTGTAAGCTATAGCCCATCGCGGCGATTTAGCTGTGTAACCAAGTTCTTCCTGGTATTGGAAATTGTTTACTTTTATAACCACACCATCTGTTTCATATGGGAGCTCATGTCTATGGACATCCCAATAATCAATAAACTGAAAAACTTCCTCTAAGTTACTTGCTAATTTAGCTTCTTTAGGAACTTTAAAACCCCATTCTCTAGCTGTTTTTAGACCATCAAATTGAGAGTTGAAAGGTAATTTACTACCTATTAAAAAGTACAATAAACAATCTAATGGTCTTTTAGCCACCATAGAACTGTCTTGCAATTTTAAACTCCCTGAAGCAGTATTTCTTGGATTGGAATATGGCGTTTCTCCTATTTCAATTAATTCTTGGTTCATTTTTTCGAATCCAGCAAATGGAAGAATGATTTCTCCTCTTACATCAAATTTATCTGGATAATCTCCTTTTAGCTGTAGCGGTATAGATCGTATGGTTTTTATATTACTGGTAACATCATCACCTTGAAAACCATCTCCACGTGTTACCGCACGCTGCAATTTTCCGTTTTCATAAGTAATACTTATGGAAGCTCCATCGTATTTCAATTCACAAGTATAAGCTAATGGAACATTGCCCAAAACCTTTTGTATTCTTTTCTCCCATTCTATTAAGTCTTCTTTAGAATAAGAGTTATCAAGAGAATACATGCGGTATTCATGAGAAACTGTTTGAAAATTTTTAGTTATAGTCCCTCCCACTCTTTGCGTTGGAGAATTTTCATCAAAATATTCTGGATATTTATTTTCTAAATCTTGTAGTTGTTTTAATTTGGTATCAAATTCAAAATCAGATATTGAAGGATTATCTAAAACATAGTAATTATAATTATGAAGATTAAGTTCTTCACGCAAAGACTGTATGGTTTTTATACTATCCATAAAAATAAAATTGGCTATTTTAGTAGTTGAAAATCGCGTACTAAAATAGCCAATTAATAATAAATACTCTCATTATTAAGACTCAATAATTGAATTTATTTGCTTGTATAATTGTCCATCACTTAAGAAAGCGCCTTGTTGAATCAATGCGAAAAGAGAACTGTTACGCTCTTCAGAAAATTCTTTTCTTCCAGTCTTCATTTCAATCGTATCTGTGAACATATTATCACTAAGCCATTGTAAACCATCTTTAGTCAAGAAATCTACTTCTGGAACTAACGATTTTAAAACTATGGAGTTTACGTACGTATCAAAACTTTGAAAAAGGAAAATATGATTTTTAGAAAAATGTTCCAAATACTCCGCTCTTGATAATACACCTTCCCAAATCAAATCAGAAAAGACATCTAATTCCTGTTCAGCAACTTCTGGTTTTTCAGTTTTTATTTTGTCCCATTCAGCCTTATCAATAGCCTGAGTTGCAAGAAAATTAGTAAACTCTTGCGTTAACTCTTCAAATTGTTCTTTTGTTAATCTTGTATATTTCATCTTCTCTTTAGTATTAAAAAAATCTTTATCGAAAATATGTTTCGTTTAAGAAAGTGCAAATTTAAAACTTAAAAACAGAAAAGCCTTCTTTTGCAAGAAGGCTTTTCAAATTAATTTACCAATTAGCAATTAGAAAATGTATCTAATTCCAAATTGTGCTTGCCATCTTGATAACAAACTAGCGTCATAATTGAATGTTTTAGTCTGAGTTCCATTATAACTGTAGGTTGGTATTTTAGTAGTTTGATCTACAGAAACTCCAATTGGCTGTACTGTCGTTGGAACCTGAACTAATCCCCAATCAGAATTAAGTAAGTTTCCTATGTTCAACACATCTACACTAAACTGAATGGTATTTGTTTTATTAGAACTAGAAGATGGTTTAAAGTTATAATCTTGCATTAATTTCACATCCCATTTTCCTCTCCATGGAGCTAATGCACCATAGCGCTCAGCATATTGACCTCTTCTACCACTTAAATAATCATCTTGCCCGATAAAAGCATCAAACGCAGCTCTTTGCTGAATTATTTCAGTAGGCGTTCCAGAGAATACCATTGTAGCAATTTCATTAGTTGTAGGTACATAAATCAAATCATTTCCAAAGGCACCATCATTATTGATATCACCTCCATAAGTATAGTTGAAACGACCACCTTGTGCATATTCAAAAAATGTAGAAAATGTAGTAGCCCACTTATCATTAGTACCATATTTCCATTTTTTAGAGGCAACCCCAATAAATCGATGCGTATCCCCATATTTAGAATTAGATAAAACTGCATCATTAACGTTACCTAAAGCTGGGTTAAAAGCAAAAGCGTCACCAGTAATCTCAGCCTCTATAGAGTTTACATCTTTAGAAACTAAATAGTTGTAAGCTAAACTAGCAAACAAACCATTATCAAACGTTTTTTGTAATTTTGCAGAAGTGTTAAAAACATATCCTTTATTAGAATTAGTCATAACATAAGCACTATTTCCTCCTTTATCACCTGAGTTATAAATAGCTCTATTATCCGCACCAAGTAAAACTCCAGTAGGTTTAACTAGACCCCAGTTTTGAACATGAACTCCATTGATATCTTTATTATAAGAAACATCAACAGTAGCTATATAACTATTTTCGAATTTATGATCAACTCCTAAACTAGTTCTCCAAACTTGTGGCCATTTGAAATCCTTATCCATAATTTGAAAGAAACCATCATCAGAACCACTTACTTGATTTCCTAACCATACAAAGGGAAGTTTTCCTGTAAAGATTCCCGTACCTCCTCTAACTTGTGTCGTTTTGTCTCCTTTAACATCCCAGTTAAATCCTAATCTTGGTGACCATAATAACTTATCAGATGGTAAAGTTGTAGAAATTAACGTTTCATTTGCCCCAGTTTGTGGGTTATAATAAAGTGTACTGTTATTTCTTGAAGCACCGTTATCAGTGTCTATATATTTTTGAATTAAATCAGATGTATTAAAGTACAATGGCTGATCTACTCTTACCCCTAAAGATAATTTAAAATCATCATTAATACTCCATTCGTCTTGCATATAGAAAGCCAATTGCCCAACATTTAATTCTGCCAATTTCCATCCACCGTCAGTTCCTGGTTCAATTGAGCTCTTTGTGTCAAAAGTATTTTGAGCTGCAGCGATAGTATTAGCGTAATATCCATTACTGATATTAGTATCAAATTGCGCTAGAGTCACATCACCAAAAATATCAAAACCATAACCTGTTAAATTAAAAGAGTTTTTAAACTGATATTTTTCAAATGAAGATCCAAAAGTGAATGCATGATTTCCTGTTACATAACTTAAGTTATCTGTAATTTGTAGTACTTTCTGATCTAATGTATTATTGATAGAAAATGGTTCGTGACCTGCTATAATATAAGCTGAACCATCTTTTACGATGTTAATTGCAGGTGCAGGAGTAGAAAATGGATTTCTAAAATCATTAAAATGTGTGTATCCCGCTTGTAATTTATTAGAAACTGTTTCACTAAATTTTGAATTTAATTCCACTAAAAATGAATCTAACTTATTATTTATCTGGTAACCTGAATTTTGAAACTGCATTGTATTATTATCTGGTCCTCTACGTTTGATAGCAGTAGGGTGAGCAGGTTTGTCTTTTGATGCGTCTAAGAAGTTATAAATAACCGCTAATTTATGATCGTCATTTATATTCCAGTCAAATTTTACAATTCCTTTGTTAGAATCAGAATTGTGAGTAAAACCTTGATATGCACCTGTGTTGTATCCCAATTTTCCTAATTCAGTAGAAACATGCATTAAATCAGTAGCCAAAACTCTAGATTCATTAACGCCTAAAGTCGAATTACCGTCATTTGCAATTACATTTGAACCAAGATCGCTTCTTTTGTCAATTTCATAATTCGCAAAAAAGAATAATTTGTTTTTTACAATTGGACCACCAATACTAAAACCCGCCTGAGTTTGTTCTAGTGATGGTACAAAAATCTTCTCTCCATTAATTTTACTTCCTGTTAAATCTTGATTTCTAAAGAAAGCATAAGCAGTTCCGTGAAACTCATTCGTTCCAGATTTTGTTACTGCATTTACAGAGGCTCCAGTAAATCCAGATAAAGTAACATCATAAGGTGCCGTTGCAACTTGGATTTGATCAATTGCATCTAATGAAATAGGTTGTGAACCCGTTTGTCCACCTGGTGTAGCTGCATCTAATCCAAAAGGATTATTAAAAACCGCACCATTCAAAGAGTAACTATTATACTGATCATTTCTACCACCAAAAGAACCACCACTAGCTGAAGGCTCTAAACGAGTAAAATCATCTGCTGATCTTGAAATTGTAGGCAAAGCAGTAAGCTCTTTTCTACCAATTGTTGTTTCCGCACCAGTTCTTCCACTAGTAAAAACTTTGTTTTTTGAAGAAACAATTTTAACTTCATTCAACTGCTGACTTTCGTCTTTCAACATAGCATCAATTGAAAAAGCTTTACCTAATTCAAGGTACACTTCGTTGTAGGTTTGAGATTGAAATCCTACAAACGATATAACCACTTTGTAAGGTCCTCCTACACGCATGTTTAACATGTTAAACCTACCATCCGCATTTGTTAATGCAGAATACTTAGACCCAGTAGGGGTATGAATCGCTAAAATCGTTGCTCCCGGAAGCAATTCTGTGTCAGAACTTTTTACAGTTCCCTTTATGCTTGAAGTTGTAGTTTGACCTATTGTTAGCTGTAGACCAAAAACTAAAAACAGTAAAGTAATAAATTTTTTCATTTCTTTGAGTTTGTGTTATTTGGCGCAAAAATAAGCAAAAAAAAATCACTCCGAAGAGTGATTTTTGATGTTTTTTTAACAATTTGTTAACAAAACTGTATTATTCTGCAATAATCTCATAAGGTAATTCAACGATTACATCTCTGTGTAAACGAACACTTGCAGTGTATTTACCAGTACGTTTAACGATACCACTAGTGATGAATTTTCTATCAATTGATTGACCACCTTTAGCTAAAGCATCTGCGATGTCAATATTCGTGATTGAACCGAATAATTTTTCACCACCTGCTTTTGCAGTAATTTTAATTTCGATAGCTTTTAAGTTTTCTGCTAATGCTTGTGCATCTGCTACTACTTTAGCTTCTTTGTGCGCTCTTTGTTTTAGGTTTTCAGCCAATACTTTCTTTGCAGAAGAAGTAGCTAATTGAGCAAATCCTTGTGGAATTAAATAGTTACGACCGTATCCGTTTTTCACAGTTACTACATCGTCTTTAAATCCTAAATTCTGAACGTCTTGTTTTAAAATAAGTTCCATGTTGTTGTCCTTTATTATAGAAGTTAGGTTTCATGTTTCAGAAAACCAACAACTGAGTTTAAATATTATTTTAGTAAATCAGCCACATATGGCATTAAAGCTAAGTGACGTGCTCTTTTAACAGCTACTGACACTTTTCTTTGAAATTTCAATGAAGTTCCTGTTAAACGACGAGGAAGAATTTTTCCTTGCTCATTAACGAATTTCAATAAGAAATCAGCATCTTTATAATCGATATACTTGATACCAGATTTTTTGAAACGACAGTATTTCTTTTGTTTGTTAGTTTCTATGTTTAAAGGCGTAAGATATCTGATATCCCCGTCTTTTTTTCCTGAAGCAGATTGTTGTAATGTTGCCATAATAATTAAGCTTTTTGAGATTTAAGTTTTGCTCTTCTTCTTTCAGCCCAAGAGATAGCATGTTTGTCAAGACTTACCGTTAAAAAACGCATAACTCTTTCGTCACGTCTGAATTCAGTTTCAAAAGCGATTAAAACCTCTCCTGATACGTTATATTCAAACAAATGGTAAAATCCAGATTTTTTGTTTTGGATTTCGTAAGCCATTTTTTTAAGACCCCAGTCCTCTTTAGATACAAAAGTAGCACCTCTACTAGTAAGAAAATCTTCAAATTTGCTTACTGTTTCCTTTACCTGAACATCAGATAAAACGGGATTTAAAATGAAAACAGTTTCATAATGATTCATAAAAATTTATTTTATTGTTAATTTGGCTGCAAAAGTAAGCTTTTTATTTGAACCTCCAATACTTTTTTCAATAATATCGTTGAACTACAAAAAAACATGATAAATTATAGTTAAATATAAAAAAATAGATTAAATTTACTATTCCAAATCTTAAAATAAATATTATGAAACTAAACTGTGTCGTTGTAGATGATAGTTCTATCCAAAGAATGATCATAGCAAAGTTAGTCAATAATCATCCCAACTTACATTTAATAGGTGATTTTTCTAATGCAATTGAGGCTAAAAGTTGTATGTCTATACACAATGTAGACCTAATATTTCTCGATATAGAAATGCCTGTTATAAGTGGTTTTGACTTTCTAGATGGTTTAAAAATTAAACCTCAAATCATATTTATCACATCTAAAGCAGAATATGCAATGAAAGCTTTTGATTATGATGCTACCGATTATCTTCAAAAACCAATTGCTATTGACCGATTTAACTCTTCAGTTAAAAGAGCAATGGACATGCA
Source organism: Flavobacterium sp. W21_SRS_FM3 (assembly GCF_052113625.1). Taxonomy (NCBI): domain Bacteria; kingdom Pseudomonadati; phylum Bacteroidota; class Flavobacteriia; order Flavobacteriales; family Flavobacteriaceae; genus Flavobacterium; species Flavobacterium sp. W21_SRS_FM3. Next base: position 131,099 of record NZ_JBGQOD010000007.1, on the reverse strand, counting down.
TTTGTTAAAAAAAGACACCAAAGAAGAAGAAGGAGAGCATATTTTTATTAAAAGCAATTTGAAAAAATTAAAAGTGTTCACTTCTAAAATTAAATGGATTGAAGCTTTTGGTGATTATGTAAGAGTAGTTACTGAAGACGATAGTAATTTAGTGCTTTCAACCATGAAGTCTTTTGAGAATGATCTATCAAAAAAGAAATTTGTAAGGGTACATAAATCGTACATTATAAATATAGATAAGGTAGAGCGCTTTAACAGTAAATTTGCTGAGATAGGTGTCACTAAAATACCTTTGAGTAGAAATAAAAAAGAAGACCTAGTAAAAGCCTTATCATTTGCATAAAAAATTACTCTAGTAAAAGTCAACGTTTACCATCACTTTGATCGCTCTATACTGAGCAACCGCATCAAAACTATTCAGCATTTTCTGAATAGTTTTTTTTGTGCCTACAATTGAAGTGTTTTGTGGCAATTTTATAATTATAGTTCGAATGTATTCATTCCTTATTCTATTAATAGCTGGTTCCTCTGGTCCTAGAACAGGTATTTGAAGATTTTGATTCATTACTTGATACAGCCAGTTAGCACCTTCTTTTAACTTCTCGAAATCCCTATGTTTAAGCGTCAGTTTTATAATCCTATAATAAGGAGGGTATTTATAGATTTGCCTGTCGTACAACTGTTCCTTGTACATTCCAGCATAATTATTAGTTGTTACCTGCTGAATAGTGTTATGATCTGGATTATAGGTCTGAATAATGACTTTCCCTTGCTTTTCTGAACGTCCTGCCCTTCCTGCAACCTGTGTCATCATCTGGAAGCTTCTTTCAAAGGCCCTAAAATCGGGATGATACAGCATATTATCCGCATTCATTATCCCTACTAAACTAACGTTATCAAAATCCAATCCTTTGGCTAACATTTGTGTACCAACCAAAATATCGATTTCTCTATTTTTAAAACTGTCAATGATTTTTTCAAACCCAAATTTACCTCGAGTCGTATCTTGATCCATTCTTCCAATTTTATTATCTGGAAAAAGCAACTCAAGCTCTTGCTGAATTTGCTCTGTACCAAAGCCTTTGGTAGTCAAATCAACACTAGAACAGCTATGACAATGTGTAGGCTTAGCTATTGCATAACCACAGTAGTGGCAGCGTAACTGGTTTTTGTGTTTATGATAGGTTAAACTTACATCACATTGTTGGCATTGCGGCACATGTCCACAAGTCATACATTCTAGTAAAGGCGAATACCCTCTTCTATTTTGAAACAAGATCACTTGCTCTCCTAAAGATACAGCGCTAGCTATGCCTTCAATTAAGGTATCACTAAAATGACCTTTCATTCTTTTTCTGAAATACTTGTCTTTTAAATCAACGAGTGCAATATCAGGCATCATTACTTTACCATAACGCTCCTTGATTTCAACAAGTCCATATTTATCAGAGACTGCATTAAAGTAAGTTTCAATACTTGGTGTCGCAGATCCTAACAATACTTTGGAATTGTAAAAATTAGCCAATACAATAGCGGTATCACGAGCATGATAACGAGGTGCAGGATCCATTTGCTTGAACGTTTGCTCGTGCTCTTCATCTACAATGATGAGTCCTAAGTCATGAAAAGGTAAAAATAAAGCCGACCTAGCTCCTATTGTTATTTGTGCTTTTTCAGAATTTTGCAATACTTGATTCCAAACTTCTACACGTTCATTATTATTGTATTTAGAATGAAAAACAGCAACTTTATCACCAAAGTGATTTCTTAACCGTCCTACAAGCTGTGTCGTTAAAGCGATCTCAGGCAATAAATAAAGTATTTGCTTTCCCGTTGCCAAGTATTCTTCAATAAGCTTACTATAAATTTCAGTTTTTCCACTTGAGGTTACACCATGTAAAAGACAAACTTCTTTAGTACTAAAATTGTCTTTGATGGCAACAAACGCTTGATTTTGAGTCTCGCTAAGGAGCAGTTCAGAATCGCTAACTTTACCGGAATAAACAACGCGGTCTTGCTGAATGAAATATTCTTCAAATATTCCTTTATCAATTAATGCTTTTACAATTGAAGAAGAGGATTGTGACTGCTCCACCAATTTTTTTACAGTTATCGGTTTAGCAACCCCTCTTTCAGCATTAGCATACGTATTACCTGAAGCTTTCAATTGGAAATAACACAAGACAACCTCTTTTTGTTTTGTAGCATTTTTTAAATCTTCCATCAAAGCTGCTAAACCTTGATTAGCCTCATATTTAGCATGTAATCGCACGTAGCGAATTAATTTAGGTTTGTAAGTGTCTTGCATTTCTTCTTCTAAAACTAAGACGTTCTTATCTATTAGCTTTTGAATAACAGGAAAAATATTTTTCTTGTTTAAAATAGCAGTGATGTCTTTAACCTTAAGGGAAGATTGGATTTGTAGCGCTTGATAGATTAAATATTCTTCATCAGATAATATGGATTCATCTATATTTCCTTCTTTTTTGGCGGTAATTAAGGTTTCGCTTTCTAACAACAATGCACTGGGCATCGCTCCTCGGTAGACATCGCCTATTGCGCACATATAATAAGAAGCAATCCATTGCCAATGTTTTATTTGAATTTCATTGACAATGGGCTTCTCATCTAAAATTTGATGAATCTCTTTGGCTTCATACAAATCAGGCTTGACTTGATGTGCATCTATTACTAATGCCGTGTAAATTTTACTTTTACCAAAAGGGACTGCTACACGCATACCTTTTTTTATATATAGGTACTCTGCTTCCGAAACGCTATAAGTAAAGGTTTTGGCAAGCGAAAGTGGTAAAATTACTTCGACAAAAAAGAGCATTTAATAAGTTCTAAGAGGTACAGAAAAAGGTATTCAGTTTATAGTTCAAATAAACACAAGTGCTTATTTCACTCGTTGCCAATATTGAGTTCTTCCAATTAATGAAAAACCAATATAACCACGTACTTTCAATTTATCTTTTTCTTCTAAAACAATAAAGCATTTGTATACTTTACCATTGTTAGGATCTAAAATTTGACCTGAATTGTATTCTTCACCATCTTTGGTCAGCCCTTTAATAACATTCAACCCAAGAATTGGTTTTCTCGCGTCGTCTCCGGGACAATTTTTACAAAGGTCCTTAGCATGTGAAGGATCAAGAATTTCTACGACTTTACCGTAAACCTTACCTGACTTCTCATAAATTTCAATAATCGATTTTGCTTTTCCTGTTTGATCATCGATTGTTTTCCATTTCCCAACAATAGATTGAGAATAAAAAACAGTAGTCATAAATAATAAAGCAATTGTTGTCATGGTTTTTTTCATAATTTTTGTTTTTTTTTTAGCCCTGATGGCAGCGGCATCCCACGCTTTTTTTTAAGCGTGGATACAGCGTACTGCAGGAAATAGCTCCTAATTTTTCTCAAACATACTATAAAATTAGCAAAACTATCTAGGTTAATTTATTAATATTTTTCTTTTTTAATTTATTTATGGTGGCATTCAACTCAAATCCTAATAATAAGATCATACAGTTAATCCAGATATAAAACATAACAATTAATAGTGTCCCTATAGAACCGTATAGTTCGTTATACTTTGAAAATCGCAATACCCAAATTCCAAAGAAATAAGAAATTGTAATGGCTAAAATTGTTGTAAATACAGAACCAATGGATATAAATGAACGTGTCTTATCATGCTTTGTACCAAATTTAAACAGTATTGAGGTAGTAATTAAAATCATTAATATTAGGAAACCATAACGCCCCATAACAATCAGTGGTATTTGATCATTTAAAAATTCACGAGCAGTTAACTTTTGAATAAAAACCTCAAAAACTACAATGATAGCTACTGTAACTATCAATAGTATTGATAATAAAACAGACATACCCACCGCAACGAAATACTGTCTAAAAAAACCTCTTTTTACTAATACGTGACGCGAGGTTTCAAATCCTCCTAAAATTGCATTTAATCCATTAGCCATTAACAAAATGGATAGCAAGAAACCCCAAGATAATAATCCAGAATGACTATTATGAATAATGTCATTGATAATGTTTGCTATAGCGTAATAGGTGTTTGGCGGTACACCATCTTCAACAAATTTTAAAAAATCTTGTTGAAATCCCTCTATAGGAATATAAGGTATTAAATTCAGAATAAAAAGGGCAAAGGGAAATAATGCCATAAAGAAACTAAAAGCAATCGCTCCAGCCCTATTTGATAATGCTCCTTCAGCAATACCGATTCCATATATTTCTAGAAGATCGTACAAGGTAAGTCCTTCTAACCATGGAAGTTCAACCTTCTTTAATGAACGTACTACCACCCGGAGTACGGGGATTTTTTCAATTCTTTCTTCTATTTCTGCAGACATTAATTAAACTTTTTCATTAGAGAAATGATTTCGAATTTAAAATAATTGGTGATCCTGTAGCTTCTTTATTACCTGCTAATTTGATGCCAAAGCTTTAAAAAGATGGTAACTGATAGCAATAATCACTTTATTAAACCGCTTTTAAGCTCAAATCCATATTGTAAATGGAATGTGTTAAAGCTCCTGAAGAAATATAATTTACCCCACAGTCAGCATATTCGCGAATTGTTTTTTCATTTATATTCCCCGATGATTCTGTTAAACATTGCGAACCTATTAGATCCACAGCCTCTTTGGTCATATTGTAATCAAAGTTATCTAACAAGATCCTATATACACCACCTGCAGCTAGTATTTCTTTAACTTCGTTCAAATCTCTTGCTTCCACAATGATTTTTAAGTCTCTATTAGTTTCTTGAAGGTAGGTTTTTGTTTTGGCTATAGCCAAAGCAATCCCACCGGCAAAATCGATATGATTGTCTTTTAACATAATCATGTCATAAAGCGCAAAACGGTGGTTCTCACCTCCTCCTATTTTCACCGCCCACTTTTCAGCGACACGAAAACCTGGTGTTGTTTTACGAGTGTCTAATATTTTAGTAGCTGTTCCTGATAATAATTGTACATAACTATTGGTCTTTGTAGCAATAGCTGACATGCGCTGCATCGAATTTAAAACCATCCGTTCTGCTTTTAAAATTGATTGTGAACTCCCAGACACATGAAACACAATATCTCCATACTGTACAGCAGCACCATCCTCAATAAAAGTGTCTACCTTTAAATTAGAATCAACATAATGAAATATCATTTTGGCAAAAGCCACTCCAGCGATAATTCCGTTGTCTTTTACTAACAGTTTAGCTTTTCCTTGTGCAGTATCTGGAATGCAAGCTAACGAACTGTGGTCACCGTCACCTACATCTTCCCGAATAGCATTTGCAATTAATAATTGTAATTCGTTTTGAAATTGAGTTTCACTAATCATTTTAAAATAAATTATATTTACTGCTAAAGTAGTCGTTTTTTTGTGGATTGAAAAACTTGTTTTGAAAAGCAAATTAATAATAGCAGTATCAGTTGACAGCCATTCTGCTAAAGCATTAAAAATAAAAACATTCCATACACGCGAGATACTAGAAAAAAAATACCTCTATTTAACATTTAAAAATAGTATAACTTGTAGTTAAAAACTTCTATCTCGAAATTTGCTACTAAAAAGTTAATAAATAGGATAGTAATGAGTACTTTTATTTTTTTAGAATGGCTTTCTTCCCTCGGAAGTAAAGCTTTGATAATGAATACCTTTCTATGTGTTTCATTTTCAAAAACTTATAATAAAACGTTTTAACCTGCCTTCAATGATGTTTCCTAAGCTTGTATTATATATTTTCTCTGCTTTATTAATGCTTACTGTAATACTGCCATTAATAAAAAAAGACTTCTGGATTTTTCGTGTATTTGATTATCCACGTTTACAAAAATTTGTTATTACCACAGCACTTCTCATCGCATGGCTCTTTTTTATAAGCGATACTGTACTGTTCGTTGATTGGTTTATCATCTGTTTTCTACTACTCACTATGATTCATCTTTTTTATGTTATTCTTCCTTTTACATTTTTAAGTAAAACGATGATTGACAGAGTAAAAGCGGCTAATAATGAAACTTTAAATTTGCTAGTTTCTAATGTGTACCAATACAATAAAAGTTATTCTAAGCTACTGGCGCTTATTAAGAAAAGAAACCCTGATGTTGTGTTCTTAGTCGAAACAGATCAAAAATGGCTTAACGCTGTAAAAGAACTTAGGCACGAATATCCTTATCATATTGAAATACCACAAGAGAACACTTATGGACTGTTATTTTATAGTAAACTGCCTTTAAAAAACCAGCAAATTAATTACTTGATTGATGACGAAATTCCATCTATAATAGCAGACATAGAATATAATAATCAGATTGTTAGAATTTATGGTTTACATCCTACTCCACCCGTACCACAAGAAAATGAATTTAGCACTGATCGAGATGCAGAGATATTAATGGTAGGGAAAATGGCCAAAGAATATCAAAAACCTTGTTTGGTTATGGGAGATATGAATGACGTGGCTTGGAGTTATACAACAAAACTATTTATAAAAACCAGTGAACTTATGGACCCTCGTAGAGGCCGAGGTATGTACAGTACTTTTAATGCTAAAAAGATATTATTTCGATGGCCACTAGATCATTACTTTTTGAGCAGCCACTTTAGATTAGTAAAGATGAAGGTAGAAAAATCCATTGATTCTGATCATTTCCCTATTAGTATTAGTCTGATTATATCAAACAAAGATGAGTCAGATAAAATGACAGCTAATGGTGAGGACAAAGCTTTAGCAGATAAAAAAATTGATGCTGGTCAAAATGGTAAACATCTATAGCAGTTCAAATAAACTAACATAGCTAATTAAGTCTTAAAGATGAAAGTTGCAACTAGCGATCTTAGCAATTGCACGTAATTTGTATTATATTAGTCTCAAACCATTATTTATGAATGAAAATATACTTTTTATTGTCCGACGTGTAAAAGAAAAATTGTGGTTTCGACCCTTAATTTTTTGTGTACTTTCCATATTAGGTGCGTTAATAGCGCAGATTGCAGACAGTACTCAGCTACACGAATTGGTACCAGAAATAAAAAATGAATCTTTAGGAGAATTACTTAGTACCATATCTGCGAGTATGTTGGTTATAGCTATTTTTGCTGTAGGATCAATGATTTCGGCATTTTCGGCAGCCAGTAATACTGCAACTCCACGTTCCTTCAAATTGATAATTGCCGATGACGTTTCTCAAAACGCACTTTCTGTTTTTATAGGTTCTTTTATTTATAGTATTGTGGCCATGGTCGCTTTAAAAAACGGTTATTATGGTAAAGCCGGACATTTTGTTTTATTTGTATTCACGCTTTTGTTTTTTGCATTAGTGATTTTAACATTTTTAAGATGGGTAGAGCGTATTTCAAAATTGGGACGACTAGGACATACTATAAAATTAGTTGAAGACGCTACAGAAAATGCTATTAAATATAGCTTACTCTCACCAGCAGTAAATACCTTAACTATAGATCCTGATCAAAAGGAAGGAACAGCTATTTATTGTAATACAACGGGATACGTACAACAAATTAACTATGGAAAATTACAAGATATTGCCGCAAAACTAAGCGCTTTTATTACCATCAACGCTATGCCAGGCACTTTTTGTACGATTGATAAACCGTTGTATTATATTAGGTTACAAAACGTGCAAGCATCAGAATCAGATTTTAAAGATTTACAAAAAGCATTTACTATGGGAGATATGCGCTATTTTGATGAAGATCCACGTTTTGGTCTTATCACATTAAGCGAAATTGCCAGCAGGGCTTTATCACCCGCCGTTAATGATCCAGGTACAGCCATACAAATTATTAGCAGTTATGTGCGTCTGTTTTCACTGTGGGCTAAACCAGCAACAGTTCAAAATGATGAAAAAAAATTCTATAATAGAATTGCTACACCTACTGTTTCAATGGAAGATTTATTTGATGATTCTTTTAGGCCTATTGCTCGCGATGGAGCGGGGAATATTGAAGTTATGATTAGACTTCAAAAAGCGTTTAAAACACTTACTACCATCGCAAATCCTGATATTCAAAAAGCCGCTTTACATCATTCTTATCAGGCTTTTGAAAGAGCCGAATTAGAAATGAAATTAGAGGCTGATCTAACTTTATTGAAAAAAGAATGTTTGTTTACTCAAAAACTATAAGGTCTCTGCAAACTCAGCCTTTAATTATTGTTGGCTTTTCCATTTTTCAAGTTTAATTAAAAATAAATTTCATGCACAGCAGCACTACATTTAGCAATTTCTATAAACAAATTAAACTCGTATTATTTGCTTTAATAATGCTATCAACATTTTATTCTATATATGGGCAGACGGACAGTATTAATAAAAAAAATGATTCTGTTAATAGTGTTATCATTACTAATTTCAATAAAAAACTAGCCATTATCGAATCTCAGAGGCTGAGTGATTCGATAAAAAAAGCCACCCTCGAAACTCAAATTTTAGCTTTAAAAACAACTGATAATCTCAAGAAAGAGGAACTTCAGCAACAATTACAAGATCTATATAATAAGGATAGTAAGCGCTTGGCTCAAAAGAAAGCACAAATTGACTTACTTCGCCTTACAGCGAAAGGATACCCAGTGCTCGGATTTTTTAATGATACCCTATTTACAATTTACAGTAAACTAGGAAGCTTTTCAGCAAAAGACAGAGCCGATGCTATTAGCAATAGAATCAAAAATTTAGCTGACCAATACCGTTTCAACGGAGACTCGATTAAAATAGTAGAAGCCGAAACGACCGTGGATTTAATGTATAAAGAAAGTATTATTATTAGTATTTCTGAAAATGACATCCTGTGGAATAACACAAATAAAAAAGCATTAGCGTCACAATATAAAGCAATTATTACCACTGCTGTAGCTAAATATAAAGATGAAACTAATGTAGCTACCTTACTTAAGGAAATAGGTTTGGCCTTATTAGTTTTAATAGTCATGGGAGTACTTATCTCTTATCTTAGAAAACTATTTTCGTGGACTGCTACCAAAATTCAGCAAGAAGAAAACAGACGCATTCATGGTATAAAAATTAGAAATTTCACATTATTTGATGCTAAGCAGCAAGTTAATGCCTTATTGAATATCAACACTTTTTTTAAATGGATCTTTATTTTATTATTGGTATATATCGCATTACCCATTCTTTTTGGAATCTTTCCTTGGACGAAAGATTTTGCAGGAACTCTATTTGGATACATCCTTAATCCGCTTAAAAAAATAGCCATTGGATTCTGGAATTATCTTCCCAATCTGATAACTATTTTGGTGATCATCTTTGTTTTCCGATATGTTTTAAAAGCTATAAGTTTTTTAAAAAATGAAATACAAAAAGGCAATCTTGAAATACCAGGTTTTTATGCTGATTGGGCTAATCCTACCTACCAAATCATTCGCGTCATTGTATTTGCCTTTATGGTTGTTGTAATTTTCCCTTATTTACCAGGTAGTGATTCTCCTGTATTTCAAGGTGTTTCTGTATTTTTAGGGTTCTTATTTACCTTTGGTTCAGCAGGGTCATTGTCTAATATTATTGCTGGACTTATCTTAACCTACATGCGTTTATTCAAAATAGGAGATCGTGTGAAAATTGGTGAAGTTGTGGGAGATGTTATCGAAAAATCGTTACTCGTCACTAGAATTAGAACTATTAAAAATGAGATTATTTCAATTCCTAATTCTACCGTAATGGGCAGTCATACGATAAACTACAGTAGTGATGCACCCGAAAAAGGACTGATTATACATTCTAAGGTGACCATTGGTTATGATGTACCATGGAAGCTCATGCATCAGGTTTTGATAGAAGCAGCAACGAAAACAGAGCTTGTACTTCCAGATCCTAAACCATTTGTACTACAAACCAGTCTCGATGATTTTTATGTGTCTTATGAAATAAATGCATATGTAAAAGAGCCTAATAAGCAAGCAATCATCTATTCTAATTTACATCAAAATATTCAAGACGTATGCAATGAAAACGGAATCGAAATCATGTCACCTCATTATCGCGCAGCTAGAGATGGTAATGCAGCTACCATCCCAGCAAGCTATTTAGCAAAAGAGTATAAAGCCCCTTCATTTAATGTAAACTTTAAAAGTATCCCTCCAGATAGTGAATAAAGACTATTAACATTTTAAATATAGTAATGTGTAGTATAAGTTCTTTTTATGTCGAAAATTAGAATTGCAATAACGCAGCATTTTTTTTAATCTTATAATCTATTATCTTTGTTCCGTTTTAGAGTAAAACCAAAGGTGCAGATTACTTCTTAACCACCAATCAACTGCAATAAATTTCCTTTAAAACGCTACTATTACGATAACTAAAACCAAATTATGAAATTATATATTGCATTGCTTTTTTCGGCTATACTTAACTTTAGCTATGCACAAACAGCAAATACCTATTTTGAAAAAATAAGAAATAATGAAGCTGAGTTGACTGCTTTTTTTTCTCAAATGCCTAAAGGTGGAGACTTACACCATCACTATAGCGGTTCCATTTATGCAGAGCCAATGCTCGAAGACGCAATCAATGAAGATTTTTATTTGAATACTGTTACCATGCAAGTGTTAAAAGAAAAACCAGCAACAGGACACTGGGAGCAATTTTCTACAATCAACAAACGTGGTGAATTATATGCTTACAAACAAAAAATCATGGAAAAATGGTCGGCTAAGGATTATAATGGCGTGAGCTATCCTTCTGATAAATTATTTTTTGAATCTTTTGACAAGTTCAGTCCAACCATTCCAGGACATTTTGGTGACGGTTTGATGGAACTTAAAAATAGAGCGATTGCAGAAAACCTAAGCTACATAGAAACACAATTATCTACCATTCCTTCTGATATTAACACAAGTGATTTAATTGAAGTTAATGCTCAATTAAGGAAACTAGCAGCAAATAGAGATGAAAAGGGAGTTAAAAAGCTTTTAGAATCACTTTATAAAACGTTCCAAAAAAGAGAAGCTAAAAAATACGCCATAGATTTCAATACTAATTTTGTTGCAAAAATGCACAACGACCTAAATATTGATGATGCTAATTTCACTATGCGTTATCAAAATTTTGTTTTGCGTTTTATGGAGCCGGTGGATTTGTTTAAGAACTTAGTTGTTGCCTTTATCTCAGCTGATTCAAGTGATTTGATGGCTGGTGTGAATGTTGTCTCACCAGAAGATGGGGAAAATTCTATGAAAGATTACTGGCTACACATGGTTATGTTTAACTATTGCCACAGCATTTTTCCAGATGTTAAATACACTTTACATGCAGGCGAGTTGACTCTAGGCTTAGTGCAACCAGAAGATCTGACTTGGCACATTAACGATGCTATCTATGTAGCTGCTGCTAACCGTATTGGTCATGGTGTAGATATGCCTTATGAGAAAAATGCTTATTCCTTATTGAAATATATGGCCAAACAACAAATTCCTATTGAAATTAATTTGGTTAGTAATGAGTTTATATTAAAGGTTAAAGAAAATCGCCATCCTATTTCTTTATACAGAGAGTTCAATGTTCCAATAATTATTAGTACAGATGATGCAGGAATTTTACGTACTAATATGACAGAGCAATATGTACTTTTAGCCACACGGTATAAAGATGTTAGTTATGCTGACATTAAGCAATATGTATACAATAGCATCAACTATAGTTTTATCAAAGAGGCTAAAGTAAAAAAGCGACTGCTAAAAGATTTGGATCTTCGATTTGAAAAATTTGAAGCTAATTTTCCTTTAAAATAAAGTCTAATGAATATTAAACTAATCGCCATTGGTAAAACAGATAATAAAGCGTTGCAAACTTTAATTGATGATTATACCAAACGCCTGTCTTTTTACATAAAATTTGATCTAGAAATTATTTCCGATATCAAAAATGTTAAAAACCTTTCTGAGAGTCAGCAAAAAGAAAAAGAGGGGGAATTAATTTTGGCTAAAATCACACCAACAGACCAACTCATTCTGTTAGATGAGAATGGGAAAAACTTCTCTAGCGTTGGTTTTTCTGATGAATTACAAAAGAAAATGAACTCAGGTGTAAAAACATTAGTATTTGTTATTGGCGGCCCGTATGGATTTTCGGAAACTGTTTATGCTAAAGCAAAAGGTAAAATATCACTTTCATTAATGACATTTTCACATCAGATGGTTCGCTTGTTTTTTATTGAACAATTGTATCGCGGATTTACCATTTTGAGAAATGAGCCATACCACCACCAATAATTTAAAAAACATCCACGATTTTAGCTACATATTTCTTTTTTTGGGAAATTTTATAATTTCTTTAGATATGAATTTCCACATCCAAAATGCATTAATAGTAATGCACTTTCAAGACAATTCTCATTAATCACTTAAATACATTCCTGATATTTAGGTGATTAACGAGAATTATTTTTTTTAATTAGAATAAACTTGCCTATATTTAATATCTGAAATGCCAATGTCTTTTAATAGATGACATTCTCATTAATGCCAAATCCTTACTGATGCTACTTACAACTTTATGACTATCTGATTAAAAACTACTCCTATGAAAAAGTATATTGTTATTTTATTTGTTTTATTGGTACAAATAATAAGTATATCTTGTGACAACTGCGATGATTCTCAACCAACTACAGCTAGTTACACCAATTTTGAAGCAAATTTAAATGGAGTGAATCAAGTTCCTAGCAATGCATCAACAGCAACGGGCACTGCTAAATTAATTTATAATAATCTGACAAATACTTTCAAAGTCACTGTTACTCATAGTTTAACAACGGTTACCGCTGGTCAAATTTATATAAGTAATGCTGATACAAATAAAACCACTATTAATACCTTTACAAATGTATCTTCGCCATTTACATACACTAGTGCTAAACTAACTCCCGAACAAAAAGCCGACTTACATTCTAATCGATATTATATCAATTTATCTAGTAGTACATTTCCTGATGGCGAAATAAGAGGACAATTAATTACAAATTAGTACACAAATTCCTGTTCACTTATTGCTTTAATTTTTAATTTTTTTAGGAGAATTTTATCTTGTAAATAGCTCTTAAAACAAAGGTTTTTATCAAAACACAACATGAACTTTGTGTTCGGTTTATCTCTTAGTACACTTAAAATTAGATTTTTAATTTCTTCTTTTTTAATACGCCTATCTCCCATTATAATCTCATTATTCTTAGTAAAGAATAATACTGCCCCTTTTGGTTTTTTCATTTGATAATATACTTTTGTAAAAGGTACAAAAGCCAAGTTTTTGCCTATACTATCAGCATAAGAAAAGTAATTTTCAGCTTTTTCGTTTTTATGCGCTTTCTCTTTTCGTTTTTTATTTTGTAATTTCATTAACTCTGGAATCACTAATCGCAGGGGAAGGCGTTTATCAATATTCAAAATCCAGTTGGTCGTAATGATACTGTTTTTCCTATTGACTTCTACTAAGGTATCTTTTCCATTCGTCCTGAAAAAAAGATAAATCGGAGAATGGTCTTGAACGTCTGCAATAATTGTTACATCTGATTTTGGTAACAGCAGATCTTCTTTATTACAACACGATATAAAAAATAAAGTGATAAGAACGATACAGTATCTCATTATTAAGAATTTAATTGGTTCCATAAGGTAACACTTTCTGCAGCTTCTTTGACATCATGAACTCGCAAAATATTGGCCCCTTTAGTCAATGCGATTGTATTTAAAAAAGTAGTTCCATTCAATGCTTCTTTTGCATTAGTATTGAGTATTTTGTAGATCATTGATTTTCTGGAAATACCTACTAAAACAGGTAACTCTAGCATTTTGAATAATGCTAATTTTTGCATAACTTCATAATTCTGTTCTGTTGTTTTGGCAAAGCCAAATCCTGGGTCAACAATCAAATCATTGATCCCAAATTTCCTTGCTTTAACTACCCTTTCTGAAAAATAGAATAACATTTCCTTTACAATATCTTTGTAGTCAGTCAGTTTTTGCATGGTCTGTGGCGTACCTCGCATGTGCATCATTATATATGGTACATTATATTTTGCAATAACTTCAAACATATTAACATCAAGATCTCCCGCCGAAATATCATTAATTAAAGCTGCTCCATTCTCTAAACATGCAGCTGCAACAGTACTTCTAAAAGTGTCTATCGATAGTAATACATCTGGAAAATGTTTGAGAATTAACTGTACCACAGGAACTATTCGCTCTAATTCTACTTGCTCAGAAACAAAATCAGCATTAGGTTTACTGGAATAAGCCCCTATATCAATAAAGGTGGCGCCATCATTGACCATTTTGTCAACTTGATTAAGTAGGTCACTTTCTTTAGTATAACTACCTCCATCAAAAAAAGAATCGGGAGTGACATTTAAAATCCCCATTACTTTTGGATGCGATAAATCAATCAGTTGTCCCTTGCAATTTATTGTCATTAATTCCTCGTTTAATTTTTCTTACTTTAAGTTTAATCTTGTTATCGCATAAAACGACTCTGTTCTTATAATTTTACCCTTCAAACGTTAAACTTTTTTAAATTTTATCCCTATTTTTGAGCAAATTTTAGACAAATATACACCAATAATGAAGAATACTTCTCAAGAATATGATTCGGTGATTGCGATATGTCGCGCACTGTTCATCAATAAAATGACAGATTACGGTAGCGCTTGGCGCATATTGAGACTGCCCTCATTAACAGATCAAATTTTTATTAAAGCACAACGCATCCGTAGTTTGCAAGAAAATGAAGTTCGAAAAGTTGATGAAGATGAAAAAGGAGAATTTATTGGTATTATCAATTATTCTATCATGGCTTTGATTCAGCTAGAGTTAGGTGTCGTAGATCAACCTGATTTAAATGTGGAGCGCGCTACTCAATTATATGATGCTAAAGTCAAAATCACCAAAGAATTGATGGAGGCTAAGAACCATGACTATGGAGAGGCTTGGCGAGAAATGCGTGTGAGTTCTTTGACTGATCTGATTCTTCAAAAATTATTACGTGTAAAGCAAATAGAAGACAATAAAGGAAAAACAATCGTTTCAGAAGGTATCGATGCAAACTATCAAGACATGATTAACTATTCCATTTTTGCCTTAATTTTAATGGGCACAAAACAATAAATTTACGTTTTAAATATGAAAAACATTATTACTCAATTCTCCAGAATATTTGTAGGCTTATTATTTATAATTTCAGGATTAATCAAACTGAATGATCCTGTAGGATTCTCGTATAAATTAGCCGAGTATTTTAGCGAACCCGTTTTTAACATGCCATTTTTAGTTCCATTTTCATTAGGACTAGCTATGTTCTTAGTTATTGTAGAGGTTGTTTTAGGGGTTATGTTACTCATTGGATATAAATCAAAATTTACGATTTGGAGTCTGCTTTTAATGATAGTTTTCTTTACATTTTTGACTTTCTATTCGGCTTACTACGATGTAGTTAAAGACTGCGGATGCTTTGGAGATGCCTTAAAATTAACGCCTTGGCAATCGTTTACTAAAGATGTGGTTTTGCTGTTCTTTATTCTAATTCTGTTCTTCAATAAGCACTTAGTACAGCCCCTGTTTGATAAAAGTATCCAAAATATAATCGCTTATGCCAGCATCGTTTTATGCATGTTTATGGGAGTTTGGGTATTAAACCATTTACCCATCATTGATTTTAGACCTTATGCTGTAGGAAATAATATTCAAAAAGGAATGGAAATTCCTGAGGATGCACCAAAATCAGTTGTAGAAATGGTATTTATTTACAATGTAAATGGTGTCAATAAAGAATTCAAAGAAGCAGATTTGATGGCCATTCCAGAGGGAGCAACATTTGTTGATCGAAAAGATAATGTAATAACTGAGGGCTATGTTCCACCCATCCATGATTTCACAATGATGAAAGATGGTTCAGATTACAAAGATGAGTTACTACAAGAACCTAAGTTAATCATGGCGGTGAGTTATGATCTGTCTATTGCCGATGAGGCAGGTATGTCTAAACTGAAAAAGCTATACGGTGAGGCTACGGCCAAAGGCTATAAAATGATTGGAATGACAAATTCATCACAAGAACAAATTACAAAAGCCAAGAAAAAATATGGACTTAATTTTGATTATTATACTTGTGACGCGATTGCTTTAAAAACTATTGAGCGAGCAAATCCAAGTATTGTAGTCCTTGAAAAAGGGACGATCAAACAAAAGGTACATAATAACGATATTGAAGATTTGAAATTGTAAATTCCAGTCTATTGTAAGTCTTACCATTTGAGAATTATTTAAGGCAAGGCTTTAAAATCCATTATTACACCCCAACTAAAATGTTAAAATACTTTTTTAATAAACTAGGCTACGCATTACTTACTCTTTATGGCGTAATTACGGTGATTTTCTTTTTATTTAATGTTTTGCCGGGTGATCCTGCGAGAATGATGCTGGATCAAAATGAAAATTCAGAGCAATTAGCTCTCATTAAGAAAAAGTATGGTTTTGATCAACCTATTGCTACTCAGTATTTGTATTATCTTAATGACTTATCTCCTATTTCATTTCACAGTAATGACATCGAAGATTATACTTATTTAAGCGAGGGAAAGTACAACGCTAGCACGCTCTTCACCATTGCTAATACAACTGTGGTTATAAAGACTCCGTATTTGAGAGAAAGTTTTCAGAAAAGCGGAAAAAAAGTTTCTGAAATAATTGGAAATACCTTACCAAGTACTGCAATATTAGCGCTATTTGCAATTGTCATTGCAATTGTTTTTGGCGTAATTTTAGGTATCATATCTGCATTGCATAAAGACAGTTGGATTGATCGTACCATTGCGCTGATTAGTACATTAGGAATGAGTATTCCTTCCTTTTTTAGTGCCATTTTGTTTGCATGGCTGTTTGGTTTTGTATTACAAAAATACACCCACCTTAATATGACTGGGAGTTTATATGAAGTAGACGATTTTGGGAACGGCAGTTATATTCAATGGAAAAATATTATTTTGCCGGCAGTAGTCTTAGGAATTCGTCCGCTAGCAGTAGTTATTCAGCTAATGCGTAATTCACTTTTGGAGACTTTTGGACAAGATTATATTCGTACAGCCAGAGCCAAGGGATTATCAGAATTTCAAATCATTCGCAAACATGCTTTAAAGAATTCCTTAAATCCTGTAGTTACGGCAATATCTGGTTGGTTTGCTTCAATGTTAGCTGGAGCAGTATTTGTAGAGTTTATCTTCGGCTGGAATGGTTTAGGAAAAGAAATTGTAGAAGCATTGAATAATTTAGACCTTCCTGTAATTATGGGGTCAGTTTTAATCATTGCTACTACCTTTGTGGTTATCAATATCCTAGTTGACGTAATTTATGCTTATTTAGACCCTAAAATCAGACTTTCATAGTTAAAAAACAAGTCAAATTCCGACTCATTAAACTGCAAATTAGATCTTTTATTAAGAATAGCATTAGTTATAATTTATACTATTACGTTTTCATTTTAACGTATCTGCATCAAAACTCCTATTTTCTTTCAAAATATTGCTTAAATTCAAAAAAAAACAATCTTTGATAACCATTCAAATTGTTTGTTTAACTTTGTTAAAAATAAAAAAAATGAAAAAATTACTAGCTATCGTAGTTGCTTTCGTAGCCATATCTTGTGCTAAATCTAACGCACAAAAAACTTCTTTTTCTAAAGAAGCTTTATCAGAAACACTCTTGGACACTCAAGACCAACAAATCGCTTTTCAGGATATTCTTAAAAAGTATGAGGGAAAAACATTAGTAATTGAAGTTTGGGCTTCTTGGTGTGGGGATTGTGTGAAAGCAATGCCTAAAATAAAAGAATTACAAGCTAAAAATCCAGATGTGGCTTATGTATTTATCTCTATGGATAAAACGGCTGACAAATGGAAGTCTGGAATTGAAAAACACGATTTACAAGGAGAGCACTTTATGGCTAATGACCAAATGAAAGGTGTGTTTGCTAATGCAATAGATCTAGACTGGATCCCAAGATACATTATCGTTGATAAAACAGGTAAAATTGCTTTGTATAGAGCTATAGAAACTGATTTTGATAAAATCAATGAAACTTTAAGTAATTTAAAGTAACCCATTAAATAGAACTAAAAACGAATACCCACCATATTAAAAAAACTAAAATGAGAAAGAAAATAGTAGCTGGAAACTGGAAAATGCACAAAAATGCTGAACAGACTGAGGATTTATTAAATGATTTAATTGGTAAAATTCCAACTGATTCTGATACACAAATAATAGTTGCACCTACCTTCGTAAACCTAGCCTCTGCTGTTGATCACTTAGAGTTTATCAATATTGATGTTGCTGCTCAAAATATGCATCAAGCGGAAAGTGGTGCTTTCACAGGTGAAATTTCAGCTGATATGTTAAAAAGTATTGGTGTTGACATTGTAATCCTTGGGCACTCTGAGCGTAGAGCAATTTTTAATGAAACGGATGCTTTGATAGCAAGCAAAGTAGACACGGCGCTTACTCATGATATGAAAGTTATTTTCTGTTTTGGAGAAGAATTAAAAGACAGACAAGATAAGCAGCATTTTAATGTAGTACAAAATCAATTGAAAGATGGATTGTTTCACATCGACAAATCAGCTTGGAAAAACATCATTTTAGCTTACGAGCCTGTTTGGGCTATCGGAACTGGAGAAACAGCTTCACCAGAACAAGCACAGGAAATGCATGCGTTCATTAGAGAAATCATTCGTATGAACTTTGGAAATGAAATCTCTGATGAAATTTCAATCCTTTATGGTGGAAGTGTTAAGCCTGAAAATGCAAATGAAATCTTCTCTAAACCAGATGTTGACGGTGGTTTAATAGGTGGAGCAGCATTAAAAGCTGATGATTTTGTGGCAATTATCAACGCAATCTAAAAAGAATCTTAAGTACAGAATATAAAAGCGGTAATTCATTTTACCGCTTTTTTTATTTTTATAATATTCCATAAAAGAGAAATGCTACCTTTGCAAAAAAATTACACATGTCAAATATTTATATCGGATACCATTTTAACATTGATCCAAAAGAGGCAAGCAATCGTGAACAAGCCATAACTTTAGGATCAGAAATATTAATCGCAGAATTAGGAGAGACCGCTTTTGAAAGTTTTACAGAAACAGAAAGTGGCGTTTCGGCCTTCGTACAAAAAGAGTTTTGGAATGAAAACATCCTAGAAAATGTACAAATTCTAAATTCTGAAGAGTTTAAAATTGACTATACTTTTGAAGAGATTGATCAAGTAAACTGGAATGAAGAATGGGAAAAAAACTTTGAGCCAATTGATGTAGATGGAAACTGTCATGTACGTGCCCCTTTCCACCCTAAAACTGATGCCGAATTTGACATTGTAATTGAGCCAAAAATGAGTTTTGGAACAGGTCATCACGAGACGACACATATGATGATTCAGCATTTATTAGAAATGGATGTTAATGGAATGAAAACCTTAGACATGGGATGTGGAACAGCGATTCTAGCTATTCTTGCCGAAATGAAAGGTGCGCAACCTATAGATGCTATTGACATTGACAACTGGTGTTATTTAAATTCAATTGAAAATGCTGAACGTAATAACTGTAAACACATTACTGTTTATGAAGGTGAGGCAGCTTTATTGAAAGACAAAAAGTACGATTTAATAATTGCTAACATCAACAGAAATATTTTGTTAAATGATATGCAAAGTTATGTGGACTGTTTAAATCCAAAAGGCACCTTATTACTAAGCGGATTTTATGAAGAAGATATCCCTTATATTGACGCCTCTTGTAATGAAAAAGGCTTAACATATGTTAAAAAATTTCAAAGAAACAACTGGGTTTCATTAAAATACGTAAATTAGTATCTATAATTTATTAATTACGAAATCTAAAACGTACAACTATGAGTACTAAAGAAAAAGTAAGAGAAAAAGTTAGTCGAAAAGAAGCGCCCACTTTAAACAATGAAATAGTAGTTTATAACGATGACGTGAATACTTTTGACCATGTAATTGAAACCTTAATACGGGTTTGTGATCATACAGCTGAACAAGCAGAACAATGTTCTCTTATTGTTCATTACAACGGAAAATGTACCGTAAAAACAGGACCATTAGACAAATTAACGCCTCAATGTACGCAATTGTTAGAAGCAGGCATTAGCGCTGAAATTGTTTAATACCTTACAATACCGTCAATAATTTGTAATTATTTTATTGATAATTTAAAAAACAATCTAATTTATTCTATATTTGAATAAATTAGATTGTTTTTTTTTATGGAAGAATATGGTAAAATATTGATTATTGCAATGCCTCTATTTTTAGTACTTATTATCATTGAAAAAATATATGGTATGTACAAAGGTGAGGACAATGTACCGCTAATGGATGGGGTTTCCAGCGTAAGTTCAGGGATAACTAATGCTGTAAAAGATGTGTTAGGTTTGAGCCTGACTTTTATTTCGTACGATTGGATGGTTTCTAAAATTGCTTTATTTGAAATGGAGGCAAATATTATCACTTATCTAGTCGCTTTTGTTATTATAGATTTTTATGGCTACTGGAATCATCGGATAGCACACCAGGTTAATTTTTTCTGGAATAAACATGCCGTCCACCATAGTAGTGAAGAGTTTAATTTAGCTTGCGCATTACGACAATCAATATCTACCTTTATCAATTTATTCACCTTTATCTTAATCCCTGCAGCACTAATAGGTGTTCCAGCCAAAGTAATTATAATAACGCTACCTATTCAATTATTCTTGCAATTTTGGTACCACACAAAACACATTAAAAAAATGGGGTTTTTAGAAAAAATCCTTGTTACACCTTCGCATCACAGAGTTCATCATGCGATTAATCCACAATATATTGATAAAAATCATTCACAAATATTTATTATATGGGATAAATGGTTTGGAACTTTCCAAGAAGAATTAGAGTCTGTACCTCCTGTCTTTGGAATTACAAGACCAGCAGAAACTTGGAATCCTATCAAAATAAACTTTCAACATCTTAATTTACTGATTGCCGATGCGTGGCGATCTAAGAACTGGAAAGATAAATTTACAATATGGTTCAAGCCTACAGGTTGGAGACCAGAAAATTTTGAAGAACTTTATCCTGTCAATAAAATCACAGATGTTTATAATTTTGAAAAATACGGAATGGATAATTCGGTAAAAATGAAATACTGGGCGGTAGCCCAAGTATTAATCACACTACTTTTTGTAAGTTATTTATTTGACAACATAGGGACCATTGGTCTTCCCAATATCTTTGTATATGGTGCCTTTATATTTGTAACCATATACAGCTACACAGAATTAATGGATAAAAGTAAATTCTCAGTGTACTGGGAAGCGTTACGTTTATTTTTTGGAATGGGAATACTTATTTATTTTGGCGGTTGGTTTGCTTTAGAAACTGCTTTCCCCATTATTACCTATCTTATTATTTCTTATTTTCTTTTTTCACTAGCGATGTCAATTTATTTTACCCTTTTTGAATTTAAAACGACAAAATCAATGCTTATCAATTCTTAACAAACCACTATGAAAACTGCCACATTATTAAAGAGCTACCTTGCCGTAAGTAGTATCTATCTTCTTATCATTCTTTTAGGACAAGAAAATATTGCTTGGCACATAAAGCCTTTTTTATTGCCATTTTTAATTACGGCAGTTTATGTTACTGAACATTTTTCATCTAAAAAATTTCTAATAGCAGCGCTTACATTTTCATGGATAGGCGATATTATTTTACTTTTTACAGATAAAGGCGAGTTGTATTTTATTTTTGGATTAATTGCTTTTTTAATTTCGCATCTTATTTATATAGTGTTGTTCAACAAACAAATAAAACCTAAAAACACTCGAAACAAAGCTGTTTATTGGGTAGGTGTAACAATTATTATCGTTTACTTGATGGTCATGCTCTCTGTATTGTTGCCCAGTCTTGGTGATTTAAAAATCCCTGTTTTTGTATATGCTATGGTAATTTCTACAATGCTCTTATTTGCGTTTAAAGGATTTTTAATTTGGCATAAACCTGCTAATTGGTACATTTTAACAGGAGCAATCGTATTTGTAAGTTCTGATAGTATTTTGGCATTTGACAAATTTTATAGCCCTATAGTAATGAGTTCCTTTTTTATTATGGTCACTTATTTACTTGCCCAATATTTAATTGTAACTGGTATATTGAAATTAAACCAAAAAAAATAGCATCCCCTATTAAGAGAATGCTATAAATCATCTAAAAACATATCCTTTTAATGAGGTAGTTTGTCTTTAAAAACACCATATAGATAGGTACCAAATAACGCACCAAAAAACACAATAAATATACTCCAGAAACCAGCACCTAGCAATATAAAAATAGGTCCAGGACAGGCTCCTACTAATGCCCAGCCCAGTCCAAAAAATATACCACCAATCCAATATCTTGCATTGCCCTGTTCTTTATCAGCAATTGCGATTGGTGTACCATCGATGTCTTTAATATTTTTTCTCTTTATAATTTGGATGCCAATCACACCCGTTATTACGGCCGTCATTATAATACCGTACATGTGAAAAGATTGAAATTGAAACATCTCATAGATGCGGTACCATGAAACAGCCTCCGACTTTGTTAAGACAATTCCGAAAACAAAACCTACTAGTAAATATTTTATTACATTCATCATTTAAAAAATTAAGGGGAAGATTAAATAAGCCATTATCAAGCCACCAATGAAGAAACCTACAACTGCTTTTAAAGAAGGAATTTGTAAGTTACTTAAACCAGAAATGGCATGTCCTGATGTACAACCACCAGCGTATCGCGTACCAAAACCAATTAATATACCACCAATAAGTAAAATTGCAATCCCTTTTGGGGACTGAAAAACAGAGGGACCAAAAAGCGCGTCAGGTGCTAATTTACCATTTGGTGCATCAATTCCTAAGGCTGCTAGTTGATAAATTGTTTCTGGGTTAATCGTAACGTTTGAAGGATCGCTCATAAAATTCACTGCAACAAATCCACCAAGCATCGCACCTAGAACCACAACTAAATTCCAGCGTTGTGATTTCCAATCAAAATCGAAGAAAGATACTCGCTTACCTAAGCCCACAATGGAACACATAGAACGCAAGTTAGAAGACATACCAAATGTTTTACCAAAATAAGTTAAGCAAAGCATAATTGCACCAATAAGTAACCCGGATATGTACCAAGGCCAAGTTTGAAAAAAAACGGTCATAATTTATGTATTTGCCGCAAAAATAAGGATTCTTATATTTAATAGTATACCATTTTCATCACAAATATTTATTATAGTAGTATTCTCCTTTATAGTTCTCATTATCTTTGTACATAAATTAGGAAAAAAAATTTCAAACCAAAATAATCATGAAAAAAGCAGTGCTTTGTTTTACCGTACTTTTATTTATGAATTCTTGTGTAAGTACTAAATCTACACTAAAAAATGTAGATGATAATGCGCCTACTCCTAGACTTTCTTCAGAAAACACATTCATTATTACAGAATACAGTACCGATAAAAAATATGGTTATGATAAAGATTACCCTATCAATGTTTTTTACTACAGTACTCGAAATGAAACAATCAATCAAGAACGTTATTTAAATGCATTGACGGGACCTAAAGGACAAAAAATTAGCTTTAAAAAATTAGAAAGTTGCTGTCCCTTCCCTACAAAAAGAAGTGAAATGGGTGCTGGCTTTTTAGATATTTATGAAGTACAATGGGCAGGTTTAAACAAACCTATTCTATTGTATCTGAACATTTATGAAAAAGGGCATTTAAAAGTCCCAGTGGGTTTTGGCTTAAAAAAAATCGCTCAATAAATTTTTGATAGCCCTGATAGCAGCGGTATCCTTATTGTTTTTTCTTTAAAAACAATAAGATACAAGTGGATAGCAGGAAAAAGCTACTGAAAACAGCTACAATTCATTCTATAAAAAATGTTAAATCGTAAAGGCTACATGATAAATCATAGTTACCTTTGCAACTTTAAAAATACAAGTTTATGAACATACAACATATACCCCAGATTAAACACACCAATAGCGGTAATTTCTTTTTATTAGCAGGACCATGTGCTATTGAAGGAGAAGAAATGGCTCTGAGAATTGCTGAGAAATTAGTTGGAATCACTGACAAATTAGCAATTCCTTACATATTTAAAGGTTCATTTAAGAAAGCTAACCGTTCTAGAATTGATAGTTTCTCAGGAATTGGAGATGAAAAGGCGTTAAAAATCCTTAGGAAAGTATCGGAAACTTTTGGAGTACCTACGGTCACCGATATTCATACTAATGAGGATGCTGATATGGCTGCTCAATATGTAGATGTGTTACAAATTCCAGCTTTTTTAGTGCGTCAAACTGATTTAGTTGTGGCTGCTGCCAATACGGGAAAAGTAGTCAACTTAAAGAAAGGACAATTTATGAGTCCCGAAAGTATGAAACATGCCGTTCAAAAAGTTCTTGACTGCAATAATCAAAAGGTTATGGTTACAGATCGCGGAACAATGTTTGGATACCAAGATATGATTGTTGATTATAGAGGAATTCCTACTATGCAGCAATATGCCACTACTGTGCTTGATGTAACACACTCACTACAACAACCAAATCAAACGGCTGGTGTTACAGGTGGAAGACCCGATATGATTGAAACTGTTGCAAAAGCAGGAATTGCTGTTGGTGTTGATGGTATTTTTATCGAAACGCACTTTGACCCTGCTAATGCAAAAAGTGATGGCGCTAACATGTTACATTTAGATTATTTTGAATCTTTAATGACAAAATTAGTTGCTATTAGACAAACCGTTAATCAATTTTAAAATTTTATAATACGTTCTTTGAAAAATATATTTTTTTACATGGCATTTGTAACATTGCTTATTACAAATGTTGGACAGGCTCAAGAAGTCATTAAAGTACAAGATAATTATACAGCTCACAATAAAGGGAAATTCTTTGTATCGTGGGGAGGAAATAGAGAAAGTTATAGCAAGTCTGATGTGACATTTAAAGGGGATGATTACAACTTTACGTTAGATAATATTACTGCACATGACAAACCAAAGGGCTGGCACGTAGATTATATTAATCCTACTAAGATGACGATTCCTCAAACTAATTTTAGAATGGGGTATTTTATAAGTGACCATTATAGTATTGCTATAGGTGTTGACCATATGAAATATGTAATGACACAAAATCAAACGGCCAATATCACAGGAACTATTGCAGCTAATACAGGATACGATGGGATTTACAATAACAATCCTATACAACTTACAGAAGATTTCTTGATGTATGAACATACTGATGGTTTGAATTATGTTAATACAGAATTCTCCAGACATGATGATATTTCTTCTTTATTTAAAATAACTAACACAGATAAAATACAAGTTAATTTGACTGAAGGTTTAGGTATTGGAATGTTGTATCCAAAAACAAACACAACATTATTAGGAAAAGATCGTCATGATGATTTTCATATATCAGGATATGGAACTTCACTGAAAGCAGGATTAAACCTTACTTTCTTTAAACATTTTTACATTCAAGGAGAGTTAAAAGGTGGTTACATAAATATGCAAGATATTCGCACTACTCAAAGTACTGCTGATAGTGCTTCTCAAGACTTTTTCTTTTTTCAAAGAATTATCGCTTTTGGAGGAATATTTAGAATTTAGTCCACAAATACTTACTGATATCAAAAGGAGGTTGTTTAATGAACAACCTCCTTTTTTTTTTATTATGTTAGCATACAACTAGTAAACTCTAAAAAAATGCAATTAGTTTGTTACTGTGTTTGTATTATATACTAATTTATACCTAATTTAGTATTTACATCAAATTATTCATTTGCAATGTCGTAAATTACTGATTTAAATTTAAAATTTTAATCATTAGCTATTGCGAAAAAAATAATTTAAGAGGGGGCAACAATGATAAGAGGTGATCAAAAAATTACTGTAGCTGTGTGTGAAGCATTCAATAAATTTGAAAAATTTTTTGATGCTACTCCCGATCTGTTATGTGTTGCTGGTTTTGATGGTTATTTTAAAAGGATAAATCCTGCCGTGTCAGAATTATTAGGTTATAGTAATGATGAGTTGCTGTCCCGCCCCATAAATGATTTTGTACATGATGATGATAAAAAAAGCACCTCTAATGCACGAAACGATCTCAGGAGTAAAATACCGTTATTTAATTTTGAAAACAGGTATTTAACTAAAAATGGCGCTATAGTTTGGTTATTATGGACCTCACTACCTATAGAAGATGATCAACATGTTTATGCTATTGCAAAAAATATAACTTACAAAAAAGAATTAGAAGAAGAGCGCAATTTGAATCTCGCTGAATTGACTAAAATAAATAGTGATTATAAGCAGTTAACCTACACCTCTGCTCACGATTTAAGATCACCTGTTAACAATTTACTCTCTGTCTTTGAACTATTAGATACATCTACAATTAAAGATAGCGAAACACTCGAATTTATTGCCATCCTAAAGTCTACATCAGAAAGTTTAAAGCAAACTTTAAATGAACATGTTGCTTTACTAAATAAAAAAAATGATGATAATGCACATCTTGAAGATGTAAGTTTAAATGCTGTTGTAAATGAAGTTTTATTATCTATTAATGCTTTAGTTCAAAATTCGCAAGCACAGATTCGGATTAATTTTGAAGCTTTAAAAATAATTCGTTTCAATAAATCGTATTTAAAAAGCATCTTTTTAAATTTAATAACCAACGCTATAAAGTATTCTAAATCAGATGTTTTGCCCGTAATTTCTATTTACACAGAAATAAAAGATGGCCGTAAACAATTGATTGTCTCTGATAACGGAATTGGGTTTGATATGGAGAAAGTAAAAGATAAAATATTTGGTTTACATCAAAAATTCCATAATCATGTTGACAGCAATGGAATAGGTTTGTATTTGGTTTATAACCACATTACTAGTCTAGGAGGTCACATAACAGTAAAAAGTAAAGTGAATCAAGGAGCTAAATTCATCATAACATTTAAGGATTGAGAAAAGATTAGCCCGATAGTTTTTAAGTTTCCATAAAGTTAGAGGCAAGGCAAAATAAATATAAACGGAGCTAATAACTTTAAAAGTTTAAAATAAGTATGATACCATTTTCCAAAATACCAAAACAAGTTCCTGTCAGTAAAAAGTTTTCACCAATCGTGGTACTTCAATATATTGTATTGCTGTCCCTCATTCTTTATTTTGGAAAAATTCTTTTAATTCCGCTTAGTTTTTCACTTCTAATCAGTTTTATACTCTATCCAGTATGTAAGTGGCTGGAAAAAAAAGGATTTAGCCAGGGATTATCTATATTCATTTCATTATTTATTAT
This sequence comes from Flavobacterium sp. W21_SRS_FM3, assembly GCF_052113625.1. NCBI lineage: Bacteria > Pseudomonadati > Bacteroidota > Flavobacteriia > Flavobacteriales > Flavobacteriaceae > Flavobacterium > Flavobacterium sp. W21_SRS_FM3. The sequence continues at coordinate 103,620 of NZ_JBGQOD010000007.1, read as the reverse complement.
TCTGCTTTTGAGCGGGGGCTTGCTATATTTACTCTTTAATCAAATGAGTGAGTTTTCAAATGAATGGGAGCCTTTTAAAATTAAGCTTCTAGAAAGCCTGAATCAATTAAGTAGCTATGTTACAGAACGATTTGAAATCAGTTTAGACGAGCAACTTCTATTTTTTAAAAATGCCATCAACAACTCGGGAGCAGAAGCTTTCTCTTTGCTACGAAGTTTAATCTACTCCGTATCTGAGTCTGTTTTTTTTATTTTAATCATCCCGGTTTTCTCAGCATTAATTCTGTACCATCGTCAAATGCTGGCTAATGTACTGTACCATTTGTTTCCTGCAGAAAGAAAAGAAACAATACATGAGATTTTGGTAGAAACTATTAATGCCTACTACAATTTCATAAAAGGCATGCTTGTTGTTTATTTGATCGTCGGACTCTTAAACAGTATTGGTCTTGCCATAGTTGGTGTTCCACATCCGTTTATGTTTGGATTCATCGCATCAATACTGACCTTTATTCCTTATATCGGGATTATGATTTCCTCCCTTTTACCTATAGCTATTTCTTGGATAACGTATAACTCTATATGGTATCCGTTAGGAGTAATTATCGTATTTTCAATTGTACAATTACTAGAAGCTTATGTAATTTTTCCATTTGCTGTGGGTAACCGCTTAAAAATAAATACGCTTGTCATCATTATCATGATAACCGTAGGCGGCATATTATGGGGCGCTGCAGGAATGATTTTGTTTATTCCGTTCGTGAGTATCATAAAGCTAATTGCTGATCGTACAGACCGCCTAAAATCGTTGTCGGTTTTACTAGGAGATGGAAAACACTAACCTAACTATTGATTATTTAAATTTTAAAAGCATGCTTTTATCACACAAGAAAGCCACAAGTTTATACTTGTGGCTTTCTTGTATCTTAGTTGCGCTATAGTTCTTTATTTTAGAATACCGTTTTGATCAATTAGATACATTAGCGATGCCATTGTAGCAGCTCCTAATTCTAATTCTCTTTTATCCACTGCATCAAATTTGTCGTTTGCAGCATGATGGTAATCAAAATAACGTTGTGAATCTGGTTTTAAACCAGCTTTAACGATGTTTTTTGACGTTAACGGACCTATATCAGAACCACTATGGCCTTCTACAAAACTGTGAATTAAATACGGTTCAAATAATTTACTAAAGCCAGTAATTTTATTAAAATTAGCCTCATTACATTCTAACGAAAATCCTCTAGGACTAAAACCTCCTGAATCACTTTCTAGAGCAAATATGTGATTTTCATTATTAGCTTGAGCTAACTCTTCATATTTTTTTCCGCCTCTAAGACCGTTTTCCTCATTCATAAAAAGCACAACACGAATAGTATTTTTAGGTTTGTACCCAAGGTTTTTAAAAATATTCACCACTTCCATACTCTGTACTACTCCTGCCCCATCATCATGTGAACCATCTGCTAAATCCCAAGAATCTAGATGTCCACCCACGACCATAATATTATTAGGTGTTTCTGATCCTTTAATTTCTCCAACTACATTATAGGACAATACATCGTCAAATTGCTGACACGATTGTTTGAAGTAAAATTTCAAACTTGGATTTGCTGCTAATTTTTTACTTAGTAATTCGGCACCATTAGTACTTATCGCTGCTGTAGGAATGTATTTTGATTTAGGAAGATCACCATAACTTTGTGCTCCAGTGTGTGGGAAATCATCGAGTCGTAAATTCATAGAACGTACAATTGTTCCCACTGCTCCTAGTTCAGCTGCTTTTTGTGCACCAGCATAGCGTTGGTCTACTGCACCCGAATAGGCATGGAAAGATTCTATTTGTGCATTATCCATTGGTCGATTGTAAAAAACAATTTTCCCTTTTACCTTAGCTGCACCTAAAGCTGTTAATTCATCAAAACTTTGTACTTCAACCACTTCTGCTGTGAGGCCATTTTTATTCGTTGCAATTGAGCCACCCAAAGCACATATGGGAACAGTAACCTTAACTTTCCCATCCAGGATATAGGCTGTTTCTTTCTCTCCTCTTACCCATTTTGGCACCATAACTTCTTGCAAATACACTTTGTCAAAACCCAACTTTTCCATTTCCGCTTTAGTGTATTGTACTGCCTTTTCAGCATTTGCTGAACCTGAGAGACGGGAACCAATGTCATTTGAAAGATGGTCAAGCCATGCATAACATTTAGAATTAGTTAATGAAGCGTTATAAATATCTTTTAGTCTTTGCTCCTCTTTATTTTGAGCAAAAATAGTTGTTCCGCTTAAAAGCAATAGTGCTAAAAATGTGGTTTTTCTCATCGTTTATTATAGTTAGTATTATTCAGATTTTTTAATAGCTGTACGTGCGCTAATTCCGTTATTGTTAAAAGCTTCTATTTGAAAATAATAGGCATCTGTACGATCTAAACCGTTAAAATAGTATTCGTTCTTCCCGTATACCATTATAGAACCGTACATTTTATCAGGTGATTTTCCAAAATAGATCACATAACCATCGGCCAAAGGTTCTTGCTGCCATTTGAACCAAACATTACGTCTTTCTCCTTTTTTTCGCGGTTCTGCTCGTAAAGGAACAAAATTATTTACAGTATTCGGAATTTTACCACTCCCTTTTCCAAAAGCTCTAAAACCTGAAAGAGCAAATTTACCTGTTGGCATTCCTCTATTTTCAATTTTTAAATAACGAGCACTAATTGGACTTTCTAATTCGATATAATCATGTGGCACATCTTTGTCATTCTTGCTTTTGTCCACAGCAACTTTCCAGTCTTTATTATTGTCCGAATAATATAAGACGTATTGATGTCCAGTAGTTTTTTCTGGTTTCCCCATTAACTCCACATCTTGATCGGCAAAGTTAATTTGAATAGCGTTAACAGTACTTTTTTCTCCTAAGTCTGAAATCAGCCACTCGACTTTTGCTGCTGTTTTTGCGGACCAATACGTTTTTATATCTTCATTTACAGCATTATTCGCTTGATACCCTCCTAAGGTTGAAGAAACCTGAACTGGCTTATTATAGTTCAGTAACATCCAGCCAGAAAAATTATCGTTTAAATGGTTTTTATTTTGCGAGGGCAAAAAAGTAGGATAATCGCCGTAAGCAGTATTTGAGTATAAAATTCCGTCTTTATCAAAACCCGCTGGCCAAATTCCGATACGTCTTTCAAAATTGTTCTTGGTACCAATAACCATTGTAGAAACATGCCAGAAAGCATCCTTGTCATCTTGATAGGTTGCTCCATGCCCTGCTCCTCTAGCAAAACCTCCTGGTTTATAAGAGAAAGGATTGTGAGACTGATACTCAAAAGGACCTAACGGTTTATCACTGACATAAACACCATCACCGTAACCACTAAACTCAGTTCCTGGACCACCATATTGCAGGTAATATTTATTATTGTATTTGGTCATAAATGCACCTTCCATGAAAGGCTGCATAAAAGTGTTGTCATTATTTTCACCAAAGCGCTCCCAACCATGTTCATCATCATTTAGCGCAATTAAAGGGATGACTTCTCCTTCTGGCTGAAACGTTTTTCTATTTAATTTGACACCATAAAGTGGGTATAGATTACTAGAACCATAATACTCATACAATTCATCTTTCTCTTTATCCCAGAAAATAGAGGGATCCCAAGCCGCGGCTTCTGATTTGTGAACTAATTCTTTCCAGTCATCTTTAGAAGGGTTGGTACTCATCCAGATTGGAAATTCCTTACCATGTGTTGAACCTACAACAAGCAGAGTATCATTGACAAATGATAGTGAAGGCGCGCAAAGTTCGTCGTAAACGTCATGCTCTGGTCTTAGAAACTTTCTAGAAATAAATTTCCAATCAAGCATGTCTTTACTGTGCCAATACCCCCATTGATTTGTCGAAAAAAGATAGTATTCTCCCTTAAAAAAAGTAATCACCGGATCAGCAGTAGCGCGGTGTTTTCCCTGCGTAACAAAATTAGGAATTGGACAATAACCATAATCAATATTAATTGGGTTACAATAGGTTTTTTGTTGGGCTTCAGCCTGAACAGAAAGAAAAAGTAAGCCTACAAGCAGTAATTTTAAAAAAGTAATCTTAGTGTTTTTCATAATTAAATAGCATTTTTTAATCTGAATAACTCCAATTGGATTTCCAATAGTCCAAAAAAAATCCTGCAAGAAGTACATTACTTGCAGGAGTTAAAGGATAAGTTAGTGGTCATTAACAAATCAATAAAGTACGCTAAGGCACATTACTAAAACTTCTAATAACTATTTAACTGGTTCGAAACTAATTGCTGTTCCTCCTCCTGGTGCCAAGTTCAGATTGATTTTAGATTTATTCGTTACTTCTATCGTTTTGATTTTATAAGCGATAGGATTCTTTTGCCAATCGGCATTTTTTGCATCTTCATAGATGATCGCTTTATACTTTTGCCCTTTAGTCAAGAAATCCAATTTGATTTCAGATTTTCTAGCGTTTTCATCTGTAATTGCCCCTAGGAACCAAGATTCTGATCCTTTGGCTTTTCTAACTACTGTTAAATAATCTCCTGGTTCTGCTTCAAGGTATCTACTCTCATCCCAGTCAGCAGCTACATCTTTAATAAATTGGAAAGCATCACTGTATTTTTCATAGTTTTCCGGCAAATCAGCTGCCATTTGTAATGGCGAGTACATCGTTACATATAATGCCAATTGCTTTGCTAAAGTAGTATGAACCTGCTCAGTCTTAGTTTTATCGTAATAACTCATTTTGATTTCGAAAATACCTGGGGTATAATCCATTGGTCCTCCCAATTGTCTTGTGAAGGGCAATATAGTCTCATGCATTGGTGGATTTCCCACACTCCAAGCATTAAATTCATTCCCACGCGCAGCTTCAGCAGCGATGTAGTTAGGGTAGGTTCTTCCATAACCTGTAGGTCTTGTAGACTCATGAGAATTAAGCATTATCTTATAATCTGCAGCACGTCTGGCAACAAAATTGAAATGGTTTACCATCGTTTGTCCATCATGAAATTCTCCTCTTGGGATGATCTTACCTACATATCCTGATTTTACCGCTGGATAATCATATTTAACCATGTTTTCGAAAGCACGATCCAAATGACGCTCATAATTAGCAACCGAACCTGAAGTTTCATGATGCATGATCATTTTTACTCCTTTTGATTTGGCGTAAGCCGAAATAGCTGCAATATCAAAATCTGGGTAAGGTGTTACAAAGTCAAAAACTTCTTCTTTCCAATTCCCAAACCAGTCTTCCCAACCTACATTCCAACCTTCGACAAGCACACCATCAAAACCATTTTTGGCTGCAAAATCAATATACCTTTTGGTGTTTTCAGTTGTTGCACCGTGCTTACCAGACGGAATTAAATCTTGTGTTAAGGAGTTTTGAGCGTTTTGAGAACCTGCAAAATCCCAAGTGGACTTCCCAACGTGCATTTCCCACCAAATTCCAACGTATTTCATAGGTTTAATCCAAGAAGTATCTTCTATTTTAGAAGGCTCATTTAAATTCAAAATCATTTTTGAACTAACGATATCTCGCGCATCATCGCTAATCATAATTGTTCTCCAAGGGGAAACACAAGGCGCTTGTAAATAAGCCTTATCACCAATAGCGTTAGGAACTAACTGAGCATTTAAATGGTAATTAGCCACATCAACATTAAGGTGCATCACGGGATAGTTAACCACTGCTGCTTCAAAAATATTAACATATAACCCAGCTGGCGATTTCATCATCAATGGCGACTGAACAATGTATTTACCCGGAATTGATTTGACACCAATACCATTGTTCATGTCAATTTTAGAATTATCAATTTCTGACAATTTTGTTTCATTGTACTCATATTCATTACTATCAAAATCTCCTGGAATCCAAAAAGTTTTGTAGTTTTCTGTCAAATTAAATTGCGTTACTTCATCTGAAATAATAAAATAGTTCAGTTCAGCTTGTTTTGGGAAATCATATCTAAAAGCAATTCCTTCATCAAAAACTCTAAAAATAATATTCATTTTTACTTTAGTGTCTTTTTGAATAAGCGAAACTATTAATTCATTATAATGATTAACAATCGAAGCCTGCTCTCCTAAAACTGGTTTCCATGATTCGTTAAATGTGGTATTTTTTGATCCTTGAATACTGAAATTTGCATCAAGAGCTGGTTTTTCTTTTAACTTGATTCCCATTGCACTTTCTTGAACAACGGCTTTGTTTTTAAAATTAACATTATAACTCGGTTGCCCACTAGCAGTAAGACTAAAGTCTACAGTAATTTTTTTGGAAGGTGATGCTACACTCTGAGCTTGCAGTAAGCTCAAAGTAAAAAATAGAATACCTGATAAAAAATGTTTCATGTTTTTAATTTTTTTGTTTTTAGAGAAGCTAAAATAGTAAAACCATATTAAATAACGGCGGGCACACTACTAGACTTTCCTTTTTAAAAAGCCCTTCGGTATTCAAACCGAAGGGCCAACCAAGTTGAAATAAAAACCAAACTATTTATTTAACTCAAAACCAACTTTACTTTCTGTATCAGAGCTTCCACCAATGAAAACTTCAAATTGTCCTGGTTCAGCTGCAAATTCCAAATCAGAATTATAAAATTGCAAATCTTCAGATGAAATTTGAAAAGTCACTGTTTTTTTCTCCCTTTTTTTAAGGGCTATTTTTTGAAATCCTTTTAACTCTTTTACTGGTCTTGTAACAGAACCAACTACATCTCTTAAATACAATTGAACTACTTCTTTTCCGTCATAATTTCCAGTATTTGTAACGTCAACACTAACATTGATCTTGTCGTTAAAATTCATCTTCTCAGAAGAAATTTTTAGATTAGAATAGTTAAATGTGGTGTAACTCAACCCAAAACCAAAAGGATATAATGGTTCGTTTCTTTCATCAATATAATTAGATTTGAATTTTTCGAATTTCCCTTCTTTATTTCCTAGTGGTCTACCGGTATTTTTGTGACTGTAATAAATAGGTACTTGACCTACACTTCTCGGGAAAGTCGTTGTCAATTTTCCAGAAGGGTTTTCATCACCAAATAAAACATCTGCGATTGCGCTTCCCGCTTCACTTCCTGCAAACCAAGTATTCAAAATTGCGGGTACCGTTTCATTCTCTTGTACTAAAACTAAAGGTCGCCCAGTAAACAAAACTAATACAACCGGTTTTCCTGTTTTTAGTAATTCTTGCAATAAGTCTTTTTGCGCTTGTGGAATTTCGATATTCGTTCTGCTACTGCTTTCTCCACTCATTTCAGCAGATTCTCCAAGCGCTGCCACGATAACATCAGATTGATTCGCAATTTTTAATGCTTCTGCTAATAATGCCTCTTTTGTTCTATCATCACGATGTAATGTTTTTCCGAACATAGTCGCTTTTTCTTCAAATGCAGCATCATAATCTAGATTACTTCCTTTGGCGTAAAGCACATTTGCATTAGCTGCAACTTCTTTAATTCCGGCTATCAAGGAAATTGATTTATCCATATTAGTAGCCACACTCCAGGTACCAGCCATATTTTCTTTGGCATCAGCCAAGGGCCCTATAACAGCAATAGTTCCAGACTTTTTTAAAGGCAATACTTGTTTTTCATTTTTAAGTAAGACTAATGATTGAGCAGCGATATTTCTAGCTTCTGCTCTATTTGATGTTGTGAAAACTTCGGTTTTAGCTCTTTTTACATCGCAGTATTTGTAAGGGTCTTGAAAAAGTCCAAGATCATATTTAGCATTTAAAATAAGACGAACCGCATTATCAATTTGCTCCATAGTCACTTTATTTTCTGCCAAAGACTTCTTCAAGGTGGTCAAAAAACCTTCTCCTACCATATCCATTTCAATTCCAGCATTTAATGCTAGAGCAGATACCGTTTGTAAATCGCCCATTCCATGTGCCATCATCTCAGGAATACCAGTATAGTCCGTTACAACAAAGCCTTTAAAGCCCCATTCTTTTCTTAGTACATCAGTCATCAACCATTTATTTCCTGTTGCAGGAATCCCGTCAATTTCATTAAACGAAGCCATCACTGAACCTGCACCTGCATCAACAGCTGCCTTGTAAGGAGGAAAGTATTCGTTGTACATTTTTATTTTACTCATATCAACGGTATTGTAATCCCGTCCCGCTTCGGCAGCACCATATAAAGCAAAATGTTTTACACAGGATAAAATAGAATTGTTTTTTGAAAGGTCATCTTGTTGGTAACCGTTGACCATTGCTTTTGCAATTTGGCTTCCTAAATAAGCATCTTCACCAGATCCTTCTGAAACTCTTCCCCAGCGTGGGTCACGAGAAATATCAACCATTGGTGAAAATGTCCAGTTGATTCCGTCAGCACTGGCTTCTTGAGCGGCAATTTGAGCACTGCGTTCAATTAATTTCATGTCCCAAGTACAAGATAATCCAAGCGGAATAGGAAATGTAGTTTCGTAACCATGGATTACATCCATTCCAAAAAGCAATGGAATTTTCAGACGGCTTTTTTCAACAGCTACTTTTTGAACTTCTCTAATCTTTTGTGCCGACTTAATATTAAATAAACCGCCTACTTTACCTTCTTCGATATTTTTGGCCACATTAGAACTGTTAGCAGCTCCTGTGGTGATATCTCCTGATGTAGGTAAATTTAATTGTCCTATTTTCTCATCTATTGTCATTTTTGCCATTAAATCAGCCACAAACTCAGCTTTTGGTTTAATCGCAATTGCTTTTTTAAATGCTTTTTTTTGGCTGTAGCCAAATAGAGAAAAACATAAAAACGCTATAATTAATTTGTTATTCATTTTGTTATTTTTTTGTTTGATGGAACATCCAATCGTAAATTTCTTTATTGTCGTATACTCGAGTCCAGCTGTCATGACCTGCATTATCAAAAATGGTAAGAGAGATGTTAGGATTGCATTTCTTCAATTTTTTATAAATTGTAATGGAATAGTCCACATTGACCACATCATCCACTAGGCCGTGAAAGATCTTTGTAGGAATCGCTCCTATTTTACAGTTTTCAATCATTGGAACACGATCTACAAATCCAGCAATAGGGACTAAAGCAGCAAACATTTCAGGATGTGCAAAAGCTAAATTCCATGCTCCCCAGCCTCCCATACTTAATCCAGTTAAATAAATTCTGTTGGGATCAATGTTGTTCTCTTTTTGAATTTTTAAAATCAGTTGGTACAATACTTCCGAATCCCAATATTCATTTTCTGGACATTGAGGAGCCAGGACGTAAGCATCCAATTCGTTTGACTTTAAATATTTAAAAGGACCATGCACTTTTACTAATTCAATATCAGTTCCTTTCTCACCAGACCCATGTAAAAAAATTAGCAGTGGTTTTTTCTCTTTAACACTTTTAGGTACATGCAAAGCATAATTTAGTGTGTGCGTAGTAACTATTTCGGTATTGAATTTTCCTGTAATATTTGTTTGAGCACTGGAGTTTACTGAAAATAAAAGCGTTATTCCAAAAATTAAATATTTAAACATTTCTTAAAAGTTATATTTCCCAGAATGAAAACCTAATTTTAATAAACCTGGTTTCACTTCTGGAGCGTTCATAAATAATTTCCATAATAGACCTGAACGATAGTTTTCGATCATAGGTACAATAGTCCCTTGATCTATAGCTAAATACCTTGGAGTAACCCAGTTATAATGAGGTGAGAAAGCATCATACGGTCCTGCTATTCCCACATATTCAGGTTTTTTTTCATCATATAAATAATGTAAAAATTTCAATGATTCAGCTGGCGTAAAAGGGAATGAAGATAAGGCTGCAGTGGGTGAAATAACACCTAAATCGTTATTCGGCTGATGAGCTGCATATCCAGTAGATCCGTCAGCGTTTCTCGTATAACTAGCTGTTAAACCCCAACATTTTTCAGAATAACCTTTCCATTGTTTCGGATTAACAACTGCGTGCTGATGCATGATTTTTGCATGATTTTGCGTCAGCGTCCAGTAGTTAGCGTATTGATCGTTCAAATTAGTGGGATCTAAACCTAGGTAAGAATAGTGCGACCAAAACATAGGTCCAACATTTCCACTTGCCCCATTATAATTAAATACTACGGGAATACCATATTGTGATGCTCCACTTTTAATGGCTCCGCTTCTAGCCCAAGCTTTATGGTATGCAGCAACAGAAATAGGATGTGTAGGAGATGAAACTGCCATTACATAAGTAATTAAACATTCATTGTAGCCTTCTAACTTGAAATTCATTTCCCATCCATAATTAGGAGACCAGTGCCAGTATAAAGCTTCTTCTCCTTTAGTATACCAATCCCACTCTACTCCTTTCCAAAGTTCATCAGCCTTAGTAGCCAAAGCTTTTTCAGCCGTAGTTCCATTTTTAAAATATTCTCTAACAGTCAATAATCCTTGACACAAAAATGAAGTTTCTACTAAATCTCCACCATTATCTTTTGTACCAAAAGGGATTACTTTTCCGTCGTTACCATTAATCCAATGCGGCCAGGCACCGTGAAAGCGTTCTGCTTTTTCAAGAAAATTCATTGCCGTAGTCAATCTGGAAACAGCTTCTACTCTAGGCACAAAACCTCTATCAACTCCTGCTATAATGGTCATTAAACCAAAACCAGATCCACCTGTTGTAACTATATTTGATTCAAAAGCAGGTTCATTTGTATAATAGCGTTCTCTCGCTAATTTCGAATTAGTTTCAGCATATTCCCAAAAATATTTAAGTGCATCTTTTTGAACTTGGTCAAGTGCTTCAGTATCTGTCAATGGAGTAACTGTTGCATCTGGAGTAGTAGGTAGTGGTGTACCTCCATTTGTCCCTTTTTCATCAGATGATGATGAACAAGAGTTAAAGAGACTTATTATTAACAAGCATATTGAAATTTTCATTTTCATAAAATAATATTGTTCATAATTTAAGAGCTAGTTTTTTAAAACTAGCTCTTACAATTTTTATCTGTTGTCTTTTTCTAACTTATAGAGTGCTACTACTTCATTATCAGTTAGTACAGTGTTATAAATTCTAAACTCGTCCATTAATCCTGTATAGTTTAACATCCATCCATCAGCAGCACCCCAAGGAGCTCCTAAATGTTGTTGAAAACCTCCAATAATGAATTTAGAAACATTTGAATTTGCTAATTCGCCATAAGCAACTCCTCCTGTAAGAGGATCGCTAGCATATCGCTTCGCTAATGAAGTTGGCAAATCAAGTTTTTTTCCATCTATATACATGCTATAAGTAGAACTAGTTCCGTTATACATCCATACTACATGCTTCCATGATCCAAACATATTAGGCAATAGGTTTGTACCATTGTGTTCTATAAACTGACCTGACCACGGAATACTAGGCGTGACATCCTTTTGAATGTGATTCTTCATTAACATAGTAGTTGCTGGCCCAGTACCTTCAATCAATGTGAAGATATTACCCCAAAAATCAGTAGTTTTCGGCAACATAAATAATGATTGTGCTCCTCCAGTATGTGGATTGGTATTAATCCACATAGAAACAGTGATACTCTTCACTTCTTTCAAGGAACTTGCAACCGTATTATAAGCAATAAAAGAACTTGAAGATCCTTTATAAGCCTGTCCCTTTATTCCAGGTGCATAGGTTACAGCGGTCCCAAGACCACCACTTATTCCGTTTTTTGAATCTGTTACGCTATTTTCAAAACTTACTTTTGTAATCAAATTACTAGAGGCAATGTCATCAGAATTATCGTATCCACCAATGGATTCATAAGGAATCGGGCTGTTTACTTTATCAATACTATCCTCATTACAGCTTATAAAAAACTGTGACATAAGAACTGAAGTAAATAAGTATATATATTTATTGTTTTTCATGTTTACTGTTGTTTAAAATTAATACCCTGGATTTTGTGTAGACAATCCGTTTGATTGAGTAATGAAAGCTTGTGGCAACGGAAATAATTCATGTTTTCCAGCAACAAATGTTTTACCATCAATTGCAAAGGCAGCAACAGCCTGACCAGTTCTTACTAAATCATAAAAGCGGTCATGTTCAAAAGCCATTTCTACTCTTCTTTCTTTCCAGATAGCCATTCTCACATCTGCTTTAGAAACTGCAGTTGTATTACCTAGTTCCGCTCTTTTTCTAATTTGGTTTAATAAAAGAATTGCAGCAGGAGTTTGATCTAGTTCATTTAACGCTTCAGCCTTCATCAATACTACTTCAGCATATCTCAAATATTTGATGTTAGCATCCGTTTGCCAAGCATCAGTATAAGCAGAAGAATATGCTTTATAATTGTATCTAGGATTTTCAACCGTTGTAGGTACTACTCTACCATCATATAACGTGGTTCCCGCAAAAATAATGGTTGCATTTTTTCTGACATCACCTGGTTCATAAGCATTTACTAAACTTTGAGAAGGTGTATTGAAACCCCATCCCCATCCACCAGCACCACGGGCACCTTGAGTTGCAGAATACCCCTCAATACCTTTAGCTGGAACTGCACCAGTACTTTGAATTTCGAAAATAGACTCTGCATCATTTTCTCCAGCAAGTCTAAACATAGACGCATAATCTGGTACGATTGAATATCCTGTAACCATATTACAGTTGTCAACTACTTTTTGCCATTGCTTTTGATATAAATTTACTTTCGCTAATAAGGCGTAAGCAGCTCCTTTTGAAGCTCGTCCTTTTTCTGAAGCTGCATATTGTGATTTAGTAGGTAATGCGGCAATAGCGTCTGCTAAATCATTTTCGATAAAAGCATATACTTCAGCAGAAGTTTTACGTGTCAGTTGCATAATTCTATCTTCATCAGAAGAAGGGTTTGGCAAATGATCTATAATTGGAACTCCTCCGTAGGTTTTTACCAATGTGAAATACATAAAAGCTCTTAAAAATTTAGCTTCACCTATTAGCCTAGAACGTAAAGCTGGATTTGCTTTGTCTAATTGAGGTACAATATTGAGTGCCTGATTGCATCTATTAATACCTTCATAATTAGCACCAAAAATTTCACTAGTTGATGGAGTTGAAGGATTATAAGTCAACGCGTCCATAACGTCTTTATCAGAACCTGTATCACCTGGAGAAGAACCTTTATCAGCATCATCAGAAGCAATACTTGTCACTCCTATCCATGAAAATGACGTCATATTCCAGTCTAAGAATTTACTGTAGATTGCAGTAACAAAAGTAGTTGCCCCTTCATCATTGTTAAATAAAGCAATATCTTTTGTCGAGATAGATTCTGTTTGATCAACATCTAAATAATCGTTTGAACATCCAGAAAAAAAGTAGGCGGATAGTACAAATAGTGATATATATATCTTTTTCATTGTATTAAAATTTTAAATTAGCACCAATTACGAGTGATCTTAAAGTTGGGTAGGCATCTAGCTCAATACCTTGACTACCATAAGGGTCCCCATTACCATTTAATTCTGGAGAAAAACCAGAGAACTTTTGTGTAATAAATGGGTTTATAGCGTTTACATATATTCTACAATAATTCAAGAAGCTGTTCTCCACTAATGGAAGTTTGTATCCTAAACTAATGTTATTTACTCTGAAGAAATCTCCAGATTCTAGATAATAGGTAGAAGCAACTGGAACTTGATTAAATGGTGCAGGCTTTGAAGCTGAAGTGTTGTTTATTGTCCAGAAATTTGTGGCTAACGATTCTTCTATATTTTCTCCTGAAAAACGCTGTGCTTTTTTACCATTGTACACTTTTGCTCCAGAAGTTCCATATCCATCAATAGACAAATCAAAGTTCTTAAAATTAACTCCTAGAGTAACTCCATAAGTTGAACTTGGCAAAATAGAACCTGTATATTTTTTATCTTTATTAGCATCTAAAGCATCTTGAGTTACCTTTGTACCATCTGCTGAATAATATAACATTTTACCATTTTCTGGATCAAAACCAGCATAATCATACATGTAAAAACTACCCAATGGCTTTCCTATAGATGTATTATCTAGTAATTTAGTCCATTGTCCATTTCCTAAACCTCCTCCATTAATTGGTGCAAGAGTAGCATCTTTCAAACTTTTTAATTCATTTGTATTATTAGAGAAATTTCCTCCAACCCAGTAACTTAATTCTTCAGAAACTTTGTCATCCCAACGTAATGCAACTTCGTATCCTTTATTAGAAACTTCTCCAACATGAGCTGGTGAAGCAATACTTATTCCAGATGTGATGTAAGGTTTAGTATTTAGAATCACATTTGTTGTAGTTTTATCGTAAACATCAAACGAACCTTTTAACCTACTATCTAGCAATTCAAAATCTAAACCAGCAGAAGCTTCTTCAGTAATTTCCCATGATAAACTTGGGTCAACTTGAGAATTAATTGTCGTTCCTTCATATAATATTGAACCACCTAAATAACTACTTAAACCAGAAGAGTATGCTTGATTATTAAGTGGGACATTTTGGTTCCCTAGTTTACCCCAACCCCCTCTTAATTTTAATAGATTGATTCCTTTAACATTTGCCATGAAATCTTCCTTACTTACAACCCATCCTAAACCAAATGCTGGAAAAGTTCCCCAACGGTAATCTTTACCAAAATTAGAAGAACCATCACGTCTAATTGTACCCGTAATCAGGTACCTGTCCATTAATTTATATTGAAAACGTCCAAAATAAGAAGCCAACTTAGTTTCATTAAAAACTTCATCCTTATAATTTGTAACATTTGCTACCTCATTAACGTCTTTTAAAGACCAGTAATTAGCATTAGCATTTACATTTTTTCTAGAGATTGTTAATTGTTCTCTTGCCCCTTTGATAGAGGTTTCGATACCTCCTGTTAATTCAATATCATGGATTTCCCCAAATACTTCATTATATGTAATGTAATTTGATAAGTTCCAATTAAAATATTCGTTTCTACCTTTTGTTAATAAGTTAACATTGGCCGTTGCATTGTATTGAGATCCCATTCGACTAGGATCAGCAGCTAACCAAATGTTTTTAGTATCTTCAAAATTATAGTTCTTCCACGTATAATATTCACCATTAAATTGAGAAGTAAATTTTAACGATTTTACAATTTCATAATCTAATTTTAAACCTCCTTGTAAGATTACACTTTTTTGTTCTTCATCAAAAAAGTCTAATTGTGCAACTGGGTTCCCTACATTGTTAAAAGAGGACCCTGTAGTGCCTGCAAACCCATCATTACCAACAAATGATACACCATATTGCCCCATTGAAAAACGTACAGGAATAATAGGTGATTGCTTATAAGCATTCGTAAATGCACTCAGAGGCTTAGGCGTTGAATTAGTTACCCCCAAACTGAAATTTTGATTTACTGTAAGTTTTTTAGAAATCTTGTACTCATTATTGTTTCTAAAAGTAGTACGACTATAATCTAACCCATTAAGAACCGCTTTCTCTTCATAATTTCCTAAACTAAAGAAATATTTTATGTTTTCTGTAGATCCAGAAACAGATATATTATTTTGTGTATACACACCGGTTCTAGTAATTTCATCGAACCAATCTGTATTTACAGGTTGATCCTGAGAAAACGTTGTTGTTTGTAAGGCGGAATTAGAATAATAAGCATATTTATTACTTCCTGCCATTTTTACTTTTTTCAAAGGCTCTCTAAAACCAGCGAAACTTTCAACTTCAACGGTAACACCGTCACCTTTTCCTTTTTTGGTTGTAATGATAATTACTCCGTTCGCAGCTCTAGTACCATAAATAGCTAATGCAGATGCATCTTTTAAAATTTCATATGATGTAATATCATTTGTATTAATGTTATTGATGTTTTCAGTAGGCATCCCATCTACAATATACAAAGGTGTTCTTCCTCCAAGTGCTGTACCTAAACCTCTAATAATAACCGAAGGAGTACTTCCTGGTAAATCTGATGAAACTACTTGTACTCCAGCTGCTTTACCTTGTATGGCTTGTGAAGCATTCAATACTTTAGTTTTAGAAATTTCCTCAGCTTTTAAAGAAGTAACTGCTGCAGTATTGTCAATTATTTTTCTTGTACCATATCCAATGATTACAACTTCTTGCAATGCTGTATCTTGAGATTCTAACATTGTTATGGTCATTGGATTTAATGTCGCTTTGATAGAAACAGCTTCAAAACCCAACATACTTATTTTTAATACATCCCCTACAGAGGCGTTAATATTAAAATTTCCGTCAAAATCAGTATCAGTATTAGAAGTCGGTGAAACCACAATTGCTCCTGGTATTCCAATTCCTTGTTTATCTAGTACTTTTCCCTTTATTACTTGACCAGACATATATGCTGGAAGTAGAATGAGTGCTAAAAAGCTAAAAATAAAATTTCTCATGTATTAATAATTTGTTAAAGTTAGTTGAGCCAAATTAGACAATTACAACGTTATAGTAACTAAATGAGAAATACTACATAACTACATCAGAAGCCATAAAAACCAGCAGACATCAATGATTTCGAGCATTAAGGAGCCTTTGAATGAAAGTCGATTATACCTATATGATGTAGTAATGATGTGTTGTAATTGTGTTAAAAATTACCCTAAAAAATAAATTATCTATAAAAAAAGAAGTGTTTTTATAACGATAATAAAAACTTTGATAGGTTATCGTCGGGTACGAGTTGTAATTTTTTCCTTAATCTATAACGATGTAATTCAACTCCTCTAAATGAAATATTCATTAAAGGAGCAATTTCTTTCGAAGAAAGATTCATTTTTAAATAGATACAAAGCTTAATATCCTTTGGAGTGAGATTGGGATATTTTTGAGAAAGTTTAATAATAAATTCATTGTGAATCTGATTCAAGTTAGTTTCAAAGGTTTCCCATTCGTGCTTATTAACTGCATTAATTTTGATCGCTTTTTTAATTTCACTTTTGAGTTTGTTTAAATCTGTTTCACTATCTAAAATAGCTTGGATACTTTCAATCATTTCACTTTGTTTAGCAATTGAAAGTGATTTACCAGCAACCTCTGATGATTTAGACTGCAGTTCTAATTCCAAAATATGTTTTTCATATTCTTGGCTGTTCAATTCATTCTCTGCCTTAAGTTCCATTTCTAGAATTTTCTTTTGATGTCTTAGTTCTTCTTCTCTCAAAGCGAGTTTTTGAACGTACCTCATTTTATTCCATTTGTAATAAACATACAAAATTGAACCTATAAAAAGGAAATACAATAAAATCATCCAAAAGGAGAAATACCAAGGTTTTGAGACTTCAAAAGTAAAATTGGAAATCTTGTTGTACTGCAATCCATCATGATTGAATACTGTAAAGATATTAGTACCGCTATCTAGATTATTCAAAATAATTTGTCCGTCATTTATAGGTGTAAAATTCTTAGAATCATTTACCTTATAAAATAGACTAGGTTTTGTTGCACCGTAAATTCCAGAAATAACGTGAATTCGTATTTCTGAATTATATTTAATTTTAGAATTATTAGCAACTAATTGTTGATTGTTAAAGGCTTCAATTTTTAGTTGGGGTACTTTACTATTACTATTGTTAAGCTGTAGCAAAATAAATCCATCATCTAAATTCAATAAATAATTGTCTCCATCTTTGAAGATCTTTAAATTATCATTGATTATTTTCCCTTTGTAGTATTTCTCCTGAATCAGACTTCGTACAAATGCATTTCCTTTAGCATATACCTGATATAGTAAACCGTCCTGCAGTATGATAAAGTGGTTATCATCAATTTTCACGATATCAGATACATTTACAAAATTAGAATTAAATAAATCATTCTTTTCTAGCTGATTTGAGATGGAATTAAAAGTGTACCAGCTGTTATGAATCAAAAACAATATATCATTTCTAAATTCAAATAATTTTACACCAAAATCGTTTGTAATACCACTCTTTTGGGTGATATTCTCAACTTTAGTTTCGTATTTGTCATTGTATTTAATACGGTACAATCCCCTATAATTATCAGCAGCCCAAATTTCATTCTTTTTATTTTGAGCGACGTACTTTATGGGCTTTAATAGATTTTTCAGCATTACTTTTTCAGAAGAATTCCTCAAGTCATCATATATATAAACCCCACTATAAGTTGCTTGCAAGTACGAATTATCAACATTACTTTTGATCAAATTCCAGCCGCCATTAATGCCGTTAAATTTCGAATAGTGTCCCTTCTCGTATAGATAAGTACCTTCGTTATGTCCAATTATATACTTATCCCCTATTTTATTTATATTCCAAGCCTGCCCTTGCGAACTAGGTACTAATGAAAATTGATTTCCTTCATAGGTATAAACACCATGATTAGATGCTAACAAGTAACCTTTTCTTGTCTTGACTACAGAGTAAACAGATCCCAGTGTGCCCGAATTATCATAAAAAATAGCCGTAGGTGAATTTACTTCTATATAAGCAATACCGTTATCTAACCCTAACCAAACATTGAATTCCTTATCTTGACCTACACTTAAAACAGAGTTATTCATCAATACATTATCACGGTTAATATTGATAAAGGAATTATCGTTAAGATTCACTAAATAAACGCCATTACTTGCAGTACCTATAATCAGTTTATCCTTTTTGAGAAATTTAGCGATGTTGATACTCGCATTTTTCAACCTCTCATTCAGCGGATTTTTCCATGGTTGTATTACTCCATTCGTCACTACATAAACACCATTTTTTTTGGTAAAAATATAAGTACTCCCCTTGTATTTTTCTATGGCATGAATCACATTATTTTCTAAAACATCCCAGCCTTTGATTTTAACTAATTTATTTCCAATTAATTTTTGTACACCATCACTAACTGTAGCCACTAGCAATTCATTATCCACAACAAAACAATAGGAAATAAGAGGCGCAAGAACTACTTTTTTTAAAGCTTTAGAGTCGTAAATAAAAATTTCCTTAAACGACTGAAAATATATTTTCCCATTGAACTTAAAAATTTTCCAGATCTCTTCATTTTCTTTTTCGTCAAATACCTTTCTGCCCTTAGAAATAGAAACGTATTTCATCTTGCCCTCTTTACGATACCAGTAACCAAATTCTTTATAGGAACCAGAGTATATAATATCTCCATCAATATAAATGGAACGAATAATAGTTTTATTTGGAAGCATGTACTTTTCCCATTTTATACCATCATAACGTAGTAAATAATGATTATTTGCAAAATACATCGCATTATCCTTCCCTTGAGCAACATTCCAAATCTGATTGTCACCTTGGTAATCCGATTTGTTGTAATTTTCTACAAAAGGCAGTAAATCCTGAGCATATAATTGGATGGATAAAAAAAAGAAAAAGAATAGTGGTATTGTCTTAGCTTTCAATTCGAGAAGGTTTTTATTTTCAAATATAATTACATTTATCCGATTTTAGGGTATAAAAAAAGCTTCTCATGGAGAAGCTTTGCATAAAATAACACTTCTATATTTTAAGAAAGTAGTGCATAAACTTGATTAGCTATTTCTAATTCCTCGTTAGTAGGAATAACCATAATCTTAGTTTTAGAATCTAAAGTGTTAATCTCTCTAATTTCCTTAGAGCGAATTTCGTTTTTCTGATCATCGAGATGAATACCAAAATAATCCATATCTGTACATACTAATTTCCTGATATAAGAAGAATTTTCGCCAATTCCTGCTGTAAATATAATCGCATCTAAGCCATTTAAAACTGCGGCATAGGAACCAATGTATTTTTTTATTCGGTAGGCATTCATGGATAATGCTAGCAAACAATCCTCATTACCAGCCTCAGCACTAGCTTCAATATCTCTCAGGTCGCTAAAGCCAGTAAGACCTAGCATTCCGCTTTTTTTAAGTAAAATAGCATTTACTTCATCAGCTGTATAGCCTACGGTATTTATCAAATAAAATATTAGGGAATGATCAATATCTCCGCTGCGTGTACCCATAACTAATCCGTTTGAAGGTGCAAAACCTAACGAATGATCTATGCTTACTCCATTTTTAATCGCAGTCATACTGCAGCCATTACCTAAATGAATAGTGATAATTTTGTCACTATTTTCTAAATATTCCATGGCTTTTTCAGAGACATATTTATGACTTGTTCCGTGAAAACCATATAACCTTATTTTATTTTCTTTTAGAAAGTTATTTGGAATAGCATATTTATGTGCTACTACTGGAATAGTTTGATGAAAAGCAGTATCAAAAACAGCTACTTGATTTGCTGATACAAAAATTTCTTGAGCAACATTGATCCCTTCCAAATTAGCAGGATTGTGCAGTGGAGCCAATTCAAAAAGTTGCTTTATTTTGTCTTTTACCGCTTGATCTATTACTACAGTGTCCGAAAAACTAGCACCACCATGCACAACACGATGTCCTACCGCATCTATCTCGTCAGTGCTTTTAATTACTCCAATATTGTCGTCCATTAATAAATGAGCAATCTTTTCTAAACCTATTTTATGGTTGGCAATGGCTACAGTTTCTTCTACTTTTGTAGTGGTAGTCACATAAGTAAAATTTGAATTTTCTAAACCTATTCTATCAATCATACCACTACAAATCACTTCTTGACTAGGCATATTGATTAATTGGTACTTTATCGAAGAACTTCCTGAATTTATTATAACTATTTTCATTAAACTAAAATTTAAAATTTAAAGATTAAAAAGAGTCAGATATTGAAATACAAAACAACTAGTTTTTAAATTATTATATATTTCAATCTTTTTATAAAACTTTACAATCCTTGTGCTTGAATCGCTGTGATCACTACTGTGTTGATAATATCATCCACAGTACAACCTCTACTTAAATCATTAACTGGTTTATTCAAACCTTGCAACATCGGTCCTATAGCTAAGGCCCCTGTTTCTCTTTGAACGGCTTTATACGTATTATTTCCAGTGTTTAAGTCTGGAAAAATAAGTACACTGGCTTGTCCCGCTACTTCAGAGTTTGGCATCTTACTTTGTCCAATTTCCATGTCGACTGCAGCATCGTATTGAATAGGTCCTTCGATTTTTAAATCAGGGCGTTTTAAACGAACAATTTCAGTCGCCTGACGAACTTTCTCTACTTCATCCCCTTTTCCTGAAGTACCTGACGAATAGGACAGCATGGCAATTTTTGGCTCTATACCAAAAGCCATACTAGAATCAGCAGAAGATATCGCAATTTCTGCTAGCTGTTCTGCAGTGGGATTAGGATTGATCGCACAGTCACCAAATACTGAAACTCGATCCTCTAAACACATAAAAAATATAGAAGATACAATACAAGTATTGGGCTTCGTTTTAATGAATTGTAAGGCTGGTAAAATGGTATGTTGCGTGGTGTGAGCAGCTCCAGAAACCATTCCATCTGCATCGCCTTTGTACACCATCATGGTTCCAAAATACGAAACGTCTTCCATTAAATCTTTGGCCATAGCCATAGTAACATTCTTTTTTTTACGCAACTCATAATAAGTGTTGACGTAATCTTCATAATGTACTGACTCAATAGGATTTATAATTTTTACTTTCGAAAAATCAAAAGTAATTCCTAATTCTGCCACCTTCGCTTCAATTTGTTTTTTATTTCCAATGATCGAAATATCCACTACATCCATCGTCAACAAACGAGAAGTAGCTATTAAGATACGTTCATCATTCCCTTCCGGCAACACAATATGTTTCCGGTGTTTTTTAGCTCTTTTTACTAGATTGTACTGAAACATTTTAGGCGTCATCCCTTCCGCTTCAAAAGCGCTTAATTTTTGCGATAGATTATCGATATCAACATACTTCTCAAAAGTAGCAATGGAGGTTTCTATTTTTTGCGTATTATCAGCATATATCTTAGACTTTATGTTTCCAATTCTGTTCGTAATACTATAGGTGCCTCCTTCGACTGAAATAATGGGAACAATACTAGTTAGACCTTCAATTAATTTTAGAATACTGTCTTCAGGTATGATATTCCCTGTCAATACAATCCCCGAAATAGTAGGGTAATTAGCAGATTCATTAGCTTGGAGTGCTCCTAATATAATATCCGCTCGATCTCCAGGAGTAATTACTAAAGCGTTTTCTTTTAAATGAAGTAAGTAGTTGCGCAATTGCATCGCACCAACACTAAAATTACCAATTTCATTATTTAAAAATTCTTGACCAAAAAGAACTTTAGCATCCAGTTCATCCACAATTTCCTTTATCGTGGGATTGTTCAAGCTAGAAATAATCGGAATGGCATTGACCAAAACTTCTGTGGGCAAATTATTTCTCAATCCATCTGTAACCACTTGTATATTTTCAGGTTGCACCTTATTAGCAATTACTGCTAGCACCTCTACTTCTTTCACTTTGAATGAATCATAAGCTAAATACAAACTATCAATTAACTCTTCTAAAGTTTTTCCAACTCCAGAGCCAACTATAATCGTAGGTATTCCAAGA
The DNA here is from genome assembly GCF_052113625.1 of Flavobacterium sp. W21_SRS_FM3. Classification (NCBI taxonomy): domain Bacteria; kingdom Pseudomonadati; phylum Bacteroidota; class Flavobacteriia; order Flavobacteriales; family Flavobacteriaceae; genus Flavobacterium; species Flavobacterium sp. W21_SRS_FM3. Next base: position 81,192 of record NZ_JBGQOD010000007.1, on the reverse strand, counting down.
TTCTTGGCAATTAGAACATTCATATCTAGTTCTATGACAGTGCCTTCTCCACTAAAACTAGTTCCCTCTACTAAGACAAAATCAAATTGTTCTTCTAAACGTTTGTATTTTTCAATAATGAGGTCGAGCACCTCGCCTATTTTTCCTTTATTTTTCTTTTTAATTAGTTTGCTTTTGGTGATTGCAAAAGCATCTTCAAAATCAATATCTAATTTAAAATGTGAAATTACAGTTTCTATATGGTTGTCTAATTTACCATGTTCAAAATCTTCTATAATAGGTCTAAAATAACCCACTTTAGCTGTTTTACCAATCAACATACTCATCAAGCCCAATGTTATAATAGATTTACCACTATTGTGCTCTGAAGTCGCTATATAAATTGCCTTATTCATTTCTAATTATTTTTTAATATTCAAATTAAAATCATTCAATCTTATTATTAAACCGAATATTTAGTTCTACTTAAGTGCGGCGCTCGAGGCTTTGCTCCCTATTAGCTACTATACCTTGTTTACCATCTTAAAGTTTTGTACTAAAACCATTTTCGCTTTTTAAAGTAAATTACCATTATAATTCCTATCACCACCATCACTCCTATTACAGCATAATAGCCATTTTGATATTTAAGTTCAGGCATGTGCTCAAAGTTCATACCATAAACCCCTACAATAAAGGTTAACGGAATAAAAATGGCCGAAACGATCGTAAGTGTTTTCATGATCTCATTCATCTTATGAGACTGCGAAGAGAAAAAGAAATTAGAAGCACTTTCTAACATCCCCATATCAGAGTCAATTTGTTCTAAAAGCTCTAAACTTTTTTGATGCAAACGAGAAAAATAACCAAAGGTTTCTGGTTCTATAACACTGAAATCTTCATCTTCCTTCAGACTTTTAATTGCGTACAAAGAATCGCGAAGCGGAATGATGGCTCGTTTTAAAAAATTAAAGTTGTCACGGTGTTTCTCAATTCGTATTAAAATCTTGGGATCAGCACTATTCTTGGAGAGATTAATTAACTCTTCTACCTTGTCTTCTTCATTTTCGATGGTGATATAAAAATTTTCCATCACCGCATCTAATAATAAGTACAGTAAGAAGTCGGCCTTTTTAGTACGTACACTCCCTGAATAGGTTCGTATCCGCTCTCTAATATGCGAAAAAAAGTCACTTCGTTTTTCTTGAAAAGAGATTAACACGTTATTTTTTATAAGAAAACTAATTTGCTCAACACTGATGTTATCTGAATTTTCAGTAGGCAACATTGATTTAATATTAAAAAATAGAGTGTCTGGCGATTCCTCTAATTTAGTTCTTCGAGTCGTATTTAAAATATCAGATAGTAAAAAATTATCTATTTTAAAGAAAGCACCAATAGCTTCAATAATCTCAATCTCGTTGAGGCCATGAAGATTCAGCCAATTCGTTTTTTGATTATTAATTGTGCTCTTTAAATCTGCACTATCAATATCCTCATATTCAATAAAGTCAGTATTATCATAGACAAACAATTGCATCTCAGATTCCATCTTTCTATGCCTTCCCGTATATTCCAGATGATTGGGCTGTGACTTGCGTCCTTTTTTAAACTTTATCTTTCTCATTCAAAAATGTATATGAAGTAATATTACAAAGATATATAGAAATTATCATCCTAAATCATGAGATTAATCATGTTTACCAGATAAATTAGATGCCGTTATTGCTTACTAATTACAACAGTTCTTTTCAACTATGCTATAATTGTAAACAAAAAAAACCGTTCACTACTAGTGAACGGTTTTGATATGATGTAAGAAACGCAATAAATCACGTTTCTACAGGAAATAATTATTTTACTTCTTCGTAATCTACATCTTGAACATCATCTCCTTGAGCATCAGCTTGTGGCTGTGCATCAGCTTGACCTTGTTCTCCTTGAGCGTACATTGCTTCAGTAGCAGTTTTCCAAGCAGCGTTGATGTTATCAAGTGCAGTTTGGATTGCAGTAAGATCTTGAGATTGGTGAGCCATTCTCAATTCAGTTAAAGCATATTCAACAGCAACTTTGTTTTCATCAGATAATTTATCACCAAGTTCTTTTAATTGAGTTTCAGTTTGGAAGATCATTCCATCTGCTTCGTTCAATTTTTCAGCTCTTTCTCTAGCGATTTTATCAGACTCAGCGTTAGCTTCAGCGTCTTGTTTCATTCTTTCGATTTCTTCAGCTGTTAATCCAGAAGAAGCTTCGATACGAATATCGTGAGATTTTCCAGTTCCTTTATCAGTTGCAGAAACTTTGATGATACCATTAGCATCAATGTCAAAAGTTACTTCAATTTGTGGAACACCTCTTGGTGCTGGTGGAATACCATCTAAATGGAAACGACCAATAGTTTTGTTATCAGCAGCCATTGCTCTAGCTCCTTGTAAAACGTGGATTTCAACTGTTGGTTGAGAATCTGCAGCTGTAGAGAAAACTTGAGATTTTTTAGTTGGGATAGTGGTGTTAGACTCAATTAATGTAGTCATAACTCCACCCATAGTTTCGATACCTAAAGATAAAGGTGTAACGTCAAGTAACAATACATCTTTTACATCTCCAGAAAGAACTCCACCTTGAATAGCTGCTCCAATTGCAACAACCTCATCAGGGTTAACGCCTTTAGACGCTTTTTTACCAAAGAATTTTTCCACCTCATCAGCGATTCTTGGCATACGAGTAGAACCTCCTACAAGGATTACTTCGTCAATATCAGAAACAGATAAACCTGCATCTTTAAGCGCTTTAGCAACTGGTGCCATAGAACGTTTAACTAATGAGTCAGTTAATTGCTCAAATTTAGCTCTAGATAATTTTTTGACTAAGTGCTTAGGTCCTGAAGCTGTAGCCGTTACGTATGGTAAGTTGATTTCAGTTTCAGTAGAAGATGACAATTCAATTTTAGCTTTCTCAGCAGCTTCTTTTAAACGTTGTAATGACATTGGGTCAAGACGCAAGTCAATACCTTCTTCAGCTTTAAATTCGTCAGCTAACCAGTCAATAATTTCGTGGTCAAAATCATCTCCACCTAAGTGAGTATCTCCATTTGTAGACAATACTTCAAATACTCCGTCTCCTAATTCAAGAACAGAAATATCAAATGTACCTCCACCTAAATCGTAAACAGCAATTTTTTGATCAGTTCCTTTTTTGTCTAATCCGTAAGCCAATGCCGCAGCAGTTGGCTCATTGATTATACGCATAACTTTAAGACCTGCAATTTCACCAGCTTCTTTTGTAGCTTGACGTTGTGCATCATTAAAGTAAGCAGGAACAGTAATAACTGCTTCAGTAACTGTTTGACCTAAATAGTCTTCAGCAGTTTTTTTCATTTTTTGAAGAGTCATTGCTGACAATTCTTGAGCAGAATATAAACGTCCATCAATATCCACACGTGGCGTATTGTTATCTCCTTTTACAATCTTGTAAGAAACTCTTTTTGCTTCAGCCGAAACTTCACCAAAACCTTGTCCCATAAAACGTTTAATAGAAGCAATTGTTTTGGTAGGATTTGTTACCGCTTGTCTTTTTGCTGGATCTCCCACTTTAATTTCTCCACCTTCAACAAAAGCGATGATAGATGGTGTAGTTCTTTTTCCTTCTGCGTTAGGAATAACAACTGCTTCATTACCTTCCATTACAGAAACACAAGAGTTTGTCGTACCTAAATCAATTCCGATTATTTTACCCATTTTTAATATATTTAATTTAATGTATACTCGTTTTTATTACTTGATGACTATAAAGCAATCTTTGTGCCAACGCAAAACCCTCTTATCAATTGTCAGTTTTTGTTAAAATGGCGGAAAATAATCTGCCAACATGACATTTTATCCCGACTGTCACTGCTGTTAGTAAACCAATTGAAGCTGACAGTTGTACTATTTACCAGACTCTTTAGAATAAGGAGCAAATCCAGCTATCCGCTTTATCTTTATTTCCGCCGCGGCGGAAATAAAGGATGCCGCTTCTATCTGGGCTAAAAAATCACCTATACATAATAAGCTATAAGACAATTTTAACTCCGTTTACGGTTACCACATGAAAAACTTGCTTAATTTTGAAAACATAGCTTTAACACAAATACTAACCTATAAATAGTTCCTAATACAAATGGAGAACCCTACAATAGCAGCAAACAGCTTTTCTTTTTTAAATGATCTCGCTTTAAACAACAATAGAGATTGGTTTAATGATAATAAGCCTCTTTATATTGAAGCACAAGATAATATTATAGCTTTTGTGGACCAACTAATCGTTCTGATGAATAACCATGATAATATTGAAAATGTATCTGGCAAAAAAAGTATGTATCGTATTTATAACGATGTGCGTTTCAGCAAAGATAAACCACCGTATAAACCTAGATTTGCCTTTAGCTTGCAACGAGCCACTAAATTAAAGAGAGGTGGCTATTATGTGCATATCCAACCTGGGAATAATTTCTTAGGCTGTGGCTTCTTTTCTCCTAATCCCGAAGACTTAAAAAGAATTAGAAAGGACATAGAAATTAATCCGTCGATTTGGCGTAAAATTCTCAACTCAAAATCAATTAAAACTAATTTTGGCGAAATGGCAGGAAATAAAGTGCCTACTTTCCCTAAAGGATTTTCAAAAGATCATGAGGCAATTGATTTAATTCGTCACAAACAATTTATCTTTCGTCATGCATTTACAGATGAAGAAGTTTTAGATAATGATTTTATCAATAAAGTCGATGCTATTTTTAAAACTATAAGACCGTTTTTTGACCATCTTAGTACTGTTCTTACAACTGATGTCAACGGTGAGAGTCAAGTTTAAAATTAAAATTCCAGCATTCATAAATAGCGTTTCGATAATTTAAGCTTTAATTTCACGAGAGTTTTTTTGACAAAAAAATCTATTTTTATGTACATAAGCTTAAGTACAGGCATCTTTTTCAATTAATAAAGAAGAGTCTCTAGTAAATCACTTATATTTACTTAAAAATTCAACATAGTTAAGGGGGAATAACACGTAATGAAATTATACCCTATCCTAAATTCATCTTCAAATACCAGTATTATGGACCGTCATGAAAAAAATAAAGATGAACTCTTACAGGAGTTATTGGACTTCCAATACAAGTTCGATGCCTTAACGACCGACTACAACAAAGATGCTATCAAATACGCACAGATAGAACGAGAATTACTATTAGCAAACAAAGAGCTCTCCAGTCAAAATGATGAAAAAGAAAAAAGAGCCGCTGAATTAATTATTGCAAATCAAGAACTAAGCTTTCAAAACGACGAAAAGGAGAAACGAGCTGCTGAATTAATTATCGCTAATAAAGAGCTTTCTTATCAAAACAATGAAAAGGAGAAAAGAGCAGCTGAATTAGTTATTGCTAATCAAGAACTTGCTTTTCAAAATCAAGAAAAAGAAAACAGAGCTGCGGAATTAGTGATTGCTAATCACGAACTCGCTTTTCAAAATCAGGAGAAAGAAAACAGAGCTGCTGAACTAATTATCGCTAATAAAGAGCTTTGTTATCAAAACGATGAAAAAGAGAAAAGAGCTGCTGAACTTATTATAGCAAATAAGGAGCTTAGCTATCAGAATGATGAAAAAGAGAAACGGGCTGCTGAATTAGTTATTGCAAATAAAGAACTGGCCTTTCAAAATGATGAAAAAGAAAAAAGAGCCGCTGAGCTAATCTTAGCCAAAGAACAAGCCGAGGAAAGTGATCGTATTAAGTCGGCTTTTTTGACCAATATGTCACACGAGATTAGAACTCCTATGAACGGTATTTTGGGTTTTGCTACTTTACTTAAAGAGGCAAACCTAAGTGGTACAGAACAACAAGAATATATTAGAATAATTGAAAAGAGTGGCGACCGCCTACTCAATATTATTGACGATATTGTTGATATTTCGAAAATCGAATCAGGATCTATGGAGGTACATTTAAAAAACTTTAACATAAACGAACAAATAGATTCCATATATACTTTTTTCCAACCAATAATGGAAAGTAAAAAGATTGCCTTTTCTTCACAAAAATCTCTAATAGACAGCAAAGCCATAATCAATACAGATCGTTCAAAAATTTATGCTATTCTTACTAACCTCGTTAAAAATGCTATCAAGCATTGTAAAGAAGGTTCTATTGAATTTGGTTATAGCGTAGTGAACAATAACAATGAGCAGGCATTACAATTTTCAGTAAAGGACAATGGTGACGGAATTCCTATTGATCGGCACGAAGCTATTTTTGAAAGATTTACAAAGGCTGATATTAGCAACAAAATGGCTATTCAAGGAGCAGGTTTAGGACTTTCCATCGCTAAAGCTTTTGTAGAGTTATTGGGAGGAAAAATATGGCTGGAAAGCGAAGAACAAAAAGGTTCCATATTTTATTTTACTGTTCCCTACAATCCACAGCTGGCCAACTAACTTTTTATAGATAGTCAAATAGATTCACTATTTCTCAAATTGATTTACAGCATTTATTTTATACAAGAATATTCTATGCAGTAACTTTTTTTTACTACATTTAATTTTTAGAGAAAAATGCTTGATTTAGAAAACTCCCCTATAATTCCTTATTTACATGCTCGCTAAGCATACAGCCAAATACAAATAACGCACATAAATAATAGTAGTTGAAATGAATAATAATCCCGCTTCCAGTTTGTTAGCAACAGTTGCTATTGACGCTGTTTTAGATTCCCACATTAAAATGGCTGCTTGCCTATCTGATGAGCAATCTCGTCTAGATTCCACAGCAATGAAGCACACTCCTATTTGCGACTCTAGTATTCCTTTCAGAGATTTAACAGATGCTACTGCAAAACGAGAAAGTATCGGGCGACTCATTACTAAACTAGACGTTACAACTAATATTAGATACCAGCGAACTCCAGAAGATACTTACTGTAATGTGTACTCCTACGATTATTGCTATTTTTCAAAAGTGTACTTACCCACTGTTTGGTGGACTGATGAAGCAATAAACAAAATGCGCGATGGTCATGAGATAGAAGCCATTTATGGCGAAACGGTGCAAACCATCTATTCTAGTGCTATTCACGATTGGTTTTTACAATGGGGAGAAAATTTTGGCTGGAAAAGGATTTTTAGCGTTGATGAAATGCAGCAGTTGGTAAATACTAATGGCGGCATAGGGATAATTTGTGCTAAAAGAAAACAAAGAGGACTCTCTGGACATCTCGTTCCGGTGGTTCCAGAAACTGCTGTAAAAAAAGCCTATCGTGAAAATGGTGTCGTCATATACCCATTACAATCACAGGCTGGTAAACTGAATTACAATTACTTTTCTAAAGCCAGAAAAGACTGGTGGAATAACAAACTTTACTCCTCTTCCGTATTCTATTATCATGAGTAAAAAATAAAGACCGAAACTGAGCTAAAATCGATCGGTACCTCTTTCAAAATTTAGAAGGCTTTTTAGTTTAAAAAAAGCATCAAATTTAGTGCTGTAAAAACTCATTCTATTACAAAACACGAGTAACTATACTGCTTTCACCTTCAAACGAATAGGATAATTATTGATTAAAATAATTGTATTTTATTTATTCAAAAGTGCCTCTGCTTTTTTTCTTTTATTTTCCTTGCATTTTGTGCTTGCAAATAACATAAAAATGCAGTACTATTGCAGCTTGGAAAAAACTAGAATAGCAAAAACTAAAATTTAGCCATTCATCTACTTAAATCATTGCTTTAAAAGTAATTAGAAGTAATTCTGATTTTATAACCACATTATAAAATTTTGCTTTAATCAATAGTTCAGTCGATACAAAGACCAAAATTCTCAGACTGAAATTAAATTCCTATAATTTAAAAGTAAAATAGCGTTACAGCTACTAGTCAACAAAGATTCTGAATACATTGAGATAATGTATTTGAACATAGGATGAACTATAGCTTTTTGGTCACCAATAGTACAAAATCAATTAATAATTAAAAAATAGCACTCGTATAAATGAAAGAAAATCAGACACAAAAATTTTATTGGGGAATTGGATTAGAAAACGAAACCTATATGCAATTTGAAGAACCCTTAATCGTATCTGGTGAATTTATACAACAAAAAATTGGTTTTGAAAAGTACAGTATTGACTACAGAAAATGTTATAAACCTAATAGTTTAGCCCCTTTACTAGAACAAGCTTTTAGTACTCATAAAAATTACAAGGTTAGCCGAATGATTAATAGTCATTCATTAGAAAAAATGGATGTAAATTTCCAGCATAAAACCATCCCTGTATTAGACGCTATAATACACACTAATGATAGCACCGTAGTTAAACCTGCTCCTATTGCCAATCCAGAATACCTTGGACAGTCAATTATGGAACGTTTTCTAGAAAACCAACCTTACAATATTCAAAGTATGATAACTCAGAGAGACAAAACCATGGGTTCTGTGCACTTTGATGGTGATTCTATCGAATTTGTGACCAAATATTTTGAAAATAGAACTGTAGTTGAATCTTGTAATGAATTAAGAGCAACTAAAAAGTTATTTCTTGATAAAATCAATGAATCTGCTGTATTTGATGAAAAATTAAATTTTCCAGATTACAATAAGGGTCTAAATATGTTCATGACTAATCAAGAAAACTTAGTGTTATTTAACAATGGAACTTACCATTTTCATATTACCCTGCCCACTCTTACAGAGGATAGCCGAATAGTTGATTACGATGCATTTGATAAAACTCATGCTAATGCCATTTATATGTTGCAATGGTTTGAGCCTTTCTTCATAGCTACATTAGGAAGTCCTGATATTATGGGTGTTATTAGTAACCAAGTTCACTCTGACAAAAATTTTACTTTAGGCTCGATGCGTAACGCCATGTCTAGATACATAGGTGTAGGTACCTACAATAAAGCAATGCCTAAGGGAAAAATTCTTACCTATAAAGTAGATGATTTTAGAAAACTATTGAAGTTTGAAAAAGAAGACAACATCTGGTGGAGAGATCAGATCGAAAAGGAGATGGAATATGAACTCCTGCCTGAAGTGGGTCTGGATTTCAATCAAGAAAAAATGTATCAAAGTGGTTTTGAGTTTAGAAGCTTAGATGAATTCCCTGCTTCTTACTTAAATGATGTTTTATACGCAATTATCTTAATTTGTGAACATGCGCTAAACCTTCCCGATATTAAATGGGGACATGATAGTGTGGTGTGGAATAATTTAGTCTTCAAAACGCTTAAATTTGGTTATGCTACTGAAGTTACTGCCGAAGAAAAAACGGAATTACTAGATTTATTAAAAATAATAGATCCATTGAGTCCAAGTTGTAATACTCTTACAGCAGAATTTGAATCAATAGTGTTATTAGATGAGTTTTTCTTTAAAATCCTCGAAGTGCTCCACAACAAGTACAAAGACAATAACATTTGTATTGGCACTATGTATGGAAAAGAAGCAAGTTCATCACCTACATGGGAAAATTTTAATAAGTACCAAACAGAGCAACATATTTTGCAAATAACTGCTTTGGCTACAGCAAAAGAAATTTATTCTGAACAGCAAATTGACTATCTATGCAAGCCGACTATTAATCTTAATACAGATAGGAATTACGCGACTTATCTTTAAATTTTAAATTTTATCTATTTTTTAGCAACAAAAAATTACGCTATTTAAATTATTCAAATTCAGCACTTTAAACTTACTCTAAAGTATGAATACAGTTTTACTACTATCCAATTAAATGCCGAAAAATTACTGTGGCACAGTTGTTGGATTTACAGAAAACGTATATACAAATGAATGAAAATAATTAAATAAAATTGTAAAAAATAGAAATCATGAAAACTTTAAAATTAACTGCCGTTGGAATAATTCTACTTGTATCAAGTGCATCACATGCACAACTTTCAATAAATTTAAACATAGGAACAGCTCCTACGTATCAAAATTCATCGAATGTAGCAGTAGGCTATTACTACCTACCAGACATTCAAACGTATTATGACGTGCGTGCGAATCAATATATCTATTTAGAAAGAGGTAACTGGATACACTCTAGAAACCTACCTTACCGATATAGAAATTATGATGCTAGAAATGGATACAAAGTGGTCTTAAAAGATTATCACGGGAACCAGCCTTATAGAAATTTTAATAATGACCGTACTCGTTATTATGAAGGATATAGAGGAGACAATCAACGCATTGTTCTAGATCGAAATAACAATCGTGTAGTATATGGTAAAGACAAATCGAAAGATTGGAGAGATGACCAATACGCTTCTAATGATCACAATCATAATGAGCGTCATGGATATGAAAAATACCATAAAAATAGACGTTAGTCTGAATAACATTTGATAAAGAGAGCTTCATTATGAAGCTCTCTTTTTTTTTGTTCCTTATTACTATTCCTTTAATTCTGTATGGTTATACTATTTTAAAAATAGCCGTAATCTTTTATTATTGGCTAAGAAATCAAAAAAAGTTCATCTAAAAATTGTACTTTTCCGTTTTAAATTTGAAAACGTATAATAATCAATCGTACAAATATGTTTACACTAGAACAGATCAAAGCAGCGTATGAAAAAGTAAAAACTGGGCCTGACTTTGCTACTTATATTCAGGAGCTAATTAATTTAGGGGTGAAAGGCTATGACACTCATACGAAAGACAGTCGCGTTGTTTATTACGGAGACAACAATCAAGAAGTAAGTACTGACAAAAAGCACGAAGATTTTCCCGTAGCGACTATAGTGAATAAAGAACGTTTTATTGAGTATCTGGTAATGCATCAAGGAGGTCAAAGTGATTACTTTACTTTTTGCCAGCAAGCGGCGCAATGCGGCATTGCTAAGTGGCGCATTGATATCATAGAAATGACCTGTACCTACATTACAGGGCAAGGTGATCCGCTGCTAATTGAAAAAATTCCGGTTTAAAATTCCTTATACTTATTTCTAATGCTACTATACCATTTTGTATCGTAGCTATGCCGACAATCCATATTATAAAAATAAAAAAATGACAGCTTTCAGTAAAAAATTATCGTTTCGTTGGTCAGATCTTGACCCCAATTTTCACGTTCGTCACAGTGCCTATTATGACTTTGGTGCACAGCACCGTATCGAGATTTTAGAATCTCTTGGATTGACCATGAAAGTACTACAATCTAATAGCTTTGGTCCTATCTTATTTAGGGAAGAATGTGTTTTTAGAAAAGAAATTAAATTATCAGATACTATTTTTATGCATACTAAAGTATCTCAAATGCGTGAAGATGCTTCTCGATGGTCTATAGTACATGAATTTAAAAATGAAAATGATCAACTGTGCGCTACCATTACAGTAGATGGAGCTTGGATGGATACGCAACTTAGAAAAATTGCCAAGCCTACTCCTGAAATTGCTGTACAAGCTTTAACTAGTTTTCCCAAAAGCGAAGATTTTATATCCTTATAATTTTAAGTACTCTTCAACTTCTTACTACCACAGTAAGATTTTACACCAAAAAGCTGATTATCATTAATTTTAATGGTTAATCAGCCTTTTTTTTCTATATTCGAAAAACAAGTTAAATCATAACCCAATAGTATATGAAGTCCAAAGTAGGAATTGTATTATCAGGAGGTGGTGCACGTGGTATCGCACATTTAGGAGTATTAAAAGCATTGGAAGAATTCGGAATTGTACCCACACATATCTCTGGAACCAGCGCTGGAGCGATTGCAGGAGCATTTTATGCTGCTGGTTATTCAGTAACTGAAATTGTGGAAATATTAAAAAAAGGGCAGATTTTTAATTTCTCAAACTTTCTTATAAAACGGCAAGGTTTATTTGCCATGAAAGGCTTCCAGGGGATTTATCATGAATACTTAAACGACAATACTTTTGAAGACTTAAACATCCCTTTATACGTCGCTGCTACTGACATTTTAAAAGGTGAATTAGTTTATTTCTCCTCTGGAAATTTATCAAAATCCTTAATGGCTTCTTCCTGTATTCCTCTAGTTTTCCAACCTGTTAGTTTTAATAATTCTCTTTATGTGGATGGTGGTGTTATAAATAATTTTCCTATTGAACCACTAACAGACCAATGTGATATAATCATTGGTAGTTATGTCAATTCTATTAAAAAGGAAGTAGATGAGGTACACATGAACAATATAGTTGACCGCTGTTTCCATCTGGCAATGAAAAGTTCTGTTCAAAGTAAGATTGATAGCTGTTCTCTTTACATTGAACCGCCTAATATGAGCCAATTTAGTATCTTCAATCTGCGTAGAGCGGATGAAATCTTTGAATATGGCTATAAGTTCGCACTATCTTTAGAAAAAGAAATCAAAGAGTTAGATATTAAATTTTAAGAACTGAAACTATTAAAAATCATGAGTAATTATAACATTGGTTAGTAGTTTTTTCTTTTTGTACCCTACTTTAATTAATAAATAATCACATCTATTTATAATGGAGCAAATCAAATAGCTACTGGAGTCAAAAACATTAAAATAGTCGTATTAAGTAGTTAACAAATATGTCGTGCTACTAATTCATTCGCCATTAAAACTGACTCTTCACCTTAAAAAACAACTGATTTTCAGTAATTTAAGATATAAAAAAGGGGTATTTCCTTTTTTAATGCTTAAATTTGAGATGCTAGCTATATTTCATCACTTACCTAACTGTATAGCTTACATTCTTTGACTGTTACTTAACATTTAAGCTATTAAAACTTATTTAACTCTAAAACCTAAAATTATGGAAACTACAATTCAATTTGTCCAAACAGAAAAAAATAGTAATGCTGAAGATTTGGTTATAGAAAAACTGGAAAATTTATCAAATCACTACAGCTGGTTAATTAAAGCCAAAGTTTTTTTCAAAGAAGTTAAAGACTCCAAAGGGAAAGGGAAAATATGCGAAATCACCTTAAGCTGTCCAGGTCCCCAAATTTTTGCATCATCAGATGAAGAAACATTTGAAGCTGCAGCCGCAGAAACCATTCGCGATTTACAAGTACAACTTAATAAACGTAAGGCAGATATGAAGCCATACTAATTTACTGATAACACCATTTTGTTTATGTATTTTTTAGCTATACATTTAACTTTCATAACTTTAACCGAAAGTCATCCTATCATTTCTTAAAAACAGTGTAATAAATGAAGATTTTAAAATTAGTAACTATTTTAATTATCCTGTATTCTAGTTCCAGTTTTATTACGTTAAATAAATGCATTGACCGTACAACGGATACTGAATTTTATGCCATAAAAACCTATCTTTTCGATTCAGAACGGCAACTTGAAGAAACCGAACTGTATCTGAAAAATGCTTATTTACCTGCTTTGAAAAAACTAGGTTTTAAAAATATTGGTATTTTTAAATCAAACGCAACAAAGACGGACCCTTTACAAAAATTAATTATTGTAATTCCGTTGCAAACATTAGAAAAATACCTTCAGCTAGACGAAAAATTAGCAAAAGACAAATCGTATTTAAAGGCTGGGGCTAACTATATTGAAGCCACTTTTGACCATGCTCCTTATGCCCGTATCGAAACCGTCTTTTTAAAAGCATTTATTGATCACCCTAAGTTAAGCCTTCCTGACTTAAAAGGAAACAGAGTTAACCGCATTTATGAATTAAGAAGCTATGAATCGCCCACTGAAGCCTATTTTAAAAATAAAGTAGATATGTTCAATGCTGGTGGCGAAATTGACCTTTTTGAACGTCTTAAATTTAATGCTGTGTTTTATGGCGAAGTTATCTCAGGAAACAATATGCCTAATTTGATGTACTTAACGACTTTTGAAAACCAAGAAAGTCGTGACGCCCATTGGAAAAAATTTGGAGCCGCTCCAGAGTGGAAAAAATTATCTGCTATGGAGAAGTACAAAAACAATGTTTCCCACATAACAATAACCTATATGCATCCCACAGATTATTCAGACTATTAAAGATTCACTCATTCTAAAAAAAACTAATATTAGTTAACCTTAGTGTCACTTTAGCCTACTAAATTATATGGAAACATTTAAACCTTTTTTTAAACTTGCTGCGGGCGTCGGATTGTTTCTTTTTGCGATGTATTTACTAGAAGAATCTTTAAAAAATCTATCGGGACGTAATTTTAAACTATTTCTGCAACGCATTACTAAAAACAATATTGGAGCAGTAACAGGAGGTGCAATAGTGACTGCTGTACTACAAAGTAGTTCTATGGTATCTTTTATGGTATTAGCCTTTGTAGGTGCTGGGGTTTTCACGATGAAGAATGCAATGGCCATTATCTTAGGTGCTAATCTGGGAACAACATTAGACAGTTGGCTTGTAGCCACTCTCGGGTTTAAAGTTGACATCGAAGTGATTGCTTATCCAACCGTTTGTTTGGGAGGATTAATACTGATCTTTTTTGGTAGCCGAAAAACAGCTAAATACCTCTCCTATTTTCTCTTCGGTTTTGGATTGCTATTTATAGGGCTTTCCTTTATGAAAACGGCTATGGAAGCTCAAGTCAAAATAATTGATTTTGCACATTATGCTCAGATGCCTTTGGCGGTTTTTCTACTGATGGGATTTATTATCACTTTATTAGTGCAATCCAGTTCTGTGACAATGGCGCTAACACTTAGTGCACTTCATGTAGGAGCCATTAGTTTTCCCATAGCAGCTGCAATTGTACTTGGTTCAGAGACGGGTACTACCATTAAAATTGTATTAGGAGCTATAGGAGGAAATTCATCTAAAAAAAGAGTGGTTTTGGGGAATTTACTTTTTAATGTCTTCGTAACTGTAGTAGCATTTATATTGCTACACCCCATATTAAATTTAATTACCAGCGTCTTAAACATACAAGACCCATTAATAGGCTTGGTCACATTTTCAACCTTAATCAACTTATTCTCAATCCTTATTTTCCTACCCTTGCTTGATGTTTTTGCACAGTTTCTAGAACGGTTCTTTAAAGATGCTAACAATACCGCAACTGCCTTTATAAATCATGCGACCATTGCTGAGCCTATCACCGCCTTAGATTTATTTAAAAGAGAAACCGACTATTTTATTTATAATTCCATGCAATATAATTTGGCTTTATTTAAAATTGGAGATGACAATTTTCAAACTAATGCTGAATACGAAACCATCAATGAAAATAGAAAGTTTAGTTTAAAAACAAAAGAAGAGAAATATGACTTTTTAAAACAGCAACAGGGAGAATTACAAGCATTTTATTTAAAGTTAAGACCTAAATTAGCCACAGAACAATTCTCAGAACTCAATCAATTAATTTCAGCAGTACGCAGTGCCATGCATTCGGTAAAAAGTATTAAAGACATAGGTAGCAACATTCTCAATTTAAGTCATTCGTCTAAGGATATTAAATACAACTTCTTTCTCCACCATAAAAAGGAAACGGAGTTATTATATCTAAAACTGTATGCTTTGCTGACGCAAAAAGAAGATGCTGAATTTGCTAATCTTCAAGCAATTTTTGATTCCATTGAAAACAACTACAGTTCAGCATTAAATGATTTTTACACCGATGCTCAAAATGCTACTATCGAAACCATAGATATCACCACAGTAATTAATTTCAACAGAGAGTTGTTCACTTCTAATAAGGCAATCTTAATAGCAATAAAAGATTATTTGTTGAAAGAAAAACAAGCTGAAGGTTTTAACGAACTTCTCGTTTATAAAACGTAATTATTTGAAGTCATGACTCTAAAATCGAATAATTTTATAACATAAACCCTATAATTTATAAAACACTTTCGGTTTAAATTTTCATCTTTGTGGTTAATTTCGATGAAATCCGAAAATAAAAGTGCATTCCAGTTATTTTTAGACCTATAAATCAGCTACTCTTGAAAAAATATTTGCAAAAAAGTTTAAAAATATTCCTCTGGACAATAGGAAGTATTTTTGCATTACTCTTACTGATCCTAATTCTTATCCAAGTTCCTGCTGTTCAAAATATAGCCAAAGAAAAAGTAGTTGCTTATTTACAGGAAAAAATAAAAACCAAAGTTTCTGTCGACACATTACAAATTGGTTTTCCCAAAAAAATTATCTTAAAAGGAGTTTATTTTGAAGGTCAAAAAAGAGATACACTACTAGCTGGTAAGGAACTTTCCGTAGACATTAGCATGTTTCAGTTAATGAACAACAAAGTAGAAATTAACGCAATAGATCTTCAAGGAATAACCGCTAATGTAAGTAGAGACCGTAACGCCGTTTATAATTTTGATTACATTATCAAAGCTTTTGCAACTGCTGATCAACCAAAGAAAGATTCTACACCTATGGAATTCTCTTTGGAAAAAATAAACTTGGACAATCTAAAGATTAATTATAACGACGCTTACAGCAAAAATGATTTGTATTTTAATCTAAGCCATTTGGACACGCGAATAAAATCGTTTGATCTCAATAAAATGGATTTTAATATCCCAAAGATCACTATCAAGGGACTTACATTAAGACTGGAACAAGGTATTTTAAAGGAGATAAATAAAGCTACAGAAGAAGTAAAGAAAGTTGCCTCTGATGATGATTTTAGTTTGGAACTAGGAGAAATTGATTTGTCAAAAATAGACATTCAATACCGAGATGAAAAATCAAAATTAGCCACTACCCTAGCCTTTAAAAAATTAGGTGTAAAATTCAGTAAAACGGATATAAACAACCAGTTCTTCCTGATAGACGCTATTAATCTAACAAATGCTAAAGGAAAATTAACTTTAGACAAAGTACTCGCTCTCAAAGACACACAACAGACTACAACAGTTGCCGCTAATCAAAATAAATGGGAATTTAAGATCAAAGAATCTACTTTTAAAAATGTAGACTTTGATTTTGATGACAATAATGCCGCAGCAGTACGCAAAGGTATCGACTACAAGCATTTAAAGATCAAAGCACTATCATTTGATGCTAACAACATACATTACAGTCCGCTAAGTATTGCTGGAGAAGTGAATTATTTTACCGTAAAAGAACAAAGCGGATTAAATATTCAGTCTTTTAAATCCGACTTTTTTTATGGTCGAAAAAATTCCTACCTAAAGAATTTATACCTTAAAACACCTCAAACACTTTTAAAAGATGCCATTGAAGTAGGATATCCTTCTATTGAAAGCATTAGTTCTAACTTAGGGGAACTAAGCATCAATGCTGATCTAAAAAATAGTCGTTTGGGCTTTAAGGATATTTTGATTTTTGTGCCAACACTTGCTAATAGCAAACCGTTTAATACAAATCCTGAAGCAATATTGTTAATCAATAGTAAAGTGACCGGAAAACTAAAGCAGATAGAAATTCCTAAATTAGAAATCAGCGGAATAGGTACTACAAAAATTGCCGCCAGTGGAACTATTACAGGATTACCTGACGTTAATAAAGCCTATTTTGACTTGGATATTAAAGAGTTCCAGTCGTCGGCAAAGGACCTGAACAAGTTTGTACCAAAATCAACCATTCCGAGCAATATTCAGTTACCTTCTCAATTCAATGTAAAAGGGAAATTTAAGGGAACTATTAATTATTTCAACACTAATCTAATTCTGGGAAGTTCCTATGGTGGCGCAAAGATTAACGCCATGTTTGACCAAAGAGTCAAAAATAAAGAAAAGTATGATGCACAAACAGAACTTCAAAATTTTGATTTAGGAAAATTACTTAAAGACAAAACGATTGGGAAGTTAAGTTTAAATGCAACTGCTAAAGGAACCGGTTTAGACCCTAAAACTGCCAATGCAAAAATCAAAGGAACTATATTTAAGTTAGATTACAATAAATACACTTACCAAAATTTAAACCTTAACGGTGCTATTGCTAACGGATTATTCAATGTAGCTGCTGATATGAATAATCCTGATCTAACATTTGATTTAGTGAGTAGTGGTAGCTTTCAAGACAAATATCCACAGGCAAAAGCTAATTTGAATATCGATATTGCTGATTTAGAAAAACTAAATTTACATGCAGGTCCGCTTAAGATTAGAGGGAATATGGCTGCTGATATTCAGTCTGCTAATTTAGATTACCTCAATGGGAAATTACACATTGTTAATTTAACTATTGCTGATGCTAAAGAGCAATTTGTTACTGATTCTATTAGTCTTATCGCTACGTCTACTAGAGATACTAATGCTGTGGTATTGAAATCCCCTTTCATTAATGCTTCTATCAAAGGACAATACAAGCTAACAAAAATTGCAAACGCACTTCAGCATTCACTTGCACAATATTACAACACTACTGCTACAGCGGCAAAAGCGGTTAATGAAAAACAAAATTTTGAATTCAAAATTGGCGTTACTGATAGTCCGATTTTGTTAAAGTTAATACCAGAGATAAAAAGCTTAGAACCTATCGCAATTTCAGGAAGATACAATTCAGTAAATGACTCCATTGTACTCAAAGGTACTATTCCTAAACTCGTGTACGGACAAAACACAATTACTAATGCGGTATTGAATGTTGATACGAAAGACAAAGCTTTGCTTTACAGTTTTATAGTTGATGATATTCAAAACAATCAATTCCAGTTGCCTTACACTGCCGTTACAGGTCAGTTAAAAGAGAATACTGCAAATTACACTGTGCAGCTAAAAGATTTGAAAGATGTAGAACGCTACTTGTTAGCGGGTACACTGCAGGCGAAGTCGGGAGATAATGAGCTTCACTTAGATGCTTCAAAATTAGTGTTGAATTACGAAGATTGGAAGATTGATCCTAATAATGCGATTCGCTTTGGTTCAAAAGGGGTTTATGCAAATCAATTTGACTTGAGTAAAGACGGTAGTCATCTTAAACTACAATCTACCGCTGATAAAAAAAATGCCCCTTTAGCAGTAGATTTTAAAGATTTTAAAATTGAAACGATCAGCAGTATTGTCGAGAAAAGTGATTTACAAATCAGCGGAAATATTAACGGGAAAGCCTTGGTAAAGAACTTAACAACTTCTCCAGAATTCACATCAGATTTACTAGTAGATAATTTTGCATTTAAAAAAGATACTGTAGGAAACATTGAAATTCATATCGACAATCAAGTAGCAAATACCTACAGCACTAAGGTGGCCATCAATGGGCAAGGCAATCAAATGGATTTAAACGGAACTTACACCACTGGAGCGGGGGTTTTGAATATGAATTTAGATATTGCAAAATTAAATCTAAAAAGCATTCAAGGCTTTACGCTTGGAAACCTAACTGAAAGTACCGGATTCTTAAACGGCCAATTTACAATAACTGGAAAAGCCAATCAACCTGATGCTATAGGAAACTTAAAATTCAATGATGTTGGTTTCAAAGTAACCCCTTTAAATGCCACATTCAAATCAATAGATGACAAGATTAAGTTTACGGCTGGTGCCATTTCATTAGATCATTTTACCATTAAAGACGAAAAAGACAATGATTTAGTTATCAACGGTACCATTGACAGTAAAGATTTTATGAATCTTGGATTTAACCTAACCGTTGATGCTGACAATTTTAAAGCAGTAAATTCACAAGCAAAAGACAATGATTTGTACTATGGCGAAATGTATTTAGACAATCATTTACGCATCAAAGGCGATTTAAACAACCCTGTAATTGACGGAAATATAAAAGTAAACAAAGACACTAAATTTACCATTGTCTTACCGCAATCAGATCCATCTATAGCAGATAGAGAAGGTATTGTAGAATTTATTGATCAGGATAATCCTTCTTTAATAACAACTGTGGCAGTGGATGAATCGTTGAGCCAAACCGAAATTAGTGGTATTAATGCTTCTGTAAATATTGAGGTAGATAAAGAGGCTGAGTTGTCTATTGTAATTGACAAAGCGAATGGTGATTTCTTAAAGTTAAAAGGAGAAGCACAACTAAATGGAGGAATAGATCCATCTGGGAAAACAACGCTTACTGGTAGGTATGAGTTGAAGGAAGGAGCTTATGAAATGAATTTCAATTTAATTAAACGAAAATTTGATATTGAAAGCGGTAGTTATATTCTTTGGACAGGAGAACCTACTTCTGCAGATATTAATATTACTGCAGTTTATCGCAATGAAGCGGCCCCTATTGATTTAGTTGGTGATCAGTTAGGAACAGTAAGCGCCGAGGTTAGAAATACGTACAAGCAAAAAATCCCTTTTGAAACCGAACTAAAAATGAATGGGGAATTAATGAAACCAACGATCAGTTTTGATATCATTTTACCCGACGGTAATAATAGTGTTTCCACTGAAATCATTAATGCAACACAAGCTAAATTAGCACAGCTTCGTCAACAACCAGACGAATTAAACAAGCAAGTATTTGCTTTGCTGTTACTCAATCGCTTCATAGGTGAGAATCCTTTTGCAAGTGAAGCTGGTGGAACCACAGTAAGTTCATTAGCAAGAGCAAGTGCCAGTAAAATTTTATCACAACAACTAAACAATTTAGCTGGTGATTTGATTAGTGGTGTCGAACTTAATTTCGACTTAAATTCAACTGAAGACTATACTACAGGAACTTTAGAAAATAGAACTGATTTGAATGTGGGTATTTCTAAGAAATTATTGAATGACCGTTTAAAAGTAACCGTTGGAAGTAGTTTTGGACTGGAAGGACCACAACAACAAAATCAAGAAGCCAATAATATAGCTGGCGATGTAGCGGTAGAATACCAACTCTCTAAAGATGGGCGTTATAAATTAAGAGCGTACAGATTGAATAAATACCAAGTGGCGCTACAAGGTCAGGTGGTTGAAACGGGAATTGCCTTTATTCTAACTTTAGATTACAATAAGTTTAAAGAGTTATTCCAGGCTAAGAAAACCACTAAGGAAGCTAAAAAATCTAAATAATACCCTTTTCAAAAAGCAATACAATGAATAAGAATCATATATTATATCTTTCCTTTTTTATCCTGTTTATAGCAGGCTGTAGTGGTACACGTTACCTACCAGAAGGGGAATTATTATATACCGCTGGTAAAGTAAAAGTAGAAAGTGATCAAACACCAAAAAAGGAACGAAAAGCATTAGAAACAGCAATGGAACAATTACTGCGCCCTAAACCTAATGCTTCATTTTTAGGAATGCGTCCCAAATTGTTTTTCTACAACCTCGCGGGAGAGCCTACAAAAGACAAAGGTTTTCGATACTGGTTGCGAAATAAAGTGGGAGAACTTCCTGTTTTATACAGTAAAGTGGATTTAGAATACACTAAAAAAGTATTGCAAAATTACGCTGAGAACAATGGTTACTTCAATACAAAATCAACCGCTGACTCCACTCGAAGAGGAAAAACAGCAACAGCTACCTATACTGTTAATCCCAAAAGATTGTACCGCATTAGAGACGTGAAATTCCCTGAAGATTCCGCTGTACTTACGACAGCTGTACGGCAAACAATGCGTCGTACCTTATTAAAAAAAGACGATGGTTACAGCCTAGATGTTATTAAACTAGAAAGAGAACGTATCGACGCCCGTTTAAAAGAAAAAGGCTTTTACTATTTTAGTGATGACTATTTAAAAGTGCAGGTGGATAGCACAGTAGCTGACCATCAAGTTGATTTAATTTTAAAGGTAAAGAATGAAACTCCTGCACTGGCAAAAAACCAATATAGAATTAATGATATCATTGTATATCCTAATTATACTATTGGTGCTGATAGTATTAGTAATTCAGCCGAGGCAACAACGACTTACAAAGATTTTACAATCATCGATTCAGCAAATACTTTTAAACCTCGCATCTTTGATCGTACATTGTACTTCAAAAAAGATGATTTGTACAATAGAACAAATCACAATTTGTCGTTGAATAGATTAGTGAATTTAGGCACATTCAAATTTGTAAAAAATCAGTTTAAAGTGGCTAATACTACTGGTAATTATTTAGATGCCTACTATTACCTGACGCCGCTGCCTAAGAAATCCATAAGAGTAGAAGTTTTGGCTAAGACCAACTCTGCTAACTATACTGGTACCGAATTAAATATTAATTGGAGTAATCGCAACCTTTTAAAGGGTGCTGAGTTGCTGACTATTTCGGCTTTTGGAGGTGTTGAGGTACAAGTTTCTGGACAAAATAATGGATTTAATGTATACCGTTTTGGTACTGAAGCTAATTTAGTTTGGCCTAGAATTATTTCCCCGTTCCATTTTGAATCAGCCAGCGGATTTGTTCCCAAAACAAAAGCGACTTTAGGATACGAATTTCAAAATCGTACTAAGCTGTATTCTTTGCAAACTTTTAAAGGTTCTTTTGGTTATTTGTGGAAAGAAAATGAACGAAAAGAACATTTGCTTAACGTTACTGAGATAACATTTGCCAGCCCGCAAAACGTAAGCGACTTGTATAACGAACAAATAAAAACCACTCCTTCACTGGCCAAAGTAATCGAAAAACAATTAATTTTTGGTCCCACTTATTCGTATACCTATACGAATACGATGCAAAAAAGAAAAAAGAATACCATTTATTACAAGGCTAGTATTGATCTTTCAGGAAATATTACGGGACTAGCAACAGGCGCAAATATTAAAAAAGGAGATACAACAAAAATTTTCAATGTGCCTTTTAGCCAATTTATTAAAATTGAAAATGAATTTAGACATTACTTAAGATTAACTGAAGATTCACAATTAGCCAGCCGTTTTATTGTAGGTGCTGGATTTGCTTATGGAAACTCAGACGAAATGCCCTTTATAAAGCAGTTTTTTAATGGAGGTACTAATAGTATCCGCGCATTTAGAGCCCGTTCTATAGGACCTGGAAGTTATGATGGAAGTACTAATACGAGTGCTTTTTTACCAGATCAATCTGGAGATTTAAAATTAGAGTTCAATACAGAGTACCGCGCTAAACTATACGGACTTGTAAAAGGGGCTTTATTTGTGGATGCAGGAAATATCTGGTTACTAAAGGAAAACACAGAAAAACCTGGTGCTAAATTTTCTAAAGACTTTTTGAGCGAATTAGCAGTTGGAGTTGGTGCAGGATTGCGTTTTGACTTTTCATTCTTAATCTTACGTACTGACCTAGCCTTCCCTATTAGAAAACCCTATCTACCACAAGGGGACCGCTGGGTTTTAGATAAAATCAATTTTGGAAGTGGGTCCTGGCGCAATGACAATTTAGTATTTAATCTCGCTATTGGATACCCATTTTAGACAAGAAACAATACCGCATATACAAAAATCAGTACCGTCGTTGTACTGATTTTTTTTTAGCCAAAAATTTGATTTCAAACACAATAAAGACGCTACTTCCTTAAAATAGACAGACAATGATCATTAAAGAATTATTATTATAGTAATGAAAACAGTAATAAATAGTTAACATTTGACAGCAAAGAATACAATTCATTGCCATATTCAATTATCTTTGTCAAAAAAACTAGCTTACTATGGAAGAATGCATTTCGGTTTTTGACATGCTTAAAATTGGTGTTGGTCCCTCAAGTTCGCACACGCTAGGACCATGGCGTGCAGGAGAGCGCTTTTTAGAAGAACTAAGAGAAGAGAATATACTTGACACCATTACAAGAGTAAAAGTAGATCTATACGGCTCCTTATCCTTAACAGGTAAAGGACATGCTACTGATCTAGCCGTTATGTTAGGACTTAGTGGGCAAGATCCAGAGTACATTCCCGTAGAAGACATTGATGGTATTATAAAAACCATAGAAACGACGCAGCACCTTTTATTGGGGAATGAGTTTAGTATCCCGTTTCATATTGTAGAAGATATTGTTTTCAACAAAGACTTTTTACCTTTCCATTCTAATGGGATGATGTTTACGGCATATACTGCTAGTGGTGCTGAATATGAAGCTACCTTCTACTCCATCGGTGGTGGGTTTGTAGTTAAAGAAGAGCGTGTCAATGCTAAGGAGAAAATCAAAATAAAATGTGCGTTCCCATTTCCAACTGATAAAGCGGCCGACTTATTAGCGTATTGTCATGCTGAGAATAAAAGTATTTCGGAAATTGTGTACGAAAACGAAAAATCCATGCGCAGTGAAGCCGTTATTCATCATGAATTAATGCGCATTTGGAACACCATGCTCGAGTGCATGTACATTGGCTGCCATTCTGAGGGAATACTTCCTGGTGGGCTTAATGTGCGCCGTAGAGCCTTTGATTTGCATCAAAATCTTATTGGATTATCAAATTATAGCAATCCTCAAACCTGGTTAGAAGAAATTAGGTTGACTGAGGTAAAATTTCGACAAATATTAAAATGGGTAAGTTGTTTTGCGCTGGCAGTAAATGAAGTTAATGCCGCGCTAGGTCGTATTGTAACTGCTCCTACTAACGGTAGCGCTGGAGTTATCCCATCAGTTCTTATGTATTATTTAGTGATCGAAAACCACGATGCAGGAGAGAAAGAAATCAAACAATTCTTGTTAGTTGCTGGTGAGATAGGAAGTATTTTCAAAAAAGGTTCGACTATATCAGCAGCCATGGGCGGTTGTCAAGCAGAGATTGGTGTATCTTCGGCCATGGCAGCAGCAGCCTTGTGTGAACTTATGGGCGGAACTCCAGAACAAGTGTTAATCGCTGCCGAAATTGCTATGGAACACCACCTGGGATTAACCTGCGACCCTATAGGCGGACTAGTGCAAATTCCATGTATAGAGCGCAACACGATGGGCGCTATAAAAGCAATCAATGCCGCTGAACTGGCATTGGCTACTGATGCTAAAAATGTCAAAGTACCCTTAGACAAAGTAGTTAGCACCATGTGGGAAACAGCCAAAGACATGAATAATAAATACAAAGAAACGTCCGAAGGAGGTTTAGCGATTGCCGTTAATATGGCTGATTGCTGATATTGTAGATTTCGTGCTTGGTTGTGAAGCTTCTAGCTAGTGGCTCTTCCCTTTTGGCTTAGTGCCTAATGCCTAATACATTTCAAGTTTCAGATAACAACATTCAGCATACTTAACTTCCTTGAACAAGATGACAAGGCGATTAAAAGCTTAGATTCCAACGTAAAGCTCCCCTTTAGAGTTAGTATAAAGATTTGGGCGTGTCCTTGCTTCCACTCTGTTGCAGCAAGGTCAGGCTTTCGGCACTCGCTTCCCGATAAAAATCGGGAGAGCTCAAACAAAGCCTCAATCCTTCACGCAAGTCCCCATTTTGCGACAGCGAAAACAATAGCTTTCAACTCTTCCAAATAAAATTGAACATAGACCATTCAAAACCAATAATTTATAAGACATTATTTAAAATAAAGTAGTATTTTAGTTACTTCATATACGCCTTATGCAAATAATTGTAAAAAAGATTTGGCATCGCGATGCAGACCGAATCGGACTTTTTTTTAAATATGATAGTGCTACAATTGGCCAATTAAAACAATTGGGAGGAAATTATAGCCAGTCGCTCCGTTGTTGGTATTTTGATTATAATCTTGACAATTACAAGCTGTTAAGTCAGACCTTTGAAGATTTAGTTATTGACAATCCAAAAAAGTCTAAAACGCAACCGCTGGCCGGCCTTACCACAAGCCGTGACCTTCCAGCCATAGCCAAAAGCGAACTTCAGTTAGATTCGGCTCCAATGCTGAATAACCCTGAA
Source organism: Flavobacterium sp. W21_SRS_FM3 (assembly GCF_052113625.1). Classification (NCBI taxonomy): domain Bacteria; kingdom Pseudomonadati; phylum Bacteroidota; class Flavobacteriia; order Flavobacteriales; family Flavobacteriaceae; genus Flavobacterium; species Flavobacterium sp. W21_SRS_FM3. The sequence continues at coordinate 55,609 of NZ_JBGQOD010000007.1, read as the reverse complement.
CATATAACGAAAGTAACTTCGTTAGCAACCAACATGCGTTTAGAATTATTACCTAATTTAGGTAAATATTGGGTTTTCAAAATGCGGTATTACCAGCATATCAGCAGGCAATTATTAGCCACAAAAGGAGTCTATTGGAACGCTAATTATAAAGTGTATATGGTTTTAAGGAATGCAGCAGCTAAAGCGCAAGTTGAAAAAACGCTAGGTGTATCCTCTTTTTTCCCTGAAAATGATTTTTATAAAAAAGAAACTGTTTTTACATCTGAATCGGTTGTAATCAAACCACACCTTGAAGACACTAAGTGGATGGAAGTGTACATGCCCCCTTTTCTAGTATTGCGAGAAAAAATAAAACGATTTTCGATGGTGCGTTATAGCACAATCAAAGACTGTTACTTACTTCCTGCATCTCCTAGTGTTTATGAAGCTATGGAGTTGCAATTTGAACCCCATCGGGTATTGCTAAACAATCGGCTTCCAAAAGCATATTTGATGAAACAAAATTTACCCAATAGGAAGCAGCTGGATTTAAGTAAAACCAAAGCGCAATTATTCAACCAAGTTCCTGATGCAGCCCACGATTACATTTCGCTGCTGGTTGACACGATCCTGGCGCTTAATTACAGTAGTTCCACGATGCGCACCTACACTAGTTCTTTTTTAAAATTCCTACGAGATCATCAGTTCAGAGACCCAAAATCAATTACCCATAAAGAAATCATAAGATACCTAGGATCCCTTATGGAGCGTGGTTTATCAGCATCATCTGGACACAGTATGGTCAATGCAATATTATTTTACTACCAGCAAATAGAACATCAAAAAGGTTTTGAACTTAAACTACCGAGGCCAAAAAGCGAAAAAAAATTACCCTCAGTATTAACAATGGAAGAATGCCTACAAATATTTAGGGCAGTAGACAATCCTAAACATAAATTATTATTGTTAATAGGCTATGGAGCGGGCTTAAGAGTAAGTGAGATTGTAACGCTCGAATGGCGAGACATTTTATTTACAGAGCATAAAATACATATTAAAAATGCGAAGGGGAAGAAAGACCGCATGGTGATGTTGCCCTACTCTATTGTGAGTTCACTGGAGCTTTATAAGCAGTTATATGAACCTACAAAATATGTTTTTGAAGGGCAATATGCTGGAGAGCCATACAGTGTAGGCAGCGCTCAGTCAGTGATGCGTCAAGCATTAAAGAAATCTGGACTATCCAAAAAAGCTACAGTACATACCTTACGTCATAGTTTTGCAACCCATTTATTAGAAAGTGGAACCGATATTAGATACATTCAAAAATTTCTAGGGCACGCTAGCATCAAAACCACAACAATATACACCCACGTTTCAAAAATGGCTACTGATAAGATAGTGAGTCCACTAGATCGTTTAGTAGATGAAAATAACAAGAAAAAACTGAATGATTGATGTAAACGATCCAAAAAGATGTATATATTTGATGTTATATACAAGTTATGCCTCAGTTTAGAAAACCGAAACACCGAAAATAATATGAGTAATGAATTAACAATTGGAATAATTGGTTTATATACTATTGTATACGTAGTTGTATTCTTTGTGCAAAAATCACAAATCGACCAAACAAAAGAAATAAACGCATCAATGAAATCTTTTATGGATATTTTCAAAATAGACGAAGTTAAAAAATATGTTGAAATGAGAAACGAACGTGTAATGGAAGACGCTTCTAAAATGATGATGAATGATCAGAAATTTAAAGAAATGTCAGACCATTTAATAAAAACAACTACAGAGCCATTGCAAGAGTTTTATAAAAAAACAATTAACGACAGACATATTGAATTGTTAAATGTTGTTTCTCAAGTAATAATATCTTTAGAACCAGACGAAAGAGAAAAATTCATAAAAGAAGTTTTACCAAATAACCAGCAAGCTCTTATGGATATGTTGATTGACCACGAAAAAAATAAGTCTTAACGTTATTATATTCTTTTCTTGAAACAATTTTGTGTTTTAATAAAAACCCAAATCTTTCGTCAAAAACATTTTTTTCCTTTTTTTTGAGTAAATTACATATAAAGTAAAGCATAATAATTAATTTGAAAATGTTTCCGACTTAAACGGTGCGGAAGCGAAACCGAAAATTGAAATGTGAAAATTGTAATAAATATAAAACCGAAGGCATAACCGCTGTTTTGAGCTAGCTGGAGTTTAGTGGAATTGCCGTTTCGCAATCATATTTTCGTTAAGCCGAAAATTGAGCGGTCACGATTTTCCAGCCAACTCAAAGCAACATAACGTTATGGCTCAGTTCAACCGAACTGACGTAGAAAAAAATAACGTTAAACAATTAAACATTCAAAAAATGAGATGTAGTAACTGCGGAAAAGAAACGCCATTTAGTGGAAAAGTGTGCCATTGGTGTAATAATGACAAATCTAAAGACCAAGCAATGTATAGTAAATTTATGGTTGTTTTCATAATCATAATATTTTTTATATGGTTGTTTTCTAAATAATAACATAATCTAAAATATAATTTATGGAACTAAAAGATTTAATTAAGAAGTATTACGATTCTAATGATAAAACTGAAAAATTAGAATTAAGAAACGATATACTTAAAAAGAAAACCCAATTAGATTTACCACTTGCTTTTGATGGACCTATTTTATTACACTATGAAACGTTTAGAATGACCAACAAAAAAACATCTTTAGAATCTATGCTTAAATTTGTTCCCTAACAAACATAACCAATCTTGGAGCTTCAATATCATCTTTATACGAATCTAATTCAATAGTAAATCCTTTTTGTGAAAGAAATTCTATGAGTTCTTCTTCTAAATTGTATTTTCTGTGTATAGTAACAATTGAAATAATATCTGGGTTTAAATCTGTATTTGAATTTATATCTGACATAATAATTAAATTTTTAAGGTTATAAAATAAACCTCGCTTACGTTACAAACGAGGTTTTGTTTTGAGGCATCTTGCCTACTGAGATAACCTAAGTTTAACTTTTAATGTTGGGACAACATGGAAACAATTATTGCTTTAGCAATCGTGTACTTAATAGTATGCGAAGCCAAAAAATAATTAAGTAAAACTTAGTTATTATCTTTTCTTTTTTAGAACATTGCTCGTTATTTTTAACGAGCTTTGTCCTGAAAAAAAACGAAACCGACTTTAAAACGGTGCGGAAACTAAACCGAAAATTGTATTGTACATAAAGAACCGAAGCCATAACAGCTGTTTAGCAATAGGGCAAATTATGTGCTATCTTGATATTTTATTTTCATAATGATATTTAGTTTAAACGGAAAATTTAGTGCTTTTAAGTTTGCCCCATCGCTAAGCAGCGAAACGTTACCATACATTTTAAAATATGAAGAAAATAGAAAATATGCAACAGCAAGTAATTATCGGAATGTTATCACACTTAAGTAGACAATTGATAGATGTTGAATCAAAACAAGATTTCATATTAAATTTAATCTCGCAAAAGTTTGATATTGACATTGAAAAAATTAACACAGAAATAGAAAGAATAACTGCCGAAAACTCAATATTAAATTTAAACTCTATTGAAAATATATACAATAACGTTGAGGACATTAACGACTTCGTTCGCGACATAAAATTTCCTTTGAAAGACGACGAATCAGAATCCATGTAGTTATTTTTTTTATTTCTTTTATTTCTTTTGAAATATATTTTTTGTTTTTTTTCATTGTATTTAAATTTAATATTTAATAATATAAAAAGGAAAAACGTCTGGTAACAGCAGTCTGTGTATATTGTGGAATTTAGTGGAATTACCGTTTCGCAATCGTGTTTTCGCTAAACCGAAAATACTCTGGTCACGAACCTCCACAACATCCACAGGCTGCGAAACGTTATGGGCTATTTAAAAACCGAAAAGTGACGAAAAACAATCCTGAAATACTATTCAAAGCACATCTAAAAATATACGTTTTGCCGAAAGACAAAATTATATTTGAATTCGAATTAGAAAATAATAATATCGAATATTATAGTGATATAGAAAATCAGCCAAATTTTGAAAACGGAATTAGATATTTGATATTAGATGCCGACAGAATAAAGCTTGATAAAATTTTTACCGAAAACGGAATTATTGCTCATACAGAAACAATCCCAACTTCGGATTATCGAGACGGAAAAAAAGCAATGAAATTGTATCTAAAAGTTGGCGGAATAGTAGCAGGAATTATGATTTTAATAATGATTATTGAAAGCTATTTAAAGTGAAAATTGAAAAGCAGAGAGTATTAGAATATATATTTGAAATAACATAAACAGCCCATAACCGCCATTTTGAGCTAGCTGGAATTTAGTGGAATTATCATTTCGCATCAAGTTTTCGTTAAGCCGAAAATCGAGCGGTTACGAACTTCCAGCCATCTCAAAGTGGCATAACGTTGCTGTATATGATATTCCGAATTTTGCGCATAAAAAATCAGAATATAATCGTTAAGCAGAAAATCATTTGCTTCAATTTAAGTGATGCAGTTTGCGTCGAAATAGATTATAACGACATCACTAAGCAGAAAGTTATTCGGTTCAATTAAAGCGATGCAGTTTGCGTCGAAATAAATTCTAGTAAAATCGTTAAGCAGAAAGTAATTTGCTCTAATGAAAGTGATGCAGTTTGCGTCTAAATGAATTGTAGCGGAATCGTTTAGCGAAAAGTTATTCGATTCAATGGAAATGATGCAGTTTACGTCCAAATGTATTGCGCCGAAAAACGGAAGTGGAATAGCATTTTAATAACATAATCACACACAGCAACACACGTTTTGCCGTATTTGGGGCTTTAGTGGAATTATCGTTTTAATTCGTATTTTCGTTAAGCGGAAAATATCCGTTTTTAAAACCCCAAAACACGGCAAAGCGCGGGAACGTTGGCAGTAATTCTATAAAATCATCCAATAAACATGAACCTTTCCTTACCAAACAAATATAAATCTCTAGATCCATTTACTTTAATTTTGCCAGACTTTGTTGTTTTGACAGGGTTAAATGGAGCTGGTAAAACACAATTACTAACGGCTATAACAAATAATCATTTAAATGTTATTGAAAATGGCTTAGAATTAAATCCTAAAAAGTATGTAACCGGACAAACTTTGGCTCCTAATGATAGCGCTATTGTAACTCGAGAGCAACTTAATGTGAACACACAAAATATTTGGAATCAATATAATGACTATTTAAAAAATAAACAAAGTAATCCATCATATTCCTTAGAAAATCATGTCTTTGGTCAAAATTCACCTCAAATCAAATTAATCGAAAGAATTGCGAAAAGTGCCAAGAAGCAAAGAGATGAATTAACATCAGATGATTTCTTTAATTTTTACCCATTTGAGGACGGATTAACTCCATCTGATATTTTTTATCAAAATTTTTCAAGTCTTTTTAAGCGCTATCAAGATAAATTAGATGAAAATGAATATCGTGAGTATAGAAATAAAATCAAAGGTCATCTTGATGTCTCATTTTTAACCAAAAATGAATTCACAGATAATTTTGGCGAAGCTCCTTGGGAATTTGTAAATAAAATTATTAAAGAAGCTACCTTAGATTATCATATAAATTCACCTGCTGATAGTCATCGCGATGCACCATTTGAATTAAAATTAATAAATAATTTAACTGGAACTGAAGTGAAGTTTGGAGATTTGTCTTCTGGAGAAAAGGTTATTATGTCGCTAGCTCTCGCTCTTTACAACTCGAACTTTGATATCGAATTTCCAAAAATGTTATTAATGGATGAACCAGATGCGTCACTTCATCCATCAATGTCAAAAAAATTTTTAGATGTTATTCAAGAAGTTTTTGTAAAGGAAAAAAAGATGAAAGTTATTGTAACGACGCATTCGCCATCAACTCTCGCTTTGGCTCCAGAAGAATCGATATTTATTGTAAATAAGACAGGACAAAGAGTCGAAAAAGCAACAAAGGATAGAGCTTTAAAAATTTTGACTTCAGGTGTTCCGTCATTTAGTATAAGTTATGAAAACAGACGGCAAGTTTTTGTAGAAAGCCCCAATGACGTAGCCTTTTATGAAAACCTATATCAAAAAGTGTCTGGCTCTTTAATTCCTGAAATATCATTAACATTTATATCTTCAGGCGAAAGTAGAACTGATAAAAATGGAGTTAAAGTCTCTAATTGTGGGCAGGTAATCAATATTACTCAAACACTTAGAACTGCTGGTAATAAATTTGTTTTTGGACTTATAGATTGGGACACTGTAAACCAAAATTCAGATGGAATATTTGTGTTAGGTAATGGAAATAGATATAGTATAGAAAATTATATAATTGATCCCATCTTTATTGCTGCAATTCTTTTAAGAGAAAAAATAGTTGATAAGAAAAGTTTACATCTTACTGACGAAGAAACATTTACTGACTTAAAACATTTTTCTGCAGAGCGATTACAATCGATTGTAGATTATATCACGGAAAAAATAAAGCCAACTATCAAACCATCTGAAGAAACCACAACAGAAGTTTCACTTCTAAATGGTATAAAAATTACTATTCCAAATTGGTACCTTCATCATCAAGGCCATGAGCTAGAAGAAAAAATAATTAAAATTTTTCCAGAATTAAACGGTTTGAAGAAAGGGAAAGAAGAACTTCTAAAATTAGAAATACTGAATAAAGTTATTGACGACTTGCAAGGACTTCTATCAGCCGACATAATTGATGCTTTTATAAAAATACAATCACACTAGAACTACTGCCAACAGCGGTTTTGCGAGATTGCGAATTATGTGCAAAAATTAAATTTATCTTTCGCAAGAAGTTTTATCTTAGCAGAAAAATCTCGGCTACGAAGTTCGCAACCTCGCAAAGCCGCGAAACGTTGGCAGTAATAATAAAACCGAACTGGATGAAAAAACTAATTTGGATATTAGTATTGATTTTAATAAGCTGTTCATCAAAAGAAAATGAAGTCGAAAACATCGAATTTATGTCTTACAATTGGAGCGTGGAAATACCTGTAAATAAAGCTAAACCGAAATTCAAAACAGAATGCGAAATCTATTCAGTGTTAAATATAAATGGAAATAATAAGACTTATTTTCTTAATTACGAGCCGAATAAAGTTGAAGAATATTTCGAATCAACTGTTGATAAAAAAATTATTGATTCGCTAATTCATTATTCAAATAAACTTTCAGAAAATTCTAGAAGCGAAATCAAATATGATTCAAATATTGGATGTATAAAAGCACCTCCAATATTAAGAGTGAAAATTAATTATAAAAATAAAACTTCAAAATCTTATTATTATAACTTTATCCAAAATGACAAAGAATACTCATCTATCAAAAAATTATATACTGAATTACGAATTAACCGAATTGAGGAAAATTATAGAAAAACAAAAATGAATTCTGATCTAATAAACAGAAAAAATATATTTATAAAATGGACAAGCAATGAGGACACTTTAAACTTTCCAAAACCAAGAAAACTAAATTTTGAACCTCAAGGCTAAATATCAATTACTACTGCCAACCGCTGTTTTGATATAGCTGGAGTTTAGTGGAATTATCGTTCCGCAATCATATTTTCGTTAAGCCGAAAATTGAGTGGTTACGAACTTCCAGCCATCTCAAAGCAGCAAAACGTTGGCAGCAAGCATCAAAAAAACAGAGAAAATGCAAAAAAATCAAGACATATTTATAAGCCACTCGGGACAAGACAAACAAATAATTGATGACTTTATAGACTTAATTTTAGTTGGTGGAATGAGTGTGCCAATTGATAAAATTTTTTCTTCAAGTAGTGATGGAACTAAAATAAAATCGGGAACAGATTGGAGAGATTCAATTTTAAGTGCTTTGCAGAATGCGAAAATTAATTTTCTCTTTATATCTTCTAACTATAAAGAGAGTGAAGTCTGTATGAATGAAATGGGAGCTGGATGGGTTACTTCAGCAAAAGTAATTCCTCTTATAATTGAACCAATAAATTATAAGACAGTTGGAGTAATTCAAGAGCCAATACAAATTGAAAAATTGTTAGATGAAAAAAGCCTCGACAGAATTAAAGATTTACTACAAGAAACATTTGAAATACCAAATAGCTTAATTAAAAGTGATAGATGGACAGCCAAAAAGAAAGAATTTGTTTTAAAAACAAAAGCTTTTTTAAAAGCTAATCCTTTTAAAAAACCATTAGATCGACAAGAATTTGATGACTTAATTGAAGAGAATAATGAATTGGAAACTACGCTAACAAAGATAATCGAGGAGAAAAATGAATTAGAAAAATTAGTTGAGGATCTAAAAAATGCTAAAGACAAAAGCGATGTAAAAGAAATTGTGAAAAAGTATTCAAATACAACTGAATACGACGAGTTTGAAATTTTAACACAAAAAGTGTGTGATTCACTTTCTGATTTCCATCCAATAATAATAGGTATTATTTTTAAAACATTTTCAAATAAAGATATTACTATTAAAGCTTTAGCATATAGTGAAGAAGTAGACGAAGCATTAGCTAACGATTATATAAATGAAGAATTAGAAGCTGTTTTTAATAAAACTCAAAAGATGCAGAAAATTGAAATGCTACTCGATAAACTCTCATTGTTCTTATCAAAAGATTTATCTTCAGAATTCCACGAACAATATGAAAATGAATATGACGCACCTTTCTCCATTTCAAATAAAATATTTTGGAAAGATGTATTAGACTTAAATTTATATTTCAGCTAAATAAAGAAAATAAGCCAGCTGGTAACAGCCATTTTGAGCTAGCTGGAGTTTAGTGGAATTACCGTTTCGCATCAAGTTTTCGTTAAGCCGAAAATTGAGCGGTTACGAACTTCCAGCCATCTCAAAGTGGCATAACGTTGCCATTAATTATAAGAAATCATCACAATCAACAAAATTTATCGTCTTTAGAGAAAAATATATTAAATGAAACATCAATTTTTCAGTTTATTAATTGTCTTATCAATTTTTACTTCCTGCTCGAGTATTTCAAAAACTCAAACAGACAAAAAGAATTTTCAGACCCAACTACTCGATTCATTGTTCAATTTCAGCCACTCAAATGGAATGTTCAATGGAGCTGTTTTGGTTGCAAAACACGACTCTGTTATTTACAAGAAATCTTTTGGATTCGCCAACGAAGAAACGAAAGAAAAAATTACTCCTGAATCAGTTATTTACATTGCATCAGTTTCCAAACAATTTACTGCAATGGGAATTATGATGTTACAAGAACAAGGTAAATTATCTTACGACGATAAAATCAAAGACTTTTTCCCAAAGCATCCAGAATATCTAAAAAATATAAGTGTAAGACAACTTTTAAACCATACTTCAGGACTTACGGACACGGAATATTATAAGTTAACCGACCCAAGCAATAATGATGTATTTGAAACTCTTATGAAACAAAATTCTCTTGAACTGGAAAATGGAAAAATGTTTCGATACAGTAATTCGGGTTATGTATTGCTCGCTTTGATAATTCAAAAAATCTCGAAAAAACCAATTGACGAGTTCTTCAATCAAGAGATTTTTGAACCTTTAAAAATGCAAAACACTACCGCGACTAAAACTGCAGTAGAAAAAATACCCAACAAGGTAGATGGCTACAATGTAATTGGGTCAAAGGTTGATTACAAATCTTCCGTAATTGGGCCAGGTGGAATTTATTCAACTCTAAACGATTTAGAAAAGTGGAACAGAGCGTTAAATTCTAATAAATTGATATCAGAGAAAACGCTTAACGAAGCCTTTAAAAATGGAAAATTAAATGAAGGTTCTATATCTATCAATATGAACGGACAAGAATATGGTTATGGTTTTGGTTGGATGCCATACCAAAAGAATGGAAAAAAGTACGTTCAACACGATGGATCGGTAGAAAGCTACAGGTCCTTAATAAAGAAAAATCGAACCGATGGTTATGATTATATATTCTTGACAAATCAGGGTGCTAAACTTGCAATGAATGAATTGACTAAATCAATTGACACAATACTTGAGCAATCCAAATATCAAAAACCAAAAATTCCTATTATCAACAAAATATTAAGTGAGCTAAAAATAAATGGCTCATCAAATTTGGCAAGTAATGTTAAGAATAAAATCGATGAAAATCCAAATGATTACAATATTGATGAAAATAGCATAAATGGACTTGCATACACATTCCTTCGAGACAATCAAACAAAAACAGCGATTGAAATTTTAAAACTTAATACAGAATTAAATCCAAAATCCGCAAATGCTTTTGATAGTTTAGCAGAAGGATATTTTTCCAATAAACAATTTAAATTATCAAAAGAAAATTATCAAAAATCAATAGAATTAAATCCCGAAAACAAGAATGCAAAGGTAATGATTGAACGTATCGGAAAAGAAACTGCGGAAAATAACTAATGGCAACAACCGTTTTGAGCTAGCTGGAATTTAGTGGAATTATGGTTTCGCATCAACTTTCTGCAAAGCCGAAAATTGAGCGGTTACGAACTTCCAGCCATCTCAAAGCGGCAAAACGTTGGCACCTATTTTAGAAAAAATGACAAAACACATTAAAATATTCTTATTATTTTTCACATTATCTGCTTGTGGACAAAATGCAACCGAAATGAAGACACCTAAAAATGCACAAGAAAAGTTTGCGGAATTTATTGCGAAAAAAAAGTTTATTGCAGAAAATTATTATCCTGGAATTGCTGACGAAAAAATGCGACCAATTTTTACAGAGAAAATAAATCAAGTCGCTAACGATTTTAAAATTGTTTCCGAATTAGAAAAACCGACAGATTTAAAATACCAAGAAAAAATAAAAATTGGACTTTTACGATTTTCAGATGTTTATATGGATTTAGATACAGAAGACAAAGAACGTGTTTGCTCCTATTTTGAAGAGTTAATGGATATTGTTGAATTAGAAAGTTCTGAAGGTCAATTAAATAAATTTATGTACGGATTTGACCCAAATGAAATGACAAAAAAGAATTAGAAATGTCAAATAAAAGAAAAGGAGTTTTAACAACTGATTCAGAATGGCGAAAACATTTGCGAAAAATTGGAAAACGAATTTTTTGGAAAGGCGAACGTTTAGCTGAAAAGAAAATGATTAATAAAGAAACTAAGCAATCTGAATAGAAAAAACAGGTGCCAACACTCGTTTTGCCGTATTTGGGTCTTTAGTGGAATTACCGTTTTAATTCGTATTTTTCTTTAACCGAAAATAATTGTTTTCAAAACTCCCAAACACGGCAAAGCGAGGAAACGTTGTGCGACACTTTGGAGCGACAGAAAAACCAAATAAATAAGAATGAATATTTTTTCAAAACTATTTAGAAAAGAAAAAAAAACAGGTTGTCCAAACTGTTATCAAAACGAAATTATAAGTTTTGGTAAAGATTTATTGGAAAGTAAATTCATCTCATTAATTGAAACTGAAAAGAAAATTGGTGAAATTGAAATTTATAAGTGCCAAAAATGTAAAACAGAATTTTACTTAAAGGGTTATATGTTTGAAAAAATATTTGACGGACAAATAGAAAATCTAAAAAAATGGAACGAAAAAGATTTAGTTTGTCCACAAAATCTGAAAAATGAAATTGAAGAAATTGGTTATTCTGAAAATTGGAACTCTGAAAAAATTGTACCAAGCAAAGTAATATTAAAAAGTGGAATTGAATATGAATTTACAACTATATTGTTTTCAACTAATCCACCATTAGGTCATTATTTCACAAATTTTAAAAATGTGTTTTTCATCGACGAAGTAAATTCTATCAAAAAAAGTGATTATGGATTATCGAAAGAAATTAGGGAAAAATCACTAATCGCTGAAGAGAAAAGAATGGGATTTTACCCAATTGTAGTTAAAACCATGATAAATAAAGAAGTTGTAATTAATGGAATTGAATTGTTTTTTAATTCAAGAAATATAAAAGGTTCTGAATTAGAACTTGCAAATGAAGAATGGAATCATAGAAAAGAATATATTTACTCTTCAAAAAACGAAATGGAAACAACAATAGTAATGGTAAAAAAATAAAAGCGATCGCACAACAGCGGTTTTGCGAGATTGCGAATTATGTGGTAAATTCAAGTTTATCTTTCGCAAGAAATTTAATCTTAACCGAAAAATCTCGGTTACGAAGTTCGCAGCCTCGCAAAGCCGCGAAACGTTATGGTAAATAGCTCTTTGGGCGTGCTTCAGCTAGTGTGATTTTAATCTTTTTAAGTAAGTAACTACTATAAAAGTTTACAATAAGCTGCCGGAAATAAAAATCTAGAACAGTAAAATTAATCGTTGTCGATATCGAAAAGTGAGCTACTCTAAAGAAATTTGAAAGCGGATTTTTTTTTTATGTTTTTTCGAGATTTAGATGAAGTTTGATTCCACAGTATTAAAACAATCGAAAGCGTAAAATTGAAATGACGGAGAAATAAATTGGAATCGATAATAGAAACGTTCAATATTATGTGCTTAACATACGTGTCGCTACATACCATAACACACGATTGTGGTTATTGCGGAATTTAGTGGAATTATCGTTTTTTATTAGTATTTTCGTTACACCGAAAATACTCGTCTTCGATGTCCGCAACATCCACAAGCGCGGGGACGTTGGCGGTCAGTTTAAACCAAATTTACGCAGACCAAATTCATCTAGCCAAAACAATTTTAAAATTTAAAAGTAGAAGTTAAGAATTAAGAAAAATGAAATACTTAAAAATAATTACACTTCTACTCTTCTCAATTTTGTCTAATGGGCAAGAAAATAATTCCGAACTGAAGAACCAGTTATCCGAAATTGAAAATTACACTAAATTTATTGATAGCACTTCAAAAGAGTATAAAGAAGGAATTGCAGAAGGTCCAATTGTTTATAAAAGTTTGTTCAGAAGAAATGGTGGTTGGGATGCGTATTATTTAAGCGATAATGGAAATAATCCTTTAAGAATTAAATATAGCCAAACTGGATTCAAAACAATTGAGACTTATAAACTGTATTATAAAAATAGTAAGCTTATTTATGCAGAATTTGTTGAAGAATATTTAAACAAAAAAATTAAAACAAGTCAAACTAGATTTTATTTCCAAGATGGAAATTTAATTAATCAAACAAATATAGAAACTTCAAATTTAGATTTAAGCGAACTTTTGAGAGAAGAAAAACGAATAAAAGAGTATTACTATAAAAAGTAGTGCTAAATAAAAAACCGAACCGCCAACAGCTGTTTTGAGCTAGCTGGAGTTTAGTGGAATTACCGTTTCGCATCAAGTTTTCGTTAAACGGAAAACTGAGTATTTACGAACTTCCAGCCATCTCAAAGCAGCAAAACGTTGGCAGATATATTATGAAAAAAACAGTATACATATTTATCATTTTTATATTATTTAGTTGTGGAAATAAAAAACCATATCCGAATAAAATTTCTGACTTTAGACCTGAATTACAAATCCCATTAAATAAACTTCAAAAAGAAAAAAACCTTTATTCAATAGATACTATTGCGGGTAATTTTTTAAAAGAAAACTGCTCAAAAGAAGAATTGTTAAAACTTCTTGAATGCGAAGACCCTTTGTTAAGATTTATTGCATACAAAACAATAATAAACAGAAAAGAAAAAGATTATTTTGAAATTCTTTTAGGACACTTAAACGATACTTCTAAAGTTTTTTGGTCTTCTGGCGACTTAGCAGGAGAAACAATGGTTTCTGATTTACTGATTAAAGAAACTAGTGGTATACTTACACAAAATAAAAAAAATATTTTAATGGATAGTGTTTTACTAAAACATTCTTATCTAGAAAATTTTACTTATATGCTTCAAGGAGTTGAACCAAAAGAAAAGTACTATTCAATTATAAAAAAAAGATGTGAAAAAAAAGACAAATATCGATGCGGAATACAATTAAGTGCCTGTTTTGCTTTGTCAAAATTTAAGAAAAATGAAGATTTAGAATTTTTAAAAAACAAATTTAATAATCTTGAAAGTCCTTGTGAAGATTGGATTTTTAAATCAATAGAACAAAATCCAAATGAAATTTATTTCCCAATTCTAGAAAAATATTTTTATGAAATAATCAAAAAGAAAAAGCAATTCTCATATGATGACTTAAAGTACTATTGCCGTGCAATCGCAAAATATCAAAACAAAGAAAGTTTGGCACTATTAACAGAAATATTAGAGAAAAAAAACTATCCAGACACATGGTATTTTAACGACAACCAAGACAATGTTTTTAGAGCAATTCACAAATATAAAGCGCCAATTTATGAAGATTTGTATAGAAAATTGAAACCTAAAATGAGTGAATTTGTAATGAAATATTTAGACTCAGACTTAGATAACAGGAAAACTTGGTAAAAATACATCTGCCAACACACGCTACAAGCAATTTGGGGATTTGGATTAATGGAAAGATTGGTTTGTATTTGGAAGATTTGGCAAATCCGAAAGATAACGTTGATTTAATCCCAAACTGCTTGTAGCGCGAGAACGTTAGCGGTAACCTTAAAGAAAAAAAATGGCGAAAGCGAAAAATTTAAATCGACTTCCGGGAAATTTAGCCCATAGTTATTTGAGTACTCTTGGATATTATGACGGTGGCTATATGGCTGACTGGATAAACTATATTGCGAGAGAAAAAAATGTAGCCGAAATTGAAATAGATATTTTAAACAAAAACATAATTCCAAAAGAAGTTGCAATAAAACCTCTTTTCGCAGACCTTGAAAAACTAAAAAATATAATACAAACCGAACTGAAAAATAATGGTTTTGAAATATCCTTTATAAAAAAAGCGATAATGCGTTTTGAAATTCCTATCGACTCACCAAATATTACGCGGACAATTTATTGTTATCCTTATTTAGAAGACGAAAAAGGAAAAATTTACAAACCAAAAAAAAGAATAATGGAAACGGCTTATGAAATTAGTTTTAATCCTGTCAAAAAAACAGAAATTGAACCTAAAAAAACGAAACTGTCTCTCTTTGGAAAGATCAAACGAATGTTAAAAGGCAACCGCTAACAGCCATTTAGCAAGATTGTGGATTTAGTGGAATTACCGTTTTTAATGACGTTTACATTTATCAGAAAGTACTTGTTTTCAAAAGTCCACAACCTCGCTAAGTGGCATAACGTTGGCGGTCAGTTTGAAGCAGACCTAAAAAAAGAAAAACTAATCTTAAATGGAAAAAATACAATTACATTCAAAACTAACATTTTTCAAAAAATATATTATTTCAAGTTGGTTATTATTAGCAGGCATAAATTTACTTTATACATCAATATCAAATAAGGATTGGATTGCAGTAATCATAATAGTATTAGTAGTTAGTGGAATTGTTCATACCGTTAGAAAATTTTTATTTCCATTAAGAAATGTTTTCTTAGATAAAGTAAACAGAAAAATATTAGTAGAGTACCGAAATGAAATAATTGTTATTCCGATTTCTACTGTAGAAAAAATTGAAGAACAAAGCAGACTTGGAAAAATATTGAACGTAAAACTAAACTTAACAACTAAATTTGGTAATGAGTTTGTATTTATTCCAAAAGACAAAAAAGTTATTCGTGAAATAACTGAATTGCAAAATTAAATCTATAAGAAAAACCGAACCGCCAACAGCTGTTTTGAGCTAGCTGGAATTTAGTGGAATTATCGTTTCACATCAAGTTTTCGTTAAGCCGAAAATTGAGTGGTTACGATTTTCCAGCCATCTCAAAGTGGCATAACGTTATGGGTAACCTTAAAGACCGACAAGAATGGAAAATTTCGACATAAAATTAGCACTTGAATGGTTAGGTGCAATTGTAATTTCAGTGGGTGGAACAAGTGCAATTGTAATTGGACTTGCAAAATGGTTTGGCGACAGACTTGCAAATAAACTTTTAGAAAAAGACAAAGCTAAATATCAAGAAGAACTTGAAGGATTAAAAACAAAATATCAAACTGAACTTGAAACTAAAAAGACAGAACTTGAAACGTCGAAATCTATATTTTTAAGATATTCGGAACATCAGTTTAACTTGTACAATGAACTTTGGAAAAGTTTATGCGACTTAAGACACATTGGAGAGGAACTTTGGGAACGGGCAGAAATTCAAAAAGTAAAAGATTTTTCAAAACAACTAAAAACGACAAAATTGGCAGTTGAAAAAAGTGCTTTACTTATAGAAGACAATCATTTCAAGGACTTAATAAAAATTCTTGACAACTTCGGAAAATTTGAATTTGGAAAAATGACACTAATATCTTTGCGAAATAAACAAGCTCACGAATTTGAAAATTACGGTGTAAATGAAAGAGAAATAAGACGTGTTATTGACCAAAACAGACAAACAAAGCTAGAGTATGTAAGTTTGGTTGACAATTTATCCGCTGAATTCAAAAGACAAATAAAAGGAGTATAAAAAAAGGCTACCCATAACAGCCACTACAACGGATTTGGGCATTTGGTTTAATGGAAAAATGGTTTTGTATTTGGAAGTTTTGGCATAACCGAAAGATTACGCATTTTTAATCCCAAACCCGCTGTAGTGCCAGAACGTTGTGCGTCAGTTTAGCCAAACTAAATCAATTAAAAAAGATGAAAATAATATACAGTTTGTTTAATCTTAAAAAGTATGTTGACAGAGATTTTAATTTGTTTTTAAACAATAATGAGTTTAAGAAATTTATTAATAATGTCGAAGACATAACAATCAAATATAGTTCACTAGAATTTTTCAAACTAAATAATCTTAAAGAAGAACAAATTGGTTATAGATTCAATCATTTGGGAAAATCATTATTGGGAACAAATAAAGGAGCTTGGAAAAAAAATTGGGTCGCTATTGGTTATGATAGTATAGGAGATCCAATATTTGTAGATTTTGAAAAGCCAAATTTACCAGTTTTCACATCCGAACATGACGAAGACGAATGGAATGAAAAATATATTGCTATTTCACTAGAAAATTTTAAAAAAATTCTAAATGATTTAAGAATATTAAAGCAAAAATCAGAAAATGGAATCTCAAAATTTGGAATAAATACTTTTTTGGAAAAAACGAAAAATGAAAATAAATATATGGATGTGGAATATTGGAAAATGTTCCTAGATAATGAATAAAACCGAACGCACAACAACTGTATTGAGCTAGCTGGAGTTTAGTGGAATTACCGTTTCGCATCGAGTTCTCATTAAGCGGAAAATTGAGCGGTTACGATTTTCCAGCCATCTCAAAGCAGCATAACGTTAGCGGTCAGTTGTAAAAAAAACGCAGAAATGAAACAAAAGTATCTAAATATCGTAGCTTTAGTAATTCTAACTCTTCTGAGTTGTGAAAAAAAGTACGTAATTAATTCAAATGCTTTTGAATATAAATGGTATTCATTAGATGGAAACTTAACAATCAATTCAAACAATACATTTGAATTCAATCGTTTTACTTGTATTTCGCAATCAATATCGAAAGGAAAATGGAAAATTACTAATGACACTATAGTTTTAAATAGTTTTGAACCTAAAGGATGTTATTATATCGAAAGTTTTATACTTGAACCTCCTCCACCTCTAAAAGATACGATTACGAATCATAATTTTAATCACAAAAAAACAATAAAAGAATGTACGCCAAATATTGGTTATGTAGTTTTTAGAAACGAAAAATTTTATATTAAAGATTCTACACTAATATCGAAATCATTTACTTATATTAATATTAAAGAACTTAATGGCGTTTACAATTTTAAGAAAATAAAATTTTAATAAACCTAAGACCTAAAAATCATAAATTGTGAAGTAGAAACTTTAAAAATTTGTGGAAGTAGAAACGTAAAACTGAATAGAAAATCGGAATTGATAAACATTATAAATAAACAACCGAACCGCCAACAGCCATTTTGAGCTAGCTGGAGTTTAGTGGAATTACCGTTCCGCATCAAGTTCTCGTTAAGCCGAAAATTGAGCGGTTACGAACCTCCAGCCATCTCAAAGTGGCATAACGTTGTAATATATTTTACCAAATTTTGCGCGTAAAAAATCACATAAATTTAATGCTGAATAATTACTCACTTCTCTCCTACTCAAAAAAATAATCTACTGTTATTTACAAGTTGACAGTAATTTTAAATGAACATCGTCTTAAAATGATAAAATCTCAATTTTCTTTTCGAACATTTTTTTTTGTTGCTTTGACCATTGCAACATTCGTTTTACCAATTTATCTTTTTGTAAATAGAGTTGAAGCGTTTGGAGAAAACTATAATTTAAAATTTTTATTTGTTTCGTCAATAATGCTATTTACTTTTTTTTGGCTTATTTTGGGAACGGTTCGAAGAGTACTATTGTTAAAAATAAATGACCAAGAAATTATAATCAAAAACATTTTGCTTTCTGAAAGAAAATTTTCTTTTACAGAATTTGATGGTTTTGAAACTACAATAGAAACTTCGAGAAGTGGTAGTTATGAAGTTTTATATTTGATGAAAAACAAGAAAAGTTTGATTCATATTTCTGAATTTCATTTAGCAAATTATAAAGAATTGAAAAGCAGTATTGAAAAAAAGTTGAACAATTTAGGACTAATTCCTTTCAGTTTCATTACGGATTGGAAAAGGTATAAATGAAAAACTACCGCCTTCCGCTATTTTGAGCTAGCTGGAATTTAGTGGAATTAATATTTCGCATCAAGTTTTCATTAAGCCGAAAATTGAGCGGTTACGAACTTCCAGCCATCTCAAAGCAGCAAAACGTTAGCAGTAACTATTGAAAAAAAAGGAAACGTTAAAAACATTAAACAAAATAAAAATCGTTGATATACGATAAATTAACCCCGAAATATTGAATTGGATAAAAACAGCTTACGAAAACGCTAAATAAAAAAACTATGAAAAACTTAAAAATTGAAATAAAATGGGCTCTCATTTTTTCTGTAATTGGCTTATTATGGATGCTTTTAGAAAAACTTGTTGGTTTACATAGCACTCACATTGACAAACATATGTATCTAACCAACCTTTTTGCGATTCCTGCAATTCTCGTTATGGTTTTAGCACTTAAAGACAAAAAGAAAGACTTTTATGCAGGACAAATGAATTATAAGCAAGGTTTGATTTCGGGTACCATTTTATCAGCGTTCATTGCATTATTGAGTCCATTAACACAATGGATAACTTCCGCTATCATTACACCTGAATATTTCCCGAACGTAATTGCTTATTCTGTAGAAACAGGATATTACAAATCAATTGAAGAAGCAGAAGCTTACTTTAATCTGAAAAATTACATTGTTCAAAGTACAATTGGAGCACTGTTGATGGGGATTATAACTACTGCAATTGCTATGATTTTTATTCGTAGTAAGAAAGAAACATAAAAAAAGAACGCCCAACAATTTGTATAAAAAATAGGCGAGATAGTAGTAAATTCAAGGCTTTTGGCTCGTATCAAAGTTTTTGCTTAAGCAAAAATTTTGTGCTTCGAAATAGCCTACTTTTCATATTCATAACGTCGTGGTGCATATAACCGAGACGTATAAAAACAACGAAATAAATGGAATTAACCATAAGAAAAGAAAAATCAGAAGATTATAAAACAGTCTTTAAACTTATAGAAAAGGCATTCGAAAACGAACAAATGAGTGACCACAAGGAACAGTTTTTAGTAGAGAGATTGAGAAAATCAAATGCTTTTATTCCCGAACTATCAATGATAGCAGAAATTGATGGAAAAATTGTTGGACATATTCTATTGACTAAACTTAAGATTAAAAACAAATCGAACCAATTTGACTCATTGGCTTTAGCACCTGTCTCTGTCTTACCTGAATCTCAAGGAAAAGGAATTGGCGGAACATTGATAGTAGAAGCTCATAAAAATGCTAAAGTATTAGGACATAAATCAATTGTTTTACTTGGACATGAAAATTACTATCCAAGATTTGGTTATGTGCAAGCTGATAAATATGGAATCGAATTACCGTTTGAAGTTCCGAAAGAGAATAGTATGGTAATTGAATTGATTGAAAATGGACTGAAAGGAGTAAATGGAATGGTTGAATATCCTAAAGAGTTTAATGAGTAAAAAATACGATACCTCAACAAAGCATATAGTTTATGGCGGGTGAACGGCTACAAGCAAGGTTTTCGCTCCGTAGCCAGCTTTGGTTTCGGTGGACAGGAAACTGCTGCAAAACCGCCACAAGCCATATGCAGACCATTATGTGCAAGCTGGTTGCAAAAACGATATAAATTTAAAAAAGTAGTGGAAAAACTAATTAGAAAATACTCAAAAATATTGATAGCTATTTATGTATTTGCATACTTATCATCCGAAATTATAGCCTACATATTTCCGAATTTATTATCTTTTGAAAAAGTAAATGGTCAACATCTAAACATCGGAGTAGGATACTTGAGAACTGGAATTAGATATTTATTGAATGTGTTATTAGTATTTATCATCGCCAAAGAAATGAAATATTTAAATTTGAAATCAAGTTTAATATTAATTATAACTTTTTTTTCAAATATAATTGGCGTCGCATTTTTCCTATTCATAGCTTTTGATCAAAAAAATTACCTAAAAAATGCAAAGTAGATTACTCAAAAAACTAAATAAATATATCGCAGTAATGATTTTAAATTCATTATTATTTGCCCCTTGGGCTCTTGTTTTTAATGTATTTAATCCAGAAGTTTTTCGGAATATTGGAGATATCCAACAATACGGAGATTATTTAGTTAGACTTTTAACGATCGTCTTTTTGATTGCAGATTTCCAAAAAGAGAAACTGAATTATGTAATAGTAGCTTGTATATCAAGTCTTTTTTACCCATTACTTGGAGTCATAATTTTTGGACTATTATTCTTGGAAAAACAAACTAAAGAAGCCAGCCACCAATAGCCATTTTGAGCTAGCTGGTATTTAATGAAATTATCGTTTCGCACCAAGTTTTGTTTAAGCTGAAAATTAAGCATTTGCATAATTCCAGCATCTATAAATTTTTTATCATCTTGAAATAAAATGACAAAAAAAATCAAACAGCTATTTAAAATCGTTTTCATTACTGCAAGTGTCTGTTCTTTATGGTTCGTGCCTTGGATCTTAGTAAAAGCCTGGATACTACCCTTGCCTGATACCGTTCAAGAACAGCTAAATGAAGCAGTTGATCATGGGTTTGATGGAATGATTGTTTATGTAGACGAAGCAGGAAAACCACCAGCCTTTTATTCTGGAGGTTGGAAAGACCGAAAAAACAAAATAGCAGCTGACCCTCACTCTTTATTTAAAATTGGAAGCATCCGCAAGTTATATGTCGCTGTGGCTGTAACCAAACTAGTCAAAGAAAAACGCTTGTCCTTATATCAAACACTCGCTGACTACTTTCCAGAACTTGTAGGCCGAATTGAAAACGCAGAAAGTATCACCTTGAAAATGATGGTACAACATCGAAGTGGCATTCCCAACTTTACAGATAATCCTGCGTTCTGGGAAGACGAACAAAAAAACAGTAGTAATCCACTGAAATTTGCTCTTGATTTACCTGCTACTTTTAAACCAGATAAAGGATATGAGTATTCCAACACCAATTATTTATTACTCACTACAATTATGGATAAGGTGCTAGGATATAGCCATGAACAATACATAAGGGACAAAATCTTAATACCTCTGGAGCTTCACAACACCTTTTTTTCGAATAAAGAGGTCAATTTAGAAAATGTTATGAGCGGCTACTATGTAGGTGTTCAAAAAGATTTTAAAAGCAATGAAAACGGTATGTTAGCTACAGCAGAGGATGTGGGCCAATTTATACGTGCCTTAAATGATGGTTCAGTATTTGACAAAGGAGAACAGCAAATCTATCCCTATGTTTACGACCATGGAGGTCTCGTTCCTGGCTATCAATGTCTTGCTGAATACCACAAAGACATCAATACGGTTGTTGTGCAGTTTATCAATACGACTGACTTTGAAGGATATGAATGGAATTTATCAGAAATTGTAATAAACCGCATTGTCAAAATAGTGAAAAGAAAAAATAAGGAAAACAATAAATAAATATTTAGGTGAATTAGAATTTTAGGTTTAAATTGTATGAAAATTGAAACTATACATTTCAGCTTTTGCAATCGTCTTATATTCATAAATACACTGTTGTTAAAGTCTTTAATAAAGTCGTATATTCGATAAAAACAATAATCCTATGAAAAACATTTTTTTAACGCTAATTATAATTTTGTTTAGTGCGACGGTATTCGCTGGCGAAATTGAAGCCACAGTAATATTTGAAAATTTGACTAATAAGGAACTTACTTTAGGAGAATTTACAATAATTAATTCAAACAGAAAGATCGAAGTTACTACAGCTAATAGTTTCAAAATTACTTTACCTGAAAAAGGTAAGTACCAATTCAGCTTTTTTTCAGACGATTTTGACACTTACACTTATTATCCAACACATATAACTGATAAAAAAAACACTATTACTATTCGGCTTGTAGAAAAAAAAATTGTAAATAGTGGTGACAAACTTCATTTGGTTCCGTTGTATTTGCAAACAAAACTGACTGATGAACAAATGGATAAACTAATTTCACAAGAAACATTAAATTTTATAATGCACGGACTTAATAATTCCATTCCAGAAGAATATGTACTATTTAAAGCAAAATACGGCATTGGTCTTATAAAAGAAAATTGCGCGATTGATCCATTTTCATTTAAAAAAGCTGCCATACACAACCAAATCATTTCTGATTATTTAAATAGAAAGTATGGAACTGCATGGTCTAGTGAATTAGAAGCTAAACCATACGGTATAAAATAAATTTACTTTCTAATAGCTATTCTAACAGAGACAGCCATCTAGCGAACTATTGTGATTCTCTTTGCTGAATGTACATAGCTATTAATTTCAATACGTTAAATCCACCTAAAAAAATAGCTTCAAAAAAGCTAAGATTTAAGTATACAATTCAAGCTATTACGATGCGAAATACCATAGATAGCAATTTTCAAATCACTTTAAAAAACCATTTATATTTGTAAGGTATTCTTCTTGTAAAATTATTAGTAACTAATTCTAGATTATTCTAAGCGTTTCTTTCAAGCTTTAATTTTCTTTATAATTTAATTAATGAAATAGCTGTGCTGCTGCTCGGGACTAATCATGACTACTTCTACATCATTATTCACAAAAATGATATGTCCTGCGGGTCAATATAAAAGATCATTTGCAAGTACAATTTCTTTTGTATCAGACTCATTGGTTATGGTAACTTCTCTGTTAATCAAATAATCCTACTGTGGGCATTGAAACCTATTTTCCCCAAAACCTTAAAATAACGGAGTGATATCCTTACCTTTAAAAAGACTAAAATATTCTCGATTAATTTCCCCTACACCTTTAACATCTCCAAAATCAGTTAACTAACGAATAACGGCTCGATGGATCAGCATTTTAATTTCAATATTTTCATTAGCAATGCTGCTAATCTTTAATACAAATAATTATTAATAACGTTAATAGAAACTGACTGTGGATTAAAAGTTTACTATCGCAATTTATACATTAATTACTGATTACCAGCACACTAAACACAATTATGTATTTTAAAACTTTAGCTTACTAATGTATCAAACACCGCTATTAGTGAACCAATAACAAACTGTAAATCATATTGTATTATCAGAAATATAATTACTTTAATAATTTATAATAAGTAAAATTGTTTCCAATCTCTATTTAAGAAAGGGATCCTTCTGCTGCATATCATATAGTTGAAAAATATTTGCATCGGTACTAAAATGACCAAATTTATACAGGTACATTTGTTCTAAAAGATTGTAATCCTTAGATTTGGGAATTAAAACATTTCTTACTAAAACTTTCCTATAGTTATTCCAAAAATAGTACCATGAAAAAAATTGTTCTTCTTTGCATTGCACTTCACTTTCAAGTAAACTATGCCCAACAAAATTTAATACCCTTTGTAAAACCAATCATTGGTACAGAAAAAATGGGCCACACCTACCCTGGTGCCACAGTCCCATTTGGTGCCGTACAGCTGAGTCCTGAAACGGATACTATTTCGTATGAACGAAACGGCAAATACAATGGAGAAGTATATAAATATTGTGCAGGATACAAATATGAAGACAAAACCATAGTTGGTTTCAGTCATACCCACTTAAGCGGAACGGGGCATTCAGATTTAGGGGACTTTTTGATTATGCCTACCCAAGGAAAATTACAACTTAATCCAGGAACCGCTTCTAATCCTAAAGGGGGCTATCGTTCCTCTTATTCTCATGCAAACGAAGTTGCAGAAGCCGGTTATTATAAAGTTAAATTAGATGATGATAATATCCTTGCTGAGATGACCACGACAACTCGAGTAGGAATGCATCAATACACGTTTCCAAAATCAGATGAAAGTCATATTATTCTTGATTTGATGGCCGGAATTTACAACTATGATGATAAAGATGTTTGGACTTATGTAAGAGTGGTTAATGATACTTTAATAACTGGCTATCGTCAAACTAATGGTTGGGCAAGAACCCGAACAGTTTATTTTGCGATGTCTTTTTCAAAACCGTTTACACAGTATGGACAAAAAAATTATGACAACAAACAAGCCTACAGAGGTTTTTGGGGGAAATTTGATCAAACTAAAAACTTCCCCGAAATAGCGGGAAAAAAAATCAGAATGTATTTTGACTTTAAAACGGAAGAAGCTGAAAAAGTCAAAATAAAATTTGCCTTATCCTCCGTTAGTCAAGAAAATGCCTTGCAGAACATGCAAACTGAAATTAAAGGTTGGGATTTCGAAAAAGTAAAGGCACAAGCACAGGCCATTTGGAATAAAGAATTAAACAAAATTGCGATTACCGCGCCAGAAGCGACTAAGATCAACTTCTATACTGCCATGTACCACACTTTTATTAACCCTACCGTTTATACTGACGTGAATGGACAGTACAAAGGATTAGATCAAGGAATACATCAAGCTAATGGTTTTACAAATTACAGTACGTTCTCTTTGTGGGACACGTACAGGGCGTTGCATCCTTTTTTTAACATTATACAGCCATCCCGAAATAATGATATGGTAAAATCCATGCTGGCACATTACGATCAAAGTGCTTTACATATGTTGCCAATTTGGTCACATTATGCTAATGACAACTGGTGTATGAGTGGTTACCACAGCGTATCTGTTATTGCGGATGCTATCATAAAAGGAGTTTACGATGGTGACGCTAATAAAGCGCTAGAAGCGTGTATCAATACTGCAAAACATCGCAATTATGAAGGAATAGGCTACTATATGGATTTGGGATATATTCCTGCTGAGAAAAGTGGCATTTCTGTTTCCAATACTTTAGAATATGCTTACGACGACTGGTGTATTGCACAGATTGCCAAAAAATTAAATAGAACTGATGTATATACTGAATTCATGGAGCGAGCTTCCCATTGGCAAAATAACTTCAATGAATCTACTGGTTTTATGCAACCCAAAGGAGCGAATGGTGATTTTAAAAAAGAATTTGATCCGCTAAGCACCCATGGTCAAGGATTTATTGAAGGTAACAGTTGGAATTACAGTTTTTTTGTTCCTCAAGACCCTGCTTCTTTAGTGGAGAAAATGGGGGGGAAAAAGGCGTTTGCTTCCCGACTTGACACTTTATTTAGCATGCACCTACCCGACTCTTTTTTTGCTGAAACAGAAGATATCACTCGTGAAGGAATCATTGGTGGTTATGTTCATGGGAACGAGCCAGCTCATCATGTCGCCTACTTTTACAATTGGGCAAACCAGCCTTGGAAAACGCAGGCACAGGTTCGTAAAATTCTAGATATGCAGTACAAACCTACTCCTGATGGTTTAGGTGGTAATGATGACTGCGGTCAAATGAGCGCCTGGTATATCTTTTCGTCACTTGGTTTTTATCCCGTAGCACCAGGTTCGAATGACTATGCCATTGGATCCCCGTTAATAAACAATGCTACCATTACCTTAGAAAACGGTAAGCAATTTAAAGTGGATGTAAAAAATCAAAGTAGTAAAAATGTGTATGTTCAAAAGGTACTTCTAAACAGCAAGCCCATAACTGACTTTGTTTTAAAGTATGCCGATATCACTAATGGAGCAACGCTGATTTTTTATATGGGCTCAAGGCCAAAAAAATAAAGCCAAAGAAAATTATTTAAATTCAAACAAAATAAGCATTACGAAAGTGATGCTTATTTTGTTTAAAAAAGAGTATTAAAGCCCAATAAAGAAATCGTTTTCGTCAAACAAAACGAATTTCCCTTCTTTTTTTTGATTTAATTTTTGAAAATTAAAAAATATCATTAAATTTTATTTAATTTGCGAATAAATTCAACATTCGAATACATGACTCCAATAACAAGACTCTTTGATTTTCCTTATTACCAACAAGAAAGATATACTACAATTCCAGACGCATTAGTTAGCAAAGTTGACGGAGTTTGGGTTAAAACTTCAACTCAAGAATATATTGCCAAAGCAAATGCTATATCAAGAGCACTCTTGAAAATGGATGTTAAAAAAGGGGGCAAAATTGCTTTGATCTCTTCTAACAATAGAACTGAATGGAACATCATGGATATTGGAGTGCTACAAACTGGAGCACAAACAATCCCTATATACCCCACTATCTCAGAACAAGATTATGAATATATTTTAAATCACTCTGAAGCAGAATACTGCTTTGTTTCTGACAAGGAAGTACTTGCCAAAGTAAATAGCATTAAAGATAAGGTACCTACTTTAAAGGAAGTGTACTGTTTTGATAAGATTTTAGGTTGTAAAAACTGGGAAGAATTATTACTTCTAGGGGAAGATGAAAGCAATCAAAATGAAGTTGAAGAGCGCAAAAATAGTGTTAAAGAGGATGATTTAGCAACCATCATTTATACATCAGGAACAACAGGAAGACCTAAAGGTGTGATGTTATCTCATAAGAATATTGTGTCAGATGTATTGAACAGTGCTCCCCGTATTCCATTCGAACCTGGAAATAGCCGTGCCTTAAGTTTCCTGCCGGTATGCCACATTTTTGAAAGAATGATACTGTACTTATACCAATATTATGGCGTATCTATCTATTTTGGGGAATCAATCGATAAAATTAGTGATAATTTAAAAGAGGTAAAACCTACGGTCATCACTGCTGTACCAAGATTATTAGAAAAAGTATACGATAAAATTTATGCTAAAGGAACGGAATTAACTGGAATTAAAAAGAAGTTATTCTTCTGGGCAATTGATTTAGGATTACGTTATGAACCTTATGGTGCTAATGGAACTTGGTATGAGTTCCAATTAAATATCGCTAGAAAATTAATTTTCAGTAAATGGAAAGAAGGTTTAGGTGGTAATTTAGAGCTAATGGTTTCTGGAAGTGCTGCTTTACAAACAAGATTAGCGCGAATTTTTGCAGCAGCAGAAATACCTGTGATGGAAGGTTACGGTTTAACCGAAACTTCGCCAGTAATCTCTGTAAACGATATGAGGAATAAGGGGTTTAGAGTGGGAACTGTTGGAAAAGTGATTGGCAGCGTACATGTAAAAATTGCCGAAGACGGTGAAATTCTTTGTAAAGGACCTAATGTTATGATGGGGTACTACAAAGATGAAAAGCTAACTAATGAAGTAATTGTAGATGGCTATTTTCACACAGGTGATATTGGTGAATTTGACCAAGATGGTTTCTTAAAAATCACCGACCGTAAAAAAGAGATGTTCAAAACTTCTGGAGGAAAGTACATCGCTCCACAAATTATAGAGAATACTATGAAGCAATCACGTTTCATTGAACAAATAATGGTCATCGGTGAAGGCCAGAAAATGCCTGCTGCCTTTATTCAACCTAATTTTGAATTTGTAAAAGAATGGGCTGCTATACACAAATTTGAAATAGGCGTGAGCAATGAAGAAATTGTTGAGAACGAAAAGGTGATCAATCGTATTCAAGAAGAAATCAATCAAATCAATAAAAAGTTTGGTCACTGGGAGCAAATCAAGCGTTTTGAACTTACTCCTGACGTATGGTCAATTGAAGGCGGTCACTTGACACCAACGCTTAAATTAAAACGTAAAATTATTTTAAAACAATACGATAATTTATTTCATAAAATTTACAACTAACCAAAACCAAATGAAAAACCTCGAATTACGATTCGGGGTTTTTTTATGTCTTTTTTGAAATGGATTCCAGAATTCTACTACATCTTATCCAATAAATAAGAAAACAAAATGAGATAAATAGTAGTTAAGCAATAGCAAGCTCATTACCCAAGGTTTTCTTATACCTAACGTTTGGCAGTAACCTATTTTTAAAATAGTCCCTAACCCTGAGAAATCACTTAAAAGGGACAAAAGATAGCCTGACCTATCCCGATAACTATCCCGATCACTATTGGGATTACGTAAGGGTGCGCTGTACAGATATTTAACAGTAAAAAAACCAATACTTATATTTTAGCGGAAGATTTTTTATATTTAAGCATTATTAACAAAAAAATATTTCAATTTATTATGCGTGCATAGTATTTTTTTAGTATATTTGAAATCGATTGCGGAAAATATGAAAGATAAAACTATAGATTACATTCTTCGAGCTACATGGCAGGCAGTTG
The DNA here is from genome assembly GCF_052113625.1 of Flavobacterium sp. W21_SRS_FM3. Classification (NCBI taxonomy): domain Bacteria; kingdom Pseudomonadati; phylum Bacteroidota; class Flavobacteriia; order Flavobacteriales; family Flavobacteriaceae; genus Flavobacterium; species Flavobacterium sp. W21_SRS_FM3. The sequence continues at coordinate 26,904 of NZ_JBGQOD010000007.1, read as the reverse complement.
CCAGAATGTATAATGAAGAAGCCTCTAAATATGATGCCAGTATGGCTACAGGATTTGCTTTACTTAGTATTGATAAAGAGGGCGGAACTCCATCAACGGCACTTGGCCCAAAAATGGGAATGGAAGCAACCAGCTTAACGCGTACTTTAAAATCTATGGAAGACAAAGGATTAATCATTAGAAAGAAAAATCCTGAGGATGGTCGCGGTGTTTTGATTTACTTAACCCCTTTCGGTAAAGAAAAACGTGACCTGTCTAAGAACACAGTTTTGAAATTCAATGAAGCCGTTAAAGAAAATATTTCTGAAGAAAAGTTGCAACACTTTATTGAAGTAGCAGAAACAATCAACGAATTAATACAAGACAAAAATATATTTAATCAAACAGAAAAAATAGATAATGATGTTGTCCTAAATGATAAAAAGTAATCACCAAGATGATATTCTATTCAAATAAAAACAAATAAAAACTACGTATGAAACGCACAATTAAAAAAGTTGCAGTAATCGGATCCGGAATTATGGGTTCGGGAATTGCTTGCCATTTTGCCAACATTGGTGTCGAAGTTTTACTACTTGATATCGTTCCAAGAGAACTAACAGAAGTAGAGACTAAAAAAGGATTGACATTAGAGAGTAAAATTGTTCGCAATCGTTTAGTGAATGAGCATTTAATGAATGCTTTGAAATCGAAACCCTCTCCTATTTACAGTCAAAAGTTTGCTAGTCGCATAACAACGGGAAACACTACGGATGACATGGCAAAAATTGCTGATGTGGACTGGATTATTGAGGTAGTTGTTGAAAGATTAGATATTAAAAAACTAGTTTTTGAACAAGTTGAAAAATACCGTAAGCCAGGTACGTTGATTACTTCTAACACTTCAGGTATTCCTATTCACTTTATGAGTGAAGGAAGAAGTGAAGATTTCCAGAAACATTTTTGTGGAACCCACTTCTTTAATCCTGCTCGTTATTTAAAATTATTTGAAATTATTCCTGGACCACAAACTTCTCCTGAGGTTTTGGATTTCCTAACAGTATATGGAGAGAAATTTTTAGGTAAAACTTCGGTTGTTGCCAAGGATACTCCAGCCTTTATTGGAAACCGTATTGGAATTTACGGAATCCAAAGTTTGTTCCACTTGGTAAAAGAAATGGGATTAACTATTGAAGAAGTAGATAAATTGACTGGACCAGTAATTGGTAGACCTAAGTCGGCTACTTTTAGAACAGTGGATGTTGTAGGATTGGATACTTTGGTACATGTTGCGAATGGAATCTATGAAAACTGCCCTACTGATGAGCAACACGAGTTGTTCAAACTTCCAGAGTTTGTAAACAAAATGATGGAAAACAAATGGCTTGGAAGTAAAACAGGTCAAGGTTTCTACAAAAAAGTTGGAAAAGAGATTCTTACTCTAGATTTAGATACTTTAGAATACCGTGCAGCTAAGAAAGCCTCTTTTGCTACACTTGAATTAACTAAATCAATTGATAAACCTATCAATCGTTTTAAAGTTCTTGTAAAAGGAAAAGACAAAGCAGGTGAATTTTACCGCAAAAGTTTTGCCGGAATGTTTGCTTATGTTTCGAATAGAATTCCAGAAATCTCAGAGGAATTATACAAGATTGACGATGCTATGAAAGCTGGTTTCGGTTGGGAAAATGGTCCATTCGAAATTTGGGATGCCATTGGTGTTGAAAAAGGAATCGAAATCATGAAAGCAGAAGGACTAGAACCAGCTGCTTGGGTAAATGAGATGTTGGCTTCTGGAAACAAAAGTTTTTACACTGTAAAAGACGGTGCAACAAATTTTTACAGCATTCCTTCGAAAGCGCAAACTAAAGTTCCAGGTCAAGATGATTTTATTATCCTGAACAACATTCGCGAAAGCAAAAAAATATGGAGTAACAGTGGTGGAGTAATCACTGATCTAGGTGATGGAATCATCAACTTAGAGTTCCTTTCTAAAATGAATACTATTGGTGGTGACGTTTTACAAGCTATCAATAAAGCTATCGACTTAGCCGAAAAAGAATACCAAGGTTTAGTTATTGGAAATCAGGCAGCAAATTTCTCTGTTGGAGCTAATATTGGAATGATTTTCATGATGGCCGTGGAGCAAGAATATGATGAGTTGAATATGGCTATCAAAATGTTCCAAGACACGATGATGCGAGTACGTTACTCTTCTATTCCTGTTGTAGTAGCACCACACGGAATGACTTTTGGTGGGGGATGCGAAATGAGCTTACATGCTGATAAAGTAGTAGCTGCCGCGGAGACTTACATGGGATTAGTTGAGTTTGGTGTAGGTGTAATTCCTGGTGGTGGTGGTTCTAAGGAACTAGCATTGCGTGCTTCTGACTTATTCCATAAAAATGATGTGGAGCTAAATGTATTGCAAGAGTATTTCTTGACTATTGCTATGGCAAAAGTATCTACATCTGGTTACGAAGCGTTTGACACGGGATTATTACAACATGGTAAAGACATCATCGTAGTAAACAAAGACCGTCAAATTGCTGAAGCTAAGAAACATGCTTTACTTATGGCTGAAGCAGGTTACACACAACCTATTCGCAGAACGGATGTAAAAGTATTAGGTAAGCAAGCTTTAGGAATGTTCTTAGTAGGAACAGACCAAATGGAAGCGGGTAAATACATCTCAGAGCATGATAAGAAAATTGCCAACAAACTAGCGTATGTTATGGCTGGTGGTGATTTATCTGAACCAACATTGGTAAGCGAACAATACTTATTGGATCTTGAACGTGAAGCTTTCTTGTCATTATGTACTGAAAGAAAAACATTAGAGAGAATCCAATTTATGCTAACCAAAGGGAAACCGCTTAGAAATTAAAAGCACCCTAGCCCCCAAAGGGGGAATCTAGAAGGTTTAACTATAATATTAACTAAAAATCCTATTCACCCCTAATAGGAATTCCCCCTTCGGGGGGCTAGGGGGCAAATATGAAAACAGCCTATATAGTAAAAGCATACAGAACTGCAGTTGGTAAAGCACCAAAGGGAGTTTTTAGATTTAAAAGACCTGATGAATTAGCAGCAGAAACCATCGAATATATGATGAATGAACTGCCTGATTTTGACAAGACTCGTATAGATGACGTAATGGTAGGAAATGCGATGCCTGAGGCAGAACAAGGTTTAAACGTGGGACGTCTGATCTCTTTGATGGGATTAAAAATTGAAGATGTACCAGGTGTAACTGTAAACCGTTATTGCGCTTCTGGATTAGAGACGATTGGGATGGCTACAGCCAAAATTCAATCAGGAATGGCACACTGTATTATTGCAGGTGGTGCTGAGAGCATGAGTTTTATTCCGATGGGTGGTTACAAACCAACACCGGATTATGCTGTCGCCAAAGCAGGAAACGAAGACTACTACTGGGGAATGGGTTTAACAGCCGAAGCAGTAGCACAGCAATACAATGTCTCTAGAGAAGATCAGGATGAGTTTGCTTATAACTCACACATGAAGGCATTGAAAGCGCAAGCAGAAGGTAAATTTGACAAACAAATTGTGCCAATTACTGTAGAGCAAACCTTCATCAATGAAAACGGTAAAAAAGAAACAAAGTCATACGTAGTTAATAAAGACGAAGGACCTAGAGCTGGAACTTCTAAAGAAGCTTTAGCTGGACTAAGACCCGTTTTTGAAGCTAATGGAAGCGTAACGGCAGGAAACTCGTCACAAATGAGTGATGGTGCTGCTTTTGTACTAGTTATGAGCGAAGAAATGGTAAAAGAGTTAAATGTAGAACCTATCGCGAGATTAGTAAACTTTGCTTCTGCTGGAGTGGAGCCAAGAATTATGGGTATCGGACCTGTAAAAGCAATTCCAAAGGTATTGAAACAAGCAGGTTTATCTATTAATGATATTGACTTAATTGAATTAAACGAAGCTTTTGCTTCACAGTCATTAGCTGTTATCAGAGAACTTAATTTGAATCCTGATATCATCAACGTTAATGGTGGTGCAATCGCCTTAGGTCACCCATTAGGCTGTACAGGTGCTAAATTATCAGTTCAATTATTTGACGAGATGAAACGCCGTGGGAATAAATATGGGATTGTCACTATGTGCGTAGGTACAGGTCAAGGTAGTGCAGGGGTTTACGAGTTAATGTAAAGCCCCCTTATCCCCCGAAGGGGGAATTACCAAAATTTACTAATAAAAATTAGATTTCCAAGTTCTTAAACAGATATATTCACATCTTTAACTTTATTTAAGTTAAAGAATTTAAAACCCTACTGACCCCTAGTAGGAATTCCTCTTTCGGGGGTAAGGGGGCTAATTATGGCAGACGTAACCAGAGGAGGTCAATTCCTCGTAAAAGAAACAAAGTGCGAAGATATCTTCACTCCTGAAGACTTCAATGAAGAACAATTAATGATGCGTGACTCTGTAAAAGAGTTCGTAGACAAAGAATTATGGCCTAATAAAGACCGTTTTGAAAAGAAAGATTATGCATTAACTGAAGAGACAATGCGCAAAGCTGGAGACTTAGGTTTTTTAAGCGTAGCTGTTCCTGAAGCTTATGGCGGAATGGGAATGGGATTTGTTAACACTGTCTTGGTTTGTGATTATATCTCTGGTGCTACGGGTTCCTTCTCTACAGCTTTTGGAGCTCATACAGGTATTGGGACGATGCCAATAACTCTTTATGGTACTGAGGAACAAAAACAAAAATACGTACCTAAATTAGCTTCAGGAGAGTGGTTTGGTGCTTACTGTTTGACTGAGCCAGGTGCAGGATCTGATGCTAATTCAGGAAAAACAAAAGCTGTTTTATCTGAAGACGGTAAATATTACTCAATCACAGGACAAAAAATGTGGATTTCGAATGCAGGTTTCTGTAGCGTATTCATCGTTTTTGCACGTATTGGAGATGATAAGAACATCACTGGTTTTATCGTGGAGAATACTGCTGATAACGGAATCTCAATGAACGAAGAAGAGCACAAATTAGGAATTAGAGCTTCTTCTACTCGTCAGGTTTTCTTTAACGAAACTAAAGTTCCAGTTGAGAATATGTTATCGGAAAGAGGAAACGGATTTAAAATTGCGATGAACGCTTTAAATGTGGGTCGTATTAAACTAGCTGCAGCTTGTCTTGATGCACAACGTAGAGTAATTACTAATGCTACCGCTTATGCAAACGAAAGAATGCAGTTTAATACGCCTATTGCACAATTTGGGGCGATTCGTTCTAAATTAGCAGATATGGCAACTAGCTGTTATGCTGGTGAAAGTGCTACTTATAGAGCTGCTAAAAATATTGAAGACAGAATTACTGCTCGCGAAGCTGATGGTGAAACACATCAAGATGCTGAGTTGAAAGGTGTAGAAGAATATGCAATTGAGTGTTCGATTTTAAAAGTTGCTGTTTCTGAAGATATTCAGAATTGTGCTGATGAAGGAATTCAAATCTTTGGTGGAATGGGATTCTCAGAAGACACACCTATGGAAAGTGCTTGGAGAGATGCTCGTATCGCTCGTATTTACGAAGGTACTAACGAAATCAACAGAATGCTATCTGTAGGAATGTTGATAAAAAAAGCAATGAAAGGTCACGTGGACTTATTAGGTCCTGCTACTAAAGTGGGTGAGGAACTATTAGGAATTCCATCTTTTGATACTCCAGATTACTCAGAGTTATTTGCTGAAGAAAAAGAAATGATCGTGAAATTGAAAAAAGCGTTCTTAATGGTCGCTGGTAGTGCAGTTCAAAAATTCGGAACTGAATTAGATTCTCACCAACAAATCTTAATGGCGGCTTCTGATATTTTGATCGAAATCTACATGGCTGAAAGTACTATTCTTAGAACGGAAAAATTAGCTAAAAAAGAAGGTGAAGACAAAGTACAAGAGCAAATTGCGATGGCTAAATTATACTTGTATCAAGCAGTAGACATTGTAACACAAAAAGGAAAAGAAAGTGTAGTATCTTTTGTTGAAGGAGACGAACAACGCATGATGTTAATGGGATTAAGACGCTTTACTAAATATGCAAATATGCCAAATATTGTAGCTTTAAGAGAAACGATTACTTCTAAATTAGTTGCAGAAAACGAATATTGCTTTTAAGCAAAAAGATAGTTTTTAGTTGAATTTTATTTGTTCAAAAGACCGCAGTCATTAATTTGACCGCGGTTTTTTATTGGTATTCTTACTTAGATCTGATTGTTATCAGCATCGAACCGTACCTCGCTATTAAATTACTAGTAAAAGGCATTTTGGATAACAACCGCTTGGCTTGAAATTATGCTTTTTACTCCTACTACATCTGTTTATTACAAAGGAATATGACACTTAAGCAGACTAAAAAAACCGCAGTCATCAAATTGATTGCAGTTTTTTCATTTTTCAAAATTCTAAAATTAATTCGGTTTCATCAGTAAATCGTGCATCCCGTCTGAACCTAAGGTTAAAAAACGCTCGTATTCCCTTAATACGTCCGAAATAATTTCGTCTTTACTTAGATACTGAATATCATAACCCATACGATGATCTCCAAAGTAGGTAATTGGTAAAAACACGGTCTCTGAATCGATATTGGGAGAATTCTGTTCGTTAATCAAAGTTTCAGAAATAGTTTGCGGTTGTGCCATAACACCATATATAAAATCACGTAGTTCATCATGTTTGATCACGAGTTCTATAGAATTATTGGGGGCAGTATTATACACAATACTCGCTTCAATTTTATTCTTGTCCAATTCTTTTACTAATTCTTCAAAGGATAACCGTACCGTCTCATTTAGAAACTTTTTTACATCTTTCTTTTGTGAATAGGTCAGGATTTTTTCTAATCGAACTTTCCAGTGGTAATCATTCCAGTTTAAGCTTCCATGAGAATATTTAGTTCTGCTATATTCATCGTCAGCCAATAACGCCTTCCATAAATTAACACATAGTAATAGCATAATAACTCCAAACGGTAAGGCGGTTACCAATGTCATGGTTTGTAATGAGGCTAAACCACCAGAACTTAATAAACTCAATGAAACCACTGTCAACAGTACGCCCCAAAATGCATTTTGCCACTTAGGTGAATTAGCAGCGCCTTTTGATGAGATTCCGTTCATAATAAAAATTCCGGAATCAGCAGATGTGATAAAGAACACACAGATAATTGCAATGGACAAAATATTAAGTAAACTGGTCAATGGAAAATAACTAAAAAAGTTAAATAAAAGCGTGTCAGGATTATTGGCAAACTCACTAAGTGCACCATGTGCTACAAATTTATCAATCCATATAGCACTACTTCCAAAGATCGTCATCCATACAAAGTTAAAAAGGGCTGGTATGAATAAAACTGCTAAAATGAATTCGCGTATAGAACGTCCTTTAGAGATTTTGGCGATAAAAAGACCTACATAAGGTGCCCATGAAATCCACCATGCCCAGTACAAAATTGTCCAGTTAGAGAACCATTCTTGACTGTCTTTCTCAAAAGCATAAGTATTAAAAGTTAATGACATAAAATTACTAACATAGTGACCTATTCCTTCTGTTAGTGTGCTTAAAATATATATTGTAGGCCCAGCGATTAATACAAATAACATTAATAAAGTAGCCATGATGATATTTATCTCACTTAATCTCTTCACTCCTTTTCCTAAACCGCTTGTAGCAGAAACGATGGCAATCAACATCACCGCCACAACTATTCCTACTTGGTATTCAAAACTAGTACTCGGAATAATACCTAGATTCTCAAGACCCGCACTTAATTGCAAAACTCCAAAACCTAAAGTAGTCGCAATACCGAAAAAAGTACTGCATAAAGCAAAAACATCAACAATATTTCCAAATCTACCATGTATTTTATCTTTCAGCATCGGATAGAAACCACTTCTAATGGCTAACGGCAAATTATGACGATACGCAAAATATGCCATAGAAAGCCCCACGACACCATAAATAGACCAGGCATGAAAGCCCCAGTGGAAAAATGTATACAGTTGGGCTTCTTTTGCACGAAGGCTTACATCAAGATTACTAATTGCAGGATTGGCAAAATGAGCCATGGTTTCAGCAACACCAAAGTACATCAAACCAATTCCCATTCCTGCTGCAAAAAGCATAGCAACCCAAGAGAAAAAAGAGTATTCGGGTTTGGTATCATCAGCCCCTAACTTAATCTTACCAAATTTACTGATAGCAATTCCTATCAAAAAAAGTACAAAAACAGTAACAATTAAAACATAAAGCCAACCTAAGTTCTTAAATATAACTGCCTTTACTTGATTAAAAAACTCTTCGGCTTCTGTAGAGAACAATCCACAAAATAAGGAAATGGCAATAATTATTGTCAAACTGGGCAGTGCCACAGACTTGGTAAAATCTGTTTTAAAATTATATTTCTGGTGTAGAAAAGATAATAGTTTATTCATAATACATAAAAAAGTTAACTATAACCACTATGAGATTATAGTATTAAATAATAGCTCTACCTATTCTGCTTTAGAATAAAAAGATAAAACTCAAAATATTGAAAAATCACTAAACCTAATTTAGTGTACCGTGAGCGTAAAATAGTTAATTGCTAACCCGCCACTAATTGTTCTTAATACAGAAACAAATTCACAGTATTATAAGAATGGCTCGATGGCCACAATACGTTTAAAAAAAAGTTACTCGATTAAATGAGTTAATTACTTTAATCCATGCCAGACTAATTTTAAAAAAAACAGCCTCAATAAGCATATGTAGGACTGCAAAATTAGTAAAAAATGAGTGGAAAATGCCAATAAATACAGATTTCCCGCCAATACAGAGAATACCGTCATGACTTCTCTGGAATTTTACATACTCTCTCTTTTTACTATTAAATTAAAACAGAATACAAAACCCTCACTTACCATAAAATTAGGATTTATGAACTTTGATCATTAAAAATGGTCAGTCAACGCAATTGATTTTGGGTAATAACCAAAAAAATTACTCTCATAAATTTATTATAACAGTATGACGATTTGTAAGAATTACCTAATCATTATTTAACTTCAATTTAATTTTTTCATGCTGATTTTATGTGTAATTTTATATGGAATTAAAAAAACAGATACTATCATGAAAAAAATATTATTTTCAGCCGCAGTTTTAATTGCTGTAGCCATTGGATGCAAAACAAACAGTAAATCAAGTGACACTAAAAAATTAGAGATTGCTTTCGAACCCAAAAGCAATAGCAACGTTGCTGGTACAGCTACCTTTATTGAAAAAAATGGAAAAGTAACATTTGTAGCTAAACTATCTGGACTAAAACCTGGAGTTCACGCCATTCATATTCACGAAAAATCTGACTGTTCAGCCGCAGACGGTAGTTCAGCTGGAGGTCATTGGAACCCAACTTTTAAAAAACATGGTAAATGGGGTGTGGGAGAATATCACAAAGGAGACATAGGGAATTTCACTGCAGATGCAAATGGGAACGGAACGATTTCTCTAACAACTGATGAATGGAACATAGGTTCAGGTGACCCAACCAAAGATATTTTAGGTAAAGGACTAATTGTACACCAAGGTACCGATGATTTTGTCTCACAACCATCAGGAGATGCAGGTGCTAGAGTAGCTTGTTCTGCAATTATCAAATAAATTTATTTAAGCAGGGTCGTTTTGGAGGAAAGAGAACATTTTTATTTTAAAAATGCAATCGAATGGCGCAACTGGCTTCATGATAATCATGCGGATTCAAAGGGCATATATCTAATTTTTTATAAAGTAGACAGTCCAATGGAAAGCATGCGCTGGGAGGAAGCCGTTCAAGTTGCACTTTGTTATGGCTGGATCGATTCTACAGTAAAGAAGATAGATGCTGAAAGAAGAAAACAAGTTTTTTCTCCAAGGAAACATAAAAGCGTATGGAGTAAACTAAATAAGTCTTATATCCAAAAATTAACTGAAAGCAATCTCATTCACGCCAGCGGACTTCAAAAAATTGCAGCTGCTAAAAGTGATGGCTCATGGACTGCTTTAGACAATGTCGAAAATTTAATTATCCCATTAGACCTAGCAATTGCTTTTAAGGCAAACGCTATCGCTTACCAGAACTATTCCAACTTTAGCCCATCATATAGAAAAAGTTATTTGTACTGGCTTAACCAAGCAAAAAAAGAAGACACGAGAAACAATAGAATTTTAGAAATAATACGTTGTTGTACTAAAAACATGAAATCCAGGAATTAATAATAATTTGTTTATAAATTGAAGTAAGCGCTTCTATAAATTCATAAATAAACTTAGCTTTACAACTTTAAAACTGCACCATGATTAACCCTTCGGCTCCTGGATGGATAGACAAATTTTTCACAAAACAGAACGCTGCAAAGCAAACTGTTTTTAGCACTACCGATTCTTTTTATCAAAAAATTAGAAGCACAGGATTTATATATGGTCACATCGTTTCTTTTGAAACTAATGCCGTTATTGAAACTAAGGGTTGGGTGCAAAATGAAATTCCGAAAGTTGCCTTATTAAATACGCTATATGCTATGTATGGCTTAACGAAGCAGCAACAAAATCCTGAAAATTTCATAGCAGAAACTTTAGATTTTTATAATAAAATGAATCCGCAAGGATTTAATCTTTTCAAAAAAGTCCTGCCGAATAGCTCTCCCTCATTGAATTTGGAAAAGATAATTGATGATAGAGTGCAGACTAATATTGATATTATCAGTAAGAATTTTTCGCATATTGTAACTAATGCATTGCTCTTTGTTGATGTGCTGGCTTTTCGCCAATATTTAATTCATGAAGCGATTCCTGATAAATATTTAAAGAAAATCGAGGAAGCTGTGATTAGCTTGGTATCGCTAGCTTTAAAAACCAAGTCTCAAAAATCAAATTATGACGATTTATTAATAAAGCTTTTTGAAGCTTCTGTTCGTTACAGCAAGTTTTCAAAAGTTAGTGTTCAAAATCTTGAGGAATTAAACCTTGATTACTTTACATCAGATTTAGAAAAATATTACCTTATAGACATGGCGGGTATGGCATTATGGAGTGATGGAGTTATAGAAAATGAAGAGGCTTATTTTCTACATAAATTAGCAGAATTAATAGCGATACCTGATGAATTTGTAACTGATAGTATTCAAAGCACAGATGCATTTATAACTCATCACAAAAAGGAAATTCCATATTTCAATTATTCTAATCCCGTAAAGCATTTTTACGATCAGGCGACTCAGAGTGTAATAACTTTGATCACGCGCAATAAAAATAGATTACTTAAGGAAATTGTTCAAAGTAAAGAATTAATGATTTTGCTGGCTACTTCTACAAGAAGAGATCTGGATGAAAAAGAGAAGAAAAAGGTCAAAAAGCAATTATTAGACATTTGTAAATCAGTTCCTTCGTTAACCATATTCTTGTTACCTGGTGGAAGTTTGCTATTACCAATTTTAATAAAATTTATACCTAAAATGTTACCCTCAGCATTTAATGAAAATTTAGATGCTGAATAAAAAAAAAGTCGCTTTAAAAAGCGACTTTTTTTTATTTACTATTTTAGAATTGTAATTGAAATACTTCATCTAAGTCAGTATTAGAACTGATATTGACATTTAAATCTGTTACAAATCCAGAGTTTAAACCATATACCCAACCGTGAATACTTAATTCCTGTCCGCTCTCCCATGCAGCTTGTACAATAGAGGTTTTTGATAGATCAAACACTTGTTCTTTAATATTGATTTCAACAAAAGTATTAAAACGTTCTGTTTCGTCTTCTATAGCGTCTAAATATTGATTATGTAAACGATATACATCTTTAATGTGTCGAATCCAGTTATCAATAATTCCTATTGATTGATTACCCATCGCTGCTTTTACACCACCACAACCATAATGACCACAAACAATTACATGTTTCACTTTCAATACATTTACTGCGTAATCTAAAACGCTTAACATATTCATATCAGAATGTACGACCATGTTAGCAATGTTTCTGTGGACAAAAACTTCACCTGGTTTAGCACCAATGATTTCGTTTGCAGGCACACGACTGTCAGAACATCCTATCCATAGTAATGGTGGTGTTTGACCTTTGGCTAAATCTGCAAAAAAATTCGGGTCTTTCGCTAAAGCATTCTCAACCCATTCCTTATTATTATCTAATATTTTTTTATAAAAATTACTCATTTTTCTTATGTTTTAAATTTAAATAGCTAATTGCTATATTCATCCTTTCTTCAAAATAAGCAAAGGTTAAATAACAAATTTTCTATCTTATATTATTAATTTTTAAAAGTATCATTAATCAATTCTTTTTTAACCATTTGTCTCTTTGCTACATCATAATAATGTTCAATAGAAACGTGATTAGCTAAATCAGGACTATTTTCTAAATCGTACGCTTTCTTAAATCCTTTTAATTTCACTTTGATGTTTTCGTCAACAGCACGTGTTTCTTTAAACTCCTTAATCAGATCTAAAATATCATGTGCAATATAAACAGTATCATGTGCATTGATAATTACTTTAGAATTTTCAGGGATGTCGTTTAAAGTACTTTTTATGGCTGCTTTATTTAAAAACGAAACTTCCTGAGCTAGATCAATATGAATAATATCACCATCTACATATTCTTCCTTTTTGAAGCTATACGCTCGTTTCAAATTACCTTTTAAGATAAAGATGATACTAATAACGATCCCTAAAGCAACACCTTTCAATAAATCTGTGGTAACTACAGCAACTAGAGTAGCAATAAATGGGATAAACTGGTATTTTCCTTTTTGCCAGAAATGTATAAATGTGGCAGGCTTTGCTAATTTATAACCAACTAAAATTAATATGGTTGCTAACGTTGCTAATGGAATTTTATTTAATATCACTGGAATGGCAAGTACACTTATCAATAACAGCACTCCATGAATAATGGAAGACATTTTTGATTTTGCTCCAGCTGCATTATTAGCTGAAGTACGTACCACTACAGATGTCATTGGTAAACCTCCAATTAAAGAACTAATAATGTTACCAATACCTTGTGCTTTTAGTTCCACATTAGTATCTGTATACCTTTTTTGTTTATCCATCCTATCAGATGCCTCAATACATAACAATGTCTCTATCGATGCTACTACAGCAATGGTCATACCTACAATCCACACTTTTGGATTTGTAAAGCCAGAAAAATTAGGAGTTACGATTATTGATTTTAATTCATCAAAAGAAGTGGGAACTGGCAAGGAAACTAAATGCTCATTAGATATGGCTAAAGAGCTCCCAGAGCTAATAAATATTTCGTTTAATATAATTCCTGACGCTACTGCAATTAACGCACCCGGAACTAATTTTAATTTCTTTAAAAATGGAACTCTATCCCAAGAAATAAGAATAATTAATGAAACAATTGTAATGACAATTGCACCTAATTGAACATGGTTAAAAACTTCAAATAATGACGAAAAAGAATTATCACCGTTTCTTTGTACAAAAGATTGGTCCCCCTCAAAGTCAGCATCATAACCAAAGGCATGAGGTAATTGTTTTAGAATTATAATTACTCCAATACCCGCAAGCATCCCTTCTATCACATTAGTAGGAAAATAATTTGATATGCTACCAGCTTTAATAAAGCCTAAACCTAATTGTAAGAAACCTGCAATAAGAACAGCTGTTAAGAAAATATCGAATGCGCCAAAGTCAGTAATTGCAGTTAAGATAATAGCTGTTAAACCAGCTGCTGGTCCTGAAACACTTAAATGAGATTTACTCAAATACCCCACTACAATTCCACCAATAACTCCTGAAATAATTCCAGAGAACAACGGTGCTCCAGAAGCTAAAGCAATTCCTAAACACAAAGGTAGCGCCACCAAGAAAACCACTAAACCAGATGCGAAATCAGACTTAAGGTTGGCAAAAAGATTTATTTTTTTTGTCATAATACTATAATAAATTTATACGTAAACTGTATATAGCAATTGTAAATGCTACAGTTAAATTTTAAATTACAAACGGAAGTATTATGCCAAATTAGGCGGAGGAGAGAATATAGTAGCCGTTATTTTATCGTGTTTTGATAAATTTTCCGACAAAATAAGACTCGATTTGTTGTGTTTTCCAGTCAGAAAACCAGTTTCAAATTCAGTATAGTAAGCAAAAACTTTTACCTCTTTCTGGGTATGTTCTTCTTCAGATAAACTAAAAAAAACAGAGGTGTCGCATGACTTTTCTATCATAGTCACTATAGTGGGCGTGGCTAGAAAAGCGATAAATAAAAATAAAAAAATGCGAGCTATTAGTTTCATTAAAACAAAAGTATGATATAACTGATTAATTTGAAATAAATGTGTATTCTTTTTTAAAAATTTTAACATTATTCAAGAAAAAAACCAAAATAATAGCAAAGTAGTATTTTGGTTTATTACGTTCTTCTAATCATCAAAAATGGCAATTTACTCTTCTAGCCAAGCTTGCATCATCCAAATAGTTTTTTCTTGCTCAGAAATAAAGTCACTCATCATGCTGTTAGTCCCTTCATCATTAATTGCGTCAGATTGATCTAAAATTTCTCTTTCAATTTTTAACAATTCTGATAGTGAAGAAACGATTAAATGGATTGCTTTTTCATCATTAGAAATATTTTTACCCACCGCTAGTTTATTGTTAGCTATATAATCTTGAAATGTATGTAGCGGACGTCCACCTAATGTCAATACTCTTTCGGCTATTAAATCAATTTTTAACTGAGAATCGTTATACAATTCTTCAAACTTAACATGTAAATCAAAAAAACGTTTTCCTCTAATATTCCAATGAATACCTCTTAAATTTTGATAATATACTTGAAAACTAGAAAGTAAAGTATTCAATTCATTTACAATTAATTCTGTTTCTTTTACTGGTAACCCTAAAATATTCGTTTTCATATATGTTGTTTTTTACAAATTTAAGCTATTAAAGGTGTTTTATACTATAATCTAAATTGATTGTTTTTATATTTGCATCATAAAATACTATTCATGACTATCACTCAACTAAAATATGTACTAGCTGTTGCTGAACACAAAAACTTCACATTAGCTGCCGAAAAATGCTTCGTGACTCAACCAACGTTAAGTATGCAGATTCAAAAAATTGAAGAAGAATTAAATATTCAGATTTTTGATCGTTCGAAAAAACCAATACAATTAACTGATATTGGACAAAAAATTGTAACACAAGCCAAAAACATTGTTAATGAAGCTGATAGAATACAGGATATTGTAGAGCAACAAAAGGGTTTTATAGGAGGCGAATTTAGACTAGGGATAATTCCAACTATTATGCCTACACTACTACCTATGTTTTTAAATAATTTTATCAAAAAATATCCGAAAGTTAAATTAATAATAGAGGAGTTAAATACTGAAGAAATAATTACAAAACTCAATAATGGTCATCTTGATGCTGCAATTGCAGCCACCCCATTAATGGAAGAAAAAATAAAAGAAATCGTTTTGTATTTTGAGCCATTTATGGCCTACATTCCTGAATCCCATCACAATTTCCAGAAGGAAGAAATTGAAGTAGATGATTTAAACCTTGATGAAATACTGTTACTACAAGATGGTCACTGCTTTAGAGACGGTATTTTAAATTTATGTAAAAACGCTCCAAAAAATGAGTTCAATCATTTTCAAATTGAAAGCGGAAGTTTTGAAACATTAATTAAACTGGCTGATGAAGGACTTGGAACAACTTTACTGCCGTATTTACATACATTAGATTTAAAAGAAGCAGACAAAAGAAAACTGCGCCATTTTAAAGAGCCTAAACCGGCCCGTGAAGTTAGTTTGATTTTTCCCAAAAGCGAATTAAAAATACAAATTATAGATGCATTAAGAAGTACAATTGCTGGTGTAATAAAGGGGGCAATTGTTTTTCAAAATGTAGAAGTAATTAGTCCTATCCAAAAGAAATAATCACTAATTCTTTACAGAAATAGGTTTCATCTTGAGGCACTTTTTCAACTCAGGTTTATTATTTGTAAAAAATGTTAACCAGTTATTAAGGTGCTCCATTTCATAAGGTAATAGATTCTTTGCTGCTTTTCTTAATTCCTTAGCAAATAATTCTGGGCTAAAACTAACTTTCTCTAAAGTTTCCTTAGTGTAAAAATAGATTAGTCTTGACATAGTTATTGGTTTTAAGTAGTTTTTGTTATTTTATTTACAGCATAAATATAATAAATCTAAAACTTCAAAACAGCAAAATATACGTTAAAATACCTGTTTTTATCGATTAAACGCATGATTTAAACGATTACATAGTACAACTCTTACTATAAAACTTATTCATAACCAAGTACTTATAGCTATTATTTACAAAACAATTACTGAAAATAAAAAAGGAACCCAGATGGGTTCCTTTAGATATATCTTTAGCTCACAATAAGTAAACATTGCTTTAATTCGGGTTTTTCAATGGTGAAATTTAACAACCATTCCCTTAATTGTTCTATTTCATATGGCAACAAAGTTCGAATGGCTTTTTCTAATTCCTTACAAAAAAGGATGGGATCAAAACTTACTCTTTCTAATATTGACTTTGTGTAATCAAACATGACTTTAGACATAATAAAATAAAAATTACAGGTTATTTTTTGATTTATGATGTTGTAAAAATACAGTATTTAAAAAATGTATTATTAAATTTTAACGTAAAATTTAGATTATTATTACATTTAAAATAATAATATTTTATTGACCAACAATTAAATAAATACGGTAGTTAAACTTTTTTTGTAGCTCTAAACATTTCTCTTTTCCCTGGAGGCCCAGCAAGTTTTTCAACAGTAAATCCTACTTCGATCATACTCCTTTTAACTACGCCACGTGCTGCATAAGTAACAAGGACACCATTATTTTTTAAAGCATCATACATCTTTTTAAAAATTTCAGTGCTCCATAAATCGGGTTGCACTCGATAACCAAAAGCATCAAAATAAATTAAATCATAGCAATTAAAGTCAACAATATCAGCAAAAAATTGTTTACGCTTTGTTAAAGAAAATTGGGCATTGACAACATTTTTTTCTTCCCAGTGGTAGTCGTGCATTGCTTCAAAAACTGTTCTTTCAGCTACTGCATCTAATTCTTCCACATAATTCATAGAAACTAATTCTTCAGCAGAGATTGGATAAGCCTCTACCCCTACATAATCGACTTTAAGATTTAATTTTTTCGCTTCTAAATATGTGATAAAGCTATTCAGTCCCGTACCAAAACCTATTTCTAATAATGCAATTTCTTTATCTGCAAATAACGAGAGTCCGTTTTTAATAAATACATGCTGTGCCTCTTGTATTGCTCCGTGTTTTGAATGGTATGATTCGTTCCACTCTGGAATATGAATGGTTGTCGAACCATCTAATGTTTGTATAATTTCTCTTTTCAAAATTGTATATTTAAACTTCAAATCTACCAACTGGCAGAAAGATCGGTTCAAAATTAATCAAAACAACTGTACTTAGTTTAAAATTAGCCCTATAATATTAAAGATTTGCCATAAAACATACGCTTTTAAATTAATTTGTTATAATATAAACAAATCACAATTAAATGCTTGAATTAATGTAGTTTTAGCAAGGATTTTAGTGATTTTTATTTAATTTTGCATCAAATAACCTTCTCTTTTTTGAAACAGTGTTGGTTTTGATTTAAGCATTTAGTAACCACAGCAAATTAATACAAATAAACATATTATTATGAGTACCACTCAAAATCAACAAATTGAAATTATAAAAGCAACTTCAACTAAAATAAATGAAGTAGATTTTGATAACCTAACATTCGGATCGGTTTTTACAGATCACTTATTGGAATGTGATTATATAAATGGAGAGTGGCAAACTCCAGTAATTAAACCATATGCGCCTTTTTTATTAGATCCTTCAGCTCGCGTTTTTCATTATGGACAAGCAATTTTTGAAGGAATGAAAGCGTATAAGGACGACAATGACGCTATTTGGCTTTTTAGACCTGACGAAAATTACAAGCGTTTCAATAATTCAGCTAAACGTATGGCTATGCCTGAGGTACCTGAATCCGTTTTTATGGATGGTTTAAACCAAGTCATAAAACTAGATGAAGCTTGGGTTAAAAAAGGAAAAGGAAATTCATTGTACATCAGACCTTTTATGATTGCTACAGGAACTGGTGTCATGGCAAATCCATCTAATGATTATAAATTTATGATTCTTTTATCTCCGGCAAAAGCGTATTACTCTGGAGAGGTAAAAGTGCTAATCGCTGAGCATTTCAGTAGAGCAGCAAATGGTGGTATTGGGGCTGCAAAAGCAGCAGGTAACTATGCTGCACAATTTTACCCTACTAGTTTAGCAAATAAAGAAGGATTCCAACAAGTCATTTGGACTGACGATGCTACTCATACAAAGTTAGAAGAGGCAGGTACCATGAATGTGTTTTTTAGAATTAACGACACTTTATTAACTGCGCCTACTAGTGAAAGAATTCTGGACGGAATTACTAGAAAAAGTTTAATTGAAATGGCAAAAAAAGAAGGCATTGACGTGGAAGTACGTCCAGTACTTGTATCTGAACTTGTTGAAGCTTCAAAAAATGGTTCTTTAAAAGAAATTTTTGGAGCGGGAACTGCTGCGGTAGTAAATCCAATCATTGGTTTTTCTTACCAAGATGTATACTATGAATTGCCTAAAATAGAAAATTCATATGCTGCACAACTTAAAGAAAAACTAACAAGCATACAACATAAGCTAGCCGAAGATACTTTTGGCTGGACCGTTAAAATATAATAGGACTCATTATAGAAAAAGGCGATTTTCAAATGAAAATCGCCTTTTTTATTTTATAAAATCAATATTTTAAAATGCTAGAATTTTTGAAAAATCAGGTTTAAAATAATTAGGTCCTTTTAAAACTTTTCCGTCTTCGCGGTATATTGGATTTCCTTGTTCATCTAACTTACTCATATTACTACGTTGAATTTCATCAAAAACAGCTTCAATTTTATGTTGTAATCCATGTTCAATAATTGTCCCGCATAATATATACATCATATCCCCTAGTGCATCAGCAATTTCAACTAAGTCGTTATTTTTTACAGCTTCAAGATACTCTTCATTTTCTTCCCGCATTAACTCATAACGTAAGTTGTTTTTATGTGCTCCTAAATCAGCAATAGGGTTTTCACTATGGCCAATTTTAAATGCAGTATGAAATTCTTTAACGGAGTTAATCTGTTTTTGCATGGTTTTTATTTTAAGAAATGAAATCGCAAATTAGCAACTTTTGGTAAACAATTACTTAAATTTGCATAAAATTATTTACACTATGTTTAGTCAAGGACAACTGCTATTTGCTGGCTGTTTTTTTATTGCTTTTGTTATTGCGATGATTGTTGCTTATCGAAAAGATATAAAAATACACAAAGAATTTTACAAAGGGAATTACAAAATTTTAATAGGTTTCCTGATTTTTATAGGAATCCTTTTTTTAATTAAAGTATTTTTTAAACGTTAAGTTACAGAATACACTAAATAAAAAAGTCCGCTTAAAGCGGACTTTTCTACATATAATCTATTTGTTTTTTAATTTTCTAAAGGTAGAAAACTAAAATCTTTTGAGTAATTAAGCATTTGCTCTTCAAATGATTTAGGTTGTTCAACAGCGATAGAAATGATATTTCCTTTGGCATCCATTTTTGGAACTAGTACGGGATTAACAAAACCACTGTAAGGAGCTGATGCAAATTGTTTGTTACGAGCTAAAACTTCAGCATGTAATTTTTGATCTACTTTCACACCGTAATTTTCTACTAATGCTTTACCAGCTTCATAATCACCCTCAGATTTGATACGTTGTACTTCACGTAATAATTGACCAAAGATAGCATGTAATTTTTCATAATCAGTAATATTAAAATAAGTCTTACCGTTGCGAGTTAACTTTTCAATTACATTATCCTTTTTACCTTTTTCAAATGCCCAAGCACTTACCCATTGACGGTTTCTCATATGAGCCTCTTCAATATTAGCACCTAGATCTAATCGAACTAATTGCGTCATTAATCCATTACGGATGTAACTATCATAAGATTCCATTCCTGTTTTCTTCCAATCATCTACTAAACCTAGCTCTTGAATTTTAGGATTGTATAAATAATATAAGCCAACCAAATCAGCTCTACCTTCTTCTAGGGTAGAAGCATAGCTCTTCAAGGTCTCTTTTGGAGTACCTACTCCATCATTGATTTGCCCTGATGCATGACCTACCACTTCATGCAAAGCAGTATGTAATTTATCTCCAATTTCTGCATACTTTTCAGCCAAAGCTATTTCCTCTGCGTCATTAGCAAATTCTTGTAACTTCCCTTTTCCTCCTGCATTTGCATAAGCATCAATGATATTTCCTAAAGAAACTGATTTTGAACCATGCTCAGCACGAATCCAGTCAGCATTTGGTAAGTTTACACCAATAGGAGTACTAGGCGAAGCATCACCTGATTCTCCTGCTACTATAACCGTTTTATAAGAAACACCTACTACATTTTTCTTTTTATGTTCAGGCATTAATGGAGAATTATCTTCAAACCATTGGGCATTTTGAGATACAACTTGCATCTTTTTTGACATGTCAAAATCCTTAATTTGTACTACACCTTCATAAGAACCTCTGTATCCTAATGGGTCATTGTAAACCTCAATAAAACTGTTGATATAATCAATATTTCCTTCAGTAGCAGCTAACCATGCAATATTGTACTCATCCCAAGTTTTCAAATCACCTGTTTTGTAATATTTAATTAATAATCCTAATGCGTTAGCTTGATTATCATTTTCGGCAACACCTTTAGCTTTTTCTAACCAAAAGATAATTTTATCGATTGCAGTACCATACATTCCGTTGCTTTTCCAAACTTTTTCTTGTAATTGCCCATTTGCATTTCGAACCAATTTAGAATTCAGACCATGAGAAAGTGGCTTCTTTGGGTCTGCATTAGTTTTTTTAGCATAAAAATCTTCAGCCTCTTTAAGTGTAATTCCTTTGTCATAAAAGTTAATTGCAGAACCAGCTAACAACCCTTTTGATTCATCAAGATTTACTTTTTTATCATCTACATCATTAAAAAGAACAGCTACGATATCCGTTGATAAAACGGTATTAGTTGCTTTCATTAAACTAACTAGATACTCTTTAGAGAAGTCCGGTTTAATTTTATCATTTGAATAATGATGGTGGATTCCATTAGAAAACCAAACCCTTTTTAGATAAATTTCAAAATTAGCCCAGTCTTTACTTTCCTTGTCTCCATTATAATTGACATAGATATTCTCAAGCGCTTTTCTAATTTTTAGATTGTTCTTGTAATTTTGATCCCACATAATATCACGACCAGAAGTTCCGGCTTGAGTAAGATAGTAAACAAGTTTTTGTTCTTTTAGCGTAAGATTTTCCCATCCTGGTATTTGGTAACGCAATACTTTGATATCAGCAAATTGTTCTACAACATAATCAAAAGTATTCTCCTTCTGCATTTGCTCATTAGTAACTGTTGGTTTTTGTGTGGTACAAGCAACAAAAACTGCAGCTGTTAATAAAAACCCAGTAATTTTTTGTAATTTCATTATTAATACTATTTAGTTATTTAATGCATTATTATTGAACAAATATACATATTCTTTGAGTAAATAATAAAATTGCCTACGCTTTAAAGAAGTAAAATGCTAAATCAGCAGTATTTAACTAAGAGCTATAAGCTGCAGATAAAGTCAGTTAACTTCTCACTAACAGTTGCTAATCTGTAAAATAATTTAAATAATCGAAGTTTAGTTTGCAGCAATTAAGAATGACGTTTTCAAAAAAATCAGACTTTTCATATTTTTTTTATACATAGTATGCTATATTAATTAAATCTCTAACTTTACATCACAAAACAAACAATATATTATGAGGATTTTAAAATACCTTTTTCTTCTATTATTATTAAGCTTAGTAGCATTATCCATTTTTATTGCTACACAAAAAGGAGATTATACTGTGGAAAGAAGCAAAATTATCAATGCTCCAAAAGCAGCTGTTTTCAACTATGTTAATGATTATAGAAATTGGAGTGATTTTGGATCATGGGTAACGGAAGACCCAGAAATAAAAATGGTATATCCTCAAAATACTATTGGAAAAGGAGCCTCATTTTCATGGGAAGCAAATGATGGAGATGGGAAAATGCTGACTCTGTATACTAAAGACATTGATAGCATTGTACAAAAAATGGAATATAACGGAAGCGATTCTAAAGTATATTGGAATTTTAAAGATACCATAGGCGGAACTAAAGTAAGCTGGAAAACCAAAGGAAAGATGAGTTTTAGTTTTAAAATTTATACGGCCCTAAATGGAGGTATCGATCGCGTTATTGGAAGTATGTATGAAAAAAGTTTAGTTAACTTAGATAAGGCTTTAGACTATGAAATTAACACATTCTCTGTTAAAGTTGATGGTATCGTTAAGAAACCAATTACCTATTATTTAGGTCAAACTTTCACCAGTGAAATTGCAAAAATCAATAAAAATTTTAAAATTGTTATCCCAAAAATTGATAGTTTCTGTAAAGACAATAATATCGCTACTGCCGGCAAACCTTTTATAATCTATCATACCTATGATTTGCAAAGTCAACTAGCTCGCATCACGATTTGCGTTCCTATACAAAGTGAAATATTCATTAGTTCTGGTAGCGATATCACATCTGGAAAACTAGAACTACAAGAAGCTGTAAAAGCCACTTTAACAGGTGATAATTCCCATAATAAAGCAGCATATGATCAAGCGATCGCATTTACTAATAAAAATGTTTTGAATCGCGATCCAAATATTTCGCATGTCGAAATCTATACTACAAATAAGAAAGAAATTAAAGATCCTTCAAAATGGATAACTGAAATTCTAATTCCCATAATCCCTAAAGTACTTGTCCCAGTGAGGACTTATACTCCGCCTGCTGCAACAAATCCAACTATTAAACAAGAACCATTAGTAGGAAAAACCATTACGGCGACACCTCTAAAAATTAAGCAGCCAGTCATAAAAGCAACAGAACCTAAGAAACCAGCCATTTCAAAACCCAAAGCTGAAGAAGAGTCTGAATTTTAAATTTCAAAAATGAATTAAACCTTTTGCATAAAATCTATTCTAACCTTATAAAAAATAGCTTTGCCGGAGGAAGAAGAATTTATTAAACAGTTGTTAGATGTGAAAACGCAAAATACTGCGTTTCAAAAACTCTTGTCAACCTACCAAAAACCTTTATACAGCCATATACGTAACATCGTTTTAAACCACGATGATACTGATGATGTTTTGCAAAATACCTTTGTCAAAATTTTTCAAAACTTAAAAAATTTTAAAGGCGAAAGCAAATTATTTTCTTGGATGTATCGCATTGCAACCAATGAAGCGATTAGTTTTTTAAATCAAAAAGCTAAGAAAAGCGGAATTAGTTCAGAAGCTTTACAAAACAAAACAATTGATAATCTAGAAGCAGATAGTTATTTTGATGGAAATGAAATGCAAATAAGCCTACATAAAGCTATTGCAGCGCTACCAGAAAAACAGCAACTTGTTTTTAAAATGAAGTATTTTCAAGAATTGAAATACGAAGAGATATCAGATATTTTAGGAACATCAGTAGGTGCATTAAAAGCTTCCTATCATCATGCAGTGAAGAAAATAGAAAACATACTGACATCAAATTAAACCTTTTTCACAAATTATAGTCTTACTAGTGTTATGAAAGAATTTAAATTAGAAAATAGAGCTAAAATCCAAACTGGATTTACAATCCCTGAAGGTTACTTTGAAAATTTTTCAGAGAGAATGAAGGATAAAATTCCAGAGCAAGAGACAAAAGTTGTTTTTCTTTCCCGCTCAAAAAGAAAATTTATTTTAATGGTCGCAGCTGCAATTTTGGTATTGGCATTAATGATTCCAGTTTTAAGTACATCAACAAATACTGCAACAGTAGAATTAGACAGTACCACTTTAGAAAATTACTTAAGCTATCAATCTAATGTTAATCAATACGATTTAATAAATGCATTGGACTCAGATGATATTACTACCATCAATTCTAATGTAGCCCTTGAAGATGAAACAATTGAAGATATTCTTGCAAACAATGCTAGCCTCGAACATCTTATCATTGAATAATAAACCTAAGATTACTACTTACATTTTGAATTAAAAAAAAGAATATGAAAATAATAAAAATTATACCGATATTATTACTCTTAACCTCTTTTACGATTTTCGGCCAGTCTGATAATATGAAAGCCAAAAAAGAGAAAATAAATGCTATGAAAGTAGCGTATTTTACTACTGAACTAGATCTAACAACAAAAGAAGCACAAAAATTCTGGCCTATATATAATAAATTTGACGATGCCCAATTTGATATTAGGCATCAAAAGATGAGAAGTTATAAAAACCAAATGAACGAACTTGCTTTAAATAAAATAAGTGAAAAAGAAGCGCTTAATCTTCTAGATAAAATGGAAGACAGTGATGAAGAATTGTATTTGCTTCGAAAGAAATTTGTCAAAGATTTAAAAGAGATTCTTCCTGCAGTTAAAATTTTGCAATTAAGAAAATCTGAAGATGATTTTAATCGAAAGCTTTTACATCAGTATAGAGATCGAGCTCATAAAAAATAATTATAAACCCGAAACAGTATGAAATTTATTGTTTCGGGTTTTATTTTGAGAATTTTATTTGAATCATTTTATTTCGCCCTGCTGCAACCGCTGTACTGCTATCAATAAATCGTATGGTGTATAAATCGGAATCAGTAGCTAACAAGGTCCAAGAAGAACCACCATTTTGAGAATAATAAATTCCTGAAGCTCCCACGCTAATCAATGCTTTGCCATTACTATTGGGAAAATACTGTACGCAGGAAGCATAACCAAAACCTTGATTTTCGGCAACTAATTGCCATGTTTTACCTCCGTCTGTTGTTCTCGCTTTGTTTCCAAAGTTTTGTTGAAGCGCATCATAATCTCCACCAGCGATAAATCCTATTTGTGAATCATAAAAATCAGCTGTAAAAATACCGGCCATAGGTTTTCCTTGGACTATTGGTGTATTGTATATTTGCCAACTTGTCCCTTTATCTGATGAAAAAAGTACTCGTGCTTTTTTACCGCCAGTAACTATCCATGTATTGTTTCCTTTAATCACTATATTAGTATTGCTTGCTGCAAATGCCGCTTCCCCGTCTTCATTTACAGGCAAGGATGTGCAAGAGACTTTCTGCCACGAATTACCGCCATCTCTAGTTATAATTACTGAAAGACAATTCCCAATGGGATCTCCCATAGCAATTCCCTCTCTATTATTCCAGAATTGCATACTGTCGTAAAATACTTTTTCATGATGTTCTTGGTAAACCAGCTCGCTGTTGCCATTTTCTTTAGAAATTTTATACAAAAGCGCTGGATTAGCCACACTCAGTAAAAAAATATTTTGATCTGTTTGGGCTATGCTTCTAAATTCGAAATTTAAACTATCCTTAACAATCTTTCTCTCCATTTTTTTGTTTGTAGCCAAATCAAAAAAACCAAACCTAGCATTATTTGCTGCATACCAAATTTTATTACCATCAATTGAGATCGCTCTTATACTAATTTTATCTTGGAATAGTGTATCAATAGAAATCGAATTAAAAGTTATTTCATCTGTATCTGTAAAAGTAGGAACAACCGTTTTACAAGAGTGTAAAGCAAAAATGCACATGGCCAAGACAAAAATTTTCTTCATATTGAAATTTATTTGATGCTAATTTACAATTAAATATAGAAATAGCAATTGCTCTAAAATTTATTGGCACAGTAATTGGATATTGAAAAACAAGAAACTTTAACACCCCTCGTTATGAAAACTAAACTACTATTCCTTAGCCTCTTTGCTACTGTATTTGCAGTACAAATGAATGCTCAAAATAGGACTACGGTTAACGCTATGAATTATGAAATTAGCGATAACCTAGACTTAAGAGCTGTCGCTTCCATATTTGGTGAATCTAGAAATCTTCAAGATTTTGAAAGAAGATTAAATGATCCAGAAGAACAAATATCCAATTTAGACTTAAACAATGACGACGAAGTAGATTACTTACGTGTAATTGAAACAGTTGAAAATAGAACCCACGTTATTATTATCCAATCAGTTTTAGATCGTGATGTATATCAAGACGTTGCAACAATCGATGTAGAAAAAGACAGATACAATAAAATCCAAATTCAGGTGGTAGGAAATGAATTTATGTATGGTCAAAACTACATTTATGAGCCTGTGTATTACACCACACCGGCAATCTACGCCTCTTTTTGGATATCAAATTATCGTCCTTATGTATCAACCTGGTACTGGAATAATTACCCATCTTATTACTATGCTTGGAACCCGTATCCCGTATTCAGATATAGAAACAATATTCACTTGAGCGTTAACATTAATAACAATTACAATTATGTAAACTACAGACGAAGCAGTCAAGCAGTAGTCTTATATAATTCAAGACGATCTAATGGTTATGAAAGACAACATCCTAATTATGCTTTTTCTAGAAGAAATACCAATGTCGTTAATCGTTATGAATTAGACAGAGCAAGAAGCAGCCGCTCAGTAAGCAGCAGAGGTGATGGTAATTATTCTAGAAATAGAAATACCTCTTCAAGAGAAATTGCTTCTAGAAGAACAGATGCTAACAGAGATTATTCAGCAAATAGAAGAAGCGCTAATGAAGGAACTACGGCAAGAGTTAACACACAAAGAGATAATTCGCAAGGTAGAACAGCTCCTAATTCTAATAGAGAGGCAGACAAAG
>NZ_JBGQOD010000006.1:0-211771 GCF_052113625.1 Flavobacterium sp. W21_SRS_FM3 | reverse complement strand
GAACAGAGTAGTTAAGCCCGCCTGCGCAGATGGTACTGCAGTTATGTGGGAGAGTATGTCGTCGCCTTTCTTTAATCAGAACTAGTTTCAGATTCTAAAACCCCAGTCTGAAAAGACTGGGGTTCTTTTTTTTACTAGAACCACGAGCTCACGCGCTCGGATCGTCGACTTTCTTTAATCTGAACTTGTTTTAGATTCTAAAACCCCTATCCAGTCGGATAGGGGTTTTTGTTTTATATTAATCCTGTATCACTTTTTCAGGACTAGACAACTTACGAAGTTTTTTTAAATAGGGTTATTTTTTTACTATTTATTAACTAATTCGCTTTAATTGTTAATTATATATTAAAAAATTATTTGAGGTATCAAAATAATAACATACTTTTATTACGTTAATTTATTTCCCAAATCACGATACGTTAACAAAACATATTAACAACAAAATTTATTCTATGAAAAATAAATTACTTTTATTTTTATTGTTTTTTTCGTTTTACACTCCTGTTATTAAAGCTGGTAGTAGAGAAAAAAATGTGAATCCCCTTAGTTTTATTGCTCACAGATCAATTATTCCTACTGCAATTGATCCTGTAAAAAAATTAAATAAGTCAGTTGCTACAACCAAGTCATATGCTACATTAAGTCCTCCTACCACTATAGCAGGTAGTTCTTGTGGAGATGGTGTGAATTTTGTTCAAGTAAATGTTTATGCTAATGGGGCCAGTTCTGATGAGATTATTGAATGGTTCGCTAGTCAAAATTCAACAAGTCCCTTATACACGGGTTATGTATATAGTCCTAGTATAAAAACTACTAAAACCTTCTACGTTAGAAGTAGGTCACAATCTACTAACGATGTAAGTATTCGTGTTCCTGTGGTGGCTTCCGTTTATTTGTCGCCCCCTCAAGTAACGTTGACTGCATCACCAAATAATAGTGGTACTGAATTGCTATGCTTGGGAACAGCTGTGACATTTACAGCAAATGGAGGAGGAGATTTATTTGAGTTTTCTGTAGAAGGAGTGGTTGTACAAGCAATGTCAGCAAGTAGAACTTATACGACAAGTACTTTATCCGATGGACAGACAGTTAGTGTACGTACACGATATAACAAAACTATTGATGGGTCTACAGCTGAATTTGCTTGGGGTACAGGTCCATTAGAAGACAATGTGCTTTCAGCACCATTATCAAGCAATGCCGCTTCAGCTTATATTAATGGTTTAAAAGTAAGTCCTGAAGAAGATAAAATTGTCATTGGGATATCAGGTAAAATTACTAAAGATAAAAGTTTATTATTGTTTTTGGATTCAAAAACAGGAGGCTTTAATGTTTCAAATTTTGGTGATGTTATTGGATCTTCAAATGCAAAAGCTTTTAATTATTTTAATAACAATCCTAGTACTTTTGATTCTTACTTCCAAGCTGATTATTGCTTGGTAATTTCAACAGATGCCAATGCCATTAATTATTTTGCAGACATCATTGAATTAAAAACTGGAGAATCTATTCGCACTTCACTTGGCAGTGCAAGTCAGGGAAACCCTACAGCTACTTTTGGAGTTAATACTGCTAATTCAGGTACAACAGATTATAATTTAGGTTTTGAAGTGGAAATATTGAAATCACTTCTTGGTTATACTACAGGTGATATTAAGTTTTTTGGATTTACAATGCAGGCTGATGATAGCAATTTTAGTGTAACCAATTCTTTTTTAAGTCCTGAAATTGCAAGTAATAGTGAATACGGTAATGTAGCAGTGGATTATAATTCAAAGGATCCTAATCCTGTAGTATTTTCGTCTGCTGCATTAACGCCATGCTATACAAATGCTTATTTTACTATGAACTTTTATGTGAAACCTATCGCATCGAGTGTAGTACAGCCTACTTGTTCTGTTACTTCAGGGACCATTACTATAGGAGAGCAAAATGGAGCAGAATATAGTATAGATGGAGTAAATTATCGAAGTTCTAATGTCTTTTCTAATTTAACTCCAAATAATTATACATTATATACAAGGAAATCAATTGATGGTTCTTGTCCTAATGTATCAGAGTCTGCAGTAACAATTAATGCTGTACCTACACCACCTTTATTACCAACCAGCGAGAGTGTGGTTCAGCCAACTTGTGAATTGCAGTCAGGAACAATTAGTATTACTTCACAAACGGCGGTAGAGTACAGTTTAGATGGGACGACTTATCAGACATCAAATGTTTTTAGTGGGTTAGCTCCAAATAGTTATACTTTGTATGTTCGAAACATTGGAGATACCACTTGTGAGTCAAGTTCATCATTTGCTACAATAATCAATAACATTCCTCCTCCTCCTATTAGTCCGATAAGCGGAGGAGATCAGATTGTTTGTGAACAAACTCCAATTCAAACACTAACTGCTACCGCGACTGCTGGAGCAGGACAAACAATAGTATGGTATGATGCGGCAACGGCAGGGAATATCGTTACAAATCCAATTTTAAATACTGTAGGTACTATCACATACTATGCTCAAGCAGAAAATTCAGTAACTGTTTGTAAAAGCGCTGGTCGTACTGCGGTAACATTAACAATTAATCCGAAAGCGGTTAACCCAATAAGTGGTGGTGATAAAACAGAATGCGTAATGTCACCAGTTCAAACATTAACTGCTACTGCAACTGTACTAACAGCTGAGTCAGTAGTGTGGTATAATGCTCCTACTGGCGGAAGTGTTGTTGCAAACCCTATATTGAACACAGTAGGGACTAGAACCTACTATGCTCAAGCATCTAATAATGCTACTGCTTGCTCTAGTGATTCTCGTACAGCTGTGACCTTAACAATTCTTCCTAGTCCTGCAAGGCCAGTTAGTGGAGGGGACAAGGTAGAATGCGCATTATCACCAATTCAAACCTTAACGGCTACTGCTACAGTTGGAACAGGAGAAACGGTTGTATGGTATGATGCTAGTACAGGAGGTACTGTCGTTGCAAATCCTATCTTAAATTCATTAGGAACAATTACCTATTATGCTCAAACTGTAAACGATGCTGCTGGATGTATTAGCAGTAATCGCACAGCTGTTACTTTGACTTTGAATCCAAAACCGATTAATCCTGTAAGTGGCGGTAACCAAACACAATGTGCTGCATCACCATTACAAACTTTGACTGCAACGGCTACAGTAGCTTCTGGAGAGTCTGTAATCTGGTACACTGCTGCTACTGGAGGAAGTGTAGTAACTAACCCAACGTTAAATACTATTGATACGATTACTTATTATGCACAAACAACTAATAATGCTACAACTTGTTTAAGCGATTCGCGAACTGCTGTAACTCTTACAATAAACCCAAATCCTGTGAAACCTGTTAGTGGTGGGGATAAAACGGAATGTGCACAATCGCCTATACAAACACTTACAGCAACTGCAACAGTAGGAGCTGGGGAGTCAGTAGTTTGGTATGATGCCATGACGGGTGGTGCAATTGTTACTAATCCTATTTTAAACTCAGTTGGTACTAAAACTTATTACGCACAAACAGTAAATGATGCTACAGCTTGTGTAAGCACTACACGAACTGCAGTGAAACTAACTATTAATAAGTCTCCTACTGCTCCAGTAAGTGGTGGAGATAAAACAGAATGTGTTCAAACTCCATTACAAACATTAACTGCAACAGCTACTGTAGGCGCTGCCGAAACTTTAGTATGGTATACTGCAGCCACCGGAGGAAATATAGTTGTTAATCCTACATTAAACGCTGTAGGAACTATAACTTATTACGCGGAGTCGTCTAATGGAATATGTTCA
The DNA here is from genome assembly GCF_052113625.1 of Flavobacterium sp. W21_SRS_FM3. Taxonomy (NCBI): domain Bacteria; kingdom Pseudomonadati; phylum Bacteroidota; class Flavobacteriia; order Flavobacteriales; family Flavobacteriaceae; genus Flavobacterium; species Flavobacterium sp. W21_SRS_FM3. Next base: position 207,974 of record NZ_JBGQOD010000006.1, on the reverse strand, counting down.
AGTTTGACACGTACTGCAGTAAATTTAACTATAGTGGGAGTAGTGCCAAATCCTGTAGCAGCTGATCAAACAGTTTGTTCTGATGGAACAACCACACAGACATTAACTGCTACAGCGACAACAGCTACAGGAACAATTACTTGGTATACTAGTGCGGTAGGTGGTACTGCAGTGGCTAACCCAACATTAGTTGGTGTAGGAACTAAAATATATTACGCAGAATCTTCAGTAGGTAGTTGCTTAAGTGTTAACAGAACAAAAGTTACATTGACAATTACTGCAGTGCCGTTGAAGCCAACAGTAATGAGTTTAGTTCATCCAAGTTGTGTTACACCATCAGGAATTATAACGCTAGCCTCTCAGATAGGAGTAGAGTATAACATTGGTAAAGGATTTCAGGATAGCCCAGTTTTTAGTAATCTGACACCTGGTAATTACACTCCAAGTGTTCGATTTAAAAATAATACTAGTTGTGAAGTAATGGGTACAGTCCTAATTATAAATCCTGTTCCAGCCCCTATTCAATTTGAAATTGTAGGTGACTGTAATGATAAAGAATATGTATTAACTGCTAATGCACTGCAGAATTCCTATGACACAAATAATGTGGTTTATGTTTGGAAAAATAATTCTGGGGGAACTGTAGGGACCAATTCGAATACATTAAATGTTTCAGATTTAATTGGTAATAATGGAAATAGTACGATTTTCCCATTAACGTATACTTTAACAATTAGTAATGCCGCTACAGGATGTGAAACTACAAATAGTGTAGCAGTTGAATCTATTTACTGTAATATTCAAAGGGGAATTTCTCCTGATGGAAACGGAATGAATGAATCTTTTGATTTGTCTTTATTAGATGTTAAAAAGCTTGAAGTTTTTGATAGATATGGTATTAAGGTTTACAGTAAAGCTAATTATACTAATCAATGGAAAGGGCAATCAGATAAAGGAGAAGAACTTCCAAGTGCTACGTATTATTATGTAATAGAATTTAATAATGCTAAAGCAAAAACAGGTTGGATTTATCTAATCAGAGAAAAATAGTTATTTAAAAAATATAGATATTGGTTTTTAAATCAATAATAGATAAAACAAATAGATATGAACAAAATATTATTGGTTTCCTTTTTAGTTCTTATTTCTTATGTTGAAGTAGTGGCACAACAAAACCCACATTATACTCAATATATGTACAATATGAATGTTATTAATCCAGCGTATGCTGGTTCAAAAGATAATGCGTCTTTTGGGGTTTTATATAGAAAACAATGGGTTAATATTGAAGATGCACCGACCTCTTTTACTTTCTCAGGACATACTCCAACAGCTAACAATGTAGGTTTAGGATTGTCGTTTATTTCAGATAAAATAGGGCCTGTTACGGAGCAAAATGTATATGGCGATTTCTCTTATACTTTAAAGCTGAACGATACACATAAACTTGCATTAGGACTAAAGGCTGGGGTGTCATTTCATAAAGTAGGACTTAGAGACATACAATCAACTTTACCAGATCCATCAGAGGGGATTTTTGGAGAAGATATAAATGATGCTTCTTTGAATTTAGGTGCTGGAGCATTCTACTACACAGATAAATACTATGTAGCGCTTTCCATTCCTAATATGATGAAGTCAGCACATTTAGATTATAACGGTAGAGAATATGGTTCTGATGTTTCTCATTACTTTCTGACTGGAGGATATGTCTTTGATTTAAATTATGATTTAAAGTTCAAACCTTCATTTATGTTAAAGTCAGCGCTCAATGTTTCTCCTTCGTTAGACCTGTCTGCTAACTTTTTATATATGGAAAAAATTGAACTTGGTGCCACTTATAGATTAGAAGATAGTTTTGGGGCAATGTTAAATTTTGCAGTTACTCCAGAACTAAGAATTGGATATGCTTATGATCATGTAGTTTCTGATTTAAAAATTGCAACTTCTGCCTCTCATGAGTTTATGATTTTATATGATTTATTTACTCCAAAAAAGGCGTCACGTTCTCCTAGATTTTTCTAATATAAAATTTTAATTGATGAAAAAATATACAACAATATTGTTTTTGGTTCTTAGTAGTATGACTATTTTGGCACAAAACAAACAAACTATTGCAGCCGACAAATTATTTGAGCGATATGAATATGCTAAAGCTGCAGAAGCTTATAAGGCATTAGTTGATAGCGGAATTGCTGACAGTTACATTTTTATGCAGTTAGGTGAAAGTTATTATAATATGAATAAAACTTCTGAAGCTGAAAAGTGGTACGCTCAAGCGTTGCTTACGCAACAAGATGCTGAAACAAATTACAGATATGCACAATTATTAAAATCCAATGGTAAATATGCTGAGTCAGACAAACAGATGAAAGTCTTTGCTTCAATGCTTCCCAATGATCCAAGAGCCAAGGAATTTGCAAGAAATCCAGATTATTTAAGTAGAATATCAAGTAAAGAAAAGTTATTTGATTTAAATAAATTAAAGATTAATTCTGAGAAATCGGACTTTGGTGCTATTCAATACAACGGTACACTTTATTTTGCTAGTTCAAGGAATGAGAGTAGAAAAATTGACGGTTGGAACAGTGAACCTTATTTAGATTTATATCAATCCAGCTATAACGAAAAGGAAGCTTCTTACTCTGAGCCTACGCTGGTTTCTGATTTAAATTCCATGTACCACGAAGGGCCGTTGACTATGACTCAAGATGGTAAAACTTTGTTTTTTTCAAGTGAAAGTTTTAATGATAAATTATTTACCAAAAACAGTGAAAAGAAGATCAAATACGGTCAAGTCAATTTATATAAAGCAAGAAATGATAATGGAAGCTGGGTAGATATTACACCCTTACCATTAAATAGTAGTAGCTATTCTGTTAGTAATCCATCTATATCAAGTGACGGAAGCACACTATATTTTTCATCTAATATGCCTGGTACTTTAGGTGGTTTGGATATTTGGAAAGTGGCAGTTTATCCTGATGGAAGTTATGGTCCTCCAGAAAATCTAGGGAGTAAAGTTAATACAAGCGAAGATGAAAGTTTTCCTTTTATTGCTACAGATGGACTTTTATATTTCTCGTCCAAAGGACTTACTGGTTTAGGGGGTTATGATGTGTTTTCAATTGATTTAAGTAACAATGGAACAGCAAACAACTTAGGGAAACCTGTGAACTCTGAAAAAGATGATTTTGCTTTTACCTTTAACAAAAAGAATACATTAGGCTATGTGTCTAGCAATCGCGATGGAAGAGACCAAATATACGGTGCCATTCCAGTAGTGCCTAATGGGATTATCAATGCCATTGTTACTAATGCAGATACTGACGCTCCTTTGTCGAATGCCAGAATAACTATATCAGCTAATGATAGCAACATCGTAGATAAACAGTTGACAACTGATAAAGGTTTGGTCACCTATAGCGCTAAGAATAATTTAACCTATCTAGTAGAAGTAAATAAAGATGGTTTTGTATCACAATCGTTTCCAGTAACCGTTATTAATGGTGATACATTTAAAGTAGTAGCTAAACTCGAGCCCGTAGATGTTGTAGTAACTGAAACTGAAATAATATTGAAAGATATTTATTTCGAAAATAATAGAAGTGGTATAACAAAACAAGCTGCGGAAGAACTTGATAAGTTAGCATATGTATTATCTCAAAATAAGGATTTAGTTATCTTTGTTAAGTCACATACTGATATAAGAGGGAAGGACGATTATAATATGGATCTTTCAGAAAGAAGAGCTAATGCAACTGTTGCCTATATAATTTCGAAAGGAATAAATGAAGACCAGATTTCGGGTAAAGGATTTGGGGAATCTGAGCTAAAAGTAAATTGTAACCCTAAGTGTACCGAAGAGGAACATGCTTTAAATAGGCGATCTGAATTTTTAATTGTAAAGAAATAAACTTTATAAAAAAAGAGCACTTTAAGTGCTCTTTTTTTTATTCTGTTAACCCAAATATTTTAGGTAAGTTGTAAGAAGATGATCTATTAACCGTGAACCGTTTCGTTTTTACCATATTTTACTATGATAGAGGTTTCAAATTCAATCCATTCTTTCCAACGTTTGTCAACGTCAATGTTATCAGCATATTTCTTTGCAAAACCTAAAAAAGTAGTATAATGACCTGCTTCGCTTATCATCAAATCTCTATAGAATTTGGCTAATTCGGGGTCTTTTATATTTTCAGATAGCACTTTAAATCTTTCACAGCTTCGAGCTTCAATCATTGCCGAAAACAGTAATCGCTCGCATAAGGCATCATTTCGACTTCCGTCTTTTTTCAAAAATTTAAAAAGTTCATTAACGTAGCTGTCTTTGCGTTCGCGACCAAATGTAAGTCCACGTTCTTTGATTAGATCGTGAACCAATTTAAAATGTTCAATTTCTTCTTTAGCTATAATCATTAGTTCCGTAACTAATTCTTCTTTTTCTGAGTTCTGTGTGATTAGGCTTATCGCATTAGACGCTGCTTTTTGTTCGCACCAAGCATGGTCAGTCAAGATTTCCTCAATATTTGATTCGACTATATTTACCCATCTTGGGTCTGTGGCTAATTTTAATCCTAACATAGTATTATTCTTTTTTAGTAGTGCAAAATTACTCTTTTCTTTCTGAAATAAAGTGAACATCATGGTTTTGCCATAAAAATACCATTATTTTGCAGCTAATTAATTTAACGTTACAGCAATTGAAAAAACTTTTAGTTATTGGTACAGTTTGGCCGGAACCAAATTCTTCTGCAGCAGGGGGACGAATGATGCAGTTAATGGCAGCTTTTCAAAAAGAAGGATATTCGGTTGTATTTGCAAGTCCCGCCATGGATAGCGACTTCATGATTAATTTAGAAGAATATAATATTGAGAAAAAATCAATTTTATTAAATAGTGAAACTTTTGACCACTATATTAGAGAGTTAAGTCCTGAAATTGTGTTGTTTGATCGTTTTATGATGGAAGAACAATTTGGATGGCGAGTTGCAGATAATTGTCCTAATGCATTACGTTTATTAGATACTGAGGATTTGCATTGTTTGCGACTCGCTAGGCAGAATGCATTTAAGAAGAATACTGTCTTTAAAATGACTGATTTGTTGTCAGAGGCAGTAGCCAAAAGGGAGATTGCTAGTATTCTACGATGCGATCTCTCCTTAATCATTTCTGAATATGAAATGCATTTGTTGACAAATCTATTTAAAGTGGATAGCAGTTTGCTGTACTACTTGCCATTTCAATTAGAATCAGTTTCAATTGAAAGCATCATGGCGCTTCCTAGTTTTGACAACAGGAGTGGTTTCGTTTTTATTGGAAATTTTTTGCATGAACCTAATTGGGATGCTGTTCAATATCTAAAGGAAACTTTGTGGCCACTTATTCGAAAGCAAATGCCTACTGCAGTTTTATCAGTGTACGGTGCTTATCCTTCTCCCAAAGTTCTACAGTTACATGATGTCAAAACCGGTTTTTTAATTCAGGGACGAGCTGAAAATGCTAGTGAAGTAGTTCACAATGCTAGAGTTGTTCTTGCGCCTTTACGCTTTGGAGCAGGTCAAAAAGGCAAATTAGTCGAAGCAATGCAGTGTGGCACTCCTAGTGTAACAACTTTAATTGGTGCAGAATCCATGCATGGCGATTTAGCTTGGAATGGATTTATAGTAGATGGTGCAGTTGCTTTTGCAGATAATGCAGTAGAATTATATCATAATAAGGCGCTTTGGCTTCAGGCGCAGGAAAATGGTGTTGTAATTATCAATCAACGTTATTTAAGGGAAAAGTTAACGCCGCAATTCATGGCGCATTTAATTCATTTACAGCAAAACCTGGCTGAACACCGTGTTTTTAATTTTATGGGTTCGATGCTGCAGCACCATACTTTAAATAGCTCTAAGTATATGTCCCGCTGGATTGAAGCTAAAAATAGAGCATAAAAAAACCGGTTTTGAAATTTCAAAACCGGTTTTCCATATAGAAGATATTGATTATGCCAGCATCGTTACTGGGTTTTCAATATACTGTTTTAATGTTTGTAAAAACTGAGCTCCTGTCGCTCCGTCTATTGTTCTATGGTCACATGCTAATGATAACATCATGGTGTTTCCAACAACAATTTGTCCGTTTTTCACCACTGGTTTTTCAACTATTGCTCCAACAGATAATATAGCAGAATTAGGTTGGTTAATTATTGAGTTAAATTCAACAATACCGAACATTCCTAAATTTGAAACAGTAAAAGTGCTTCCTTCCATTTCAGTTGGTAACAGTTTCTTGTTTTTAGCTCTACCTGCAAGATCTCTAACACTTCCACCAATTTGAGATAAACTCATAGCGTCTGTAAATTTCAATACAGGAACTACTAATCCATCTTCAACCGCTACAGCTACACCAATATTAACATGGTGATTGATTGTAATGGCGTCTTCTTTCCATTGTGAATTGATTTTTGGGTGCTTTTTAAGTGCCATAGCACAAGCTTTGATTACCATATCATTAAATGATACTTTTGTATCTGGAACGCTGTTAATTATTGTTCTAGATTTCATTGCATCATCCATTGTAACTTCAATACTCAAGTTATAGTGAGGTGCAGTGAATAAAGATTCAGCTAGACGCTTTGCAATAATTTTTCGCATTTGCGAATTCTTGATTTCTTCAGTGTATACTTCTCCAGCAGGAATAAATACTTTAGGAGCAGCTGCAGTTTCAGTTTTTGCAGTTGAAGGAGTTGCTGCTGCTGCAGGTGCAGGTGCACTAGTTGCAGTTGCAGGAGTGAAATTTTCAATATCACTTTTTACAATTCTTCCGTTTTCTCCAGAACCCTTAACTTGATTTAGTTGAATTCCTTTATCGCTAGCAATCTTCTTTGCAAGTGGCGAAGCTAAAATTCTTTTTCCATCAGTAGCCTCTTCTTGGGTAAGTGCTTGTTTCTCTTCAGTTGGTGCTGTTTTTGTTTCTTCAGATTCAGAACTATTTTGAGCCGAAGTTGGTTTAGCGCCTACTTTAAAGTTAGCCGCTATTCCAGAAACGTCAGTTCCTGCAGGACCTATAATTGCTAGTAAACTGTCAATTGGTGCCGCACTACCTTCTTCGATTCCTATGTATAATAGAGTGCCTTCGTTGAAAGACTCAAATTCCATTGTTGCTTTATCAGTTTCAATTTCAGCAAGGATGTCCCCTTCACTGATTTTGTCTCCTACTTTTTTCAACCAGGTGGCTACTGTACCTTCGGTCATCGTATCACTTAATCGAGGCATAGTCACAACTACAACTCCTTCTGGAAGTGTAGCAGTAGTAGCAGTTTCTTCTTTTTTAGTATCTTTAGTTACAGTTTCCTCTGAAGCTGTTTCTTTTGGAGTTTCAGTAGCAGCTGATCCTCCCGCAATTAATGCTGAAATATCTTCCCCATCTTCTCCTATTATTGCTAAAAGTGAATCTACTGCTGCAGTTTCTCCTTCAGGAATACCAATATGTAATAAAGTACCTTCATTAAAGGACTCAAATTCCATTGTTGCTTTGTCTGTTTCAATTTCAGCAAGGATATCACCTTCGCTAATTTTGTCTCCTACTTTTTTAAGCCAAGTCGCTACCGTTCCTTCCGTCATTGTATCGCTCAAACGAGGCATTTTTATAACTGTTGCCATAATTGATTATAGTTTATGAGGTAAAAATGGATAATCTTCTTGTTCGTATACTACGTCGTACAATTGCTGTACCTCTGGATATGGAGATTCTTCAGCAAAATCAACACATTCTTGTACTAAAGCTTTAACCCTTTGGTCAATAGCGTCAATTTCTTCTTCTGTAGCGTATTTTTGATCTTTAATTAAATCTAAAACCTGAGTAATAGGGTCAATTTTTTTGTATTCTTCTACTTCTTCCTTAGAACGGTATAGTTGTGCATCAGACATAGAGTGACCTCTGTATCGGTATGTTTTCATTTCTAAGAATGTTGGTCCATCACCACGACGTGCTCTTTCAATAGCTTCTGTCATAGCTTCAGCAACCTTTACTGGATTCATTCCGTCGACTGGTCCACAAGGCATTTCGTACCCTAAACCTAATTTCCAAATGTCCGTGTGATTTGCAGTTCTTTCTACAGATGTTCCCATCGCATATCCGTTGTTTTCAACAATAAAAACTACAGGTAATTTCCATAACATTGCCATGTTAAATGCTTCGTGAAGAGAACCTTGTCTAGCAGCTCCATCACCAAAATAGGTCATAGTAACTCCACCAGTTTCAAAATATTTATCTGCAAAAGCTAATCCAGCTCCTACAGGAATTTGTCCACCTACAATACCGTGTCCACCATAAAAACGGTGTTCTTTTGAGAAAATGTGCATTGATCCACCCATCCCTTTAGAAGTACCAGTTGATTTTCCTAAAAGTTCAGCCATTACTCTTCTTGGGTCAACACCCATTCCGATTGGTTGTACGTGATTTCTATAAGCGGTTATCATCTTATCTTTTGTCAAATCCATTGCGTGCAATGCTCCAGCAAGTACAGCCTCTTGGCCATTATATAAGTGTAGAAAACCTCTAACTTTTTGTTGAATGTATAATGCTGCAAGTTTGTCTTCAAACTTTCTCCAAAGCAGCATGTCTTCGTACCACTTTAAATAAACCTCTTTTGTAACTTCTTTCATCTCAATTGTTCTTTTTTTGCTAAAGCTTTTTATTGTGTAATCAATTAGTACCTATACGCAAAATAGTTTCCTCCCACAAATTTGCGAATCGCAAAAATAAGACATTCAACGTTAGGAGTAAAATTAAAAAGCTAATTTTTATTTTTTTTACAAAAAGTTTTTGTCAAACATAAAAGGAAGCAAGTTTTTTAGTGATTCTGATTTATAGATATCACCTATTTCTCCCATGAAATATATTTCGATAGGTGTTTCCTGACGTATTTCATATTCGGCTATAGATTGTCTGCAAGAACCACAAGGGGGGATAGGTGTTGTGGTTTGATTAGTATCAGATGCAGCAGTAATTGCCATTTTTAAAATTTTAGCTTCTGGGTAAACGGCTCCTGCTTGATAAATTGCAACACGCTCAGCACATAGTCCTGAAGGGTAAGCTGCATTTTCTTGGTTTGAACCTAAGACAATTTTACCATTATCTAATAATAATGCGGTTCCTACTCTGAATTTAGAATATGGTGCATAGGCATTTTTTCTTACGGCTACGGCTTGTTCCATTAAGCCTTGTATGTCGTTTGGTAATTCTGACAAAGAATTATAAACTAAAAATTCACTGGTTATTTTTATTTCTTTCATTTTATTAGAGGAAAAAAAATCCAAATTTCAGCTTACCTAAAATTTGGACTCTTAATTTAGAATTTATTTAAAACTAATATACTTCGTATTTGTCGCCAAAGTTAAAAGTTAATGAGAAACGAAGGGTGTTTTCTAGAGGGTTTTTTACTTTCGAAGCCGAAAATAAATAAGAAACATCCACTTTTACTACATTATATTTGAAACCAGCACCTAAAGAAAAGTATTTACGTGCTCCTTTTAATTCACTTTCATTAAAGTAACCCAATCGCATAGCAAAAGAATCTTGGTACAAATATTCAGCACCAACTGCGTAAGTTACTTCCTTTACTTCCTCACTTAACCCGTCAGGCGCATCTCCAAAAGATTTAAAAACTCCAGATACCCAACCTATGGATCGGTAATCTTCATTATTTTGATTTCTTTCTTCATCAGTAATCGTTCCATCTCCATTCAAATCCGGATTTTGAGGGGTAGGAACTAAAAGTTTGTTGAATTCAAGATTGACTGCTACTTTATTATAGTCGTCTAAGATAAAATCAAAACCAGTTCCTATCTTTAAATTTGCTGGTATAAAATTGGTGCTAATTTGATCGTTATCGTAACTAATCTTTGGTCCTAAATTTTGTATATTAAAACCAGCTCTCCATCTTCCGTTAAACTCATTGTAGGCTATTTCTTCTGACTGATAGAAACCAGCGACATCAATTGCAAAAGAACTTGCAGAAGTTGCGTCATTATTGTCGCTTGCAATTTTTAAATTAGAATGAATGTATCTTCCAGCTACGGCCATAGAGAATTTTTCACTCAATTTTAAGGAATAAGACCCATCTATAGCAAACTCATTTGGTGAAACGGTAGGGAAGTTTTCGTCTGGTTCACCTGTTTGTCTTAATTCTATATCTCCAAATCCAAAATAGCGAACGCTACCAGCAAAAGCACTTCTTTCACTTATTTTGTCATAATAAGTTAATTGTCCTAGTGAAATATCATTTGCTAAATCAGTTAGATATGGCGTGTAACTAACAGAAAATCCTTGCTTATCTGTAGAAAAAGCATACTTTGCTGGATTCCATTGCTGTGAAAAGGCATCTGCTGATGTAGCAACACCCAGATCTGCCATACCAGCGGCTCTTGCATCTGCTGAAACCATTAGGAAAGGAACTCCTGTAGTGATTACTCTTTCTTGAGCGTGAACATAGGACAGTCCTAAAATGCAGCTAATGCTAAGTATTATTTTTTTCATTTGAGTATAAAAATTCATTAAACAAATATAGTATTTTATTAAAGTATGACAAGTTTTTCAATCTTTTCAGCTTTTTTATTGGTCAGTGTAGATTTGACTGTTAGTTTATAAACATAAACTCCTTTCCCTATCTTGTTGCCAAAATCATCTCTACCATCCCAAGTGATTTCTTTAGAAAGAAAACCTTCATTTGTAATTATTTGATTTTTTGTCCAAACAATTTTCCCTGTAATTGTCATTACCTGAATTTGTACTGTTAACGGTTCGTAAGGCCTATTGTGAGTGAACCAAAATTCAGTATAATTTACAAACGGATTAGGATAATTCAAAACATGGCTTAATGTTATAGATTCATCACCCACAACAATAAATTGAATTTCAGTAATAATGGGATTATTGTAAACATCCCAAGCTTTAAAAGTAATCGTGTGTAATCCAACCGTTAAATTTCGCAAAGGGAAACGCAAACTTCCTTTTGTATAATCATCAAGCTCCGTTTGATAATAATCATTTAATATATAGGGATTGCTTTGGTCTCCATCTAGTACAGCAGTAATATCATGACCTATACCGCTAGCTGTATTAATACCGTTCTCGTCTTCTAGAAAGGCAAGTAAAAATGGAGCACTGTTTGTAATTCCGCCAGATACAAAAGTCTCATCATTCATATATAACTTGACTTTTGGGCTAATATTGTCTTCAGTTGCATTTTCATTTATTCCACCTATTTTAATTGTAGTATCAAAACCAGACTGATCTTCTAAGGATAGATTCTTTTTAGCATAAAAACTAATTTTTCCATTATCTAAAGGAATGCGGATGTCTCTAGGTACTACAAAGGAGAACTCAAATAATCCATTTTTAATAGATGCTTTACCTCTAAAAATAGTTTCTCCTAGGGTTTTAAAGGTAATCGGGCTACTATTTCCATCGTTGTTAAGTGTTGTTCTTGAAATATTTTTGTCAAATATAGTAGATGAAAGTTCGCCGTTATAATTTTCTAATATAATATCATTCTCATCTGTAACTATACCGGTCAACTTAATTTTGGCTAATGATTTGAAAGCATCCGTTTGCTGGTCTACAGATACGTCGTTAATTTTTGTTAGGCGAATCTTTGGTTTGGCAATAGCCAAGTGTAGGGCAGGATCTCCAATGTAAAAAACAACATTTGTCGAAGAGTTAGGATTGCTGTTTTTCGAAAGGCGTAAAGCTTCAGCGATTGATGTATATTCGTTAGAACCGAAGGAAAGTAGGTTTTCGGATAAAGTATCATTAAAATTTTCAGCACTGTATTGTCCTATAGCTCTAATAGTTGTAATCATTGCAATTGCTCCTCCTTTTGGATTCCAATAAGTATATTCACCTGCCGTGGGACGAGATGGGTTGTCAAAACGAGAAAACTCACAAGTCAATGTGATGAATAATGGGTACTTAAATTGATTGTTTAGGTTTTGACCATCTGATTTCTCCCAAATTCTTTCTCCAGAAAGGCCGTCCTCTCCACCATGTCCTAAGTAATTAAAGACTAAAGCACCTTTTTCAAAGGCATCAAAAAGGTCTTTTCTGGCTTTTGGGTATCTAAATCCGCCAGCGGCTGCCTCCTGAGTGTAAGAATCAAGAATAATTTTATTGACGTTAAAAAATGGTTTTTTTAAAGTGATATTGTCTGCTAAGTTGTTTTGTCTGCTTTGGAGACTGGCATCAGAAGTCTGATCAGAGTCATCACAAATCATTACAAAATTATTTCGCCAACTACCGTATGATTTTTCATCGTGGTATTCAATTACCTTGTTTACCATTTCTTCTGCTTGCTTTGGATTACTGACAAGCATTCTACCTACGGCGATATCAATTCCTCCAAAGTAAGAGATGATATTACCTTCGTTAGTATCCATTAAGCCATAAAAATCATCGGAAGCAAAAGAAGCTTCACCGGTGGAGTTACTGTTTAATGCATGATAAATAGGAATGACATTGGTGTTGTTGTTGGTTCTGTTTTTGTAGTCGTAAGAAGCGTCACCAAATAGGTTGACATATTTTAATTTTTTTTCAAATGATGACGCGTTGTCATAAATGTATTTTATGCAGTTTCGTATTGCAGCGATATCTTGTTTTCCTGAAGAAAACTCTTCATATATAGCTTCTGCACTAATTACCTTTACAGTTAGTTTAGAGTAGTTGCGATGAAAATCAGCTAATTTTTCTGCTTGTAACACTAAAGATTGTGGCGAGATAATGACATAATCAATGTCTTCAAAAATTCCTGATTTATTTTTAAAGATGCTTCCTTTTATGTTTTGATTGCTAATTAGAGATTTAGATTCTTTTAAGGGACTGAAATAATCTGCTTCATCAATAGCAATATATTTTCTTAGTTCGCCAAGATTAGCTTTAAAAGAAAAACTATCTTGATTTTCGTTTTTAATTGTGGCTACATTATAAATGTCTGTTATGTCCCATATTTGTGCAATTTTACTAGCATTACTTATAGTATAATTTACAACTCCTAAACTAGTATTAGATAAATCGTATTGAAAACGGAATTGTTTACCATAACCCTGTAATCTTCTTTTGGCAGTAAGTTGTATGTAATCTAGGAAACCTTTGGAGCCTGGAACTCCGTTATTATTGTAGCTTAATTTTATTTTAGTGCTTTCTGCTCCACTACAAGAAATGTTGTTTGGTAAAGAGCGAACATAAAACTCAGTGTCAGAAGTGGTGTTAATGGCAGGGAAGTTGATAGTTCCTAGATTTTGTCCATTGGCTGAGAGCTGAAACGATGTTGGCGTGTATGCTGCTGAAGCAACTGTCGTGGCTATTTTAATAGGGACACTTGTATCTATGTTGGGGAAGTTGAATTCAAATTCTTGATCTTTATTGAAGTCAAAAGATTCTCCAAACCATTGTCGGCCCAAGCGGGCAATGTTAATTAGGTCAATTTCATGGTATTGATAGTCATCAAATGTATCTAGGTTTAGCGTGCTACTAGCAGTGGGTTGATTCATCTTTAGTATTCTCTTACCATCCTCTCCTGAAACGGTGATATAGTAGTAAGATTTGTTGTCATATAAGTTAAGATGTGTCTGACTTTCTTGATTCCAGTTGTCAACTCCTTCGCCATAAAATAAAATGTAGTCTCCCGCGTCTAAAATGTCATCTTCTTCACCTACGACTTGAATGGCGTTTTCTGTTAAATCATCAGGATAATTCATATTGTTAGCTAATGGAAGCATGTTTCCTCCATTTCCATAAATTTTCAATTTTTTTGGATTGATGTTTTTCAAATCCATGCCCAAATCCTGCAAGAAGCTCCTGGGAATTTTATAAACTCCAGATTTTTCGATGTAAAAGCGAAACCATTTTCCAGTTGCTAAAACAGAATTTGTAACGGGTCCGGCTAGCTTTTTTGTTAAGCTTACTTTAGACGTCGAAGTATTACCTATATTATAGGAGAATGATGTAACGCGTTTAATACCGCTATGGTCCTTTATTATGGGGGCGATTATTAAGAAAGATTGTAAAAGACCTCTAGAGTTGGTGTTTACTAGTTTTGGGTTGGCATTTTCAGGTATGTTTTCTATATTTAAATCACCAATTTGATTAATACTAATAGTTTCATAATTAATATTTGTTAATTGGATATTCTCATTGTTCTTTAAATCAGAACTACTGAGTTTAAGAGTATAAATTATTTGTTTTTGTGAAGCATCATAATGATATTCAGGGCCAGAAAATTTTGGTAGTATCATGTCGTGGTCGCCCAAAGCCATTTCTGTATTTTCAATCCATTTTATAGTTGCATGACCATTGATCTGTGCAGAAGAAATAAGCGAAATGAGGAATAAATTAATCAGTAGTAAATTTCTCATTCTTTTGTTTAACAGGATTATTTTTGAATTCTTTAATGAGTAAAAATAAATGATTTAGTATAAAAATAAATAATAAATAGTATAAATTTGCGTTTGAAATGTATAATTTGCTTTATATAGTTCGTCTATGTAAATTTATTTAAAACGGTGTTGCAAGTTAATGCTTAATTATTATATTGCGTCACCAAAAATTATTACCTTTAAAAGAGTATGAAAGTAAACAAAATTATGGCCTTACGATTGATGTTGTCTCTTCTGATGATTGTAGGTTTTGCTAGTTGTAGTAAAAAATCTAGCTCAAAAAATGCATCAAGAGCTACAGGATGGAATGTAGGTAGTAAAAAAGCATCAAAGAAACAAGAAGCAGGACCTGGTCTTGTATTTGTAGAAGGTGGTACTTTTACTATGGGTAAAGTACAAGATGATGTTATGCATGACTGGAATAATACTCCTACGCAACAGCACGTTCAGTCCTTTTATATGGATGAAACTGAGGTTACAAATTTCATGTATCTAGAATATTTGGATTGGGTAAAAAGTGTTTTTCCACCAACAGAAGAAGAATATCAAGATATCTACGAAGGAGCTTCACCTGATACATTAGTATGGAGAAACCGTTTAGGATATAACGAAACAATGACTAATAACTACTTAAGACATCCGGCTTATGCTAGTTACCCGGTTGTGGGAGTTAACTGGATTCAAGCAGTTGAGTTTAGCAAATGGAGAACTGATCGTGTAAATGAGGCTATTCTTGAAAAGAAAGGTTATTTAAAGAAAAATGCTAAGACTGATGAAGTAACTGCTGAAAGCTCTTTTAGTACAGAAACTTATTTGAAAGCGCCAACATTAACTTATGGTGGTAATGCGGATATAGTTTTACAAAAAGGAGGTAAAAAAGGTTCTAAAACGGGTAAAAATGGCGCTGCAGCTGAGCCTAAAAATGTTTATGCTCAACGTACTTCTGGTATTTTATTACCTGAATACAGACTACCTACTGAAGCGGAATGGGAATATGCTGCTGCAGCTGATGTAGGGCAAAGAGAATACAATATCTATAAAGGACAAAAGAAATACCCATGGTCTGGTAGTTATACTCGTTCAGGGAAAAGACAAAACAAAGGTGATCAATTGGCTAACTTTAAACAAGGAAACGGTGATTACGGTGGAATTGCAGGTTGGTCTGATGATGGGGCAGATATTACTAATGAAGTAAAAAAATATCCAGCTAATGACTTTGGTTTATACGATATGGCTGGAAACGTAGCAGAATGGGTTGCCGATGTTTACAGACCTATTATTGATAATGAAGCTAACGATTTCAATTACTTTAGAGGTAACCGTTATACTAAAAACAAGATTGGTGCTGATGGAAAAGTAGAAATTGTTACTTTAGAAACAATGAAAAAGGATACATTAAGTAATGGAAAAATTATTGTAAGAAGTTTGCCTGGTCAAATTGCACAAGTACCCGTTGATGAAAATGAAACTTACTTAAGACAAAACTTTGATAAGAGTAATAATATCAATTATAGAGATGGTGATAAACAATCTTCTAAATTTTATAACTTTGGTGCATCAGAGTCTGATTCAGATATAGAAAGTGATACTAAAAAAATGTATAATTCTCCTAAGCATAATGTGACTACAGATAGTTTAGGGAGAATGGTAAGAAAGTATGACAGGTCTAGTAAAAGAACAACTTTAGTAAACGACATGGTTAGGGTTTATAAAGGTGGTTCTTGGAGAGATAGAGCATATTGGTTGGATCCTGCACAAAGAAGGTACTTTCCACAAGATATGGCAACGGATTATATTGGGTTTAGATGTGCAATGTCTAGAGTAGGTCCAAAATCTGATAAAAAGAAATCAGCAAGAAATTAAAATTTTTATATAGAATAGAGATAAAAAGCCCTTTCATTAGGGCTTTTATTTTTTTAAATCGGTTTTTAGATGGAGATCAGTCACATTCATAGTTTATTTTTAAAATGCCAATCAGTATCAATTGATACTCGTAAAATTGAATCCCAATCATTATTTGTTGCTATTAAGGGAGATAATTTTGATGCCAATACTTTTGCTGCTGAAGCACTAGAGAAAGGGGCGTCATTTGTTTTAATTGACAATGAAGACTATTATATAGATGAACGAACTATAATTGTTAACAACAGTTTAATAGCCCTACAGGAATTGGCTAAGTTTCATCGTAATTATCTAAAACTACCTATTATTGCGCTTACGGGTAGTAATGGTAAAACCACAACCAAAGAACTTATTCAGGTAGTTTTAGCAAAGAAATACCGTACTAAAGCAACTGTAGGGAATTTAAATAATCATATTGGTGTGCCATTAACGCTGTTGTCGTTTAATGCTACAACGGAGATTGGGATTGTAGAAATGGGTGCCAATCACAAAAAGGAAATAGAGTTTTTATGTGAATTAGCACAACCAGATTATGGTTATATTACTAATTTTGGTAAAGCACATTTAGAGGGTTTTGGTGGTGTGGAAGGAGTTATAGAAGGTAAAAGTGAAATGTATCAATATCTTTTAAAAAACAATAAAACAGCATTTGTAAATCTGGAAGATCCTATTCAAGTAGAACGAAGCAAGCATCTTAAGACAGTTAGTTTTGGTGTAAATAAGTTAGCTGCAGATGTTATTATTGATGAGGTAACTGCTAATCCATTCGTAGTTATAAAATATGCTGATACCTTAATTGAGTCGCATTTAATAGGTCTTTACAATGGGAATAACCTAAGTGCTGCTATAACTATAGGAACTCACTTTAATGTTCCGTTGCCCTTAATTAAAGAGGCTTTAGAAGGATATGTTCCTGTTAACAATAGATCGCAGTTGTTAAGTATTGGTTCAAATCAAATTATTCTAGATGCTTATAATGCTAATCCAAGCAGTATGGCTGTAGCTATCACCAACTTTTTGCAATTAGATAAACCAAACAAAATTCTAATTTTAGGAGATATGTTTGAGTTGGGAGAAGCAAGTCAAAAAGAGCATTCAGATCTAATAACATCTCTTATATCTGAAAATAAAGTGAAATGCTTTTTTATAGGGAATACATTTTATGCAAATAAAGTGAATCAGGATCATTTTAATTTTTATAATTCTTTCGAATCATTTTCGAATGATTTTAAGAATCATACTATTGGAAACAGTACATTATTAATAAAAGGTTCTCGTGGTATGGCTTTAGAACGGACATTAGATTTTATAGCTTAAAATACAAAAAAAAGCATTCTCATCTGAGAATGCTTTTTTATTATATACTCATTAAGAAACCTATTAAGTTTTCTTTTTTGTTCAGTTCTAATTTTTTTCTTAATCGGTAACGGGCTAGTTCCACACCACCATTGGAAATATTCATTATTTCTGCAATTTCTTTAGTGGACATATTCATTAATAGATAGGTAGATAGATCTAATTCTCTTGGAGAAATAGTAGGATACTTTTCTTTTAGTCTTTTTAAAAAGTCAAAATGGACATTTTTGATGTGTTTCTCTAGATCTTTCCAGCTCTTATCAGCATTTACTTCCTTAGTGATACTTTTATTTAATTTATTAAACTGAAACTTTGTTGTATCATCTAATGATTCGACATTAATGTCTTTTAGTTTATGAATAATACCATTAAGTATTTTGTTTTTCTTTACAACCTGTAATGAATTGTTTACGAGTTCCTTGTCTTTAGCTAGTATTTTTATTTGAAGTTTATCATTTTTCAACTTTTCAATTTCTTTCTCAAGATCATATTGTTCCTGTCTTATTTTGGATTCTTTCTCTAAATAGAGCCTTCTTTGTTCAATAGTTTCATAATATTTGTTTTTTCGAATTTTGACTTTAATTCTTTTTCGAATGAAAATAACCGCCGCTGTGATCATGAGCATGTAAAACAGATAAGCTAAAAAATGCCTATACCAAGGCGGTAAAACTGTAAAGTTGACACTATTTATTTCAGACTGAATTCCGTAGCTATTTCTTGCTTTAAGGTTCATTTTATAATTTCCTTCTCTCAAATTGGTATATTCTTTAAGGGAAAGTGTAGACCAATTACTCCAATTGTCATCAAAACCCTGTAATTGATATGAAAATTGAACATTTTCCACATTTTCATATGTGGGAGAAGAGAATGTAAAACGAACCACATTTGACGAATAGGGAATATTAAAGTCTTTGAACTTTCCTTGTCCGTTGCCTTGTATAATTGTATCCTTATTATAAGAGAAGCTGCGAATAAATACGGTAGGTTTACTGATGAAATTTTTGAGCAAAGTGGAGTTGTAATGTGCTAGACCATCCGTTAAACCGATGAAAATATTTGAATTGTCCACAGTGTTTACAGACAGGTAATTATTTACTAAATTACCGGATAAATTAGCAAAAGGTGCAACAGAGTTTTTGTATTTTCCAAATTTATCTTTTATTAGTACCCCCAATGATTCGTTAAAGGTATACCATAAGTTGCCTAAGTTATCTTCACTTAATGAATTTATGGAGGGGACTTTTTTAAATAAAGCGCTAGTTGTTTTGTCTTCATAAAAAAGATCTTGTTCACGGGAATATTTATAAAAATGATTTTGAGATTGAAAATAAATATTTTGGTTAAACCGTTGTATGCTTCCTATTCCTTTTGATTTACTTGATAATTGATTGTAGTTTTTTATTTCTTTAAAACTTCTTAAGTCATCCGCTAATGCCATTTTATAGAGTAGGTTGTCCTTTTTTAGCCAAAGGTTATCGCTGTCAATTTCGAATGTATTAGCTGATTTTTCAAAACCTGCTATGCTGTTTTTGAATTCCCAACCTTTAGAATTTTTTTCAAAAACTGAAAATCCGTTGTAATGGGAACCTATAATATAATTGGGATGGTTAGGAACTTTTTTAAAACCAAAATAACCTTTATTGTCTAATGTTTTGACCACGGCTCCTCCTTGTATAAGGAGTGTTCCTCTATTGTGCGCACATAGCAACTGATTGTCAAAAACCTGTAAATTCCAAGCTTGACCAGTAGTTCCTTTGACAAGTGTAAAGGCATCCTCCTTTATAGTTTTATTCCAGTTATGGTAAAAAACGCCTTGATTAGTGGCTACGTATAATTTTTCATCAAAAATAATGGAGGCATAAACAGTACTTAAGTCAAAGCTAAAACCAAAATAAGTAAAAGGTGAGCTTTCATTAACAAAGGCAATTCCGTTATCTAATCCTAACCACAGATTGTTTTTGTTATCTATAAATGAAGTAAGTACAGTGTTATTTTGCAAACCCTTTTTATGATTGATATGCTGGATTATTTTACCGTTTAAGTCACAAATGATCATTCCATCTAAGACAGAATTAAGAACTATAAACGTGTCCTTTATAGACGCTCCCCCTAAAGAGCTGTTTTTCTTGATAAAATCATTAGCCTCACAATTCCAAGGAGTTGTACCTGTTACTTCATTATAAATATATAGTCCTTTACTTAGTGTACTGATGAGTAAATCATTATTTGGCATTGCGAAAACACCCCAGATCTCAGTGTTGTTTAATACTTGGGAACCTCTTAAAGGTATGAATTGATTGTTTTTATATTGAAGTAGTCCTAATGAAGCATCTTGAAAGTAAAGCTTTTTATCGATTAAAAAAGAAAATTGAAATCGATTTGGAGCCTTTAGTATTGTTAGCTTTTTGTTTTTGTAGATATAGGCTTTGTCAAATGATTGAAAGATTACTTCATTTTCTAGAATATGAATTTTCCATATAAAGTCAATTAATATGACGCTTTGTTTACTGACTAATTTAGACAATGAGAAATATTCGAGTTTGCCGTTGGCATTAGCTTCAAAATAGCCAAATTCACTATAGCCACCTACAAATATTTTACCAGCATTATCAATTTTTACTGATCGTACAGCTGTGGAGTTTGGAAAAGTGTATTTTTTCCATGAGGAGCCATCAAATTGAAGTAAACCATTATTATTTGCAAAATACAAATTACCATACTTGTCTTGATCTATATCCCAGTTTTGTGTGCCGCCTTTATAATCTGATCTTTTGTAGTTTCTAATATCAGGTAACCCAATGTTCTTTACTTGCCCAAATGAGAAACTAGTACAGAAAATTAATACAGTTATGGTAAATTTTAATTTTTTATAAGTCATACTTTAAGCTTAACATTTATTGTTTATTTTATCTCTGCAATAGATTTATAATCATATTGTAGCGCTGAAAAATTTTTTATAATGTGGCAATAATAGCTAAAATAATTGTTTTCAACTAAATGTAGTGTTTGTTTTATTTTTTAACATTTTAATAATATTCAGTTTTATAGTTCAATATACTGTTAATCAATACATTGTTTTTTATTTGATGTGTTTTTGTTTAGTTTGTTTTTTGCCTTTGATGTGTTTTTGTAATAAAATATTAATGCTAATACCGAAAAAATAAGGTTATTATTGCATCAAATAACTAAATAATTAACCAAAAATTATAGAAAAATGAAATTAACAAAATTACTTATTTTTTGTTTTTCATCGATACTATTCTCAGTTTATGCACAAGCACAAGATGTTGTAATAAGCGGAACAGTGAATGATGAAAGTGGAATGCCTATTCCTGGAGCATCAATTTTATTACAAGGAAGTTCAAAATCCACTTCTTCAGATTTTGATGGAAAGTTTCAAATTCAAGCTCCAACTAACGGAGTTTTGATGATCAGCTATATAGGTTATGGTTCGGTTACAGAACCCATAAGAGGAAGATCATCAGTGGTAATTAAATTGACATCACAATCACAGGATTTGAATGAGGTAGTTGTGGTAGGTTATGGAACTCAAAAAAAGAGTGTTGTAACAGGAGCAATTTCCAGTATTAAAGCTAGTGATTTAGATGATTTGCCTATAACTAGAGTTGAACAGTCTTTACAAGGTAGAGTTTCTGGTTTAACGATTGCTGCAAACTCTGGACAACCAGGATCTTCAGCGACAATTCGTGTAAGAGGTATTACAACTTTTGGAAACAACGAGCCGTTATGGGTTGTTGATGGAGTAGTCGTTGATGCTGGTGGAATAGGATATTTAAATCAATCAGACATAGCGTCTATCGAGGTGTTAAAGGATGCTGCTTCACAAGCTATTTATGGAGCAAGAGCTGCAACTGGAGTTATCCTAGTGACAACTAAAAAAGGAAAATCTGGAAAAATTAGCGTTAGTTACAACGGTTATACAGGAATTTCTGCGCCGGCAAGAAAACTGGATTTATTAAACGCGACAGAGTACGCTACATTAATGAATGAATCCTCTGTTGCTGGTGGTGGTGGAATAAAATTTGCAAATCCAGCATCTTTAGGAAAAGGAACTGATTGGCAAGATGCCATTTTTAATAACAGTGCAAAACGCGTTGGTCATGAAGTTAGTTTAAGTGGCGGAAGTGAAGTTTCTACTTTTTATTTATCATTTGGCCTTCTTGATCAAGAAGGAATTGTAGCCACTGACATCTCTAATTATATCAGAAAAAATATTCGATTAAATTCTACCCATAAAATTTCTAAAAAAATCACGTTTGGACAATCTTTAGGATATTCGAGAGAGAAGAATGTTGGACTTGGAAATACAAATAGTGAATTTGGAGGACCATTGAGTTCGGCAATTAATTTAGACCCTATTACTCCTATCGTGGAAACCGATCCTGTTTTAGCAAATCAAGCTCCTTATACAAATACTGGTGTTATAAGAGATGCTAATGGAAATCCTTATGGTATTTCTTCTTTTGTAGGTCAGGAAATGACAAATCCATTAGCTTATATACAAACTCGATTAGGTAATTACGGGTGGTCTGATAATTTTGTTGGAAATGCTTATGTTGAAGTAGAGCCTATCACAGGTCTTAAATTTAGAAGTACCCTTGGTGGTAAATTAGCTTACTGGGGTGACGAGAGTTTTACGCCGGTTGCTTATTTAAATGCTTCTTATATTGTTGCTAAAAATAGTTTGTCTAGAAATTCAAGCAAGGGATTCGGATGGAATATAGAAAATATAGCTTCGTATACTAGAGATATAAAGGATCATAACTTTAGTGTGTTAATAGGGCAAGGTACTTATGTGGATAATATAACAAGCGGTAGCGGGGTGACTTATTTCAATATCCCAGTAAGTAGTTATAAAGACGCATCATTCAATTATAGTATTCCGAAAGATCAAATTGATGCATACGCATACACGGGATCAGAACATATTGTAACATCGCTTTTTTCTAGATTAAATTACAATTTTAATGAGAAATATTTAGTTACAGGGATAATCCGTAGAGATGGTTCATCTCGTTTTGGTTCAAATAACAAATATGGAACTTTTCCATCGTTTTCATTAGGATGGGTGCCTTCAAAAGAAGGATTTTGGAAAGATAATGAAGTTGTGAACCAATTGAAATTTAGAGGCGGTTATGGAGTTACAGGGAATGATGCAATAGGTGACTTCAGGTATTTGGCTACTATTGGAGGAGGTAGAAACTACACCATAGGAAATTCAGGGTCGGTAACAATTGGTAACAGTCCTAATGCGCCATCAAATCCTGATTTAAAATGGGAAGAAACGAGTCAAACTAACATTGGTTTTGACGCGACTTTATTTAATGATTATAACCTTTCTGTAGATTTGTATGACAAGAAAACAAAGGGTATTCTTCAAGATGTTGCGATTCCAGGTTATGTAGGTTCTACGGGTAATCCTGTAGGAAATGTAGCTGACATGCAAAATAGAGGAATTGATTTTGAACTAGGATATAGAAAAAAAGTAGGAGAGGTTAATATGTCGTTAAACGCAAATGTGTCTTATCTTGATAATAAAGTTACTTACTTAGGAAGTGGAATCGATTTCTTATCTGGCGGGCAAACTGTGCAATCAAGTACCTATCCAATAACTAGAGTTGAAGTTGGACACCCTTACAACGCTTTTTATGGTTTTAAAACGGCTGGAATTTTTCAAAACCAAGCTGAAATTAATGCCTACACAAATACCGAAGGAGGCTTGATACAGCCTAATGCAGTTCCAGGAGACTTCCGTTGGACAGATGTAAACGGAGATGGTGAAATTACTTCAGATGACCGAACATTTATTGGTACACCAATACCAAAATATACTTTTGGATTTACCTTGAACTTGGATTACAAGAATTTTGATCTATTAGTATTTGCTCAAGGAGCAAGCGGAAACCAAATTTTCCAAGGTTTACGCAGGTTAGATATTGGAAATGCTAATTATCAAACTACAGCTTTAGGCCGTTGGACAGGTGAAGGTACTTCAAATACTTTCCCTAGATTAACGACGAATGATACCAATAAAAACTTTAATAATCCATCAGATTTTTATTTAGAAGACGGAGATTATTTAAGATTCAAAACAATTCAACTAGGATATACTTTACCAAGTAACATTATAAATAAAGCTGGTTTACAAAAAACTAGAATTTATTTGACAGGTGAAAACGTATTCACATTCACTAAATATTCTGGTTATGATCCAGAGATTGGTGGAGGTGTTATGGGGATTGATAGAGGATTTTATCCACAAGCAAGAACATTCATGTTAGGGGTTAATTTACAATTTTAATAAAAGATATTATTATGAAACTTATAAATATAAAATATTCAGTTATTGCTTTTGCTGTAGTTTTATCAGCAACATCATGCAGTGAGGAATTTTTAAATGTAGAGCCTAAAGGAACTGCATTAGAAGATAATTATTATACGAATGAAGTAGAAGCATATTCAGGGCTAGTAGCTGTGTATGATGTTTTAGGGAAGCAATCAAGAGGTTTTGAAAATATGATTTGTATGTTAAATGCAGGATCAGATGATTTCTATGCCGG
Source organism: Flavobacterium sp. W21_SRS_FM3 (assembly GCF_052113625.1). Lineage (NCBI taxonomy): Bacteria > Pseudomonadati > Bacteroidota > Flavobacteriia > Flavobacteriales > Flavobacteriaceae > Flavobacterium > Flavobacterium sp. W21_SRS_FM3. Next base: position 183,715 of record NZ_JBGQOD010000006.1, on the reverse strand, counting down.
TGGGGGTGGAGCTACCGACGGTACAGGAATACAATCGTTTTCAGATTACTCAATAAGTCCAGTAACTATTCCAGGAAGTTTTTGGAATGATTTTTACCAAGGTGTTTTTAGAGCTAATATCTTACTTCAAAAGTTACCAAATGTACCTATGGATGCTGCTAAGAAAACTAGATTTACTGCTGAAGCTAAAGCTTTACGTGCGTATTACTATTTTGAATTAGTACGAACATTTAAAAACATACCATTAATTATTACACCTATTCTACCTAGTGAAATATACAATGTAGTTCAGTCTAGTCCTGAGGAGGTATATGCACAAATTGAGAAAGATCTTCAGGAAGCCATGAGCGGTTTGCCTAATACATTGACGGATGTTAATAATGAAGCAGGACGCTTTACTAAAGGTTCAGTGCAAGCTTTGTTAGGAAAAGTGTATTTGTATGAAGGGAAAAACACACAAGCAGCGGCAGAATTAGCAGTTGTCAACGGTACTCCTGGAGCAACTAGTATATACGGGTATAAATTAGTAAACAATTTTTCTGATTTATGGGTAATTAGTAACAAGTTCAATAGTGAAGCTATAATTGAAATAACACATACTGATAAAAGTAATGCTGACTGGGGCAACTGGGGATCTGGTTCAGACGAAGGAAATAGTGTAAATGTTATGGTAGGTCCTAGAGGATTTTCCCGTACTACAAACTCAACCGCACCAGATTATGCCTCAGGATGGAGTTTTAATACACTCTCACAAAGTTTGTATGATGCGTTAAAATTAGATCCAAGATTCAATGCTACAGTTGTTGATATGAAAGCTTTAAAAGCAGCAGGTTTAGCTGACTATTCTCCGGGATATAAGGATACTGGTTATTTCTTGAAAAAATTCATGCCTTTAACATCAGATGTTTCTACTGGTGGTGGAGCATCGGTTTTAAATTATAAGCAAAATGTATACGCAATTCGTTTAGCAGATACTTATTTAATGGAAGCTGAAGCATTAGGTGGTTCTGGTGCAAGAGCACAAGCTTTATTAAATGCAGTGAGAGCAAGAGTAGGTTTAGCACCAGTTCCTGTATCTACAAGTGCCATTTTAGCCGAACGTAGATTAGAATTAGCAGGTGAAGGTCATCGCTGGTTTGACTTAGTAAGAACTGGGCAGGCAGCAGCTGTTTTAAGTAGTAGAGGTTTTACTGCGGGTAAAAATGAAATATGGCCAATTCCTTTAAAAGAATTAGAGAATACTAAAATTGTACAAAATCCTAATTATAACTAATTGCTAAAAAATAAATAATTATGAATTTAAATATCATATTAAAAAGACCAGTTTATATGCTGTTTGTTGTTGCAGCTTTAGGTTTATTAAGTAGCTGTCAGCCTGAAGATGTAGGGGAAGGCAATGGTTTGTCTGATGCTAATGTAGACGCTACTTTTACTATTAAACCGGTAGAGGGAAAGGTTAATACTTACAGTTTACAAGCTCAGCCAAACAATGTTATTCAATCCGTGTGGAATTTTGGTGATGGTGAGTTTGCTGGTAAAATGACTGAAGAGGCTAGTTTTCCAGACGCAGGTACTTATACGATAACTCATAAAGCTATCGGAAGAGGTGGTTTAAGTAATTCAACTTCGCAAGAAGTAGTTGTAGCGACTTCTGATCCAGTAAAAGGAAATATTGTAAAAGGAGGTAAATTTTTAGATGCCGCTGACCAAGCTAAATGGACAAAACTAAATATTAGTGCTTCTGGTGCTGCTTGGACTTTTAATGCTGGTAGTGCTACTATAAAAGCTTCTGGGTGGAACCAGCAAGGTATTTATCAAGCGATTGAAGTAGTAAAAGATAAAGAATATCGTATTGATATGCTTATTTCTGGTGGCGCTTCATCAGAAACTTGGTTTGAAGTATACGCTGGAAAAACACCACCGGTACAAGGAGTAGAGTACAAAGACAATAAAGTTATGGGAATAAGTACTTGGGATGGCTGCGGAACAAGTCAGTTTTCAGGTAAATTATCTGTAGTGGGCTGTATTAAAAATGATAGAACTAAAACAGTAAGTAATGTTGTGAAATTTGATACATCAGGCACTATCTATTTGTTATTTAGAAGTGGTGGAAACGGATTTACACCTAATGGTATCACTATTACAAATGTTGAAATGAGGGGGAATTAAAATAATATTGTTTGGGTTAAGTTGGTAAAAATAGTCCATAATCTTTTTGACTATGGGCTATTTTTTATTCGAAAAGAAAAAACAAGAAAGGCTTTTTAATAAATCAGAAGCTTTTGAGAATAAAAAAATGGAATTGATGAAGAAAATTTGGATCAAGATATTTTGCGTTATGCTTTGCTTACCAGCAGTTGCACAGCAGCAAAAGCAGAAGAAAGAGTACAGATCATTTAGTACAATTGGAAAAACGGTTAGCGTTTATACTACAGCAGAAAATTCTGATTTAAGGCTTACGCTAACAGATGAATTAGTGTTCTCTAAAGCGGTGCAGCCAAAGGAGACAGAAATCTCGGTTTTTGTGGAACCCGATAAAAAGTTTCAAAAATTTTTGGGAATTGGAGGAGCAATAACAGATGCTAGTGCCGAGGTTTTTGCAAAATTATCTAAAGCAAAACAACTGGAGTTTATGAATGCCTATTATGATAAAAGCAAAGGTATTGGCTACTCGTTGTTAAGAACAACCATACACAGTTCTGACTTTAGCAGTGGCAGTTATACCTATATTGAAGAGGGAGATAAAGAATTAAAAACCTTCAATATCGATCATGATCGCAAATACCGTATTCCGATGATCAAGGAAGCCATTACAACGGCTGGGGGTAAACTACTATTGTATGTTTCACCTTGGAGTCCACCCTCGTTCATGAAAAGCAATCAGCAAATGTTAAAAGGAGGTACGTTGCTTCCAGAGTTTTATCAATCTTGGGCGAGCTATTATGCTAAATTTATTAAAGCGTACGAAAAAGAAGGCATGCCTATTTGGGGATTGACTATTCAAAACGAGCCAATGGCTGTTCAAACCTGGGAATCTTGTGTGTATTCTGCTGAAGCCGAAAGAGATTTCTTGAAAAATTTTCTTGGTCCTACATTAAAAAAGGAAGGGCTTGGCGATAAGAAAATTGTTGTTTGGGATCACAACCGAGACTTGATGAATCAAAGAGCAAACACCATATTCTCAGATCCAGAAGCTGCAAAGTACGCTTGGGGAATGGGTTTTCATTGGTATGAAACTTGGGCCGGTGGAACACCAATGTTTGATAATGTACGAAAAGTTCAAGAAGCATATCCGGATAAAAAACTGCTGTTCACTGAAGGTTGTGTCGAAAAATTTGATGCAAAAAAGTATCAGTTTTGGCCTAATGCAGAACGTTACGGAACCTCTATGATTAATGACTTTAATAATGGAACAGTCGGGTGGACTGATTGGAACATACTTTTAGATCAAAATGGAGGGCCAAACCATGTGGGGAATTTTTGTTTTGCACCAATACACGCGGATACCACAACAGGGGAATTAATTTATACCCCTTCTTACTATTATATAGGACACTTCTCCAAATATATTCAGCCAGACGCTAGACGTGTTAGTTCTGCTTCGAGTAGAAGTACTTTGTTAAGCACCTCATTTCTGAATGTTAACGGTAAAATGGCCACTGTAGTTATGAATCAAAGTGATGTAGCAGTTACTTATAACTTATTTATTGGTAATCAAAAAACGGTTGCGGTTATTCCTGCACACGGAATTCAAACTTTAGTTTATTAATATAAAAAGGCATCAAATGATTGATATTTTAAAGAATACCACAAAGCTATTATTGTTGCTGACTGTTGTCTGTCTGCAATCTAATTGTTCATCCTCAAATGATACAGTTGATCCTGTAGTAAGTCCTCCCACTTCGCCAAATCCGCCAGTAGTGGTGGCTAACGATGTTGACTTTTGGTTAACAAAGGGAGATCAAACAGTCACATTAAAAAAACAAACAACAGTATTGGGTTTTGGGACGTCAGTGAATGCTTATCCTAATATCGAGGTAAATTCTTCTCAAGAATATCAATCAATTGATGGTTTTGGTTTTACCTTAACTGGTGGAAGTGCTCAAGTTATTAATCAATTAACAGCGCAAAAGAAGAAGGAACTTTTACAAGAATTGTTTGGCAATGCAGAGAACAGTATTGGGATTAGTTATTTAAGAATTAGCGTTGGTGCATCAGATTTAAATGAAAGTTCGTTTACCTACGATGATATTCCTGCAGGAGATACTGATTTAAGTCTAAATAAGTTTAGTTTAAATCCTGATAAAAATACAGTCATTGCTTTATTAAAAGAAATCCTAGCCATCAACCCTCAGATTAAAATAGTAGCTACGCCGTGGACAGCGCCATTATGGATGAAAGATAAAAACAACTTTATAGGAGGGAGTTTGCAACTGCAATATTATCAGGTTTATGCACAATATTTAGTTAAGTATATCCAACAAATGAAATTAGAAGGAATTACGATTGATGCCTTAACACCGCAAAATGAACCTTTGCATGGAGGGAATAATCCGAGTATGGTTATGACCGCAATAGAGCAAACTAATTTTATAAAAAATAATTTAGGACCTGCTTTTAAGGCCAACAACATTAGTACTAAAATAATAGCGTACGACCATAATTGTGATAACACACAATATCCCATTACTGTCTTAAGTGATGCTGTAGCAAATTCATTTGTTGATGGGTCAGCTTTTCATTTATATGCTGGAGATATTAGCGCTTTAACTACTGTGCACAATGCATTCCCAACTAAAAATGTATATTTCACAGAACAATTTACGGGCTCTACAGGGAGTTTTAGTGGGGATTTAAAATGGCATTTAAAAAATGTAATTGTTGGTTCCATGCGCAACTGGAGTAAAAATGCATTAGAATGGAATCTTGCTAACAATGGTTCTTTTGGACCGCATACTAATGGAGGTTGTACTACTTGTAAAGGAGCTTTGACCATAAATTCAAGCGAGGCCATAGAGCGTAATGTTGCTTATTATATTATAGCGCATGCTTCTAAATTTGTTCCTCAAAATTCGATTAGAATAGCAAGCAATACTAGCGGAAACTTACAGAACGTTGCTTTTAAAACACCTTCAGGTAAGAAAGTGTTAATCGTAGAAAATGATGGAGATACTAACCAGCTGTTTAATATTAAGTTTAATGGAAAATGGGTAACGTGCTCGCTTGACTCTGGCTCCGTGGCAACTTATGTCTGGGAATAATAGCATACTAAAACTATAAATAATTATGAAAATAAGTACAATAGCAGTTTTGCTACTAAGCTCAATGCTTTCTTTTGGACAAGGTTTTTTACATAGCAAAGGCAAGGATATAGTAGATGGAAATCAAAATAATGTATTATTACGAGGTTTAGGACTTGGCGGCTGGATGGTACAAGAAGGTTATATGTTGCAAACCCAGCCTTTTGCTAGTCCTCAGTATGTAATTAAACAAAAAATTGAAGCACTTATAGGTAAGGCAAATACAGCTGAATTTTATGAAGCTTACAAAGCAAACGGAATTACTAAAAGAGATATTGATTCTTTAGCCGCATGGGGATTCAATTCAGTACGGTTACCCATGCATTACAACTTGTATACGCCTGCAATAGAAAATGAAAAGAATGCGTCCATTACTTGGAATGAAGAGGGCTTTAAAATGACGGATGAGTTATTAAAATGGTGTGCTGAAAATAAAATGTATTTAATTTTGGATCTGCATGCTGCTCCGGGCGGACAAGGGAAAGATGCTGCCATATCTGATTATGATGAGAGCAAACCTTCTTTATGGGAAAGTGAAGCCAATCAAAAAAAGATGATTGCCTTATGGCGAAAACTAGCAGAACGCTATAAAGACAATCCTTGGATAGGCGCGTATGACATTATAAACGAACCTAACTGGAACTTCACCGGAAGTAATTCTAATGGTTGTGACGAAGCTTCAAATGCTCCTCTGCGAACTTTAATGATCGCTGTAACAAAAGCGATTAGGGAAGTAGATCAAAATCATATGATCATTATTGAGGGTAATTGTTGGGGTAATAACTACAATGGTATATTCCCACTGTGGGATACTAATATGGTGTTGAGTTTTCATAAATATTGGAACTATAATAATAAAGCAGCTATTCAAAAGATGTTGGATTATAGGGAACAATATAATGTCCCAATATGGTTAGGGGAAAGTGGTGAGAATTCTAACGTTTGGTTCAAAGATGTTATTTCCTTAGTAGAATCACAGAATATTGGTTGGGCGTTTTGGCCAATGAAAAAAGTAGATAACATAGCAGGGGTAGCATCAGTGACTAAAACAGCTGAATATGATAAATTACTCGAATTTTGGAAAAATGGGGGAGAACAACCTACTAAAGAGTTTGCCAAAGCAGCATTGATGCAATTAGCTGCAAATTATAAAATCGAAAATGTGACCACTAAGCCTGATGTAGTAGATGCGATGTTCAGGCAGGTGCAAACTAATGAAACGAAAGCGTATAAAAGAAACCTATTGCCAAGAAAGATTTTCGCAACAGAATATGATCTGGGAACTAATGGCTATGCTTATGCAGATACTGATTTTGTAAATTATCGAATTGATACCGGAACCTTTGGTGAATGGAACAAAGGCAAAGTAATGCGAAATGATGGTGTAGATATCTTAAGATGCAATGATAGTATAACAAACGGTTATCAAGTGTCTTTTATTGAAGATAAAGAATGGCTTTTATTTACTGTTGAGGTTAGTGAACCAACTCATTTTAATGTTGCTGTACGATATTCTAGCGCCAATAAAAAAGGTAAAATTCATTTAGAAGATGAAAATGGTTTACTTTCAAAGAGTGTGTTCTTACCTCCAACGGGAAATTACGGAATTTGGGCTTCCATTGTGGTACCTAATGTAAAACTTAAAAAAGGGATTCATAAAATTAAAGTTATTTGTGATCAAGGAGGCTTTAATCTGAATTATTTAGATTTTAAGAAGGTTAAATACCACAAAAAGTAATGGCGTTTTTTCAAAAAATTAAAATCATGATAAAAAATAATTTTCTATTAGTTGTCCTATTATTTATAGTTCAATCTTGTAGCAGTGCGAATAATGATACTGATACGACTAATTTTTTAAAACCCTCTAACCTAACTGTAACCGCTGATGTTGTAGGCAAAACGACACAAATGCCCGATGGCAATGGGAGTGGCGAAGTTCGTTTTAAAGCCTTTGCAGAAAACGCAACTTCTTATAAATTTCTAATAAACGGGAAAGTGCAAGAGTCATTAGACGGAGAGTTAACATATGTATTTACTGCTTCAGGAACCAATTCAAATACAGTAACAGTCTCAGCTTATAACAAAACAGCCTTTGTTAGTACAACAAGTTTGATGACTGTTTTTGTAAAATCAAATTTGATTTGGTCAGATGAATTTGATATAGATGGTGCTCCTAATCCTTCAAAATGGGGTTACGATTTGGGTGCTGGTGGCTGGGGTAATAATGAATCTCAGTATTACACTAGTAGACCTGAAAATGTCATTGTAGCAAATGGCTTTTTGAAAATTAAAACTATCAAAGAGAATTTCAGCGGAAGTAGTTATACCTCAGCAAGAATACTCAGCAAAGATAAATTTTCCTTTAAATATGGGAGAGTAGAAATACGGGCAAAATTAGCAGAAGGAAAAGGAACTTGGCCTGCATTATGGATGTTAGGTGATAAAATAAGTTCAGTAGGCTGGCCGGCTAGTGGTGAAATAGACATTATGGAACATGTAGGTAAGACACCTAATAAAATTTATGGTACCCTGCATCATCCTGGTCACTCAGGAGGGAATGCTGATGGAGGTACTGTCATGATTAATAATGCCTCAACAGAATTTCATATTTATGCCTGTGAATGGACTGCTGCGTCTATTAAATTCTTTGTGGATGGCCAGCTATTTTATAGCTTTACGAATACTAATAGTTTGCCATTTAATGACAACTTTTTTCTAATTATTAATACTGCTATAGGAGGGGATTTTGGAGGAGTTATAGATCCTGAATTTACACAAACCACATTTGAGGTAGATTATGTTAGAGTTTATAACTAATCTGATATTGTATTTAGTGATACCTTTACTTGTAGTTATTTTAAGATAGAATTACAGACTGTTATAATCATTTTATAAATTTTCGAAAATGAATGCAAAACATAAAATAGGGTTTTCAATACTTTTTACTTTCATGAATTTATTTTTAGCTGCTCAACCATTAAAAGTGATGACCTATAATATTCGGTTGGATATTGAAAGTGATGGAGAAAACGCTTGGCCAAATCGAAAAGACTTTTTCTTATCCCAGATACTGTTTTATGAACCCGATATTTTTGGGATTCAGGAAGCTAAACCTAATCAGGTGAAGGATATTTCTACTGCATTAAAAGAGTATAATACTATTGGTGTAGCCAGAGAAGGGGAGGGGAAAGGAGAATCTTCAAATATATATTTTAAAAAGGAGAAATTTGAACTTAAAGAGTTTAATACTTTTTGGCTTTCTGACACGCCAAGTGAAATCTCTAAAGGTTGGGATGCTGCTTATAATCGAGTGTGTACTTATGCACTTTTTAAAGACAATCAATCAAAACAACAGTTTTGGGTGTTTAATACTCATCTGGATCATGTGGGAGAAGAGGCAAAAACAAAAGGTATTGAATTAATTCTTGCCAAGATCAGACTGCTGAATAAAAATAATTTTCCTGTAATATTCATGGGAGATTTTAACACTGAACCTGATGAAGTACGATTGATTGCATTAAAAAATGAAATGGATGATGCTAAAACTATTTCAGTAGAAAAACCCTTCGGTCCTGATGGCACCTTTAATGGTTTTAAACACAATGAAGCGGTGACTAAGCGAATTGATTATATTTTCTTGTCAAAGAAAAATAAGTTTGAAGTAAAAAAATATGCGGTGCTAAGTGACTCAAAGGATTTAAGATATCCATCTGATCACTTAGCCGTTTTTGTCGAATTAAATTTAAAAAAATAGAATGATAACACCACAGAAATGTCTTAGAGTATTATTGATTATGGCGGTTGTAGGATTGCATGTTAAATGCGGTTCATCAATAAATAAATCACATAATGCAACAGTTGAGAATTGGTTGACTAAAAGTGATCAAACGGTGAAGTTAGTGAAACAACAAGATCTTTTGTCTTCTACGTCACTTATTAATGCTAATCCTACAATTTTAATCGATGAGTCAAAAATGTTTCAAACTATTGATGGTTTTGGCTTTAGTTTAACGGGCGGAAGTGCTTCTGTTATCAATTCTCTAGATAAGTCGGCTAAGGTGGCATTGTTAAATGAGTTATTCACTTCAAAAGGCAATGGTATTGGCATCAGTTATTTACGTATAAGTATTGGTGCGTCAGACTTGAATGAAGCGGTATTTTCATATGATGATTTACCAGCTGGAGAAACTGATTTAACTTTAGAACATTTTGATTTTGGTCCAGATAAAAAAGATGTAATTCCGGTACTAAAGCAAATTATTGCTATAAATTCAGATATTAAGATTATGGGTTCACCTTGGTCTCCGCCAGTATGGATGAAAGATAATGGCAGTTCTAAAGGAGGCAGTTTGCTTCCCCAATATTATGAAGTATATGCTAATTATTTTGTGAAATACATACTGGAAATGAAAGCTCAGGGTATTATAATTGATGCGATAACACCACAAAATGAACCTTTGCATCCTGGAAACAATCCTAGTATGTATATGACCGCATTAGAACAGGCAGATTTCGTCAAAAATAACTTAGGTCCTGCTTTTCAAAAAGCCAAGTTAAAAACTAAAATTGTAACTTATGATCACAATTGCAATAAACCAGAGTACCCTTTGACGATATTAAAAGATAGTAAGGCATATCCTTTTGTCGATGGATCAGCTTTTCATTTATATGAAGGAGATATTAGCGCGCTTACAACAGTTCATGATGCTTACCCTGATAAAAATGTTTACTTTACAGAGCAATACACTGGTTCTAACAGTAGTTTTGAAGACGATTTAAGATGGACGGTTAAAAATGTAGTTATTGGTTCTATGCGCAATTGGAGTAAAAATGCGCTGTCTTGGGGTTTAGCCAATGATGAGTTTTATAAGCCATATACACCTGGCGGCTGCAGTACCTGCAAAGGGGCATTGATGATAGATAGTAAAGGCATTATTAAAAGAGAAGTGGGTTACTATATCATAGGGCATGCTGCTAAGTTTGTTCCGGATGGCTCCATAAGAATAGCTAGTAATTTAATTGACAAGATAACTAATGTTGCCTTTAAAACCCCTGAGGGGAAAATTGTTTTAGTAGCTTTAAATGATGGTGAAAATACCGAAACCTTCAATATTGAGGTCAATCAACAAAGAGTGACTACGAGTTTAGAATCGGGTGCAGTAGCGACCTATATTTGGTAACAAATAACGAATACTATGAAAAGATGTAAACTTTTTTTACTGCTATTTTTCAGTGGCTTTTTAATGAATAGCGCTTTAGCGCAAGAGGTTAAAACGTTAACTTATTTCCAAAATGATAGTCTGAAACTTGATTTGGATTTGTATTTGCCTCAAAAGACAAACAATCAAAAAACACCGCTAGTACTTTTTGCTTTTGGAGGAGGTTTCTCAGGTGGTGATCGTAGTAGTGCTAAAGAATTTTGCAAATTGTTAGCCCAAAATGGGTATGCGGCGGCAAGTATTTCCTATACCTTATACATGAAGGACAAAAAATTTAGTTGTGACGGTATGCTAACGGAAAAAATAAAAGCAATTCAAATAGGTGTAAGCGATATGTGGCAAGCGACTTCTTATATGTTAAAAAATGCAGATACGTACAATATTGACACCTCTAAAGTTTTTATAAGTGGCATAAGCGCTGGTGCAGAAATTGGTTTTCATGCTAGTTATTGGGATTATAAGTTGATGAACTTATATGATAATAATGTGCCAGCTAATTTTAAATATGCTGGATTTATTGGAGGATCAGGGGCCATTATGGATGAGAATTTAATTACTGATAAAAACTGTATCCCAATGCTGTTAGCACACGGTAGCGCTGATAAAACTGTTCCCTATGCTACAGCGGCACATCACAGTTGTCCTACTAATGCATCAGGCTGGCTGATGTTGTTCGGTTCCTATTCTATATATAAATATGCTTCACAATTTAATAAAGGAATTGAGTTAATTACATATTGCGGCGGGGGACATGAGTTTTCTGGATATTTGTTTGAGAAAGAGCCTAAATACGTTTTGGAATTCTTAAAAGATGTTTTAGCTGGGAAGAAGTTTCAAAACCATATTGTTGAACCAGCAACTACATTAGAAATGAACTCTTCAAAATATTCCTTTTGCAATTAGCTTAGATAACCAAATTACTATTCTTACAATACAAATCAATACCAATGAAAAAGACCACCACTTTACTACTGTTGTTCGTTTCCTTTCTAGGAGTGGCACAGCAATCTATAGATCAAAAAATTACTGCCTTACTAAAGCAAATGACTTTGGAGGAAAAAATTGGACAATTGAACCAATATACGGGAGACAATCAGGCAACTGGACCTATAACGATCAATCCAAATAAGGAAAAAGAGATTAAATCTGGCTTAATAGGTTCCATGCTAAATGTTATTGGAACTGATCATACGAGACAATACCAAGAATTAGCAATGCAATCCCGACTAAAAATCCCATTGCTATTTGGTCAAGATGTGATTCATGGTTATAAAACTACTTTTCCTATTCCTTTGGCAGAGGCGGCAAGTTGGGATTTAGCAGCTATGGAATTAACCGCTCGTGTAGCGGCCGTTGAAGCTTCTGCAAGTGGTATACATTGGACCTTTGCGCCAATGGTGGATATTTCACGAGATCCTCGATGGGGCCGAGTGATGGAAGGGGCAGGAGAAGATACTTATTTAGGGTCAAAAATAGCCTATGCGAGAGTAAAAGGTTTTCAAGGAACGCTTGGTGATATCAACTCGGTAATGGCCTGTGTAAAACATTTTGCAGCTTATGGAGCTGCCGTAGGTGGGCGAGATTACAACTCAGTGGATATGAGTGAAAGAATGCTTTGGGAAACCTATTTGCCTCCTTTTAAAGCAGCATTAGATGCTGGTGCTGCCACTTTTATGAACTCATTTAACGACTTAAATGGGATTCCTGCTACTGCAAATAAGCATTTGCAGAGAGATATACTGAAAGGCAAATGGAATTTCCAAGGTTTTGTGGTATCCGATTGGGGTTCTATTGGAGAAATGGTCGCTCATGGTTACGCTAAAGATAATAAAGCAGCTGCATTATCAGCTATAACAGCTGGGAGCGATATGGATATGGAAAGCAATGCGTACCGTTACCATTTAGCTGAATTGGTCAAAGAAAATAAAGTGCCAATGGCCATTATTGATGATGCAGTAAAGAGAATCTTACGCAAGAAATTTGAGCTGGGTTTATTTGAAGACCCTTATAAATATTGTAATCCAGAGCGAGAAAAAGCGGCATTAAATAATCCTGAACATAGGAAAATAGCTAGGGAGATTGCTGCAAAAAGTATTGTTTTGCTGAAGAATGATAAGAGTATTTTACCACTTTCAAAACAAACTAAAACCATAGCTTTTATAGGTCCATTAGTCAAAGAGCGAAAGGAGAATATGGGATTCTGGTCTGTTGAATTGCCTGATTTAGATTATGATAAACACGTTATATCGCAGTGGGAAGGCCTACAGAATAAAGTTGGATCTACTACTAAATTACTTTACGCTAAAGGTTGTGAAATTGAAGGAGAAGATCGAAATGGCTTTGCAGAGGCAGTTGCTATAGCTAAGCAAGCTGATGTGGTGATTTTGAGTATAGGTGAAAAAAGGGATATGAGCGGTGAAGCTAAAAGTCGCAGTAATATTCATTTGCCAGGTGTTCAGGAAGATCTTGTAAAAGCGATTCAGGCTACGGGGAAACCTGTGGTGGTTTTGATCAATGCAGGAAGGCCTCTAGTTTTTAACTGGACTGCTGATAACGTTCCTACTATACTGTATACATGGTGGTTGGGAACCGAAGCTGGGAATGCTATTGCCGATGTTGTTTTTGGAGATTATAATCCTGCAGGAAAATTGCCAATGAGTTTTCCAAGAGACGAAGGGCAACTGCCTATATATTACAATCATTTCAATACGGGAAGACCGGCTCCAAATGAAAGTGCAACTAATTACGTATCAGCGTACATTGATTTGAAAAACAGTCCGAAGTTTCCATTTGGATATGGATTAAGTTATACGACTTTCGATTACAGTGATTTAAAATTGTCTACAAAAAAACTTAAAAGTTCGGAGATACTGGAAGTTACAATGACCATTAAGAACAGTGGAAAATTTACTGGTGAAGAAGTGGTACAGCTTTATATAAGAGATAAAGTAGGGTCAGTAGTGCGTCCAATTCTTGAATTAAAGGATTTTCAAAAAATAAAATTAAACGCAGGAGAGAGTAAGACAGTCCGTTTTAATATTGACAAAGAAAAACTATCTTTTTATAATAATGAAGTCAATTGGGTTGTAGAACCGGGTGATTTTGATTTGATGATTGGATCATCTTCGGCTGATATTCGATTGAAAGATTCATTTGAACTGCTATAATATAGACAATTAGACATTCATATATAGTATACCGTCTCCAAGGAAATCTGGAGGCGGTTTTTTTATGCTGAAAAAGCTAACATTTGTTAAGTCAATAAATATTGTGGGTTTTGGACGGCAATATGCGTTAAAAAAAAATGAACTAAATTGCGGTTAATATTCAAACTATAAAAGAATAACAAACGCATGTTGAAGTCTGTTTTAGAAAATTCTGAGAAATACCAACCCGGATTATCTATTGATTGTGTCATCTTTGGGTTTCATGATAATCAATTAAAGGTGTTACTTATAAAAACACAGTATGATGATAAATGGTCACTGCCAGGAGGTTTTGTGCCAATTAATGAAGATATTGATCAAGCTGCTACTACAGTTTTACAAGGTCGGACGGGTTTAAAAGGCATCTTTCTGAGACAGTTTGGGACTTTTGGAGCGGTTAATCGTAATGAATATCATTTTAGCGAACAGGTTTTAAATTTTTTCGACATCCCGGTTGACCAAGGTCACTGGTATACACAGCGCTTTGTAACTGTAGGTTATTATGCTTTAGTTGATTTTCAGAAAACCGTTCCGCCACTAGATAACGATAACAAATTTGTAGAATGGATTGATCATCACGCTGTACCCGAATTAATTTTGGATCACAAATTAATTTTAGACAAAGCGCTAGAAACTCTGCGCATGGAATTAAATTTAATGCCAGTAGGCTACAACTTATTACCTGAAAAATTCACAATTCCAGAGCTGCAAAAATTATACGAAACGATTCTAGGTAAAAAATTAGATCGACGTAATTTTCTTCGTAAAATCACTGCCATAGGAATACTAGTAAAACTAGACGAAAAGAAAAGTAATGTAGCCCACAAGGCCCCCTTTTTATATCGTTTTGACAAAGATAAATACGAGGAAGTAGTTAAAAATGGAATTAATCAAGGATGGTAATTTCAAATCAATTTAATTTTAAGTAAAAATAAATTTAGACCTTTATGAAAATAAGAATAAGCAAGTCAAACTTTTTAATACTCCTATTCATGGTTTTTATTAGTTCATGTAAAACGGACTCTTCAATTCTATATAATGCCAAGAGTTTTACGATATACACTGATAAGGTAGTTCAGGGAAATAATGTGGCCAAGGTACTTTCTCCGACTGCTATACAGTCAAATTATAAAAGTGCTGAGAATGATACCTATTCTAATGTAATGATATTTAAGTTCAGTATTAATGAAAAAGACAACGATTTAGCGCCTGGTGTTAATCATGAGTTGGTTATAACAGATCAAAAAGTGTCACCTTTATATGTTTTTGGTGAGCAACAACCCGACCAAGGAAAAGGAGAAAAGGGTCTTTTAGCAGCTGAATCTGAATTTACCTTTCGATTAGATATGCGTGCTGTTTTTAAACAATTTGAAGCGAACGGTTTTTACTTATGTAATGACGGATCTAAAATTGCCAAAGCTGATTTTAAAGGAGTTTACATCGCTGGAGGCGCTTTGCCACTAACATGGGATTTTGTGAATCTGGGTTCGCGTGGTCTAAAGATGAATGATGCCGACAATGACGGTATCTTTGACATTACATTAAAACTTAATCCGCTAATTTCTACTGATAGTAAACAATGGAAACTTTCGGAAGATATTTCTTTAAAAGCAAGCTATACGTCAGATCAACCTCTTGTAAATGCGTTGTACAATCTTTCATTGGAAGAAGCTAAACTGGCTATTGAACCTGATAGTACTTTTAGAACAGGAGCAAAGTGGGCAGGAGTTTGGACTCGTGATATTAGCTACAGTATTGTTTTGGCATTTGCCTACTTAGAACCAGAAGTGGCTAAGATAAGTTTAATGAAAAAAGTAAATAGAGATCGTATTATTCAAGATACTGGTTCAGGAGGTGCTTGGCCCGTTTCTTCAGATAGAACGACTTGGGCATTAGCGGCATGGGAAGTATATAAAACTACTGGAGACCAAGGATGGTTAAAAAAAGCTTATACGATTATTAAGAATTCTGCAGCTGATGATTTCAAAACAATCAGTTCAGAAGAAACTGGAATGTATTCTGGTGAGTCTTCTTTCTTAGACTGGAGAGAGCAAACCTATCCTAAGTGGATGTCGAATATGGATATTTATGTTTCTCAAAATTTAGGTACTAATATCGTGCATTATCAAACGCATCAAATCTTATCTAAAATGGCAATTCTTTTAGGAGAACCTCATCAAGAATACGATGCTATAGCTACGCAAATAAAAGACGGAATCAATAAACAACTGTGGATGGAAGACAAAGGGTACTATGCTCAGTACTTGTACGGCCGTAACTACCTAACAGCCTCAAAACGCTTTGAAGCATTGGGTGAGGCATTGGCTGTATTATTTGATGTTGCAGACAAAGATCAAAGTAAGGCAATCATTGCTAAAAGCCCCGTTACTGAATTTGGTGTAACTTGTATATATCCTCAAATTCCAGGTATTCCACCATATCACAATAATGGGATCTGGCCTTTCGTACAGTCTTATTGGAATTTGGCTGCAGCCAAAGTAGGAAATGAACAAGTTTTGACACACGGCCTGGCTTCGCTCTACAGAGCGGCCGGATTATTTTTGACCAATTACGAAAATATGGTTGCCGAAACAGGTGATTTTAAAGGCACCGAAATCAACTCTCATCGAATGCTTTGGAGCATGGCAGGAAACCTTTCTATGGTCTATCGAGTATTTATGGGAATGCAATTTGAAGAAGACCGTTTAGTCTTTGCACCTGTTATTCCTAAGAGTTATTCTGGAACCAAAACATTACAAAATTTTAAATACAGAAACGCTATTTTAAATATTACTGTAAAAGGATTTGGTAATGAAATTAAGTCAGTATTAGTGGACGGAATTGGAGTTGATAAAGCAGAGGTAGCGGCAAGCTTGTCTGGGAAACATACTGTAGTAATCACGATGATGAATAATGATTTCTCTAAAGAAGCAATTAATCTGGTGGCTAATAAATTTAGTTTATCAAATCCAATAGCCAGTATAATTAATAACAAAATTAGCTGGAATCCAGTTGTAGGTGCAGCAAATTACAATATTTATAAAAATGGTAAGTTGTTAGAAAAAACAACAGCAACTGAGTATGATATTAAAGACCGTTCTTATGCTGAATATGCGATTAGCGCTTTAGATGGAGAAGGAGTAGAGTCTTTCCTGAGTGAACCTATGATTCACAGTCCTGCAAAACCTGTGGTTGTTGAAGTAGAAGATTATGCATCTCCATCAGATTTGAAGTATGTTAATTTCTCTGGAAATGGTTTTGTAGAGGTTTCCAATGCTAAAAACACTAAAATTACGATACCGGTTACTGTGCCTGAAAGTGGTAGTTATTTTATAACTGTTAAATATGCTAATGGTAGCGGTCCTTGGAATACAGATAATAAATGTGCCATTCGTTCTTTATATCTTAACGAGGATTATGTGGGTGTAATGGTTTTTCCACAACGTGGAACTAATGAATGGTCTGATTGGGGATTGTCTAACTCGTATAAAGTTAATCTTGTTAAAGGCACTAATCAAATTCAATTGATATTAGAACTATGGAATACTAATATGAATGTAGCTGTTAATAAAGCCATGCTAGATTACATTAGACTGTATAAAGCGGATTAGCTCCACACTACTATATATAAAAGCCGTCTTCAATTTGTTTTGAGGCGGCTTTTTTTTTGTGAAGCAGAGTAACAGATCTGGACCTCTTTACATAAAACTGCTATAATGCTTTAAAAGAGGAATTGCGTTTGTTTCTAAGTAAACTTTAGCTACCACAATTAAAGCAAACGGAAATTATTCAACTATAGGAGGTAAAGGAAAAATTAGTGCAAAAAAAAACTTCTCAATTTCTTGAGAAGTTTTGTGGGCGATGAGGGGTTCGAACCCCCGACCCCCTCGGTGTAAACGAGGTGCTCTGAACCAGCTGAGCTAATCGCCCTAGTGCAATTCGATAATTTTCATTTCCTTATTGCGAGTGCAAATATAAGTCTCTTTTTTAGATATGCAAGCAAAAAATAAAAAAAATTATAAAATTTCTGCAACTACAAAGGTGCTTCCACCAATGTATATTAAGTCAGTGTCCTTGGCTGATTCCAAAGCTTTTTGATAAGCTTCTGTAATAGAATTAAATACCGTTCCTGCGAGTCCTTGTTGCTGTGCTTTTTCTGCCAAAACAGTCGCGTCTAATCCCCGCGGATTATTTGGCTTCGAAAAATAATAAATCGCTTCTTTTGGTAATAAAGGAAGAATTTCATCTAAGTTTTTATCATTAACAACGCCAAAAACAATGTGTAATTGGTCAAATGTTTCATTGGCCACTTGCTTAAATACAATCTCCAGCCCATTTTTATTGTGTGCCGTATCACAAATTACCTTTGGATGCTCATTTAACTGTTCCCAACGGCCATGCAAACTGGTATTAGTAATAACTTTCAGTAAACCACTTTTAATATCGCTATCCTTGACTGTAAAGTTATTCATTGTAGTAATTAGTTTAATTGCTTGTAAAACCGTCTTTTTATTGTGAACTTGGTAATCACCAATAAGGTCTGAAGGATAGGTGTCCGTAATCAGATCAGCTGCAAAATAAAGGGGAGCACTATTTTCTTTGGCTACAGCCGAAAATACGGCTTGCGTTTGTTCAGTATATTCGCCAATTACTACAGGGACTTTAGGCTTTATAATTCCTGCCTTTTCAGAGGCTATTGCTTCTAAAGTATTTCCTAAGAATTGTGTGTGGTCTAGTCCAATATTAGTGATAACTGATAGTAAAGGCGTAATAATATTTGTGGCGTCAAGGCGGCCGCCCATTCCTACTTCAATGATAGCAATATCGACATTTTCCTTGGCAAAATAATCAAAAGCCAAGCCTACACTCATTTCGAAAAAACTAATGTCATTCGCTTCAAAAAAAGGTTTGTTGTCAGCTATAAAACTACAGACAAAGTCTTCTGAAATATCTTGACCATTAATTTTTATTCTTTCTCTAAAATCTTTTAAGTGCGGTGACGTGTAAAGTCCTACTTTATAACCTGCCTCTTGCAGGATTGAAGCTAGCATATGGGAAGTCGAGCCTTTTCCATTTGTACCTGCAACATGAATGAATTTTAAGTTTGTATGTGGGTTGTGAAGGTGATTAATTAATAAGTGGGTATTAGTTAAATCCTTTTTATACGCTGAAGCTCCCTGAAGTTGGTACATAGGGAGTTGATTGAACATCCAATGAGTTGTTTCTTGGTAATTCATTTTAATTGTCGTTGATGTGAAATATAGTTGCGTTTTACTATTAGAAGAGGCTGTTTATTCTCCTAATTTAAAATTGACGGTGATAAAACCTATTTGGGTTTCAGGAGCGTTGGAGTCAGCCTGCCATTTGTATTTTCTGGCTGTGGCCAAAGCGGGTTCTATTAAGCAAGGATTAGTATTTGTGGTTCCCTTAGTGTACTTCGCTGCAATTACATTTCCACTGCGATTTACGGTAATTTGAACAACTACAGTTCCAAATTCATTGCATTTTTGGACTTCCTTGCCTCTTGAACTAATGCTTCGTCCATTGAGTCCCCAGCCACTTCCATTACCGCTTCCAGTTCCTGAACCATAATAGCTGTTAGCATAAGGATCACCGTTTAAGCTTCCTTTATCTCCCGGTTTATTGTCGTTTCCTTCACCACCAGCTGCTTTTCCGTCAGATTTTGGTCCATTGATTAAGCTAGATAAGGCATCTGTTGTGCTTTTGGATGGTTTGGGGCTTTCTTTAGGCTTTGGTTTTACCTCTTCCTTGGTTGTTTCTTTTGTAGGCTGGGTTTTTTTAACCTGCTTCATTACCACAGCTTCTTCAATATCTTGCGAAAGCACCTCATCATCGCTCGAAGCGGCTTGTTTTGCTGCCGTAGGTTGAGGTGCGGACTGGATAGCCTCTGTGGGCTGAACTTCGCCCGAACCAAACTCAGTTGTTCCAAAATTGATGGCAATTCCGTTTTCAGGTGGAGGGTCTAAGTAGGTTAGTCCTAAATAAAAAAACAAGATGAACATGATCACAAAAAGAATTGATGTGATGGCAAATGATTTTTTTTCCTCTTCTGTTTCTAAATATTTCATGTAGAGTAAATCTGTTTTTTAAGGTCAAATACCTTTATTTTGGCCTTACAGCCAAAACAACTTTAATTTGGTTTCTATTTGCAATATCCAATACATTTACCGCTTTTTCGATAGGAACTCCTTCTTCCGCTCTTAAAATAATGGCTTTGTCTTTATCAGCGGCAAACAATGTTAATAATTTCGATTCTAATTCTGTTTCAGAAACGGCTTCTTTGTCAATGAAGAACTCTAATTTTTTATTAATGCTAACTGCGATGTTTTTATTGCTATCTGTCTTTCCTTTAGCTTTTGGTAACACAAGATCTAGTGCATTTGTAGTGACCATCGTTGATGTAAGCATAAAGAAAATGAGCAATAAGAATACAATATCCGTCATGGACGACATATTGAATTCGGCGCTAACTTTATTTCTTCCTCTTAAATTCATAAGTAGAGTGTATTTGTTTTTATAGGAAAATCAATTATTTCTCATTGTTGTAACAACAACTGAGAATTTCAATTGTTATGCTGGGTCATTTAGTAAATCTAAAAAGTCAACAGCATTCGCTTCCATTTGGTGTACAATTTTATCTGTTTTAACTACTAAGTGGTTGTATCCTACATATGCAATAATACCTACAACAAGTCCTACTACTGTAGTGGTCATTGCAGTATAAATTCCTTCAGAAAGTGCGCCTACCTCAATTTGTCCTCCTGCAGATGCCATTCTATGAAAGGCCTGGATCATTCCCACAACTGTCCCAAGGAAACCAGTCATAGGTCCTGCTCCAGAAATAGTAGCAAGCATACTTACATTCTTTTCTAGTTTGTATATTTCTAGTTTTCCGGCGTTTTCAATTGCGGTATTAATATCATCTAATGGCTTGCCAATTCTTGAAATTCCTTTTTCAATTAGTCGAGCTACGGGAGATTTTGAGTGTGCACACAATATTTTTGCGTTATCTATGCGGCCATTTCTAATATTTTCTCTGATTTGACTCATGAAATTACTATCAATTTTAGAGGCGGCATTAATGGCCATTAAGCGCTCAAAATAAAGATACAAGGCGGCAAAAAACATTAAAAACAATGCAGTCATTATGATTTGTCCTGCTAATCCTCCGCTAGTTAGCAGTTCAATAATGGATAAAGTTTTTTCTACAGGTACTGCTTCGGCTAAACTTTCTTGTGCAGCAGATAGGGTATCTGCTTGTAACATTATACTCATACAATTTTTCTTTAGTAATGAAACGCTAATATATTATAAAAATTGTTAGTTTTCTTAGATAAAAAAGCAAACACTTACTATTTAACAATATCGTTTGTTTAACAATAATAATACCGTTTTTTATGCTTTTGATAAGAAATAAAAAAAGTTCGATAAATTCCCAGAAAGGGTTTTTACCGAACTTTATTTTTGCTCCTTACTACTAATAATAATGAGTATGTTTTATTTGTTTACACTAATTGTTTTAGCGCAATTTCGAATGCTGTAGCACTGATGTTTGTTTTTGAACTGTTCAAAGCGTGTGCTTTTTCAATTGCATTTTTAATAATTTCTGAGGTGTCATGAAAAATAGCTTCATCAGTCATTTGTACTTTCTTTTCCATGAAATAAGCAAAAACTCTTGCCATACCACAGTTAGAAATAAAATCAGGAATTAAACTTACTTTACTATCTACATCTTCCATGATAGGTCCAAAAAAGATTTCTTTGTCGGCAAAAGGAACATTAGCTCCGCAAGATATTACTTCAAGGCCACTGGCAATCAAGCTGTCAATTTGATCTTGCTGTACTAATCTAGAAGCCGCACATGGCGTGAATATTTCGGCACCAATAGTCCATATTTTTTGGTTGATTTCGTCAAACGTAATCATATTATCGGCAACTAATTTGTTTCCATCTTTGTCTAAGAATAGTTTTTTAATTTCTTCAAAAGAAAATCCGTCTTCATTGATCAAACCACCATCTCTATCAATAATTCCAACGACTTTGGCTCCCATGTCTGCTAAATAAAAAGCCGCCGCTGATCCTACATTACCAAAACCTTGAACAATCGCTCTTTTTCCTTTGACTTCACCACCATACGTAGCGTAAAAATGACGAACTGCTTCTGCAACCCCATAACCGGTAATCATATCAGCAATGGTGTATTTTCGAGCAACATCAGGAGAGAATTGTGGATTTTCAATTACTTTAACGACACCTTGACGCAATTGACCAATACGGTTGATTTTGTCTGCTTCGGTAGGTTTAAAATGACCATTAAAAACACCTTCTTGTGGATGCCAAACACCACATTCTTCTGTCATTGGGATCACTTCATGAATTTCATCCACATTCAAATCACCACCCGTTCCATAATAACTTTTTAGTAAGGGAGAAACTGCTTTGTACCAACGTTGTAAAACCCCTTTTTTGCGAGGATCGTTTGGATCAAAATTAATTCCAGATTTAGCTCCTCCAATTGCAGGACCAGAAACAGAAAATTTTACTTCCATTGTTTTAGCTAGAGACAAAACTTCATTCATGTCTAAACCTTTTCTCATACGAGTACCACCACCTGCGGCACCACCACGAAGAGAATTAATGACTGTCCAGCCTTCTGCTTCTGTTTCAGCATCTTTCCAGTTAAAAACAATTTCAGGTTCTTTATTTTCAAATTTCTTTAGTAAATCTTTCATTTTGTTGCGATATGTTTAATTTGTACAAATGTAAAAAATAGAATAATGTGAATTATGTATTTTGGTTTTTATTTATAAGGGTAAATTTTTCCAGAGCTGTGATCCATTTGCGCACCTGTAACGCTACTCAAAACATTGATTTCAGCTCGCAATTTCAAGACGCCTAAAAGCGCGAAAATCAAGGCTTCTTTGAATTCTAATGTTTTATTGTCTGGAATTATGATTTTGATTTCTGGCAAGTAAAACTGTATTCGCTCTATAAGGTAACTGTTATAAGCACCACCACCTGTAATAAAAAGAGAAGCTTTTTTAGTAGGTAAGGCCAAAGCTATCTGTTGAGCCACATGTTCTGTAAAAGTATGTAATTTGTCTTTGATGTCTAAATTGTGATTTTCGATAATCGGTAAGACCGTCTCTTTTACAAATTCAAAACCTAAAGATTTAGGATATTTTTGATGGTAAAAATCTAGCTGGTTCAGTTCTTCTAACAAATCATCACTGTTTTTCCCTTGTCTGGCTATTTGACCCTTGTCATCATAATCCAAGCCCAATTGATTTGCATAAAAGTTCAATACAGTATTTACTGGAGAGATGTCAAAAGCAAGTCGCTCGTAGCCACTTTCAAAGGACACATTGGAGAATCCACCTAAATTCATGCAATAATCATATTGTGAGAATAAGATGCGGTCGCCAATAGGTACCAAAGGAGCTCCTTGTCCTCCCATTTGTACATCTTGTACTCTAAAGTCGCAAACTACTTGTTGGTTTATTAAAGTTGCAAGCTTAGATAAGTTACCTATTTGTAATGTTAGTTTATTTTGTGGCTGGTGTAAAATAGTATGACCATGGGAGCATACAGCATCCAGCTCGCTTAAAGAATGTTTTTTGATGAAATTACTTATGATAGATGCTAACAGAATGGTGTAATCTTCATTTAATTTGGTTAACTGGGTTTCAGAGAAATCTACGGCTGCTTTTAACGTAGCAATCCAGCTAGAACTGTAGGAAACGGTTTCACTTTCTTTAATTTCAAAGTTCCATTTGCCATCAATTATCGAAAATTCAATATGCGCTAAATCAACTCCGTCTAGCGAAGTTCCTGACATAACTCCGATAACGTTATAGTATTCTTGTTTCATGGCTCAAATTTACAAATCAAAATTGAAAATTTGACAAGAAAAAAGTATCTTTGACTACTTTTTTTTACATAAAAGGAAACAAATAAACAACAACGTATAATAATCATCAATTCTTAAAAAAGAATCCAGAGGTAAATTTTTTGTGAAATAGCTGTTTACAAGGAAACTTTGTTTTTTAAAATAAGAGAATTAAATAAATTAATAAAAAGTAATACAGTTATGGATTTTAATCTAACCGAAGAGCAATTAATGATTCAACAAGCCGCTAGAGATTTTGCTCAAAGTGAATTGTTGCCTGGGGTAATTGAAAGAGACGAACATTCTAAATTTCCAACAGAGCAAGTCAAAAAGATGGCTGAGCTAGGTTTTCTAGGAATGATGGTTGATCCTAAATACGGTGGTTCAGGATTGGATAGCGTTTCTTATGTTTTAGCTATGACCGAAATAGCAAAAATTGATGCCTCTGCTGCTGTAATTATGTCAGTGAATAATTCATTAGTTTGTGCTGGTTTAGAAAAATATTGTAATGAGGAACAAAAACAAAAATACCTAGTGCCACTTGCTAAAGGTGATGTTATTGGTGCATTTTGTTTGTCAGAACCAGAAGCTGGTTCAGATGCTACTTCTCAAAAAACAACAGCAATAGATAAAGGAGACCATTATTTATTAAATGGTACAAAAAACTGGATTACTAATGGTTCTTCGGCTTCTACTTATATTGTTATTGCTCATACTGATGTTGATAAAGGGCACAAAGGAATTAATGCTTTTATCGTTGAAAAAGGTTGGGCAGGATTTGATATTGGAACCAAGGAAAAGAAAATGGGAATTCGTGGATCAGATACGCATTCTTTAATGTTTACAGATGTAAAAGTTCCTAAAGAAAATAGAATTGGTGCAGATGGTTTTGGTTTCAACTTCGCAATGGCTGTTTTAAACGGTGGTAGAATTGGTATTGCTTCACAAGCATTAGGAATTGCTACTGGAGCGTATGAGTTAGCATTGAAGTATTCGCAGGAGCGTAAAGCTTTTGGTAAAGAAATTTTCAAACACCAAGCGATTGCTTTCAAACTAGCTGATATGGCAACCCAAATTACAGCGGCTAAAATGTTGTGTTTTAAAGCTGCATTTGAAAAAGATGCAGGAATGGATATATCACAATCTGGGGCGATGGCAAAATTATTTGCTTCTCAAACGGCGATGGATACGACGATTGAAGCGGTACAAATACATGGTGGAAATGGATATGTGGCAGAATACCATGTTGAGCGAATGATGCGTGATGCAAAAATTACTCAAATTTATGAAGGGACTTCAGAAATTCAAAGAATTGTTATTTCAAGAACATTAGTTTCTTAGTTCTGTAACTATAATATAGAGGGAACCATTAAAGGGTGATCGTAATTAAGGCAGTATTTGACTTAATGAGATCGAACCCTTTAATGGTTTTTTTTTATTTATATTGTAAATTTAGAAAGGAAATTGAAAGAGGAGCGCATAAGCGTCAAATGCAGTTCTTGATAATAGTCGATTATTCCAAACATCCTAACTTCTTTAAATTATCAAAAATGAAAAAAGCCTTTTCAATAGTTTTACTCTTTTTTGGCCTTTTGTTGTATTCTCAAAAGGAGTTTGATAGAGCGAAGCATTTTAATTTAGAACAGACAATAGCGATTCAGGGTTATGATCCTGTTTCTTATTTTAAAGAAGCAAAACCGTTAAAGGGGAAACAAGATTTATCTGTATACTATTTAGGTGTAGTATATTATTTTGCAACAGAAAATAATAAAACTGCTTTTCTAAATAGACCTGCCGCTTATGAACCTCAATATGGAGGATGGTGTGCGTATGCTATGGGACAATCCGGTGATAAAGTAGCGATTGATCCACAAACCTATAAAATTATTGATGGAAAGCTGTACCTTTTTTATAATGCTTATTTCAATAATACTTTGAAGACCTGGAATAAAAAGCAAAGTATTTTAAAGGCTAAAGCAGAAGCTAACTGGAAGAACACGCTTAAAAAACAATAAAATAGGGCGTCTAGTTTTAAAAGTTACTATTTTAGAAAATGCTAATAAAACGAGCAAGGAGCATTTTTTATATTGACACTTATTACTTTTATTTGTTACTTTAGGTTCTTTTACAAATAAGTAAAATTCTAGGTTTCTTACATTTAAAGTTTTAATATGCTAATACCTTCTATAAATAAAAGTTTAAATGAATTGGTTGACTTGCTACAGCAACTACCGGATAACAACTATGCTTCTCCCTGTACATTGTTAAGTCAAGCCAGTATTGGAGAGCATACGAGGCATATTATAGAAATGTTCCAGTGTTTAGACAGTCAGTATACATCTGGTAAAGTTAACTACGATAAGAGAGAACGCAATCCTGTGATAGAAACAGATACAAAGTTTGCTATACTTCAGATTAAGCATATCCAGAAGTCTTTAGAAAAAGAAAACAAAAAAATGGAGTTGCAGCAAATAATTGACGGAGAAGTAATTTATATCGAGAGCAATTATTTTCGTGAATTACTGTACAATTTAGAACATTGCATTCATCATCAAGCTTTAATAAAAGTAGCAGTTTTAGAAAGTAAAAACATTATCCTTAGTGAAGATTTTGGTGTAGCCCGTTCCACAATAGAATATAGAAATCAATGTGCACAGTAAGTTTTATAAAGTCCCAAGGTAAAGTTATTATCACTTCAAATAGGGATGAACAAACTAGTAGACCTAGTGCAATCGCTCCCAAAAACTATATATTAGGAGGAAAAAATGTAGTTTATCCAAAAGATCCAAAAGCAGGAGGGACTTGGTACGCAGTTGACGAACGGGGTACAGTCTTAGTTCTTTTAAATGGCGCGTCAGAAAAACATATCATCAGAAGTCCTTATAGAAAGAGTAGAGGTTTAGTCGTTTTAGAATTGATAGCGAGCTTATCGCCAAAAGAATTTTGGAATACTATTGACTTACACAATATAGAGCCTTTTACAATGGTACTACTTTTACACGACCAGCTTTTTCAATTGCAATGGGATGGTTCTAATAAAATCACGCAGGAATTAGATGTAAACGAGAAACACATTTGGTCTTCTTCAACTTTATATCCTAAAGATGTAAGGGCTTATAGGGTCAAATTATTTAATTCATTTTTGCAACAAAAAAAATGGATAGCTGAAGAAGATATGTATCAATTTCATCGCTATACCGATGATGAAAATCAAGAAAATGGATTTGTCATTAATCGGAATAATGAATTAAAAACTTTAAGTATCACGCAATCTGTGATTCAAATGGATAATGTAAGTATCATACACTATGATTTGCTTACCCAGGAAAAATCAACTATTTCATTTAGTATTGTATAAAAAAGAACAGTCAATTGATTCAATACATCCTTAATAGCAAAAATAAATTAGTTCTACATAAAATCACCAATTGGGAGTATTGGCCTTTTCAGTTGGTATATGTACCAATCTACTTTCTATGGGCTTTTTATGCTGTTAAAGCACGATCGATTTTTTTCTTTAACGCATCTAATCCAACCATTAAAAACGGGGGATTTATCATGGAATCTAAAAAGGCTATTTATGATTTAATTCCCAATAAATACTATCCGAAGACAGAACTTATCACAGAGGGAACTGCATTGCAGGATGTGCTGGACATAATACATACATCAGGAATAAATTTTCCTTTGATTGCTAAGCCAGACATTGGACTCAGAGGATCAGCAGTTAAGAAAATTGAGTCTATAGCTGATTTGAAAAACTATGCTGAAAAAGCCAACTTTAATTACCTAATTCAGGATTTGATTCCTTATGAACATGAAATAGGAATCTTCTTTGTGCGCTACCCTGATGCACAAAAGGGGAGGGTTACTGGAATTGTTTCTAAGGAATTCATGATTATTACAGGAGATGGAAAAGCAACAATTGAAGAACTGATTAAGAAAAATCCTCGGTATGAGTTTCAGCTTAAAGTTTTAAAGCAGGAATATGGAACTAAGTTGTTAGCTGTTCTGTCACCTGGTGAAACGATTAATTTAGTGCCTTATGGAAATCATGCAAGAGGAGCTAAATTTATTGATGGTAGTCACTGGATTACACCAAAATTAGAAGATGCAATTAATGAATTATGTTTGCAAATTCCTGGTTTCTTTTTTGGAAGACTGGATGTGATGTATAATTCGATAACAGAACTAGAAGCGGGCAAAAATTTTGCCATTGTAGAACTTAATGGAGCCGCAAGCGAACCTACACATATTTATGACCCTAAACATTCGTTGTTTTTTGCTTGGAAAGAATTAGCAAGGCACATTACTTATATGTTTGAAATTAGTGTAGCAAATAATAAAAAGGGAGTTCCTTACCTTGAACACAGTGTGGGAATGAAAGAATACCGCATGCATTTAGAACAGAGTACTAAAATTGTAAATTTTTAAACCATTGGCAAAACTAAAAAATATTTTTGTTGGTTTCTTGGTGAGCTTTATTGGCTCAATTCCACTGGGATATTTAAATGTTATAGGGTTAGAACTCTACAGTAAAAAAGGAATAAGCTCTTTGTTTTATTATCTTTTAGGAGTAATCAGTATTGAAGTAATTGTAATTTACTCGACGGTTCTATTTGCTAGCCAGTTAGCCAGTAATAAGAAGCTGATAAAAGCTATTGATATCTTTGGTGTCTTTTTTTTGCTATTTTTAGCATTTACTTTTTATTTTAATTCGAATCCAAATACTGCTCAAATTAATTACTTAGATCAGTACCTCGTTTATCCTCCATTTATTATCGGTGTACTTTTAAGTGCTTTAAACTTCCTGCAATTGCCCTTCTGGACCGCGTGGAACTTGTATTTAATAAATGGCCAGTACATAACAGTTACTAAATTTGCTACGTATTATTATGTTTTTGGTACACTGCTCGGTACCTTTTTAGGAATGCTGGGTCTGATTTATTTTCTTAATTCTGTCACTCAAAATACAGCGGGTTTCTCTAAATATTTGA
Organism: Flavobacterium sp. W21_SRS_FM3; assembly: GCF_052113625.1. Lineage (NCBI taxonomy): Bacteria > Pseudomonadati > Bacteroidota > Flavobacteriia > Flavobacteriales > Flavobacteriaceae > Flavobacterium > Flavobacterium sp. W21_SRS_FM3. The sequence continues at coordinate 155,083 of NZ_JBGQOD010000006.1, read as the reverse complement.
TGCCTGTATTTATTCCGTTGTTGTTTCTAATAATGGCTATACTACAAATGATTAAAGTGTTTAAAAAATACGTGCGCTAACATTTTGGATTGTTTTCTACAACTAAAATAGGCCTATATTTAATTTTTAAAATTGCATTATGAGAAAAATATTATTTCTTTTAGCCGTTGTTTTTTTTGGGTGTAAACCATCCGCTGGAATTGTACCTAATGTGAATTATGAATCAACGTATGTTCCTATCGAAATTAATTACCAAGTTAAAGAACAGGATGTTGCTACAACACTGCAATATCTTGCTTCAGATGAACTAGAAGGGAGAGATACTGGTAGTAAGGGGATGGAAAAAGCTGCAGTATATTTAGAGCAATTTTTTAAAGAGAATCACGTAAAGCCCTATTTTTCTTCTTATAAAGATACCTTGTCTAATTTTAAAGGAAAAGCCTATAATGTTGTAGGTTTTGTTGAAGGTACTGATCCTGTTCTTAAAAAAGAATTCCTATTAATAAGTGCCCATTATGATCACATCGGTCTTAGTAAAAATGCAGTGGAGGGCGATTTTATTAATAATGGTGCTAATGATGATGCATCAGGAACAACAGCAGTAGCCGAGATGGCAAAATATTTTAGTACAACAAGATCGAATAAAAGAAGTGTCATGTTTGTTTTTTTTGCTGGCGAAGAAAAAGGATTGCTGGGTTCTAAACATTTAGCGAAAAGATTAAAACAGCAAGGCTTTCCTTTGTATGCACAGTTCAATATTGAAATGATTGGCGTGCCCATGAAACGTGATTATCTAGCCTATATTACTGGTTTTAATAAGTCCAATATGGCTCAGAAAATTAATGATTACACAGGCAAAAATACTATTGGGTTTTTACCCAAAGAGGCCGAGTATCAATTATTTTATCGTTCAGATAATTATTCTTTTTATGAGATTTTTAAAGTGCCTTGCCAATCTGTGAGTACTTTTGATTTTGAAAATTTCCCGTATTACCACCATGTTTCTGATGATTTTAAAGCAATGAATATTCCTCATATGACAAAATTGATACAAGAACTGCTTCCTGCAGTAACGGAAATGGCAGTTTCAACTACTAAAGAAATTATATCAACTAAATAAAGTGAATGGAATTGCAATAGTGCTACTTCTTTTTTGGAGACGAGTAGTGTAGTATGTTTTGTTGGTTTTGTTTATTTTTGCAGTATGAAAAACATTATTATTACAGGAACAAGCAGAGGAATAGGTTATGAGTTGGCTTTACAGTTTGCTAATGCAGGTCATAACGTCTTAGCTATTTCAAGAAAGACACCTCAGGCACTTATTGATCATCAAAATATTAGCTGTTTGTCTGTGGACTTGTCAGATGAGTCTCAGTTAGATAAAGTTGTAACATTTCTTTCTTCGACTTGGAAAAATGTTGACGCGATTATACATAACGCTGGTAGTTTGTTGCTAAAACCTTTTTCAGAAACAACCCAAAAAGATTTTGAAGATATATACAAGGTGAATGTTTTTGCTGTGGCTAATTTAACGCGCATTTGTATTCCTTATTTGCATAAGGGTAGCCATGTAGTTACTATTAGTTCAATGGGTGGAATACAAGGAAGTTTAAAGTTTGCTGGATTAGCAGCATATAGTTCGAGTAAAGGTGCTGTAATTACGTTATCAGAATTATTGTCAGAAGAATACAAAGACAAAGGAATAGCATTTAATGTATTGGCATTGGGATCTGTGCAGACTGAAATGTTAGCAGAAGCGTTCCCGGGTTATCAAGCACCAATTCAAGCTAATGAAATGGCTGATTATATTTACAATTTCACATTAACAGGCAACAAATACTTTAACGGTAAAGTATTGCAAGTTTCTTCTACAAATCCTTAAAAGTTAAATCTATTTTGACCGAAACGCTTGCAAAATATATCCCTGAACATGCTGTAAAACCAGTATTTGACCTGATAGTGGTGAATCAAGTTCATTTAAAAATTGTAAATGAACGAGCCACACGTCATGGCGATTACAGAAAAGGTTTGAGCGGGAAACATGAAATTACCGTTAATTCTAGCCTTAATAAATATAAGTTTTTGATTACGTTAATTCATGAGATTGCGCATTTAGTGGCTTTTGAAAAATTTGGACGAAGGATTAAACCACATGGTCAAGAATGGAAATATTCTTTTCAGCATTTAATGGTTCCTTTTATTCGGCCTGAGATTTTTCCGGGACATTTACTGCCTTTATTAGCGAGACATTTTAGAAATCCAACCGCAAGTAGCGATACCGATGCGACCTTGTCTTTAGCGCTGAAACAGTTTGATAAGCAAAATGATAAAAATTATATTTTTGAAATTCCCTACGACAGTTTGTTCCGAATTCAAAACGGAAAAATATTTAGAAGAGGTGCCTTAAGGGTAAAAAGATATGAATGTTTAGAGGTTAGTTCTGGTCGAATGTACCTGTTCAATCCCAATGCTGAGGTGGAATTATTGCCTAGCTAAACGGCATAAAAAAACGGAGTTAGTTTATACTAGCTCCGTTTTTTATATAATTAAAAGTAAATGATTTATTCTTTTAAATACGCTTCTCTTACTTTTCTAAATAGGTTAGACGAGTACACAAATTCTACTACATCTTGATTGTCTGTTCTAAAAATTTCTTCTTTATTCCCTTGCCATGCTTTTACGCCGTTTTTTAAGAATAAGATATTATCCCCAATTTCCATAACCGAATTCATATCATGAGTATTGATGACCGTTGTGATATCATATTCTTCAGTAATTTCCTTGATAAGATTATCAATCAGCGTTGCCGTATTTGGATCTAATCCTGAATTAGGTTCGTCGCAAAATAAGTACTTTGGTTTGTTGACAATGGCTCTGGCAATAGCTACACGTTTTTGCATTCCTCCTGAAATTTCTGATGGCAATTTATCGTGTGCATTTACTAAGGCCACTCTTTCTAGTACAAAGTCTACTCGTTCTTTTATTTTTGCTCTATTGTCTTTGGTAAACATTTTTAAAGGAAAGGCTACATTTTCGGCTACTGTCATGGAATCAAATAATGCACTTCCTTGAAATACCATACCGATCTCCGTACGTAATTCTCTTTTTTCAACATCCTCTAATTCAGAGTATACTCTACCATCAAAACATATTTGACCAGATTCTGGTGTGTGAATACCGAGTAGACTTTTTAATAATACTGTCTTACCAGATCCACTTTGACCGATGATTAAATTTGTTTTTCCTGTTTCGAAAACAGTGGAAATACCTTTTAAGATTTTGTTTCCACCAAATGATTTCTCTATGTTTTTTATTTCTATCATGCTCCTAGTAACAATTGTGTTAATATGTAATTAAAAAGTATGATGGATACTGATGTCCATACAAAGGCTACTGTGCTCGATTTTCCAACTTCTAAGGCGCCACCTTTCATATAATATCCGTGAAAAGATGGTATAGTAGCCAGTAACATCGCAAAAATCAATGTTTTAATAAATGCATAAGCAATGTGAAACGGAATAAAATCCATCTGTGCACCTAGTATAAATTCATTGCTAGATGTGAATCCTCCATATACACCTGCCATCCAGCCTCCCAGAATACCAAGAAACATACTGATTCCAATTACGAATGGATACAACAATAATGCAATGATTTTAGGGAATACCAGGTAATTCAATGAATTTACTCCCATTACTTCTAGAGCATCAATTTGCTCTGTAACACGCATGGTACCAATACTCGAAGTGATAAAAGACCCCATTTTTCCCGCCATAATTACAGATATAAAAGTAGGCGCAAATTCTAGAATTACTGACTGTCTAGTAGCAAAACCAATCAGGTATTTAGGTATTAATGGATTAGTAAGGTTTAATGCTGTTTGTATAGCCACCACTCCTCCTACGAAGAAAGAGATAAAAGCAACAATGCCTAAAGAGTCAATGATTAAATCATCAATTTCTTTAAAAATTAATCTTTTCATTACAGACCATTTGGTTTGCTTTATGAAAATTTCTCGTAGCATTAAAAAGTAGCGACCTACTTGTGATAAATATCGAATGAGCATCATAGTTTTAAAATATTGTCAAAAATAGTTATAAGTTATGAGTTATGAGTTATGTTCCGCTTTTTTCGAAGGGATAAACTAACCCATTAACTTCTCTTTCATTTTTGTTAAGCGATAGTTCTTAATAAATTGTGCTTGTTCTTTTGTGACCATTAATGGTTTTTTTGCCCATTTAGCCTTCCAGAATCCACGCATATAATCAATGAAGAGCAAGGGCTTTTTTTTCATAAAAGACAGTTTAGCCGAAGCAATTGCGGTGATTAAAAAACCATAACCTAGGGTATAAAAAGCTTCTCCTTGTTTATAGCGTGCTGTTTTATTATAATTAGCACCAGTTGGTTTCAAGTGTTTCACTTTTAAAGTAGCATCTGTTACCACTTTCCAATTGTAAAATTTACAAAGTAATTCATCAACGGTGTCCCAACCCATCTGTTCCTTTAATCCACCAATTTGCTTAAAAGTTTCTTTTCGGTATGCTTTTAAAGCACCACGGATGTGATCCTTATCGGTTAGATTTTCTAAAATCCACCCTCCGTTTTTTTCAATGTAACAAAAGCCACCTACCATACCTATTGTAGTATCCGATTGAAAATGCTTGATAACTGTTTCTATATAATTATCAGGAAAAATCAAATCTGCATCGGCTTTCATCATGATGTCATAGTGGTCATCAACTGATGCAAGTCCAGTATTGAAAGCTTGAATTACTTTGCTTCCTGGTAAATGTATCGCACTTGAAGACTTATTCACTAAAGTAATAAATGGATTGTCTTTGGCGAAAGCCTTAACAATTTCTTCCGTTTTGTCTGTAGAGTTATCATTGACTACAATTACTTTTGTAGGTAAAATAGTTTGTCGAACTAATGAAGCTAATGTCAGTGATATGAACGCCTCTTCATTGTGTGCAGGAATGACAATATAGTACTTCATTATTGTATTTTTTCGGCATAAACAATATAATACCTATTCGTAAAATAACGCAACAAAGGACGTATACCTAATTTTTTAACTGGATTAGTCCATTTTTGTGTATCAATAATTTTCCAGCCTGTTTTTTCTAATAGCCAGTCTAACTGCCAGTCTTCAAATTCATGATAATGCCTGTCCCACATGTCTGTCTTGCTTCTATAAGCTGGAGAAAACCATAGTCGCATCGGAATGGAAATAACAAGTTTACTAGCTTTAATTTCACTTAAAACAGTAAAAGGATTCAATAAATGTTCAAAGATTTCAAAGGCAGTAACTACATCTTGATTTTCTTTTGTGAAAACGGATTGGTCTAGGTCTAAGTCCTCTCCCGATGTGTTTTTTACAGTGTAACCATCTTCTTTCATTATTTTAGAAAAAGGATTCTCAACCCCTAAATCTAAAATTGTTTCTGAAGTTGAAATGTGCTTGTTTAAAAATTCTAAAGTATGTTTGAATCTTTTATTTGGAAATGTTTTTTCGTACATTATTGATATCGTTTTATGCAAAGTGCAAATGTACAAAGATATCCTTCTCTTTGTGCAGTATTTTATTTCAGTTTGTTCTTAAGTTTGACGGATGTAGAATTTCTAGCTAAGCTATATTATAAAGAAAGTCCGTTATTGATGCAATAACGGACTTCTATATAAATTGATTGTATTCAATATTTAATATCTGTAGATAAAGGCATTAACATTCATTCCAGCTCCTACAGAAGCAAATAATAAAATATCTCCTTTATTGATTTTTTGATCTTTAATTTCTCCTCTAATTAACAAATCAAATAAAGTAGGAACAGTAGCCACACTGCTATTTCCTAATTCATGAATACTCATCGGCATGATGTCTTGAGGAACAGCTCTGTCGTGTAATTTGTAAAAACGTTGAATGATGGCTTCATCCATTTTTTCATTAGCCTGATGAATCAGAATTTTTTTAACATCATCAATTGCAATTCCGCTTTTGTCTAGACAGCTTTTCATTGCTGCCGGCACAGTAGTTAATGCAAATTCATATATTTTACGACCATGCATTTTAATGTAGCGGGTGTCAGGATCTAGATCTGTATTATAAGATTTACCAAAAAACAAGTAATTTGCCTCATCCATAGCATAGGTAGCGCTTTCATATGAAAGTAAACCTGTTTCATCGTCTGAAGCTTCTATTATAGAAGCACCTGCACCGTCAGAATAAATCATGGAATCTCTATCATGATCATCAACGACTCTTGATAAGGTTTCAGATCCTATTACTAAGCAGCGTTTTGCCATTCCAGATTTGATAAAAGCATTAGCTTGTAAAACACCTTCAATCCAACCTGGACATCCAAAAAGGATATCATAAGCAACACATTTAGGGTTTTTTATCTGTAGTTTATTTTTAACACGTGTGGCTAAACTAGGCAACATATCCGATTGAGTTGTTCCTGATTTAACGTCTCCAAAATTATGCGCAAAAATAATATAATCTATAGTTTCTGGATCTATTCCGGCATTTTCTATTGCTTTTTGTGAAGCAAAGAAAGCTAAGTCTGATGAAGTGTAATGATCTTCAGCGTAGCGTCTGTGCTCGATTCCAGTAATTCCTTTGAATTTATTGATGATTACATCGTTTGGACGACCAAAAGGTGTTCCGTCTTCATTTAAAAAAACATGATTACCAAAGTCGGTATTGCTTACTTTCTTTTCAGGAATATAACTTCCTATTCCAGTTATTTTTATTTTCATGGTTTTATTTTCCAAAAATTTAGGCTAATTTAAAGATAAAAAAATGATTATAGGCATGATATTTACTATGCGTGCATATAATTATAGAATAATAGTTTTTTGGCTAATTTACTGATGATTTTTTAATAATTATCCGAAAACGATATAGTTTTTATAGTGTTAAAATAGATTAGTAAATTAGTGTTATTTTTTTACTGTAATTTGAATTTAAATGAGGCTAATATAAGTAGTATTGTATAAATAAAAAAATGCCTCGAAATCAATCGAGGCATTTCCAAATAAAGTTTATAAAAACTGTAAATTACATATAAGCTTCAATAGGTGCACAGCTGCAAACTAAATTTCTATCACCATATGTCTCATCAACACGACGTACACTTGGCCAGAATTTATTTTCAGCTACATAGTCTAATGGGTAAGCTGCTTTTTCTCTTGAATAGGGTAAAATCCAAGTATCAGCAGTAAGCATCGCTAAGGTGTGCGGCGCATTTTTTAATACGTTATTAGGTTCCTCTGTAGAAGCTTCTTCTATTTCTTTACGGATAGCAATCATGGCATCACAAAAACGATCTAATTCTCCAACATCTTCAGATTCTGTAGGTTCCACCATTAAGGTTCCAGCCACAGGGAATGAAACTGTAGGTGCGTGGAATCCATAATCCATTAAACGTTTGGCTATATCAGAAACTTCAATTCCTTTGGCTTTGAAACCTCTACAGTCCAAAATCATTTCATGAGCTGCTCTTCCTTTTTCACCAGAATATAAAATAGGATAATGGGACTCTAACCGGGCTTTCATATAGTTAGCATTCAAGATAGCATATTTAGTAGCGTTAGTTATTCCTTCAGCTCCCAGCATGCAAATGTATCCGTAAGAAATCAAGCAAACTAAAGCTGATCCATAAGGTGCTCCAGAAATTGCAGTAATTCCTTTTTCGCCGCCTACTTTTACTAAAGGATTTGTTGGTAAAAACGGAACTAATTTTTCGTTTACACAAATAGGTCCTACTCCTGGTCCACCGCCTCCATGAGGAATTGCAAATGTTTTGTGCAAGTTCAAATGACAAACATCAGCACCAATAGTAGCTGGATTTGTTAATCCTACTTGGGCATTCATATTGGCACCATCCATATAAACTAATCCACCATTATCGTGAATAATTTGAGTTATTTCTCTAATGGCGCTTTCAAAAACCCCGTGTGTAGAAGGATAGGTTACCATTAGACAAGACAATTCATCTTTATATTGCAGGGCTTTTTCTCTTACATCTTCTACATCAATATTACCGTTTTCCATTGTTTTGGTAACGATAATCTTCATTCCGGCCATAGCCGCCGATGCAGGGTTTGTTCCGTGAGCTGATGCGGGAATCAAACAAATATTTCTTTTATCATCACCTCTTGATTGGTGGTAAGCGCGTATAGTCATTAAACCAGCATATTCCCCTTGAGCACCTGAGTTAGGTTGTAATGTAGTACCAGCAAAACCAGTAATCACATTCAATTGATGCTCTAATTTTTTAAGCATTTTAGTATAGCCTTCTACTTGATCTAGTGGTGCAAAAGGATGAATGGTATTCCAGTAAGGCATACTTAAAGGCAACATTTCAGCAGCGGCATTCAGTTTCATCGTACAAGAACCTAAGGCAATCATTGAATGATTCAATGATAAATCTTTACGTTCTAATTTTTTGATGTAACGCATCATGCTTGTTTCTGAGTGGTATTTGTTAAATACTTCGTGCGTTAAAAAGTCTGATTTTCTATTTAAAGGTTCAGGATAGTTATTCTCTGAAACATATTCAGAAACTTCAAATGCCTCTTTACCTACGGCTTCCGCAAAAATGGCAATTACTTGATTCAAGTCGGGTGCTAAAATTGTCTCGTTTACTGAGATAGAAATTGTTTCGTTATCAATATAATAAAAGTTAACTTCGTTTCTTTCGGCTATAGTCTTCACTTTTTGAGCATCTGCTTTTACAACAATGGTGTCAAAAAAGGCAGTGTTCGTTTGGTAAACACCTAATTTATTTAACGCATATGCCAAAGTAGAAGCTGAGGAGTGTACTTTTTTAGCAATATATTTTAGTCCTTTTGGACCGTGATATACAGCAAACATTCCAGCCATAACTGATAGTAACACCTGTGCAGTACAAATATTTGAAGTCGCTTTTTCACGTTTAATATGTTGTTCACGTGTTTGCAATGCCATACGTAATGCTCGGTTTCCATCAGCATCTTGTGATACTCCAATGATTCTTCCTGGCATAGAACGTTTGTATTCTTCTTTCGTAGCAAAATATGCTGCGTGTGGCCCACCATAACCCATTGGTATTCCAAAACGTTGTGTTGTTCCTACAACTACTGCAGCTCCCATTTCTCCAGGAGGAGTCAATTTTACTAATGATAAAATATCTGCAGCAACCGCTACTTTTATTTCGCTTTCATTTGCTTTTTTAATGAAGTCAGCATAATCATATACTTGACCATATTTTCCAGGATATTGTAAAATAGCTCCGAAAAATTCTTGTGAGAAATCAAAATCTTGGTGATTTCCTATAACTAATTCTACACCAATAGGAGTAGAACGTGTTTGTAAAACAGCTAAGGTTTGTGGTAAAATTTCTTCTGACACAAAAAATTTACAAACATTAGCTTTCTTTTGGTCTCTAGAACGTACATCAAACAACAGCGCCATTGCTTCTGCAGCAGCAGTACTTTCGTCAAGTAAAGATGCATTTGCAATTTCCATTCCCGTTAATTCAATAACCATGGTCTGAAAATTCAAAATAGCTTCAAGACGACCTTGAGCAATTTCGGCCTGATAAGGCGTATAAGCAGTGTACCATCCTGGGTTTTCAAAAATATTTCTTTGAATCGCTGGAGGGACAATGGTAGGATGGTATCCTAAACCAATATATGATTTGTATACTTTGTTTGTACGACCTAATAACCGAATGTGATTTGCATATTCGTACTCAGTCATAATGTGCTCCAATTCCAATGGTTTTTTTAAACGAATATCAGTCGGAATAGTTTCATGTATTAACTGATCTAAAGTGTCAACACCTATGGTTTCTAACATTTTTGGTAAATCGTTTTCCCTTGGGCCTAAGTGTCTTAAAGCAAATGAGTCTGTTTTCATGTAAGTATGGTAATGTTGTGTTTTTTTAGTGGTGCAAAAATAAGTATTATAAACAATCTAATTCGTGTTTTTGAATTGATTTTTTATCAAATTTTCAACTAAATGTTGTATTTGTTAACAATTGACTAATTTTGTTTAATGATTAGTTTTAAAAGAGTATTCGATTTTTATCTGCGTAGCAGTATTCATGTGGCTTTGTCAGTGTATGCCTTAGTGAGAATGACGCACTTTATGTTCAACATAAGTGGGGATAAACCGATGGCTAACTTTGCTTTTTTAGGAACTATTGTGGGTTACAATTTTGTAAAGTATGATGCTCTGGCAAGAGCCAAAAAAAGAGCAATGCGCAAGGAACTAAAATTAATTGCTGTGTTGAGTTTTTTTTCTTTGCTTGGCGTAGGCTATTATTTCTTTCAGCTAGAATTGATTACTCAAACAGTATCACTAGCTGTTTTGGCCTTAACTTTACTATATACTTTACCGTTTTTTCCAAATAGAAAAAATGCCCGAAATTGGGCAGGTGTCAAGATATATATTGTGGCATTGTGCTGGGTAGGAGTTACACTGGTTTTGCCATTACTGAACGCTCATCTTTTTTTAGGAAACGACTTTTTTTTAAAATGCATTCAACGTTTCATTCTCGTGTTTGTCTTAATCTTGATTTTTGAAATACTGGACTTAGCTAATGATGATCCCCATTTACAAACTGTGCCGCAAAAAGTGGGTGTAAAACAGACTAAAATTATAGGACTGTTATTATTAATACCTTTTTATTTTTTAGAGTTCTTAAAAAATAATTTTATCGAAGAACAATTAATCGTTAATGGAATTCTGGTGCTAACACTTGCTTTGTTTTTGGCTTTCGCCAATGAAACCCGATCTAAATATTACACTTCTTTTTGGGTTGAAAGCATTCCAATTTTTTGGTGGTTAATGGTGGTTTTCTTTTAAAAACAGTAAAAAATTGGTGAATGCGGTCACTGAATAACATATTATTTTGGTGAATTGGGAATAATTTGTTTCCAGCTTAAAACAAAAAACCGAAGCTCTCACTCCGGTTTTTAAACTTAAATTTAGATCAATCCTGCTCTTTTCAATAAAGCATCTGGGCTAGGTTCATGACCTCTGAAACGTTTGTACAAAATCATAGGATGTTCAGTTCCACCTTTAGAAAGGATGTTGTCTCTGAATTTATCAGCAACTTCTTTGTTGAAAATTCCTTGTTCTTGGAAATATTCAAAAGCATCAGCATCCAACACTTCGGCCCACTTATAACTGTAATATCCGGATGAATACCCCCCTTGAAAAATATGTGAAAAAGAAGTACTCATTGCATTTTCGGCTACATCTGGATACAACTGAGTATCGGCAAATTGCTCAGTTTCAAATGCTTTTAAATCTGTAATTGATGTTGGATCTTGTCCGTGCCATCCCATGTCTAATAATCCAAAACTCAGCTGACGCATAGTAGCCATTCCTTCTTGAAAGCTAGCACTTTCTTTTATTTTGGTCACATATTCCATCGGAATCATTTCACCAGTTTGATAATGTGTAGCAAACAATGCTAACGCTTCTGGTTCGTAACACCAGTTTTCCATAATTTGGCTTGGCAATTCAACAAAATCCCAGTACACAGATGTTCCTGATAAACTTGGGTAGGTGGTGTTGGCTAACATGCCATGTAATCCATGTCCAAACTCATGAAACAAGGTAGTCACTTCGTTAAAAGTCAATAAAGATGGTTTTGTTTCAGTAGGTTTTGTGAAATTACAAACGTTAGAAATATGTGGTCTTTCATTTATCCCATCTTTTACGTATTGTGATTTAAACGAAGTCATCCACGCGCCATTGCGTTTTCCTTTTCTAGGGAAAAAGTCGGCATAAAATATAGAAACTAACTCATTGTTAGCGTCGGTAACTTCATAAGTGATTACTTCATCATGATACTTATCAATATCAAAAACTTCAGTAAAAGTCAAGCCATACAGTTTTTGTGCAATAGTAAAAGCACCGTTCAATACTTTTTCAAGTTGAAAATAGGGCTTCAGTTTTTCGTCATCTAAATTAAAAAGTTCTTGTTTTAATTTCTCTGAGTAATAAGCACCATCCCATTTTTCTAACTGCTCGATACCGTCTAGTTTTTTGGCGAAAGCCGTTAACTCAGCAAATTCTCTTAGTGCTGCTGGTTTTGCTTTGGCTAACAAATCAGTAGCAAAGGTTTTAACTTTTTCAGGACTTTCAGCCATGCGTTCTTCAAGCACAAAATGGGCGTGCGTAGCGTAACCTAAAAGTTGTGCTCTTTCAAATCTCAGTTTAGCGATTTTTAAAACATGCTGTTGATTGTCAAATTCGTTATTTTGAAAACCTTTAGATCCAAAGGCAATAGCCATTTTTTTTCTCAATTCACGATTATCAGCATAGGTCACAAATGGAACATAACTTGGGTAATCCAGTGTAAAAATCCATCCTTCTTTCTCTTGGCTTTTGGCTAGTGAATGTGCCGCTTCAATCGTGCCTTCTGGCAATCCAGATAGGTCTTTCTCGTCAGTAATGTGTAGTTGAAATGCTTGGGTTTCTGCTAGCACATTTTCACCAAATTGTAAACTGGTTTTAGACAACTCTTTATCAATTTCTCTCAGTTTGTTTTTTTTATCCTCAGCTAGATTAGCACCGTTTCTGGAAAAACTCTTGTATTTCTCATCCAGTAACGTGGTTTGTTCTGGAGTTAAATTCAGCTGGTCTTTCTGCTCATAAACAGCTTTTACTTTGGCAAACAAGTCAGCATTTAGTCGAATATCATTTCCAAATTCAGATAAAAGAGGCGAAACATCTTGAGCTATTTTTTGAATCTCGTCATTCGTCTCAGCCGAGTTCAGGTTAAAGAAAATACTTGAAATACGGTCAAGAATAGATCCGCTATAATCTAGTGCTTCAATTGTATTTTCAAAAGTAGGTTGGTCTTGATTTTGAACAATTGCATCGATTTCGGCTTTAGCCAAAGAAATACCTTCCTTAAATGCGGGAAGGAAATCTTCGTTTTTAATTTTTGAAAAAGGTGCTGTATCGTATTTTGTAGTGAACTTTGATGTTAAAACTGTCATTGTATTGTCATTATTTTTATTAATAGAAACAAAGGGTTTTTGTGAATCACAAAGGTAACGTTTTATAAAAATCTAATGCTTCTGGCTGGATTGATTTTTTAGTAGAAGGTCTGTATGACTAATGTTATTTATATGTTATTTATTTCGTTTCAAGGTTTTAAAAGCTTAAATTGTAAAAATACAGTAGCTTGTTAAGCAATACATACTGATGAAATCTAAAAACAAAAGTAAATGAATTATCAAATTATAATAAAGAATATCAATAATGTGAATGAAGTTGAGGGATACTGGTCTGATGACGATTATATTCAATTATTGGAAAAATTCAATTTTCCGGACGCAGCTACAGCAGAAAAAAAGAATTTACCAGAATTACTTGAAATGGCTATTTCTGACTTTGAGCCTAACGAAGCAGCAGCAATTGTGTTAGAATACAAATTAGGTTCTGAACTAAATGAAGGTCAAATTGAGCAAATTTCTCATAATATGTTAATCGATAAGGTGTGTGAAGAATATCCTGAAATTCATATGCAAGGAAGGCTATTTCATGTAAATCAATTGCTTTTTAAAGCCTACAACGGTAAATTTCCTAATGCAAAAGCTTCTGTTGTTCAGTTCTCTATGACGCCTATTGAAGATGGGGAAGTAGTATTGTTAACGGCTGAAAATGTTTTGAAACTTCTAAATAATGGATTATCTGACAGAAATTTGATCAAAAGATTATTTGATGATCAAATGACTCAGAATATTCCTTTTCCCGAGGCTGATGGGATTATATGGGAATTAAATACTACAGATAATGTGAATTATGAATTAGTAACTTCAGAAAATTGGTTGAACAATGAAGATTTTATTGCATCAGAATTTGAAGGTGTTCTTGAAGAAATAGAACAAGAGGATTAAATTAGATGAATGCTAAAACTAACAAAGGCTTCCCTATGGAAGCCTTTGTTAGTTTTGTTTAAATGAGTTTTACTTTTTAAGCAAACTTTCTGATGCTAGTATAACGGCATCTTTTAAACCTAATTTATATTGAATTACTTTTTCTAGAATAGCTGCATTGTGACTACCAATGATTTGGGCAGCTAATATTCCGGCATTCTTAGCACCATTCAACGCTACAGTTGCTACGGGAACTCCGCCTGGCATTTGTAAAATAGAAAGTACGCTATCCCATCCATCAATTGAATTACTTGATTTTACTGGTACACCAATTACAGGAAGTGGAGACATCGATGCTACCATTCCTGGTAAATGTGCTGCACCACCTGCGCCGGCAATGATTACTGAGATGCCTCGCGTATGTGCATTTTTACTAAAGTCGAATAATTTTTCGGGTGTTCTATGTGCTGACACAATATCAACTTCTACTTCAATATCAAATGATTTTAATATATCGATAGCATCTTGCATTACGGGCATATCTGAGATGCTTCCCATGATTACGGCTACTTTCATTTTTTGTTATTTAAAGATTTCAAGATCTAGTATTAAAAGATTTCTATTGAAGCTTGTTTATGACCAATCTGTTTTTCAATCTTTTAATTTTTCAATCTTTTAATATATTATGCTATTACTCTTATGGAATTTTTCACATCCTCAGCAATACGTCTCGCTTCTGTGATGTCTTTATTTACAATAGTAACGTGCCCCATTTTTCTAAAAGGGCGTGTTTGTTTCTTACCGTAAATATGTGGTGTAACGCCGTTCCAACCTAAAATTTTCTCTATGTTTTCATAAATCACATTTCCTGAATAGCCATCAGCACCTACAAGGTTTACCATTATTCCAGCGACTTTACTATCTGTATTTCCTAGCGGAAGGTCTAAAATGGCACGCAAATGATTTTCGAATTGTGAAGTATAACTGGCTTCAATAGAATAATGACCTGAATTGTGTGGGCGCGGTGCAACTTCGTTAACAAGTATTTCATCATCTTCTGTCTGGAACATTTCAACGGCAAGTAATCCCACATGATTGAATTTCTCTGAAACCGTTAGTGCAATTGCTCTTGCTTTTTCGGCTACTTTATCGTCTATTCGAGCAGGACAAACTACGTATTCAACTTGATTTGCTTCTGGATGAAATTCCATTTCTACAACAGGATAGGTTTTTATTTCGCCTGACGGATTTCTGCAAACAATTACGGCTAACTCATTTTTGAAGGGAACTATGTCTTCAGCGATACACTCTACATCTGGTAAGTTAATTAAATCTAAAGTTGATCTAACTATTTTTACCCCATTCCCGTCATAACCAAATTCAGCGCATTTCCATACAAATGGAAATTCTAAATCGTCTTTTTCGAGTGCATTTTTTAAATCAGCTAAATCAACAAAACGAAGGTGCTTTGAGGTTGGGATATCATGCTCAACATAAAAGTCTTTTTGTTTCCCTTTATTTTGAATAGCTTTTAGTGTTTTTGGCGAAGGGAATACTTTTACACCTTCACTTTCTAATTTTTCTAGAGCCTCAACGTTTACAAGCTCGATTTCAAAAGTTAGGACATCCACCATTTTTCCAAATTGATATACAGTTTCAAAGTCCATCAAATCTCCTTTAAAAAACTGATTGCACGCTATTCTACAGGGAGCTTCGTCACTTGGGTCTAAAACATAAGTTTGTATGTCGAACTTACGGGTGTCAAATAACAGCATTTTTCCAAGTTGTCCACCGCCTAATATTCCTAATTTAAAATCAGAAGAAAAATAATTCATTGTGTTGTAGTTTGTTGCCGGCAAAGATACTTTATATCCCCCAAATGGAGAAACGCTATTTTATTTTCTTTAAAATTTCTCGAGCAATGGCTTTGTATCCCGCCGAATATTTTCGGTAGTCATCAGTAAGAATACGCTTTAACTCAGGGTAAATCCAGTCTTGATTTTTTCCGAGTTCAAATAAAGCCCGAATAGCATAGGCTTTTGTAGCTACTTTTCTATGCTCTTGAATAAGCCAATCAAAACAACTTTCAGTGATTTTTTCCTCTTGCAAAGAAGTTAGGTTCATGTGTTGGCACAAAAACAGGCAGATTTTTGATATAGAGCGTGCTGCACTTTCATTTGAAAATTGAGAAAGATGATTGCAAAAAAGAGGGAGATGATCAGCTAACAGATGTAACTGCTTTTCAAGAACTAGTTCTAAAATCCAGCAGGCTTTGTAGTGGTTTTTATCAGATGTATTAAAAGCAAGCGCTAATAAATCTGGAAACCACAGCGGATTATTCAAAATTAACCCCGCGACAGCCTCTCTACTTGCTTTGTAAGCAGTACTGTTTACGACAATTTTATAAAGTGCGGTATTCATCTTTGGTCAAAAATAGCTAATATTTTTAAGTCCCTGCTATTCTTATAGTTTTAAAACTGAATTCTCAATTCAGAAATTCCTATCTTTGCGCATTATTTTAAATACAAAAATAATGATTCAACTTCACGATAAACAATTTGTTCCGTTTATAACAGCGAAAGAAATAGCCTTTGCAATAGATAAAATGGTTGCTGAAGTAGTAGCTGATTTTGGAAATGAAACACCCGTTTTTGTAGGGGTTTTAAATGGTTCTTTTATGGTCGTTTCTGATTTCATGAAAGCCTATACTAATCCTTGCGAAGTGAGTTTTATAAAAATGGCTTCATATGAGGGAACTTCCTCAACAGATGAGGTGAAACAATTGATTGGTTTGAACCAAGATTTGACAGGACGATCAGTAGTAATTATTGAGGACATTGTAGATACTGGGAATACACTTGTAGAGCTTAAAGAATTGTTTAAAAAACAAAATGTAAAACACCTTAAAATCGCAACCTTGTTTTTTAAACCAGAAGCGTATAAAAAAGACATTAAAATAGACTATGTGGGAATACGTATTCCTAATAAATTTATAGTAGGTTTTGGATTAGACTATGACGGTCTAGGAAGAAATTTACCAGAAGTATATCAACTAAAAGAATAACTACGCAACACACATTATGACTAACATCGTTTTATTTGGGAAACCAGGAGCAGGAAAAGGAACTCAAGCTGAATTTCTAAAAGAAAAATACAAGTTAACACATATTTCTACAGGAGATGTATTTCGTTACAATTTGAAAAACGACACTGACTTAGGGAAGCAATGCAAAGTGTTTATGGACGCAGGGGATTTAGTACCTGACGAATTAACTACAAAAATGCTTATTGATGAGGTGAATAAACATCCAGATACAAACGGAATTTTGTTTGATGGTTATCCTCGAACAATTTCTCAAGCAAAAGCATTAGACACTTTTCTCGAATCTATTGGGTCAAAAGTAGCTGCAACAATTGCATTAGAAGCAGATGATGAGATATTAATCAAACGTTTGTTAGAGAGAGGTAAAACAAGTGGAAGAATTGATGATCAAGACGAGGATAAAATTCGCAATAGATACCAAGAATACAACGAAAAAACGGCTCCTTTAATGGGATACTATAAAGAGCAAGATAAATTTCACGCTGTAGACGGGATCGGATCTATAGATGAAATTACTGTGCGTTTAAGTGCTGTTATCGATAATTTATAAGAAGCAATTCCAGCTGTACGTTACAAGTACTTGCTTATAAAATAATTTTTCTAAATTATAAAAGGAGCTTCCGTTGGTCGCTCTTTTCTAAAAAGAAAAATAAGATTTTACAAGCTACGCACTTTCTACTACCATCTGGGCTAAAAAAATATGGAGATATTAATAATACTTTTTCTGATTTTACTAAACGGACTTTTTTCCATGTCTGAAATCGCACTGATTTCTGCTAGGAAAAACAGACTGGAGTCTGCCGCAAAAAAAGGGAATAAAAGTGCTCAGATAGCATTAGAATTAGCAAATGCGCCTAATAAGTTTTTGTCAGCCGTACAAATAGGAATTACTCTTATTGGGATTTTGACAGGTATTTATAGTGGAGATAAAATCACTACAGATGTGCAATTATTTGTTAGTTCATTTGAGGTTTTAAAACCTTACGCTTCTTCAATTGCTGTAGGAGTAGTGGTAGTAATATTAACGTTTTTCTCCTTAGTGCTAGGAGAATTATTACCTAAGAGAATAGGATTGAATCATCCAGAGGCCATTGCTAAAAAAGTAGCCATGCCCATGAAAGTGGTTTCAATTGTAACAGCACCATTTATTTGGTTATTAACGCACTCAACTGAGTTCTTACTAAATGTGTTGCAAATAAGACCCACAGCAGATGGTAAAGTAACCGAAGAGGAAATAAAAGCAATTATTAAAGAAGGTACTGAGGGTGGAGAGGTACAAGAGATAGAACAAGATATTGTAGAGCGTGTTTTTCATATTGGAGACCGTAAAATAAATTCTTTAATGACTCATAGGAAATCAGTCGTTTTTTTACCACTGAATGCTAGTAAAAGTGATGTTAAGAAGTTTATGTTAGAAGAGCTACATTCTATATATCCAGTGTACAATGAGAATTACGATGATATAGTTGGGGTTGCAAATTTAAAAAGCATTTTTGCTCATATTGACGCTGACGATTTTAATTTAGCAGCAATTATGACAGATGCTCCTTTTATGATGGAACACACAACTGCTTACAAAGCTTTAGAGCAATTCAAGAAATCAGCCATACATTATGCATTTGTATCAGATGAATATGGGATTTTTCAAGGGATTATAACTCTAAATGATATCTTAGAAGCGTTAGTGGGCGATGCCTCAGAATTTTATAGAGATGATTTCCAGTTAATAGAAAGGGAAGATGGAACGTGGTTAGTAGATGGTCATTATTCTTTACATGATTTTCTTACTTATTTTGAACTTGATGAATTGATAAATGATTATGATGTAACAACAGTAAGCGGATTAATTATGACAGAGCTTTCTCATATTCCAAGACAAGGAGAAAAATTGATTTGGCATAAATTTGAGCTGGAAGTAATTGATATGGATGGCATTAAGATTGATAAGGTGATTGTGAAATCATTGCTCAAAAAAAATAACATCAAAGCAAGCGAGTAATTAAGCTTGTTTTTAAAATTGAATATAATAAATAGATTACAGCAAAATTTAGATAAAAAAAAGAGACATTATTGTTTTCCTTTTTTAACTAAATAAATACAATAGAAATTATGACTGAAGGGAACTTCGTAGATTACGTAAAAATATTTGTTTCTTCTGGTAAAGGAGGAAAAGGATCTACGCACTTGCATAGAGAGAAATTTATTGAAAAAGGTGGGCCTGATGGAGGTGATGGTGGGCGCGGTGGACACGTTTATTTAGTAGGGAATAAAGGTCTTTGGACTTTGTTTCATCTCAAATTTGCAAGACACGTCAAAGCAGGAAATGGTGGTGACGGAAGTGGAGACCGAAGTACAGGTGCTGATGGGGATGATAAATTTATCGAGGTACCATTAGGAACTGTTGTTAAAGATAAAGAAACAGGCGAGATTTTATTTGAAATAACTGAGGATGGAGAGCGCCAAGTGCTATCTAGAGGAGGAAAAGGTGGTTTAGGAAACTGGCATTTTAGAAGTTCGACTAATCAAACACCACGTTACTCACAACCCGGTTTACCAGGTACAGAGATGGATGTTATTCTGGAGCTTAAAGTTCTTGCTGATGTAGGATTAGTTGGTTTTCCTAATGCTGGGAAATCGACATTATTATCTGTTTTAACATCTGCAAAACCAAAAATTGCTGATTATCCTTTTACAACTTTAAAACCCAATTTAGGGATTGTTGCTTACAGAGATTTTCAATCGTTTGTAATTGCTGATATTCCTGGAATTATTGAAGGTGCAGCCGAAGGAAAAGGTTTGGGGCATTACTTTTTACGTCATATTGAGCGTAATTCTACTTTACTATTTCTTGTTCCTGTAGACACGCCAGACATAAAAGGAGAGTATGATATTCTTGTAAATGAATTGACCAAGTATAACCCTGAAATGCTAGATAAAGAGCGTTTATTAGTGATATCAAAATGTGATATGCTAGATGACGAACTGAAAGCAGAATTGAAAACAGAACTAGATGTAGCATTTAAGGATGTTCCTTATATGTTTATTTCCTCTGTAGCACAACAAGGTTTAACCGAGTTAAAAGATAAATTATGGAAAATGTTGAATGACTAATTAGTTGTTTGCTTTTCATTCCAATAAAAAAATCCGTTTCAATTACTTGAAACGGATTTTTGCTTTTCTCTTAATTTAGTTGCTCACTTTTACCTGAATTCCATTGCTGTGACTGGTGAATTCTGGAGCATACATACTTTGAATGGTGGTAATTCCGTTAGAGAAACTTCCTTTATTGTTTACTCTTATGTCGTATTCTAAGACATACGTTCCTTTGTTGATTTTGTCAAAAAAGAAATGCGTAGCTGCATCTTTTGTGCTTTTATAAAATCCTAAATTGTCTTTGTATTGATAACTAGACAACACGTCAATGGGTTCAAAACAAGAAGCTCTCATGTCTTTTAAGTGCACAAATTCCATATCTTCTTTGGTTGAAATAATTAATCGCACAGTAACTAAATCGCCAATAGTTAAATCTCCAGTAACCTTAGTTAATTCACTACCTTTTTTATTGTCTTTCTTTAGATAGAGTTCTTTTGTGATTGACAAGCTATTTTTATTGTCGCTCTTAACTTTCTCTAGATCCTCAAAATACTGCCAGTATACTCCGCCGTAAGCTGGAACTGAAGCTTTGTTGTTAATGCTTATGATGGCCATGTCTTTGTTAATCTCAGCTGCTTTCCAGTTAAGTTTAATATAACCTGTTTCGGCTTCTTTTTGGTTGTCGTTTAGTTTTTTAGTAAGTATTTTTTCATCACCAATTTTGATTGTTGTATTATCTTTAATTGATAACCAGTCTGAACCTTGTAATAATAAAGCATATACCGCTTCGGTAGTTGACTTGGTCGTTGGCCAATTTTTAGTTTGTTTGTTCTTTAATAACCAAACTTTCATTGCATCTACTGATTTGTTATCCTTAGTTACTTCGGCGAAAGCCTCAATCAATAAAGCCTGTGTTTCTATAGGAGCTTGGTACCAATACCATCCCGCTTTGTTGGCAATCCAATACATACCCCAATCTTCGTTATTCGAAGCAATTTCTTTTAAACTTTCAATGATTTTTTTGGCGACAATTTTTTCGCCAAAACGATTCAAGGTCAAAGCGGCTAATCCTTTTTCGTATAGGGAATAGTTCAGCCAGTTTGTTTTGATAATTTCGATATATTGCTTTGTAGCGGTTTGTAATGAATCCGAGAGAGGATAACTCTCTAAATAAAAACTACGGCTGTATAAATAGTGTAAATCAGTACAGGGGTTGTTCCAGATTAATTTAGTAGTAGACTGCGTGTTTTGATTTTTGGCTTGATAATCTGTCAAAAACTTTTCATCAATAAACGGAATCGCTTTTGAAGCAATTTGCTTGATTTTTGCTGTGCTATCTTCGGTGTTGCTTAATTTGGATAAATGACCTAGTCCTGCTACTATGTGCCGTGTGATGTATTCGCTGGGTTCACCACCTTCAAACCATGGAAATCCACCCGAAGCAGTTTGTTTCTTTTTTAGTATATCGAATGTGGCGTCTTGCGAACTTTTCATTTTTTCTAGATCAAATAACAATGCCATATTTTTCTTTTTCTCCTCTTCACTCTTGGCATCATTAATCCAAGGCGTTTCGGCTAGAATTATTGATTTTAATTCCTCATTATCTTCTAGTTTAGAATGATCTTTTCCGTCTTTTCTCCAAGATTCAAAAATGGCAGCTATCTTTGGATTACTACTAATTATCGTAGTCGCTAATGCATTTGCATAAAAGCGAGCAAAGGTTTGTTCGGAACCATCGTGTTCGTATTCCATCAAATAAGGTAAAGATTGTATAGCAATCCACGCAGGATTCGAGGTGTATTCAAACGTGAATTGATGGTTTTTTAGAGTTGGCGAAACCGAGTTTTTTAGATTTTCAAAGATGTATTCTTTTTTGCTGTTTTCACGAACCCAAATAGGCATGCTCTCAGTAACTAAGATGTTGTTGGTCAGAACTGGAAGAATACTTTCTTCTCCATCCGAATAATTCCCTGCTTTAGCTACAATTTTGTACTGTATTCCTTCTAATCCTGTAGGAACATAGACCTTCCAGCTGACAGTAGTACTGCCCATTGGGCTGATTTTAAAATTTTTCACACTCTTAGTATTCGCCATCGCAACATCAACAGCCTCCATAGTTGTAGCGTCCAAAAATTGCAACTGTGCAATTCCAGTTTTGGCTTCTTTAGTCATATTGGCCACTTTAGAGGTAATAATAATGCTGTCTTTCTCCCTGAAAAAACGTGGGAAATTAGGAATTACCATCAACTCTTTTTGCGTGATTACATTTTTTTCTAGATAACCCGAAACGGCTTCTTTATTATGTGCTAATAAACGGAATTTCCAAGCAGTCAAAGCTTCTGGGGAAGTAAAATTAAAACTTAGATTCCCGTTTTTATCTGTTTTTAAGTTAGGTAAAAAGAATGCTGTTTCTGATAGATTTGTTCTGGCTTTGACTTGAGTTAAGCCTTCAAGTGCTTTTTTTGTAGTGATGATAATTGCTCCGTTAGCGCCTTTACTTCCATAAATGGCGGTGGCTTTAGCTTCTTTCAATACATCTATTGAAACAATATCATCGGGAATTAAGTTTTTTATTTCTTGTTCTGTTGTAATTTGTCCGTCAACAATATATAGAGGGACGGTATTTTTATCAATTGCACCAGTTCCTCGAATGTTCATTTTGAGATTTGATATTGATACACCCGCAGCTCTTCCTTCTAGAGCGATGGCTATTCCAGCAGTATTGTAAACTGAATTATCTTCTACAACTACTACAGAGCTACTTGATGATTTCTTCTTTACAATTCCATAACCCACAACAACAACTTCCTGCAGGTCGCTTTCATCTTGTTGAAGTTGTATATCAATAATTTTAGTTGTTATTTTTTGCTCTTTACTATTATAACCAATGTAGCTGAAAACAAGTATTTCGTCTTGTGCTGCGGCTATTTGATAATAACCATCAAAGTCGGATACAGTTTTTCGTTCGGTACCTTTTATGCTGATACCGGCTCCAGACAGAACTCCGGAAGAATCAGAAATAATTCCTGAAATTAATTTAGCATTTGAGGGCCCTTTCAACTTTATAGGATGCTGTTTTTTATAATTGATTAAGGTGTATTTATTCTCTACAGTATTGATATTGAAGCCAAACCACAATAAATCAGTGTATTCATTTTGAAAAGTTATTGCGTTTAAATTGGTATTCAAATTATAGATATTACTATAGGTTTTTTCAAAGCCTAAGATAGTTTTTGTATTGGATGAGTAATAATTATTGTCATTATTGAAATTAAATAAACCCCAGTCTTGCTTTGCAAACTGGTCTAAAGATTTATCATACATACTAGCAAGAACTTCAGTCTCTATGTTTGTTGCATTAGGATTCAATTTAAACGACCAACTTTCTAATTTTGCTGGTTCTAGTTTACTTCTAAAGCTGGTTACTTCAAAATCAAGTTTGGGTTGTGTATTTTCAAGAATAACTTCTAATTTTTTTTCGAATACTGTATTATCAAAAATACTTGTGAAATTTACTGTAATCGCTTTTTCAAATTCTTTAAGCAGTGGAATAGTAATAATAGCTTCGTTATTATCTATTGCAATACCCTCGTCATAAAAATTCCAATTTTTATAATTTGCGCTACTACTAATATATAGTGAAGGCATTATGCTTTTGAGCTTAACTTTGATAAAGCCATCTTTTGCCGGGTTACTATTGAGTTGTTCTGCTGTAAATAATGTGTTAGGATTAAATGTTTCGCTACTTTGTGCAAGATTAAATCGCGTTTTTGTATCGACTGCATTTCCAAATTTATCAACAGCGGAAAAAACTACGTTGTAGGTACCAGCTTCCCAATCTGACATAAAATGCAAAGCGATTTTTTTATCTCTGTCTGTATTTACGTTTTTTGTAAATACTAACTCTCCCATTTCATCTTTAGAGATAGGTATGTCATTTTGTTCAAATGGGAAAAGTGTTTCAAATTCAGTTTCAGAGATACTTTCTATTTCTGGTTTTTTCCAAATCCTGGGTTTGATTTTATGTTTACTTTTTCTAACGCAGTAAAATTTTAATACTCCTATTGTTGGGACAAAAGTATCATTAAGGTTTTTACTGTCTAGAGACAGAATGTTTTTATTTTTAGTTTCGATATCATAGGGTAGCGTTGCTACTAATTTTAATGCATGATACCCTACGTTAGTTACTAATTGCTGGTTTATCGAGTGAGTTTCACCATTGTTGTCAGTAACGGCAATACTTATACGGTAACTAAATATTGGTAAATCTTCTTTTTTAGAATAAGTGTCAGGCACAGCAATAAAATCAATACTGAACTTTCCTTTGTCATCAGTTGTAGTTTCTGATTCCGTTATTGTTTGGCTTCTTCCGCCTGCCCATTCATAACGTCCATTAAAATTTGAATTGTATGTTTCTTGCCGTACAGTGTATTTCACTTTAGCTCCTGATAGGACTGAACCAGTAAATGAGTTCGCATTTCCTGTTATCGTTATCTTATCATTTACGTTGTAAGTTCCTGTAACACGGTCAATGCTGACTTCAAATTTGGGTCTTTTATATTCTTCAACAGCAAAGACCTGAAAGGAATTTTCAAATTCGACCTGATCCCAAAAAGGATGCTCCTCTAACGTATAACTGTAATTTACGTCGTTTTTATAATTGTCTGGCTCACCGGCTTCAATCTTAAAATTACCTGTTAAACCAGATTTTGGTAATACATACTCTCCAGAAAAAGATCCAAATTCATTAGTAATCACATCAAACTCTTTTAATGTATTACCACTTGCATCATTGCATCTAATTTTAAACGTGGTATGAGGAACAACCGAAGATTTGTCTTGTTTTTTTTGAAATGCAACTCCTTTATAGTAAACTGTTTGGCCGGGTCTGTAAATAGCTCGGTCTAAATAAATCTCTACTTTTGCTTTTGCTTTTTGGAGTTCTTTGTACACATTGATATGATTTACCCATTTATCAGCAAGGTCTAAAGTGTCATTTTGTTTTGTTAGTGATAGATCGAGGTAAGATCCTTCTACATCTTTCTTGTCATAAGTTACTTTCCCTTCTCTATTTGTGATCAATGTTAATTTATTAGATGCGATTGTTACATCTTCAATAGGTTGCCCTGATTTTCGATCTAATACTTGATAATATTCTTTGTTGCTTTTGATTCCCGCTATAATTGTAAAATTACTTACTGTTACTGTTTCGTACCCAAATGCTTTGCTGTCTTTTTTGTCGTTATTACTTTCAAAAAACACTAAATAAGTTCCTAAATCTAATTGTGGTAAAAGTACTTCTGTACTGTATTCAAAATAGTTTTTTTGATTTTTCAGGGTGTATTTCTGTGATGCAATCGGAATTTTATTTAAAACAAGATCATTAAGTATACTGTCTTTTAATTGGTAATTGTATTCAAAAAGATTTATTTCGCTTTGAGCTAATTTATAGAAGCTAATACTAACACTATCTACATTTTTATAAGTAATACGCGCCCTTGAATTTTGACTAGGATAAATGTATTTTTCTAATTCAATATGTATTGATTTTAAATTTAAATCATGCTTATTTTGGACGGCTTTTTTATAACTGTTTGAACGATTATTAGTAGCAATAATGCTATCGAGTACAGCTATAGCTTTATTATTGTAATCAGGATGTGTTTCTTTTGAAGCTTGTTGAATATAACTATTGGCTTTTTCTAGCTGTATTTGTTGCGTTATGGCTTCGTTAGTAACAGTTTTTTGTAAATTTTCTAATACTGTAAGCCACTCGTTTTCTGATTTTAAAATATAGTTCTTTACAAAAATGATGCGTTGTAATTGTTTTTCGCTTGTGGATGTGTTAATTTCTTGTGTTTGATATAACTCAAGCGCTTTTTTTAGATTCTCGTTTGTGATAAAATCAAGGTTTAAAATACTGAATTGTGCACTGTTGCCATATAAAATATCTTGATAAGTTTGGAAATCTTTAGGGTTAACTTCCCATGTAGTGATTCTAGAGGTGTAAAAGGCTATGTTTTCTTTTATTAGATAATCAAAAAGAGTTTGTTTTTTAAAAGTAGTATCATCAGCATAATCAAATATAGCGCTGTAGTTATTCAAAGGTGTTTGCTTTAAAATTGTTTGGTTTTCTAGCGATTTCGCGTATGCATCCACTGTTTGCTTCTCAAAGTCGACTTTTGTCCATGTTAAAAAATCACCATCAGCATTTGCAATATTAGTACGATTTCTAATAGTATAACCGTTTTGTTGGTAGTAAGAATTCAAGCATTTTCCATAAATAAGATTTAAAATCGCCTTGGTGGGTATTGACGCGCTATTGATTTCATTTTTTAAATGACGGATGATTTTTGTTTGGGCATTTTCATCGAGTACTTGACTGTATTTTGATAGATAGAAAAAACATTTAATAATTTGCGCTTCGTCTTTCTGGCGACTGGCTTTTTTATAGATGTTTTCGACTATTGCGTTAGCCGATTTTATTTTTCCAGCATTTTCGTTTTCAATCACTTTGTTCCATTTGGATTCAAATTGTTGACCAAGAACAGAAAGAGAACTAAGCAGTAAGAATAAAAATATTTTTTTCATAGAATTTCAAATAGAGTTAAAACGCTTTGTTATAGTGAATTTAATACTATTTATCTTTAATCCTATTGTTGCTATCAATTTATTAAATTTTAAAATAGAGATGTAGGTAGAGAATATAATTGGGTCAAAAGAATTAGAATAATTTTGAGGGAAAGTGATTCTTTAGCACCAGTTATAATCATTATTGATGATAAGTGTCAAAAAGATAATCAAGTGTTTCTGGAATATTATTAGCCTCAATAATGGGATAGATGATGTCTTGATTAAGCCATTTTTCTATTACTAAATGGAAATCAGAATTAACGGTATAAACTACAGGGACTCCCAGTTTCTTTAAAGCGGCAGCATTGCATTCTTGTTCATAATGGTTGCGAATAGGTATACTAAGGATTTTCTTTTTGAGATATAATGCTTCAGCTGGAGTTTCAAAACCACCGCCTGTAATTATTCCTTCACAGCTAATAAGACTTTTATTGAATTTTTTTTGGTTTACGGGATAATAGGTAATATTTCCAATAGTGTGTGGAGAGGCTACATCATCCAAAAACCAATGAAAATGAATGCAATTTACTTTATTAAATGCTTTTTCTAAACATTCTTTATCAAAAGAAGGCAAGTACACCGTAATGTGTTCTAAGTTTATAGGTTCGGCTTCTATGATTTGATCTTTGATGATAGGAGGGTGAATAAAACTATCGTAATTTTTAAAATGCAGACCAATATTTTTTGGAGAAGGTGCATAATGTTTCAAAATCATCTCTCCCAAAAAACTCTTCTTATTGGGTCGTGGTGTAGCCTTAGAAATGAAACTGGCTTGATGTCCTAATTGAACAGAATGTACATTTTGTAATTTACATGCCAATGATGTAATAGCGTCAAAATCATTTATGATTACATCGTAATCTTTTAGAGGTAATGCATCAGCGTCTTTGTACATTTGACGTGGCTGAATGTTCTTCATAATATTCCAGTAATCTAGTCCTCCGCATTTACTATAGTGGAGACTACAGCCTTTGCTTTTGAATTTTACGGGTAATTTTATATCTAGACTAGCATTGTTGCCGCTTAAAAAGAAGTCTACTGTGCCATGCTTAAGTAAATAAGGATATAATTGGGTCGCTCTACTGATGTGTCCATTTCCAGTAGCTTGAATAGCATAAAATATTTTCATTAAGTAAACTTATTATAGTTAATTAAGCAAGATTATTAATTGTAGTAATGCGCTACGAATGTAGCTCCTGTATGTTATGTTAAAGTTTTTTAAAGTTTTCTATTGCATTATAGTTTGCTTTTTGAGCCTGCTTTATTTTGGGACTTTATCTTCGCTAATAATCTTTCTATTCCTTATAAAATTCCTTATTTTTGGAAAATGAAACACATTCTTTTTTTATTACTACCTTTTTTTCTATACGCACAATCAGGTATTGATAGAGCGCAGAAACTATTTGATGAAGGTAAATACGAACAGGCAAAACCAATTTTTGAATCTTTATTAAAAGCGAATCCTTCTAATTTAAAAATAATTGAATATTTAGGAGATATCGCAGGTGCTAATAAATCTTGGGAGGAAGCAATTAGCTATTATAGAAAACTAAAACAATTAAAACCATCCGAAGCTGATTATTATTATAAGTATGGAGGCGCTACAGGCATGCGTGCTCTAGAGGTAAATAAGTTTAAAGCGTTGGGTATGATTGACGAAATTAGATCCTCTTTTGAAAAAGCAATCGATATCGATCCTAAGCATATCAATGCACGCTGGGCTTTGATAGAATATTATATGCAACTACCAAGGATCGTTGGCGGAAGCGAAAGTAAAGCCATTTCTTACTCTAATGAATTAATGCGCTTATCTCCAGTTGATGGTTACATGTCCAGAGGTCGCATTGAAGAACACTATAAAAGATATAAAGCAGCTGAATTGCAGTACAAAAAAGCTATTGCAGTGGGAAGTTCTGTAGAGAGTTATCAAATGCTGGCTGATTTGTATAAAAATAAAATGAATGAGCCCGCAAAGGCAACTGCAATCTTGCAAAAAATAAAAGATTTAAATTCAACATCTAAGAAAAATATATGAAGACTCATTTCATAGCTATCGGTGGTAGCGCAATGCATAATTTGGCTTTGGCATTATACAATAAAGGGTATCAAGTAACGGGAAGTGATGATGCTATTTTTGAACCTTCAAAATCACGTTTAGATAAAAAAGGCATTTTACCGCAAGAGTTAGGTTGGTTTCCTGACAAAATCAGCGCTGATATTGAAGCAGTGATTTTAGGAATGCACGCCAAAGCTGATAATCCTGAATTGTTGAAAGCACAAGAATTAGGATTAAAGATTTATTCTTACCCTGAGTTTTTATATGAACAATCTAAAAATAAAACTCGAGTAGTAATTGGGGGTTCTCATGGAAAAACTACCATCACTTCGATGATTCTTCATGTGATGCATTACCATGATATCGCTGTTGATTATATGGTAGGAGCGCAGCTAGAAGGCTTTGATACTATGGTTCATCTTACAGAGGAAAATGATTTCATTGTTCTAGAAGGAGATGAATATTTATCGTCACCCATAGATAGAAGACCTAAATTTCATTTGTACCAACCTAATATTGCTCTCATTTCTGGTGTTGCTTGGGATCATATTAATGTATTTCCTACTTATGAAAATTACGTAGAGCAATTTGAAATTTTTATTGGCAAAATCACAAATGGTGGTATTCTAGTTTATAATGAGGATGACTCAGAAGTGAAGCGTGTAGCCGAAGCTGCTACCAATCCTATTCGAAAGTTAGCGTATCACACACCACAATATAAGGTAGAAAATGGAATAACTTTATTAGAAACTCCCGAAGGCGATATGCCTATTGAAGTTTTTGGAGCACATAATTTAAATAATTTGGCTGGAGCCAAATGGATTTGTCAAAACATGGGTGTTGACGAAGCTGATTTTTACGAAGCTATTGCCAGTTTTAAAGGCGCATCAAAACGTTTAGAGAAAATTGCCGAAAGTAAAAATAGTGTTGCTTTTAAGGACTTTGCTCATTCGCCAAGTAAAGTAGCTGCAACAACCCAAGCGGTTAAGGAACAATATCCAAGCCGTAAACTAATTGCTTGCTTAGAACTACATACGTACAGTAGCTTAAATGCCGAATTTTTAAAGGAATACGAAGGTGCGTTAGAACATGCAGATGTTGCTGTCGTTTTCTATTCGCCAGATGCAGTAAAAATAAAGCAGTTAGACGAAGTAAGTTACGAACAAATCGCAAAGGCTTTCAATAGAGAAGATTTAATAATCTACACTAATGCCAAAGAATTTAAAGAGTATTTATTTAGTCAAAATTTTGACAACGCAGCCCTTTTACTGATGAGTTCTGGAAATTATGGTGGTTTAGATTTTGATGAAGTTAAAAAGATAATCGGTTAATTTATTACTATGGTAGATAGGATTGAAGTTAGAAGGACAAATAGTGAAAATCCAGATTTTCAATCCTTAGTTGGTGAATTAGATCAGAGCCTGTGGGCTGCCTATCCTGAATTGCAATCTAATTACTGGGGAAATAACATCATTGAATACAATCCTAATGTGGTGATTATTTATGGTGATAATGTCGCAGTGGCTTGCTCCTGTTTCAAGAAATACGATAAAAATACCATTGAAATAAAGCGTATGTTTGTTTCTCCTGTGCAACGTGGGAATAAGCTAGCTCAGCGAATGTTATCTGAATTAGAGACTTGGGCAAGTGAATTAGGTTTTGATTTTTCAGTTTTAGAAACCTTATACAGACAAGATGCTGCAATTACCATGTATCAAAAAGCAGCTTATGTAATTACAGATAATTATGGTCCTTACAAAGGCTTCGAAAATAGTATTTGCATGAAAAAAAGTATATAAATTCAATTTTAAAGGTGAATTTCAGTAATGATTAGTATTGGTAGGTGTATTAATTTAAATTTATGCATGTGGAACAAAATAATTTTCCGATAACCCACTGGTCAGAAGACGACAAGCCGAGGGAAAAACTAATGCTAAAAGGCAAAGCAGCGCTTAGTGATGCAGAATTAATTGCCATATTAATAGGTTCTGGAAGTCGGAATGAATCTGCTGTTGAGTTGAGTAAACGAATTTTGAATAGCGTAAATAATAATTTAAATGCTTTAGGCAAATTATCGCTTTCTCAGCTAGTACAGTTTAAAGGCATTGGTGAAGCGAAAGCTATTTCGATTATAGCCGCTTTAGAGGTAGGTAGAAGAAGAAGAGCAGAAGATGCTGTAGACTTGATTAAGATTACGTCAAGCAAAGCTATATTTGAACTAATGCAACCCATAATAGGGGAGTTACCTCATGAAGAGTTTTGGATTGTGTATTTAAATAATTCAAATAAAGTGCTTTCTAAATCTCAGTTGAGTAAGGGAGGTATCACAGGCACATTGGTTGATGTTCGAATAGTGTTTAAAATGGCATTAGAGCTAGGTGCCACAGCGCTTATTTTATGCCATAATCACCCCTCTGGAACATTAGTTCCTAGTGAGGCAGACAGGCAGATTACTAAAAAACTGAAACTGGCCGGGGATAGCTTAGAAATCAAAGTTTTAGATCATTTGATTGTTACTGAAACAAATTACTTTAGCTTTGTTGATGAAGGAATTTTTTAAAATTAAAAAATGAAAATTAATAATATTAAAGATGTGTTCTTCGATTTAGATCACACACTTTGGGACTTTGATAAAAATTCAGAAATTACCTTTCAAAAGATTTTTGACAATAGTCATCCTACTATTGAGATTAAGGGGTTTATTGAAAAGTATGTGCCCATTAATCAAGCCTGTTGGAAACTGTATCAGTTTGATAAAATTTCTCATGATGAGCTGCGTTACAATCGACTGAAACATTCTTTTGATGCTTTAAATTATAGTATTTCAGATGCTCAAATTGAGGTTATCGCTCAAGAATACATTGCGTTTTTGCCAGATAATAATCATCTTTTTGATGGGACTTTTGAGGTTTTGGATTATTTAAATGATAAATACAATTTGCATATTATTACTAATGGTTTTGCGGAAGTACAGCAAAGAAAAATTAAAAATTCTAAATTGCATAGTTATTTTCATACCATTACTAACTCTGAAATGGCAGGAGTGAAGAAACCGAATCCTATTATATTTGAATATGCATTGGATCTGGCTAAAGCCAAAAAAGAAAATAGCATTATGATAGGAGATTCTCTTGAAGCAGATGTAGAAGGAGCATTAAATATGGGTCTAGATGCTATTTTTTTTAATGAGCATAAAAGCCATGCAGCGAATAATATTAAACAAGTAAACCATTTATTAGAACTAAAAAACTTTTTATAAATTATGAAGAAATATTTTTTATTATTATTGCTAGCTATAGTTGGTAGTACATACGCACAATCAGTAAATAATTATAAGGCCGTTATTGTTCCTGTTAAATTTGAATTTCTTAAGGGGGAAAATGATTATCGATTAAATACGATGTCCAAATTTAATTTGAAAAAAGCAGGTTTTGAGGCTTTTTATAGTAATGAAGCAACACCGAAAGCTTTTAGCGAAAGATGTGATTTGTTGTACTTTGATTTACAAAAAGAAAATGGTTTTCTAATTACAAAACTATTTATAACCTTAAAAGATTGTAATGGTAAAATCGTTTTTCAGTCGCTTACAGGTAAGAGTAAAGAGAAAGACTATCAAGCCGCATACACGGAATGTTTAAATGAGGCTTTTGCTTCTATTTATGCTTTACAATACAGCTACGATGGTACAATTACTAAAAAAGAGAAGGAAGTTGAAGGTGTACAAGAAGAAACAGTAGTAGTGAAAGAAGTAGTGGCAGAAACTGTTCCTGTGCAAGAAGCAACTAAGGTAGCTACAGTGCAAGCTGCAGTAGACAGTAAGGATCTATTGTATGCTCAGCCTATAGAAAATGGGTATCAATTAATTGATTCAACCCCTAAGGTGGTTATGAAAGTGATAAAAACCTCAAGTCCATCAACTTTCATCGCAACTAAAGGAGAAAATCAAGGTGTTCTAGTTTCTAAAAACGGATTTTGGTACTTTGAGTATTATCAAAATCAGCAGCTGATATCTGAAAAAATTTCAGTTAAATTTTAAGTAATATATCCATTAATGGAAAAAGGTTCTAAGAAAATAGTTTACAACTGTTTCTTAGAACCTTTTTTATTAATAACCGTATTTGTCTTTCCAACGATTTCTTAAAAAATCTCGAGTACTATTCTCTCTAGCATTTGTGCCTGGTGTGTACAATGCTGTGTTTTTTATATTATCAGGCAGGTATTCCTGCTCTGCAAAATTATTCTGATAATCGTGTGAATATTTATATTCATCACCGTACCCTAATTCTTTCATTAGTTTAGTAGGCGCATTACGTAAATGGATCGGTACAGATAAATCTCCTGTTTGCTTTACTAATTGCTGTGCTGATCCTATAGCTAAATAAGAAGCATTACTTTTTGGTGATGTTGCAAGGTAAATAGCACATTGGCTAAGAATAATGCGGCTTTCGGGATATCCAATTGTAGCTACCGCTTGAAAAGTATTGTTTGCCATAATAAAAGCAGTTGGATTTGCTAACCCAATATCTTCACTTGATAAGATGAGCATGCGCCTAGCTATAAATTTTACGTCTTCGCCACCTTCAATCATTCTTGCCAACCAATAAACTGCTCCGTTAGGATCACTACCTCGTATGGATTTTATAAAAGCCGAAACGATATCATAATGCTGCTCACCACTTTTGTCATACAATACGGTATTTTGTTGCACAAGCGCAAAAACCCGATCATTAGTAATAATAATTTCATCTTCAGCAGAGGCATTTACGACAAGTTCAAAAATATTTAATAGTTTGCGTCCGTCTCCACCTGAAAGACGTAGCAGCGCCTCTGTTTCTTTTAATTTAATGTTTTTGGACATTAAATAACTATCTTTTTGTAATGCGCGTTGTAATAATGACTCTAAGTCTTCTTTGGTAAAAGCATTTAAAATATAAACCTGACAACGCGATAGGAGGGCGGGAATAACTTCAAAACTAGGATTTTCTGTAGTCGCTCCTACTAAGGTAATCCAACCCTTTTCGACTGCTGCCAAAAGGGAGTCTTGTTGGGATTTACTAAAACGATGAATCTCATCGATAAATAAAATTGGATTCTTAGCGGTAAAAAGACCTCCGCTTTGTTTTGCTTTTTCAATAACATCTCTAATATCTTTAACGCCTGAATTAATGGCACTTAAAATATAAAAAGGACGTTTTGACTCTTGAGCAATAATCTGAGCTAATGTCGTTTTTCCAGTTCCCGGGGGTCCCCATAAAATCAGTGAAGGTATAATTCCTTTAGAAATTTGATGCGTTAAGGAGCCATTTGGTCCTATTAGGTGGGATTGGCTTATATAATCAGATAGAGATTGTGGTCGTATGCGTTCTGCTAAAGGTGCTTCCATTTTGCAAAATTACTCATTTTATTTGAAGCGTCTCGAGCTCTTAACATAACTTTTAGTGAGATCTCTAAGAATGAGATAAACAGTGATTAAAATTTATCTTTCGCTAGTTTGCTTTGTCGAAATTAAAGTACAAATAGAAATAAATCCTTCTGTTTATAATGACAAAATAGCATACTATTATTTTGGTTTCATTTTTGTAACTTGACTATTATAAACAATGAATAGAGTAGGTCATTATGGATAGAGATTTTAAATACACCAATAAAGTAATAGCATTGCCACTTTTCTTTGTTTTATTTTTATGGTTTATATACTGGGTGGAAGTTCGATTTCATCTTAATTTTACTGAGCACGGAATCTTTCCAAGAACATTGGCCGGTCTTCAAGGTATAGTTTTTAGTCCGTTTATTCATTCTGACTTAAGTCATCTGTATAACAATTCTATTCCCTTATTAATTTTGCTGGCAGCTTTGCAGTTTTTTTATTCTAAACAAACATTTGCGGTTATAGCGTATGGAATAGTAGTGTCGGGATTGGTAACTTGGTTAATAGGAAGGTATAGTTACCATATTGGCGCCAGTGGCTTGATTTATGTTTTAGTTGGTTTTATTTTTCTAAAAGGAATTTTGACTAAATATTATAGATTAGTAGCGCTGTCACTATCAGTTATTATGGTTTATGGCGGAATGGTATGGTATGTTTTTCCAAAAGTAGATGATGCAATATCATGGGAAGGACATCTCGCAGGATTAGTATCTGGATTTGTGTTTGCGATTTTATTTAAAGTTCCAGAGTATGAAAAGCAAATAAAATACGAATGGGAACATCCACAATACGATGCCTCACAAGATAAGTTTATGCAACGCTTTGATGAAAATGGTAATTTTGTGAATTTACCTCCTGTAGTGGAAGATATTGAGGAATCTTATTTTGATTCTAATTATAATGTGCTGTATTCTGTGGTTGAAAAAAAGAATGACGATCTGAATTAAGGATTATATTAGGGATCTTTTTATAAAACGATTAAATTTAAAATAAAAAATCCCGTCTGCTAGCGCATCCGGGATCTTTAACTAAGTCAATTTAAAAATTAATTTGGGTTCTGCACAATATTTGGGTTGGCATTTATTTCGGCTCTTGGGAAAAGCCATTGCCATCTCTTATCACCTGCGGGAATGCTCATCACTTGTGCAACAGATGATATATGATTAGATGTAGTAGCAGGTACAGTTGTAGGTCCAACTCGGTCTAAAGGAGAATTAGTTCTTTTTAGATCATAAAACCTAAACCCTTCACCCCATAATTCAATTCTTCTATGCAAATAGATTTCGTCTAACAACGCTTGTCCAGTTGCGGTCGATTTTACATATGCTGGATTTCTAGCTGATATTAAAGTAAATAAAGCTTGTGAAGCAGTTAAATCATTCATTTTGGCTTTTGCTTCAGCTTCAATTAAATACATTTCAGCAATACGCATATAAGGTACATCACATCTACTGTCTCCAGTACTTACAGAAAGAAATTTCTGACTTGTATATGGAAATTTTACTGCAGTTGAAACTAAAGTAATATTTGGATGTTGTCCTGTTTTACTAAAAATTGCAGTACGTATATCTGTTGAAGGAAAACGATCCCATAACTTATTAAAAATTGCCTTTGGACATGAACGAATAACAGTAGAACTAAAGTTACGTGACATATATGCACCAAAGTTTGCAAAAGATTCTGACTGCAATTCATTAACGTAACTTCCCCACATCCACTCTGAATTTGTGTATGAATTAAATCCAGAAGTGTAAGCTGTTGTGCTCATTAAAGATTTTCCTGCTCTTGCAAGTATTGCATTAGCAGATGCTACAGTCCAATTTTGTTGAACTAAAGCCACACGTGCTTTCAATCCTTGTGCTACTCTTAAATCTAAATGAGAGTTATTAGGTTTTGTATAACCAACTAGCAACGTTAAAGCTTCGTCAATATCTTTATTTATTTGAGTGTAAACTTCTTCTACTGTCGATCGTGGTAATTGGTCATTTGACACTTTTAACACTAAAGGAATACCTAATTGATTATTTGGTTTTGCAGTGGCATCATAACGTTTACCATACAATTGCACTAACTGAAAGTGAGCAAATGCACGGTATAATAAAGCTTGACCTTTAATTATTTTTCTATCTGCATCTGATCCAGTTGCTGCATCAACAGCTTCCAAAATAGTATTTGCATTTCTATTGATTCTATAAAATGTTCTGTAAGGAAATGCTACGTCTTGAGAGTTTTCATTACTTAAACCAGTCCAGTTGTATACACCTAGAAACCATCCATTAGATACAGGAAATACAAGGTCCTCACCTGCAATGTCTATTTGTTGCATGCATCCGGCTATACCTGTTTCATTTTGACCCTCATATCTAATATATAATGATCTATGAATTCCGTTTAGTAGAGAGAATAAATTTTCAGTTGTAGAAGTTGCCGAAGCGTAGTCTACAAATTCAGTTGGTTTTTTGACTAAAAAATCTTCTGAACAAGAGTTTAGTGACAGTATCGATAATACCACCAATAAAAATTTTATGTTGAATGTTTTCATGATATTATATTAAAAGTTTAAATTAATTCCTAAGGATATAGTTCTAGATGGTGAGAACCTATTTTGAGTAGTTCCATTGTAATTTGCTTGTGGATCCATTCCTTCTCTTTTAGTAAATAATTTTAAGTTTTCCCCATTAATATAAAATTTAGCGGCATCAATTTGTAATCTTGAAATTATATCAGTTGGTAGGTTGTAAGATAATGATACCTGTCTCAATGATAAGTAATCAGAAGCAACTAACCAACGATCTGATGCTGCTGAATTTTGGGTGTTTCTTGATATATTTAGTACAGGAACATCTGTAATGTCTCCAGGTTTTTGCCATCTGTTCAAAATATCTGTATGCAAAGCAGATCCATAGTTATTTCCTGAATGCATTAACGCCGCATAGTTTGAATCATATGTTTTTCCGCCTAATTGATAAGTGAATAAAACATCCATTTGGAATCCTCCTACTTTAAAAGTATTCGTAAAACTTCCAAACAAGTCTGGTAAAGCAGAACCATGATATTCGTATAATGCCTTATTTTGATTTATAGTAACATTTACACCGTTGACAACTCTTGAATCTGTATCAGTTGGAGTCGTTAATAAAGGATCAACTATAAACAGAGCATAACCATCTGTTGGATCAACACCATACCAAGTTCTTAACCAGTAATCGTAAATTGAGCTACCTACAGCATATTTTTTAGTACCGTTTATAATTTCTTTTTGAGGTAATGAAGTTATTTCATTTTTGATAGTAGATGCATTTACATTAATATTCCAAGAAAACCCTTTAGTTTTTACTACCATTCCGTCTAATGAAACTTCGATTCCTTGGTTAAACATTGATCCTATGTTTTCAACTTTAGAATCTAAACCTGAGGATACTGGAATAGGTACGTTAAAAATTAATCCGTCTGTTGTTCTATTATAGTACTCTACAGAACCTCTTAATCTATTAGCGAAAAATGCAAAATCTAAAGCAATATCTTTCTGAGTATTTTTTTCCCATTTTAGATTAGGAGCTCCTTGATCATTAGTAAGAATTCCCACTTCACTAGCATTGTTTAGTCCTAAAGAAAAGGTTGGAGCTCCAATGTAGTAGTTTAATCCCGTATAGCTAATGTGTGAATCATTACCTACTTCTCCAAATGAACCTCTAAGTTTTAAATCATTGATCCATTTTATATTTTCTACAAACGACTCTCTTCCTATGTTCCACGCAGCACCTACTGACCAGAAGTTACCCCACTTATTAGCATCTGCAAATTTTGAAGATCCATCTCTACGTACTGAAGCGGATAATATATATCTTTCATCATAGTCGTACCCTAAACGAGAGAAGTAAGATTCAGTAGCGTAATTTCTTGTGTAAGAATTTAAATCTGAAACTGTCAAGTAGTTAATGAATTCGTTGTTGTTTGGTACCCCTTGACCTCTTTTTGATCCATACATGTAATTGTATTCGTAATCAAAACTTTCATGTCCTACTAGAGCAGTTATGTTATGTTTTTCAATACTTTTTGTATAGTCAAGTAATTGGTTAAAAGTAATTCCTGTTGTTACTGTGTTAGTACGAGAAGCAAATCCATCAGGAGCACCGTCTCCAATTACTTTATTCCAAAAAACATTGTTGTTAAAATGAGCATTGTCAAAAGCAAAGTTTGTTGTTAATTTAAAGTCTTTCAAAAATTTTATTTCTAAATAAGTACGACCATTAAATGATAAACTTTTGTCTTTATTTTCATTGTTTAAAGTTTCATATACAACGTTTCTTCCATTTGAAGCACCTGATCCACGTAATTGTGAGTATACAGGATTACCGTTAGCATCTACAACTACTTCACCCGTTGCTGTATGATTTAAAACTGGGTAAATAGGTCCCATGTAACGTATAGTACGGAATGGGTTGTTGAAAGATGAAGTGTTTGCAACTCCATCTACCGCTTGGTTAGAATCTGTAAAAGTTGTAGCTACATTCGCTCCAGTTTTGAACCATTCTTTTAACTTAGTGTTTACATTAACGCGGGCTGTAGTTCTTTTAAAATCAGAATTCTGAATTGAAGCTTCTTCACTTAAATTTCCTATCGATACAAAATAATTGCTTCGCTCTGTTTTTCCTTGATAGCTAAAGTCTGCATTTCTTCTTACTCCAGCTCTTTCTAGTTGTTTTGCCCAATCAAGATCATTTGCATACAATAGTTGTGCACTTGGATTTAAGTTTCCGTTTGCATCAAACAAATTAGCATTGGTAACATTAAAAGGGTTCACTACTAAGTCAATAGGAGTTCTTGTTGAAGCATAAGCATTAGCAGTTGCTAATAAAGCTGGAGTATTCATTGGTCTACTATTTCTGATAGCTTCCCATGTTAATGGATAATAGTCAAATGCATCTACTCTGTCGTATTCAGGAATAGATCTTGTGTTTAAACCTGTATTAACATTTAAAGTAAATTTATCCTTTGAAGATGTTCCCTTCTTTGTCGTGATGATTACTACACCATTTGCTGCCTTTGATCCGTAAAGAGATGTAGAAGCAGCATCTTTTAGTATGGTCATGCTTTCAACATCGGCAGAGTTGATATTGTTAATATCGCCTGTAAAAGGAACACCATCTACAACATAAAGAGGAGTATTAGATCCACTAATAGAGCTGAATCCTCTTATTCTAACAGAAGGTTGTGATCCTGGTTGACCTGAAGCACTTTGAATTTGAACTCCCGAAACTGCGCCTTCAATACCTGATAGGACATTAGTCACTGCTCTGTTACCGAGACTTTCTCCTTTAATGGCAGTAGCTGATCCAGTATAGGAAGATTTTTTTGATTTCCCATAAGCGACAATAACTACCTCATCGATTGCTACAGCCCCTGACTGCATGGTTACATTTATTGTATTACTATTATTAACAGTTATTGTTTTTGTTTCCAATCCTATAAAGGAAAGAATTAATACATCTCCTGTTTTTGCACTGATGGAATATTTTCCATCAAAATTTGTTTGAACACCATTGGATGTTCCTT
Organism: Flavobacterium sp. W21_SRS_FM3; assembly: GCF_052113625.1. Classification (NCBI taxonomy): domain Bacteria; kingdom Pseudomonadati; phylum Bacteroidota; class Flavobacteriia; order Flavobacteriales; family Flavobacteriaceae; genus Flavobacterium; species Flavobacterium sp. W21_SRS_FM3. The sequence continues at coordinate 115,327 of NZ_JBGQOD010000006.1, read as the reverse complement.
TAACTTTTACATTTACCCCTGTAAGTGTTTTTCCTTCACTATCAGAAACAACACCGCTCACAGTTTTAGTTTGAGCAAAAATAATCTGCGTTAATAGTACCGTTAGGAGTACTATAAATCCATTAAATTTTAGTTTCATATATTATGGTTTGAATTAGTGCGGCAAATATCTTACGTAAAAAGTTAATATTAGTATAATATGTGATATTGTAAAATGTAAAATATTTTCTTATATGGGGGCTATTGTAAGTATATGTTATAATTCTTGTTAAAAAATCTAGAAGTTCTTATTTTATTGACATCATGAGCCGGAAAAGCTGTTTTTTTTTAGTGTTTAAGTCATACTATTTTGTGATATAAACAGTTTCTATATCCATCTCAATTAGCTAATAAATTAAAATTTTAACATTATTGAATAAGTTTGTTTAAATAAAGTATGGTATTTCGAGAGTTTATGAAGTTTATCTCATTAATTTTTAAAAAAAAAGAGAGTTATTTTCAGCAATAACTCTCTTTTACATATTTTATGTTAATTTATTTTATCTTCTCTGCCTGACAACTTCATATAAAAAGGCACCACAGGCAACTGAAACATTTAAAGAACCAATTGTCCCAAACATTGGAAGTTTTGCTTTTTCGTCTACAATTTTTAAAACGGAAGGATTTACACCACGGTCTTCAGAGCCCATTATAATAGCTACAGACTCATTAAGTGAAATATCGTAAATGTTTTGATCTGTTTTCTCTGTCGCAGCAATAGTTTTAATTCCGCTTGCTTGCAAAAGAAAAATAGCATCTTTTATGTGCTCTACTTTGCAAATAGGAATATTAAATACTGCACCGGCGGAGGTTTTAACTGTATCACCGTTTACAGGAGCAGCTCCTGATTTTTGAATTATAATTCCGTTGACACCTGTGCATTCTGCAGTTCTTATGATGGCACCAAAATTACGTGCATCAGATATTTGATCTAATACCAAAAACAGAGGAGTTTTGCCGTTTTCAACAACGGTATTTATTAAATTTTCTAAGTCAAAAAATGAAATAGGGGATATAGTAGCTACTGCTCCTTGGTGATTATTAGGAGTTAGTTTGTTTAGTTTCTCAACAGGTACATAAGAAAAATTTACATTAGCCCGCTTCATTACTTTCATTAAGTCTTTCATTAACTCTCCTGAAATTTCTTTTTGAATGTAAACTTTGTCTATTGTAGTTCCCGCTTGAATAGCTTCGATTATCGCTCTAATTCCAAATATTTGATGTTCTTTTTCCATGGTGCAAATATATAAAAAAAACCATCCCAAAGAAGGGATGGTTTTAATAAAGATTCATGAATGAAAGTTAAGCTTAGTACTCGTCTTCCAGGAAGCCAGTTCTTTTATGTCCTTCATATGTAAGTATGTATCCAGGATCATAGCTAAATTCTGCTTTAAATGATATTTTGTCAACTTTGTGCCCAGCTTTAGATAAGCCAGCTCCTTTCTCTATTTTCCCCTCTGTGATTGTAACAGTACCAGAGTCAATTGTGTTAGGTTGAGCAACAGCTGTAAAGGTGCCATTGTCTAAATCAACTGTTATTTTACATTTTAAATACCATCCATGTTTTGCATCATCAATCCACATTGTATTATCATTTGCAGATGTATTATAAGTGCTATGCAGAGCATGTTCTACTTGAGCAGTTCCATTTGAATCATATATCGATATAAACCAATCTCCAGCAAATTTCTCAGTAGTTGTTCCTCCTGGATTTGGATCTCCTCCTGCATCGCATGAAGCAAAAGAAGTAAGTATAAGAACACCAAAAAGTACTTTTATAATGTTGTTTTTAAATATTTTCATTTTAATTATTTTATGGTTGAACTTGTTTAAGTGTTACTACAAAAGTATATCCTGCATCCCATGTAGTAGTAAAAGTAATAGTTTTATTTACTGGGTTGACAGTAAATTGAGTCATAGTACAAACTCCTCCAAATCCTCCTACTGTAAAGTTAGGGATTGTAAAACTGTTTGTAGCAATGTTATTAGCTGTTATTATAACTGGTCTAGCTGCATACCCAATACCGTATCCTCTTCCATAGTTATAATATCCGCCAATACCATCTGACATTTCATAAGTTCCATTTGCTTTTTTCCAAATATGAATGTACTTCATGTCCGTATAAGCCGCTCCAGATGTTCCGTTTCTAACAACTGTTGAAGTATATAGTCCTTCAATTCCTGTTACTAGATCTGAATTTTTATAAACATAAACTGTTCTAACAGCAGATGCTTTAAATCCGTCTGTATTTGTTGCAGTATAAGTCTGTGAATATTCATCTGGTACACTCGTGTCTATAGAGGTCCCGCCTCTGTAGTTACCTGTTGCTGAAGTCACAAAAGGAATCGTTTTACCGCTTTCTGTAGCTACAGCTCCTTGGTCATTATATGTAGTACCTACTGTTACGAAAACAGGACTACTCCCTTTTAAAGTAAGTAATGGGTAGTCTGTTATTGATGATACATTGGCTGTATCATTACTATCACAGGCAACAGTTAGTAAACCTGCAAATAAAATTGCTATAAATTTTTTCATAATATTAGTTTTTATTCCACCAAATTGGAGTAGTTAATGGTATTAAATTTGGTGTATTTGGATTTGAACTTCTTTCAGACAATGGGTACACAATTCTTTTTGGAAATAGACCACCAGTTATTCCGTTCACTGAGTAAGTTATTTGACCAGGAACGTAAGATATTGAAGTTTGTGGTACACTTGAAGTTTTAGGATATCCAGTTCTGTTTTTTTCAAAAAATGCTTCAAAACCGTTTCCAGGAAAACTAGCAACCCACTTTTGAGTAATAATTGCTTCTAACTTGGTTTCAAAAGATCCAGTAGTTGGATATGAATACTTCGTCGCAAGCAATGCGGCTGCATCTGCACTTAGTCCGTATCTTGCGAAGTTGGCAGTAACTGCGGCATCATATAATGCTTTTGCGCCAACTCCATTTTTATATCTTTCCATTGCCTCAGCTTGTAAAAACAAGCTTTCTTCCTTACTTAATAAGAGTACTGGTGTTGTTGCTTTTAGATTTACAATGGCAATTGTTCCTCCACCAGCTTTACTGTCATAGTCCCCTTGGTTTAAAGAGTTACCAGCTAAGTAATAAGCGGCTTTTCTTTTGTCTGAATTATTATCTAAAAATGAAGCCATTGTTGTACTCATTCTTAAGTTGGTAGCAACATTTAGCTGTCTGTTGTTATACTCATATAGAGGGTTACTTTGACTTGGTGCATCAACAAATTGTGTCATAGAAGCATCAACATCTAGGAATTGAACTCCACTAGATAGCAGTGCTGTAATTGCAGTATTAGCAGCTGCAGCATTCGGACTATTAGTTTGTCTCATGTAGATTTTCAGTTTCAAAGTATTAGCAAACTTTGTCCAATTTGTCATGTTTCCTCCAAAAATAAAGTCATCTTTTAATGGTGAAGTACCTTTTGATGAACTTAAATCTTTTGATAGTGCGTCGTTTAAATCAGCAATCATCAAGTTGTAAACTTCTGGTCCTGTATTGAATTTTGGTTCAAGAATAGAGATGTTGTTAGCTTCTGAATAAGGGATATCCCCGTAAAAATCAGTAAGTATCTGTGAAGCTTGAACTTCTAAAGTTGTAGCAATTAGGTAATATTTCCAGTTACCTTCCTCTTTCGCTCTTCTTTTTACATTTCTTATATCCCCTAATCCGTCATACATATTGTTCCAAGCAGTATTGTATTCTCCTGTTCCAATAGAATAGTTATCAATAAGTTTATATTGATTAGCAATGTTACTTTGCGTCCAAAATTGTGACCAGAATCCTCCAATAAGTGCAAACGATGCACCTTGAGGGCCTACAATACCAATGGTTCCTGCCGGTAATTGTGCAGATAATGGTGCGCCATTAGAATCCAATGCATCTGGATCTCTGTTGATATCCAAATCTGTGCTGCAACTTATCAAAGTTGTCGATATAGCTAGTATACTTAATATTATTTTTTTCATTTTTTCTTTTTTTAAAAAGTTAATTTAATGCTCGCTCCATATGTTCTTTGTGAAGGATTTGCACCAAATTCTCCTTGTTCACTTAACAACCCAGACCCGTATGTAGATAATTCAGGATCAATATATGGATTTTCGTTAGGTGTCCAAAGTGCTAAATTCTTACCATATATACTAAAACTTGCATTAGTTAATCCCATGTTTTTGAAAATTGACGACGGAACATTGTACGTTAAAGAAACATCTCTTAGTCTTACAAATGTCTTGTCGATAACGTGAGTACGTTCAATACCAGGATTTGATGAAGTATTGTAGAAATTAGTGATTTGATCAAAAGCTACAGCTTTTGTGTTTTCAGAATAGGTTCCGTCAGTATTTTCTACCACAGAATTTGGAATTATAAAAGTATTTCTTCCGTTATATGTCGTTTCAATTCCATTTCCTACGAAATGTGAAAGTCTTTTTGTGTAAGAATACATTTCACCTCCTTGTTTCCAATCAACCCCAAATGCTAAAACAAGGTTTTTGTAAGTGAATTTATTTTTGAAACCCATAATGAAGTCTCTTTGAGAGGATCCAATTTTTTCTTCATCATCAGTTACTTCATAAAGACCTGTGGTAGCATTAACAATATACTGGCCTAAATCATTAACTTTTGGTACAGAAGCATAAAATACACCTAGTGGTTGACCAAGTACAGCATTAAAAGTTACACCATAATTTGAAGCTAGGGGAAGTTTTGTAGTTTCTCCAGCAATTCTTGTTATTTCTGACTTATTTTTTGTAAAAGTTGTAGTCATGTCCCACTGAAAATCTTGAGTTCTAACAGGTACTACGTTCAATACTAGTTCAATACCTTTATTTGTTACATCAAGTATATTACCTGTTTGTGAATTAAATCCAGTTGACGCTGCAAGAGGTCTACTGAATAAAAGATCTTCTGTTTTCTTGTTGTATAAAGAGGCATCAAGATTAACTCTCTTGTTAAATAAGTTTGTTTCAAGTCCAAATTCTGCTTCTTTCGTTCTCTCTGGTTTTAATTCATTGTTTCCTAAATTACCGGAAAACTCATACCCATTAACTCCACCTATTGGTAAATTAATTGAACCAGAGCCCAGTGATGCGGTTCCTTGAATTAATGATGATTGAGTTTGGTATACACCAGTGTCATTACCGATTTCTGCATATGCAGCTCTTAGTTTTAAGAAATAATCGGCATTATCTACTACAATCCCACTTAAGTTAACTGCTGGGTAGAAGTAAGAGTTGTTACCTTTTGGTAATGTTGATGTCCAGTCATTTCTACCTGTCAAAGTTAAAAATAATCTATTTTTATAACCTGTCTCAAATGAAGCGTAAGCTCCAAAACTTCTTCTTAAAGAATTTGATTGTCCAACTGCTGGTTTTATAGAGGAATTCGAAAGTTCGTAGAAATTTGGAATGTCTAAAGTTGTGATAGCAGCTGCTAATGAATAAAATTTTCTTTGGTTAGCATTAAGACCTAATAAGGCATTAAAAGTAAAGTCTTCAGAAAAGGTTGTATTGTAATTGAAATTAAGATTCTGATCAAGTTCAACAGTTTCATTTGTGCGCTCAGTTACACCACCTACAATAGCATTTGCTCCACCAAGTGCTTGAGCGGAACCTGGCTCATAAGTTACTAGTGCGCCATAAGATTTAATTCTTTCTAATCTGTAGTCTCCACCAATTTGGTAGCTTAAGCTCATTTCTTTGTTAAATGTGTAGGCTAAATTAGTGTTACCATAGAATCGATTACCTTCAATGTTAGTAGAGTTTTCATTTACTACCCACCATGGATTTGTAGCGTAAGGTGTAAAGTAATTACTGTTATTGTTGTAAGGATTGTTAGTGTAATCTTGTAAATCAACTAAACTTATATCTCTAGGTACTTGCAGTAACTCTTGTGTCATGGTATTTCCTTCACCTGAATCGTCACCTTGTCCGGTGTTAACTGCATTTTGATCTTTTTTTACATAGTTGAAACTTGCTCTTACACTAAGTTTTTCACTAGACATTCCTGCATTCACACCAAGAGTTCGTCTTTTATAACTATCAGCGTTAGTAGGTATTATTCCATTTGAATTAACGTCAGAAAAATTTAATGAGAAATTCGAATTTGCGCCACCGCCACTAACTCTTACGTTATTAGTATATGTGTTACCAATTTCGTAGAATTCTTTAAAATTGTTTTTCAGTACAACATATGGTTTGATTTGTTGAGAGTTGTTAAGTATAGCTCCCCATGGTCTTACTTCTCCATTAAATAGAGGTCCCCATGATCCATTTTCGTTACTTGCTGTGTTTGAGCTACCTGCCCAATTTGAATTAGACGCTCCAGCCCAACCTTGTCCAAATTCATCTTGGAAATTTGGCACTCTAGCAATTTCAGAAAAATCTGTTGAGTGTAGTAATTCTACTGAAAGTTTTGAGTTATTTTTAGCGCTTTTAGTAGTTATGATAATAACTCCTTGACCTGCCCTAGAACCATACAAAGCTGATGCAGCAGCACCTTTTAATATGGTCATGCTTTCAATATTATTAGGGTCAATATCGCTTACTCCATTTCCTGCGTCAAAACTTCTTGATACACTCGTTGATCCTGCACTACCATTTGAAATAGGTGTACCGTCAACAATGTAAAGTGGACTACTGTTTGATAAAGAGTTGAAACCTCTAATAACAACCTTAGAGGAAGCACCTACTTGAGCTGGTGCAGTAATATCAACCCCTGCAACTTTACCAGAAAGAGATTCAAAAACATTAGTGTTAGTAACTTCAGTCAAATCTTTTGCGCTTACATTTGATGTAGCGTATCCTAGTGATTTCTTTTGCTTTTTGATTCCAAAAGCAGTAACTAACACTCCTTCAAGTTCCAATGCGTCTTCTCGTAATTTTACATTTACCAATGTTGATGAAGCTTTTAGTTCTTGGCTTTTCATACCAATGTAACTAAAAATCAAAATTTGACTAGGGCTTGCTTTCAAAGCATATTTCCCATCAATGTCAGTTTGTGTTCCAGTAGTTGTTCCTTTGATTAATACACTCACCCCTGGTAATGGGAAGCCTGTATTGTCAGAAACAACGCCTGTTACGGTTCTTTCCTGCGCAAAAGTTAGTTGCGCCATTAGTACTACTAGTAGTACTAAGATTCCATTAAACTTTAGTTTCATTTTTAAATTTTTTGAATTAGTGTTACAAAACTCTTAATAATTTGTTAAGAATCCTAATTAAAAAAATCATTTTTTTCAGTATATATTAAACTTTAACATTGTAACAATTTGATATTTCAGTGTTATAATATTATTTTTTTTACTTTAATCTATAATTAAAATAAAAACCTTACAATTTGATATTGAATAAATAATTACCTGTCTGCTATAAAGTTGTTGTTATTAGAAAATTATGACAATTTTGTGGTGTCAATTAAAATGATTTAAATAGAGGTAATTATATTATTTTTATTTGGGGTTTATGTGCGTTATGCTGAATTAGATTTAAGGGGTTTGATTAATTACTAATTTAGGTGTGTTTAATTCGAAATATAAGTTTAAGGGTGTTTAACTTTAATTGTTTTAGAATATGATATTGTAACTTATGTTAAAAATTGAGTTGCTAAATATGATATTTTGTTGTACTTCCTTTCCATTAGTAATAGAAATTTTAACAGTTCCATTTTTATTTTCAATAACTGTCCCTAACCCAAAGCTAATTAATTGTTGTGTTTTATTTTTTTCGACAGGGTTTTTTAGTATGGCATAATCTGAAATAGTGTGTATGTATAAATTTTGTGCTGGGTAAAAGCGATATTCTGTTAGTATAGCGGAATAAAAATTCCCTAATAAACTGTTTTCTGTGAAACCTCTTATAGATTTAATGCCTCCAAAAAGGGGGAGTTCATTTAAAAGATATTGGCTGCTGTTTAGATAGTGTGTCTGAAGTTTTAAATTTATTGCATTCTTTTTGTTTAAGTAAGCGGTTTTAAAAGCGTCAAAATCGATGTAAAATTGATTGTTTTTATTGTAATCAGTGGATGTTCCACTAATTTTCCGTGTGCCTACTCCTGATCTAAAAAGAATTTGGGTGTTTATTTGTCTATTATTATTATAATTCTGTGATATTGTTGAGTATGCGAAGTCAATTGTGATATAAGAGTTTTTAAAATCGCTTATGGTTTCGCTTTTTCTATTTAGGATGTCACTGGATGTTGTTGATTCATAACCTGCATATAACTTTGTGTCGTAATTTATAAAATAGCCTAAGTCTATTCCTGTTTTAGTGTTTTGATAGGAGCTGTCCTTTTTAAAGATGTTAATTTCTGTTTTAAGCCCTAAGGGACTATTAAAAATATAGGGTATTTCAAAATTAGCTGTGAAGGTTGTTTGTTTGTTTCCGTCGTTTTTCCAGTACAGATTAAATTTTTCTCCTGCTTTAATCGTATTTATTAATTTTAAGTCTAAAAAGCCATTGATCTTTATTTTTTTGCTTTCCGTATTGTTGAATCCAATATATCCATCAAAGTCATTTGTTTTTTTCTTTTCTAAGTAGAGGTAGATTTTTGTGGAGTCTTTTGTGAAAAGTATTTCTGGCGCTTTTACGATGGTGATAAAATTATATTTTTTTAAATCATTGTATATTTCGCTAATAGTGGTTTTGTTGGCAATTTTATTTTTGTGCTTTTTGCTGAGTTGTTTTAAATGTCCTTTTGGTAATATGTCTTGATCTCCTTTTTTATTGAATTTTACACTGATGCTGTTGACCGTTCTGGATTTATCAGTTATGATATTTAATTTGGCGTATAAATTGGAGTTGTTTTTTGTAATATCGGTCAATTTAATTTTTGCTAAAGGGTAGCCATCTTTTTCTAATGTTGCAATGGTTTCATTTAGAAATAGGTCGGTTTTGTTGAAAGGAATTTTTAGGGTGTCATTTGAGGATTTCTTTATTAAGCTTTTACTGAATTTTAAAATTTCTCCTATATATATGTAGATGGATTTGGTTTTTTCTCCCAAATTTGCTGTTGCTGTATAACTACTGTCATTAATTTTTGTGATTTCTGAGATGTTATTTTCAATAAACCCAATTTTATCGAGCCTCTGGGAAAAATGGGATAATTCATCTGTAATGGATTTAGCGTTTTTATGGCTGGTTAAATAGTTTAGGGAGTCTATTGTTTTGCTTTCTTTTATGGTCGAACCTCTCAGTTTTAAATGTAACGTTTGTGATAGGCATTGCTGTTGTAAGCAGAATATGATGATATATAACGTGAGCTGTTTCAATTAGATGGCAATTTTTGCATAAAAGTAATGCAAATATTCAATTGTTTGTTGTAAAAAACAAAAGGCGAAATAATCTTATTGAAAATTAATGAATTAACGTTTGCAGAGTGAAAAATAATTTATACATTTGCAACCCCGTAAAAAGCGGGAATTTAATATACATAATAAATTTTTAGTATTAATTATGCCAACAATTCAACAATTAGTAAGAACAGGAAGAACTCAGATAACTAAGAAGAGTAAATCGGTTGCTTTAGATTCTTGTCCTCAAAGAAGAGGGGTTTGTACGCGTGTTTACACTACAACACCAAAAAAACCAAACTCTGCAATGCGTAAAGTAGCGCGTGTACGTTTGACAAATGGTAATGAAGTGAATGCCTACATCCCTGGAGAAGGACACAATTTACAAGAGCACTCGATAGTATTAGTTAGGGGTGGAAGGGTAAAAGATTTACCAGGAGTTAGATATCACATCGTTCGTGGTGCGCTTGATACGTCAGGAGTAGCAGGAAGAACGCAAAGAAGATCTAAGTACGGAGCTAAACGCCCAAAAGAAGCAAAAAAGTAATTTAAAAAGTTATTCTTGTACAGATGTGATTAATCGCATTTAGATGAGTATGAATTTTTATTAAAAAAAAGACATGAGAAAAAGAGCGGCAAAGAAAAGACCACTTTTACCAGATCCAAGGTTTAACGACCAGTTGGTAACACGTTTTGTGAACAACCTAATGTGGGATGGTAAGAAATCAACAGCTTTTAAAGTTTTTTATGATGCAATTGACATTATAGAATCAAAAAAGCAAGATGCAGAAAAACCATCATTAGAAATTTGGAAAGATGCTTTAACTAATGTTATGCCTCACGTAGAAGTACGTAGTCGTAGAGTAGGTGGAGCTACATTTCAAATTCCAATGCAAATTCGTCCAGACAGAAAGATTTCTATGGCTATGAAATGGTTGATTCTTTATTCAAGAAGAAGAAACGAAAAATCAATGGCACAAAGATTAGCTTCTGAATGTTTAGCTGCGGCTAAAGAAGAAGGTGCTGCAGTTAAGAAAAGAATGGATACTCACAAAATGGCAGAAGCTAATAAAGCTTTCTCTCACTTTAGATTTTAATTCTTAAGAAATGGCTAGAGAACTTAAATATACAAGAAACATAGGAATTGCTGCTCATATTGATGCTGGTAAAACAACAACTACTGAGCGTATATTATTCTATACAGGAAAATCACATAAAATTGGTGAAGTACATGATGGTGCTGCAACAATGGACTGGATGGCACAAGAGCAAGAAAGAGGTATTACAATTACTTCTGCTGCTACAACTTGTGAGTGGAATTTTCCAACTACTCAAGGTAAAATTTTACCTGAGACGTTACCTTATCACTTTAATATTATCGATACACCGGGACACGTTGACTTTACAGTTGAAGTAAACCGTTCTTTACGTGTACTTGATGGTTTGGTTTTCTTATTTAGTGCTGTTGATGGTGTTGAGCCTCAATCAGAGACTAACTGGAGATTAGCTGACCAATATAGAGTTCCTCGTATTGGATTCGTTAATAAAATGGATAGACAAGGTTCTAACTTTTTGATGGTTTGTCAACAAGTAAGAGATATGTTAAAATCAAATGCTGTTGCGATCACTTTGCCTATTGGTGAAGAAAATGATTTCAGAGGTGTTGTGGATTTAGTTAGAAACCAAGCTATTGTTTGGGATGATGCAGGAATGGGAGCAACTTATGAAGTTGTAGATATCCCTGCTGATATGGTAGATGAAGTAAAAGAATACAGAGATATTCTTATTGAAGCAGTTGCTGACTATGATGAGAATTTGCTTGATAAGTATATGGAAGATCCAGATTCTATTACAGAAGATGAGATTAATATTGCTTTAAGAGCTGCTGTTATGGATATGGCTATCATACCAATGATTGCTGGATCATCTTTCAAAAACAAAGGAGTTCAATTCATGTTAGATGCAGTATGTAAATACTTGCCATCTCCAATGGATAAAGATGGTATTGAAGGTATTCATCCTGATGATGCTGAATTGTTAGAGGAAGATCAAACTAAAATCTTGCGTAAGCCAGATGTTAAAGAGCCTTTTGCTGCTTTAGCGTTTAAGATTGCTACTGACCCATTCGTAGGTCGTTTGGCTTTCTTCCGTGCTTATTCAGGAAGATTAGATGCTGGTTCTTATGTTTTGAACACACGTTCAGGTAACAAAGAAAGAATTTCTCGTATCTATCAAATGCATGCTAACAAACAAAATCCAATCGAATATATTGAGGCTGGAGATATTGGAGCGGCAGTTGGTTTTAAAGATATTAAAACTGGAGATACATTGTGTGATGAAAAACACCCAATTATTCTTGAGTCAATGAAATTTCCTGCGCCAGTAATTGGTATCGCTATCGAGCCTAAAACTAAGGCTGATGTTGATAAAATGGGTATGGCTTTAGCTAAATTAGCTGAAGAGGATCCTACATTTACAGTGAGAACAGATGAAGCTTCAGGGCAAACTATTATTTCAGGTATGGGTGAGCTTCATCTAGATATCTTAGTGGATAGAATGCGCCGTGAATTTAAAGTTGAAGTGAACCAAGGTGAGCCTCAAGTTGAATATAAAGAAGCTTTTACAAGGTCTGCTCAACACAGAGAAACTTACAAAAAACAATCTGGAGGTCGTGGTAAATTCGGTGATATCGTATTTATTCTTGAGCCTGCTGATGAAGTAGATGGTAAGGCTCCAGTTGGATTGCAGTTTATCAATTCTGTAAAAGGTGGTAACGTTCCTAAAGAATATATTCCTTCTGTTGAAAAAGGTTTTAGAGAAGCTATGAAAACTGGTCCTTTAGCAGGATACCAAGTAGATAGTTTGAAAGTAACTTTATTAGATGGATCTTTCCACCCTGTGGATTCTGATGCACTATCTTTTGAGTTAGCTGCAAGAATGGGTTATAGAGAAGTAGCTAAAGCTGCTGGAGCTGTAATTTTAGAGCCTATCATGAAAATGGAAGTTATTACTCCAGAAGAAAACATGGGAGATATCGTAGGTGATATTAACCGTCGTAGAGGTCAAGTTAATGACATGGGTGATAGAAATGGAGCTAAAACTATTAAAGCTGATGTGCCATTATCTGAAATGTTTGGATATGTTACAACTTTAAGAACTTTATCTTCCGGTCGTGCAACTTCAACTATGGAATTTTCACACTACGCAGAAACGCCTTCTAATATTTCAGAAGCAGTAATCAAAAAAGCAAAAGGAAACGCTTAATTTTAAGAAAATGAGTCAAAAAATCAGAATAAAACTAAAATCTTACGATCATATGTTAGTAGACAAGTCTGCTGAGAAGATTGTAAAAACAGTTAAAACTACTGGTGCAGTTGTTACAGGGCCAATCCCGTTGCCAACTCACAAAAAACTTTTCACAGTATTGCGTTCTCCACACGTTAACAAAAAAGCGAGAGAACAATTTGAAGTAATGTCATATAAGAGATTAATTGATATTTATTCATCTTCATCTAAAACAATTGATGCTTTAATGAAATTAGAATTGCCTAGTGGAGTTGAAGTAGAGATTAAAGTTTAGTTTCTAACAAGAGAAAATTGAGGGCACTTTGTTTAAGTGAAAACTTTTTTTGGATTGTGTGTAAATAAGTTATACTTTTGCACCACTTTAAAAATAAGGGTTCACTTAAATGATGTGTTCTATTTTTATATTTAATAATTAATAATTAATATTTATGTCTGGGTTAATTGGTAGAAAAATCGGCATGACTAGCATTTTTGATGAAAACGGGAAGAATATTCCTTGTACAGTAATCGAAGCTGGTCCTTGTGTTGTTACCCAAGTCAGAACCAAAGGTGTTGACGGGTACGAAGCGTTGCAACTTGGTTTCGATGACAAAAACGAGAAACATTCCACAAAAGCGGCTTTAGGTCACTTTAAGAAAGCGGGAACTGTAGCTAAGAAAAAAGTCGTTGAATTCCAAAATTTTGCAACAGAACAAAAATTAGGTGATCTTATTGATGTGTCTATGTTTGTTGAAGGAGAATTTGTAGATGTACAAGGTGTATCTAAAGGTAAAGGTTTTCAAGGGGTTGTAAAACGTCACGGTTTTGGTGGTGTTGGTCAAGCAACTCATGGTCAACATAACCGTTTAAGAGCACCAGGTTCTGTAGGAGCTTCTTCTTATCCATCTAGAGTATTCAAAGGAATGCGTATGGCTGGAAGAATGGGAGGAGAAAATGTAAACGTTCAAAACCTTAGAGTTTTAAAAGTAGTTACTGAAAAGAATCTACTTGTTATAAAAGGATGTGTTCCTGGGCATAACAACTCTTATGTAATCATTCACAAGTAATGGAAGTAAAAGTATTAGATTTCAACGGAAAAGATACTGGAAGAAAAGTTCAACTTTCTGATTCAGTATTCGCAATTGAACCAAACAATCACGCTGTTTATCTTGATGTTAAGCAATATTTAGCTAATCAAAGACAAGGAACGCACAAAGCTAAAGAAAGAGCTGAAGTAGCGGGAAGTACGCGTAAGATTAAAAAACAAAAAGGAACTGGTACTGCTCGTGCGGGTAGTGCAAAGAATCCGTTGTTTAAAGGTGGTGGAACAGTTTTCGGACCAAGACCAAGAAGTTATTCATTCAAATTGAATAAAAACTTGAAACGTTTGGCAAGAAAATCTGCATTCTCAATGAAGGCAAAAGATTCAAATATTATCGTTCTTGAAGACTTTAATTTTGAAACTCCAAACACTAAAAATTTCATTAATGTTTTGAAAGCTTTAGAGTTAGAAAATAAAAAATCACTATTTGTGTTGGGTGAGTCGAATAAAAATGTATATTTGTCGTCACGCAATTTAAAGGCGTCTAATGTCGTAAGTAGTTCAGAATTAAGTACTTACGCTATTTTAAATGCTAATAATTTAGTGCTTTTAGAGAGTTCTTTGGAAGTGATTGAAGAAAATTTAAGTAAATAATAGGATATGAGTATCATAATTAAACCTATAGTAACGGAAAAAGTAACCAAAGAAAGTGAAGTTTTAAACCGTTTTGGATTCGTTGTTAATAAAAAAGCTAATAAAGTTGAGATTAAGAAAGCTGTTGAAGCTGCTTATGGTGTAACTATTTTAAGTGTTAACACAATGAATGTAAGACCTGATAGAACTACAAAATACACTAAAAGTGGTTTAATCAGTGGAAAGACAAATGCAATTAAGAAAGCGATTGTTCAAGTACAAGAAGGAGAAACAATTGATTTTTACAACAATATCTAAGATAGAAAAATGTCAGTAAGAAAATTAAAACCTATTACCCCAGGTCAGCGATTTAGAGTTGTGAATGGTTATGACGCCATTACAACTGATAAGCCGGAACGCTCTTTGATAGCGCCGATAAAAAACTCTGGAGGTAGAAATAGTCAAGGAAAGATGACCATGCGTTATACGGGTGGTGGTCACAAGCAAAGATATCGTATCATTGATTTCAAACGTACAAAAGAAGGAATTCCGGCTACAGTGAAATCTATTGAGTATGATCCAAATCGTACTGCTTTTATCGCTTTATTGGCTTATGCTGATGGTGAGAAAACATATATTATTGCTCAAAATGGATTGAAAGTTGGTCAGAAATTAGTTTCTGGTCCAGAGTCTCAACCTGAAATTGGTAATACATTACCATTGAGTAGAATTCCATTAGGAACTGTTATCTCTTGTATTGAGTTACGTCCAGGTCAAGGAGCTGTTATTGCTCGTTCTGCTGGAACTTTTGCTCAATTAATGGCAAGAGATGGAAAATATGCTACAATTAAAATGCCATCTGGTGAAACAAGATTAATCTTGTTAACTTGTTCGGCTACAATTGGAGCTGTTTCTAATTCTGATCATCAATTGGTTGTATCTGGAAAAGCAGGTAGAACAAGATGGTTAGGTAGAAGACCTAGAACAAGACCTGTTGCAATGAACCCTGTCGATCACCCAATGGGTGGTGGTGAAGGACGTTCTTCTGGTGGACATCCACGTTCAAGAAATGGAATACCAGCAAAAGGTTATAGAACTCGTTCTAAGAAAAACCCGAGTAACAAGTATATCGTAGAACGTAGAAAGAAATAATAAGATATGGCACGTTCATTAAAAAAAGGACCTTTCGTTCATTATAAGTTAGACAAGAAAGTTCAAGAAAACATAGCAGGTGGAAATAAAGGAGTGGTTAAGACTTGGTCTAGAGCTTCTATGATTACTCCAGACTTTGTTGGACAAACTATCGCAGTTCATAACGGTCGTCAATTTGTACCAGTTTATGTAACTGAAAACATGGTAGGTCACAAATTAGGAGAATTTTCACCAACTAGATCTTTTAGAGGTCATGCTGGAGCAAAAAATAAAGGTAAAAAATAAGAAGCAATGGGAGTTCGTAAAAGAGAAACAGCAGATGCGAGAAAAGAGGCTAATAAGTCTATTGCTTTCGCGAAATTGAATAACTGCCCTACTTCACCTAGAAAAATGCGCTTAGTAGCGGACTTGGTAAGAGGTCAGAAGGTAGAAAGAGCACTTAACATCTTAAGATTTAGTTCTAAAGAAGCTTCAAGAAAATTAGAAAAACTATTATTATCTGCAATCAATAACTGGGAGCAAAAAAATAGTGAAGCTAGTTTAGAAGAAGCAGGTTTATTTGTTAAGGAGATCAGAGTAGATGGTGGAATGATGTTAAAAAGACTTCGTCCAGCTCCACAAGGTCGCGCACACAGAATTAGAAAACGTTCTAATCACGTAACAATCGTGCTTGGATCTATTAATAACACACAAGCAATTTAATACAAGATGGGACAAAAGACAAATCCAATTGGAAATAGACTTGGTATCATCAGAGGATGGGACTCAAACTGGTATGGTGGAAATGATTATGGTGATAAACTTGCCGAAGATCACAAAATCAGAAAGTACATCCATGCTCGTTTATCAAAAGCTAGTGTATCAAAAGTAATCATCGAGAGAACTTTGAAACTTGTAACCGTTACTATCACTACTGCTAGACCTGGTATCATTATCGGAAAAGGTGGACAAGAGGTAGACAAGTTAAAAGAAGAACTTAAGAAAATTACTGACAAAGAGGTTCAAATCAACATCTTTGAAATAAAAAGACCTGAACTTGACGCGTATCTAGTTGCTACAAGCATCTGTCGTCAAATCGAAAGCCGTATTTCTTACAGACGTGCAATCAAAATGGCTATTGCTGCTTCTATGCGTATGAACGCTGAAGGTATCAAAGTTTTGATTTCTGGTCGTTTGAATGGTGCTGAGATGGCACGTTCAGAAGGTTTCAAAGAGGGAAGAGTTCCTTTATCAACTTTCAGAGCCGATATTGATTATGCATTAGCTGAAGCGCATACTACTTATGGTAGAATGGGTATCAAAGTGTGGATCATGAAAGGTGAAGTTTACGGAAAGAGAGATCTTTCTCCGCTTGCTGGAATGGACAAGAAACAATCTGGCGGAAAAGGTGGAGATTCTCCTCGTGGGAAATCTAACTTTAATAAAGGTGGAAAACCAGACGCTCGTAAAAGAAAGTAATTTTTAAATTAAAGAAAAATGTTACAGCCTAAAAGAACAAAATACCGTAAGGTACAAAAAGGTAAAATGAAAGGGAACTCTGGAAGAGGGCATGAACTTTCTAATGGAATGTTTGGTATTAAATCTGTACATGAAGATGGAATGTTTTTAACTTCTCGTCAAATTGAGGCAGCTCGTATTGCTGCAACTCGTTTCATGAAAAGAGAGGGACAATTATGGATCAAAATATTTCCAGACAAACCAATTACTAAGAAACCTCTTGAGGTACGTATGGGTAAAGGTAAAGGAGCAGTTGAGTATTGGGCTGCCGTTGTTAAACCCGGAAGAATTATGTTTGAAGTTGGAGGAGTACCTTTGTCAGTTGCAAAAGAGGCGTTACGTCTTGCAGCTCAAAAGCTTCCAGTAAAAACTAAATTCGTAGTTGCTAGAGATTTCGAAGCATAATCTATATTATATTATGAAACAATCAGAAATAAAAGATCTTTCTGCAGCGGAGTTGCAAGAGAAGCTTAGTTTGACTAAGAAAACATATGCTGACCTAAAAATGGCTCACGCTATATCTCCAATTGAGAACCCACTTCAAATTAGAAGTGTAAGAAGAACAGTTGCAAGATTAGCTACAGAGCTTACTAAAAGAGAATTGCAATAATTGTAATCTGCTGAAAGATGGAAGAAAAAAGAAATTTAAGAAAAGAAAGAGTTGGTGTTGTAACTTCAAACAAAATGGATAAGTCTATTGTTGTTGCACAAGTTACAAAAGTAAAACACCCATTATACGGTAAGTTCGTGTTAAAAACAAAGAAATTTGTTGCACATGACGAAACAAACGACTGTAACATTGGAGATACTGTAAGAATTAGCGAAACGCGTCCTTTAAGTAAATCAAAATGTTGGAGATTAGTTGAAATCCTAGAAAGAGCTAAATAATTATGGTACAACAAGAATCAAGACTAAAAGTAGCAGATAACACTGGAGCAAAGGAAGTTTTAACTATCCGTGTTTTAGGAGGTACCAAAAGAAGGTATGCCTCTGTTGGTGACAAGATTGTAGTTTCTATCAAAGATACAACTCCAAACGGAAGCGTTAAAAAAGGAGCTGTTTCAACTGCAGTTGTTGTGCGTACCAGAAAAGAAGTAAGAAGAGCCGACGGATCATACATCAGATTTGATGACAACGCATGTGTGTTATTAAATGCTGCTGGTGAGATGAGAGGAACTCGTGTTTTTGGTCCGGTAGCAAGAGAACTTCGTGAAAAACAATTCATGAAAATTGTATCAT
Organism: Flavobacterium sp. W21_SRS_FM3; assembly: GCF_052113625.1. Taxonomy (NCBI): domain Bacteria; kingdom Pseudomonadati; phylum Bacteroidota; class Flavobacteriia; order Flavobacteriales; family Flavobacteriaceae; genus Flavobacterium; species Flavobacterium sp. W21_SRS_FM3. The sequence continues at coordinate 97,139 of NZ_JBGQOD010000006.1, read as the reverse complement.
TAGCACCTGAAGTGCTTTAATTCGTTTTAAGATGATAAAGCTAAAAATAAAAACAGGCGACATCGTAAGAGTAATTGCTGGAGACCATAAAGGTGAAGAAGGTAAAGTATTACGTGTTGACCGTGAGAAAAACAAAGCTATTGTTGAAGGAGTAAACATGGTTTCAAAACATACGAAACCAAGTGCAAAAAGCCCTCAAGGTGGTATTGTGAAAAAAGAAGCTTCTATTCAAATTTCTAACATCTCTCTAATTGATCCTAAAACTAAGGAAGCAACTAGAACTGGAGTTAGAGTTGAAGGAGATAAGAAAGTAAGATTTTCAAAAAAATCTAATCAAGTACTATAGTAATGGCGTATACACCTAGATTGAAAGAAGAATATAAGAGTAGAGTTATCTCTGCTCTTACAGAAGAATACGGATATGTAAACGTAATGCAAGTTCCTAAATTGGAAAAAATCGTTTTAAGCCGTGGAGTTGGAGCAGCAGTTTCTGACAAAAAACTGATTGACTATGCAGTTGATGAGTTGACAAAGATTACTGGGCAAAAAGCAGTATCAACTATCTCTAAGAAAGACGTTGCGTCATTTAAATTGAGAAAAGGGATGCCGATTGGAGCTAAAGTAACTTTACGTGGAGAAAGAATGTATGAGTTTTTAGATAGACTTATTACTTCAGCTTTACCACGTGTTAGAGATTTTAGTGGTATAAAAGCTACTGGTTTTGACGGAAGAGGAAATTATAACCTTGGAGTTTTAGAGCAAATCATTTTCCCAGAAATTGATATTGACAAAGTAAACAAAATTTCAGGAATGGATATTACTTTTGTTACTACTGCTCAAACAGATAAGGAAGCAAAGTCATTATTGGCTGAATTGGGATTACCTTTTAAAAAGAATTAAGATATGGCTAAAGAATCAATGAAAGCCCGCGAGGTTAAGAGAGAAAAAACGGTAGCAAAATATGCTGAGAAAAGAAAAGCTTTGTTAGAAGCTGGAGATTTCGTAGGTTTGCAAAAGTTACCTAAAAATGCTTCACCAGTTCGTTTACATAATAGATGTAAATTAACAGGTAGACCAAGAGGGTATATGCGTCAATTCGGTCTTTCACGTGTAACATTTCGTGAAATGGCTAATAACGGATTGATACCAGGTGTGAAAAAAGCTAGTTGGTAGAAAATTGAATTTTAATTGGTTAAAGGTTCTTCAGAAAGTCTGACGAAAACCATAACCGCAAATTTATACATATGTATACAGATCCTATTGCAGATTATTTAACAAGGGTTAGAAACGCTGTGGCTGCAAACCACAAAGTTGTCGAAATTCCTGCATCTAATCTAAAAAAAGAAATAACTAAGATCTTATTTGATCAAGGTTATATCTTAAGTTACAAATTTGAAGACAACGCTGTTCAGGGTTCGATCAAAATTGCTTTGAAGTATGATAAAGATACTAAGGAGTCAGTAATTAAAGATATCCAAAGAATTAGTAAACCAGGTTTACGTAAATATTCAAGTTCAACTTCTATTCCTAGAATCCTTAACGGATTAGGAATTGCTATTGTTTCTACATCAAAAGGTTTGATGACTGGAAAGAAAGCCAAGCAACTTAATGTTGGTGGAGAAGTAATTTGTTACGTATACTAATAAAAAGACTATAAGATGTCAAGAATAGGTAAAAGTCCAATTGTAATCCCTGCTGGTGTAACTGTAGAAGTTAAAGACGGTATTATTACAGTAAAAGGAAAAAACGGTCAACTAACACAGGAGTTTTCGGACGTAACTGTTACTGTTGAAGACGGTCAAGTTCAAGTAGACAGATCGTCTGATCATAAAGACCAAAGAGCAAAACATGGTTTGTATAGATCTTTAATCAATAACATGATTATCGGTGTAACTGAAGGTTTTACAAAATCTTTAGAATTGGTTGGAGTTGGTTATAGAGCTTCAAATCAAGGACAAAAATTAGATTTAGCTCTTGGATATTCTCACAATATTGTTTTAGAAGTTGCTCCAGAAGTAACTCTAGAGACTATATCTGAAAAAGGTAAAAATCCAATTGTAAAGTTAACATCATTAGATAAACAACTTTTAGGTCAGGTAGCTGCGAAAATCAGAGGTTTCCGTAAGCCAGAGCCGTACAAAGGAAAAGGTGTTAAATTTGTGGGTGAAGTATTAAGAAGAAAAGCAGGTAAATCAGCTTAAAAAATAAGATTATGTCATTAACAAAACCTGAAAGAAGACAAAGAATTAGATTCAGAATTAGAAAAACGATTAGTGGTACTGCTACTAATCCAAGACTATCTGTATTTAGAAGTAACAAAGAAATTTACGCTCAACTTATTGATGATGTAAACGGAGTTACTTTATTGGCTGCTTCTTCAAGAGAAAAAGAAATAGGAAAAGGTACGAACGTAGAAGTTGCTACTGCAGTTGGGAAACTTGTAGCAGAAAAAGCGTTAAAAGCAGGGATAGAAGTGGTAACATTCGATAGAGGAGGTTACTTGTATCACGGTCGTATTAAATCATTAGCAGAAGGCGCAAGAGCGGCTGGACTTAAATTCTAATATATTATGTCTAATAAATACAAGAATGTAGAGTTAGTAAAACCAAGTGGTCTTGAATTAAAAGATCGTTTGGTGAGTGTTAATCGTGTTACTAAGGTTACAAAAGGGGGTAGAGCTTTCGGTTTTTCTGCTATTGTAGTTGTAGGTGATGAAAATGGTGTTGTAGGACATGGATTAGGAAAATCTAAAGATGTTTCTGAAGCAATTGCGAAAGCAGTAGAAGATGCTAAGAAAAATCTAGTAAAGATTCCTTTGAATGGGCAATCAGTACCACACGAGCAAAAAGGAAAATTTGGTGGTGCACGTGTATTTTTAATTCCTGCCTCTCATGGTACAGGAGTTATTGCTGGTGGAGCTGTTCGTTCAGTTCTTGAATCAGTAGGTATACATGATGTATTATCTAAATCTCAAGGATCATCAAATCCTCACAATGTAGTTAAAGCAACTTTTGATGCTTTATTGCAAATGAGAAGTGCTTATTCTGTTGCAAAACAAAGAGGTATTTCTTTAGAAAAAGTTTTTAAAGGTTAATTCAAGGAAATTATGGCTAAATTATTAGTAAAACAAGTTAGAAGTAAAATCAACTGTCCACTTGATCAAAAAAGAGGATTAGAGGCTTTAGGTCTACGTAAAATGGGTCAGGTTGTTGAACATGATTCAAACCCTACAATCCTTGGGATGATAAACAAAGTTAAACACTTAGTTTCTGTAGAAGAAGCTAAATAACAAATACTGTTATGAATTTAAGTAACTTACAACCAGCTGAAGGGTCAACACACAATCAAAATAAAAGATTAGGTAGAGGAGAAGGTTCTGGAAAAGGTGGTACTTCTGCAAGAGGTCACAAAGGAGCAAAATCTCGTTCTGGTTATTCTAAAAAGATTGGTTTTGAAGGAGGACAAATGCCACTTCAAAGACGTGTGCCTAAGTTTGGTTTCACAAACATCAACCGTAAAGAATACGAAGGTGTTAATCTTGATACACTTCAATTATTAGTTGATAATGGTATTGTAACTGATGCTGTCGATATGACAACTTATGTTGCTAACCGTTTGGCTACTAAAAATGAGATCGTTAAGATTTTAGGAAGAGGAGAGTTGAAAACAAAATTAAAAGTAACCGCTCACAAATTTACTGCTACTGCTAAAGCTGCTATTGAAGCTGCTGGTGGAGAAGCTGTAACAATATAATTTTTCAATTTATGAAGAAATTTATTGAATCAATAAGTAATGTTTGGAAAATCGAAGAACTAAAAAACAGAATCCTAATCACATTGGGTCTGCTTTTAGTTTATCGTTTTGGAGCACATGTTACGCTTCCAGGGATCGATGCAACACAATTAACTAGTTTAGCTGGTCAAACCAAAAATGGTATTGGATCTATTCTAGACATGTTTACAGGTGGAGCATTCTCTAAAGCGTCTGTTTTTGCTTTAGGAATTATGCCTTACATCTCGGCTTCGATTGTAGTTCAGTTAATGGGAATTGCTATTCCTTATTTGCAAAAACTACAAAGCGACGGTGAGAGTGGTAGAAAAAAGATTAATCAGATTACACGTTGGTTGACTATTGGTATTACATTACTACAAGGTCCTACGTATATCTATAATCTATATAGAACTTTACCTAGTAGTGCATTTTTATTAGGGTTTAATTCTTTTGAATTCTTATTTTCTTCAGTAGTTATCTTAGTTACTGGTACAATTTTTGCCATGTGGTTAGGAGAAAAAATAACTGACAAAGGAATTGGAAATGGTATATCGCTTTTAATTATGGTTGGTATACTTGCAAGATTTCCTCAAGCATTTATACAAGAATTTACAACCAGAGTTACAAATAACAACGGTGGACCAATGTTATTGGTTATCGAAATTATTATTTGGCTATTGGTTATTGTTGCCTGTGTTTTATTAACTATGGCAATTAGAAAAATACCAGTTCAGTACGCACGTCGTACTACATCAGGAGATTTTGAACAAGATATGATGGGTGGTAATAGACAATGGATTCCTTTGAAGCTTAATGCTTCTGGAGTTATGCCTATTATCTTTGCTCAGGCAATTATGTTCATCCCTGCTGCTGTTGCTGGGTTGTCAAAATCAGATGCATCACAATCAATTGTTGGCGCTTTTAGTAATATGTTCGGTCTATGGTATAACCTTTTGTTTGCAACGTTAATCGTTGTGTTTACATTCTTTTATACTGCAATTACAGTTCCTACTAATAAGATGTCTGATGATCTAAAAAGAAGTGGAGGGTTTATACCAGGTGTAAGACCCGGTGTTGAAACTTCTGAATTTCTTGATAAAGTGATGTCATTGATAACTTTCCCAGGATCTTTATTTCTTGCTCTAATAGCTGTGTTCCCAGCAATTGTTGTAAGTGTTATGGATGTTCAACAATCTTGGGCAATGTTTTTTGGGGGTACCTCATTAATAATTATGGTTGGTGTCGCAATAGATACAATTCAACAAATCAATTCATACTTGTTAAACAAACATTATGACGGTTTAATGAAAAGTGGAAAAAATAGAAAGGCAGTAGCTTAATTTTATGGCAAAACAATCAGCAATAGAACAAGACGGAAGCATCATCGAAGCATTATCTAATGCGATGTTCCGTGTAGAATTAGAGAACGGACATATCGTAATCGCTCATATTTCTGGAAAAATGCGTATGCATTATATCAAATTATTACCTGGTGATAAAGTGAAACTAGAAATGAGTCCTTATGATTTGTCAAAAGCAAGAATTACTTATAGATATTAAAGGATATTCACTATGAAAGTTAGAGCATCAGTAAAAAAGAGAAGTCCCGAGTGCAAAATTGTGCGTAGAAAAGGGAGATTGTACGTTATAAACAAAAAGAATCCTAGATTTAAACAAAGACAAGGATAGTTATGGCAAGAATAGCAGGGGTAGATATCCCAAAAAACAAGAGAGGTGTTATAGCACTTACCTACATCTTCGGATTAGGAAAAAGTAGAGCTATTGAGATTTTAGAAAAAGCTCAAGTAAGCCAAGATAAAAAAGTTCAAGACTGGAATGATGATGAGATCGGAGCAATTCGTGAAGTAGTATCTGAATTCAAAATTGAAGGAGAATTACGTTCTGAAGTTTCTTTAAACATCAAACGTTTAATGGATATTGGTTGTTATAGAGGTATTCGTCATAGAACTGGTCTTCCGTTAAGAGGACAAAGAACTAAGAATAACTCTAGAACTAGAAAAGGTAAAAGAAAAACTGTTGCGAACAAGAAAAAAGCAACTAAATAATAAGTAATATGGCTAAAGCAACTGCAAAAAAACGTAAAGTTATCGTTGAATCAACGGGAGAAGCTCATATTTCTGCTACCTTCAATAACATCATCATTTCTTTGACAAACAAAAAAGGTGAAGTTATTTCTTGGTCTTCAGCTGGTAAAATGGGTTTTAGAGGTTCTAAAAAGAATACTCCATACGCGGCTCAAATGGCAGCAGAAGATTGTAGTAAAGTAGCTCTTGAAGCAGGACTTAAAAAAGTGAAAGTTTATGTAAAAGGACCAGGAAACGGACGTGAGTCTGCTATTCGTTCTTTACACAACGGTGGAATTGAAGTTACAGAGATTATCGATGTTACTCCAATGCCTCACAATGGATGTCGTCCTCCAAAAAGACGTAGAGTTTAATAATATATTTAAGTATAACTAGGTAGAATAAACGATTATCGAAGGATATGACCTGAATTCATAATCTCTATCTTAATTTAATTTTTAGAAATGGCAAGATATACTGGTCCAAAAACTAGAATTGCTCGTAAATTTGGCGAAGCAATCTTCGGAGATGATAAATCTTTCGAAAAAAGAAATTACCCACCTGGACAACACGGGATGGCTAAAAAAAGAGGTAAAAAATCTGAATATGCTATCCAGTTAATGGAGAAACAAAAAGCTAAATATTCTTACGGAATTTTAGAAAAACAATTCAGAGGTTTATTTAAAAAAGCATCAGCTACTAAAGGTGTTACTGGTGAAGTTCTTTTACAATTATGTGAAGCAAGATTAGATAACGTAGTATTTAGAATGGGTATTGCTCCTTCTAGAAGAGGCGCTAGACAATTAGTTTCTCACAGACATATCACTGTTAACGGTGATGTTGTAAATATCGCTTCTTACCACCTTAAGCCAGGTGATAAAGTTGCTGTTCGTGAAAAGTCTAAATCATTAGAAGCTATCGAACGTTCTTTATCTAATTCAAGTCATGTTTATGAATGGATTACTTGGAACAATGACGTTAAAGAAGGTACTTTTGTTTCTGTACCAGCTAGACTTCAAATTCCAGAAAACATTAAAGAACAATTAATCGTAGAGTTGTACAACAAATAATAATTGACTTAGTCGAAATTTATGGCAATATTTAATTTTCAAAAGCCCGATAAAGTTATCATGATCGATTCAACCGATTTTGAAGGAAAGTTTGAATTCAGACCTTTAGAACCAGGATACGGATTGACCATTGGTAATGCACTTAGAAGAGTTTTGCTTTCAGCATTAGAAGGATATGCAATTACATCTGTTCGCATTGAAGGTGTAGATCATGAGTTTTCTACTATTTCAGGAGTTGTTGAAGACGTTACCGAAATTATTCTTAATCTTAAACAAGTACGTTTCAAACGTCAAATTGAAGATATAGATAATGAATCAGTTACTATTTCTGTTTCAGGTAAAGATCAACTAACAGCTGGTGATTTTCAAAAATTTATTTCAGGTTTCCAAGTTTTGAATCCAGAACTTGTTATCTGTAATCTTGATAGCAAAATCAAACTGAATTTTGATTTAACAATCGAAAAAGGTAGAGGATATGTTCCTGCTGAGGAGAACAAAAAACAGAATGCTGCAATTGGAACTATATTTACAGATTCAATTTTTACTCCGGTAAAAAATGTAAAATATGCAATTGAAAACTTCCGTGTTGAGCAAAAAACAGATTATGAAAAATTAGTTTTCGAAATTAAAACTGATGGTTCAATAAATCCAAAAGATGCACTTACTGAAGCGGCTAAAGTTTTAATTCACCATTTCATGTTATTCTCTGACGAAAGAATTACACTCGAGGCTGATGAGATCGCACAAACAGAATCTTATGATGAGGAATCATTACATATGAGACAATTGCTTAAAACTAAGCTTGTTGATATGGATCTGTCTGTAAGAGCATTAAATTGTTTGAAAGCGGCTGAAGTTGATACACTTGGTGATTTAGTATCGTTCAATAAAAATGACCTAATGAAATTCCGTAATTTCGGTAAAAAATCTTTAACAGAACTTGATGAACTTGTAGCTGTTAAGAATTTGAACTTCGGTATGGATTTAGCAAAATACAAACTAGATAAAGAATAAATTACTTCATATTTTGATCTCCAAAGCGGATAGTATCAAGATGAAAGTATAAAAATACACGTCATGAGACACGGAAAAAAATTCAATCACTTAAGCAGACAGACTGCGCATAGAAAATCTATGTTAGCTAATATGGCTTGTTCTCTTATCGAGCACAAACGTATTAACACAACTGTTGCTAAAGCAAAAGCGCTTAAACAATTTGTTGAGCCTTTAATAACAAAATCAAAATCTGATACGACTCACAATCGTCGTATCGTTTTTGCTTATTTACGTAGCAAATATGCGGTAACTGACTTGTTCAGAGACGTAGCTGCTAAAGTAGGAGACCGTCCAGGTGGATACACTCGTATCATTAAAGTTGGAAATCGTTTGGGAGATAATGCTGATATGGCAATGATCGAACTTGTAGATTTCAATGAACTTTACAACGGAGGTAAAAAAGAAGTTAAAAAAGCTAAAAGTCGTCGTGGTGGAAAAGCTAAAAAAGCAGATGATGCTACTGAAGCTCCAGCTGCTGAAACTGAAACTTCTACAGACGCTGCTGAATAGTTATGAAGATAATCATTCAATAATATTAAAGGATAAACTATTAGTAGTTTATCCTTTTTTTTATACTAATTTTGAAATTATTTAAAAACTACAATTATGAAGAAATTAATTTTATTAAGTCTATTCTTTTCAGTATCTGCTTTTTGTCAAGTTAATGATGCTGTCTTAAATATCTTTTCATTAGAGTCTACAACTATAGATGTTAAAGTGCTTATTGCTGGTAAAACGAACTCCGATCAGATACAGGGATCTAAATATTTGTTTCCAAGTTGGACTGATAAATTTATAGTCCATATGTCCAAAGGAGAGGTATATCAGTTGTCTAATTTAAACTATAATATATTAACAAAAAAAATAGAGTCATTTGTATCTACAGATTCTATCTATCAATATGATTTAAAACAATTTGATTATTTAATTTGTGGTGGTAAAAGGTATAAAGTTGTAAATTCAGATATTATCTCCGGACTATTATTAGAGATTTATAATGGCAAAAAGCTTAAGTTGTTTAATGAAGTAGGTCTTGTGGTACAGCCTGGCTCTTACAATCCGATCATGCCTTCACAAAACTCAAAAGATAGGTACGTTAAAATCGATTCTTATTACCTTTATATTAATGAAAATTATGAAAAAATAAAATTAAATAAGAAAGATGTTTTGAATTCTTTGGGAGATAATGAAAAAGCTATAAAGGAATATGTAAAAAATAATAATTTAAAATTCTCTTCAATTGACGATATAAAGCAAATTTTTAGCTATTATGAATCACTTTAGTTTTTATTAGAAGTTTATTAAAACTTTTTTAAATCCTTTAAAAAATATTAAATTTGCATAATATTTAACTACAGATGAAATATACAACACGACAAAGCGCCATCCTTTTATTAAGTGACGGTACTATTTTTCACGGTAAATCGATTGGAATAAGCGGACAAACATTTGGAGAGGTTTGTTTTAATACTGGGATGACAGGTTATCAGGAGATTTTTACTGATCCTTCTTATTTCGGGCAGATTATGGTAGCTACGAATGCTCATATAGGTAATTATGGAGTAAATGAAAATGAAGTAGAGTCGGCAGGAGTTAAAATTTCTGGTTTGGTTTGTAAAAACTTTAGTTTTAACTATTCCCGACCTGATGCTTCTGAAAGTTTAGAAGAATACTTTAGAAAGCAAAATTTGATTTGCATCTCTGATGTAGATACTCGCGCTTTAGTTAGCTATATTCGTGAAAACGGAGCGATGAATGCCGTAATATGTACAGATGGAACTTCAGTAGAAGAATTAAAGAAAGCTCTAGCAGCTGTTCCTGATATGAAAGGTTTGGAGTTGGCTTCTAAAGTATCGACTAAAGAGCCTTATTTTTACGGAGATGAGTCTGCAACTTATAAAATCTCTGCTTTAGATTTGGGAATTAAAACAAATATTCTTCGTAATCTTGCTAAAAGAGATTGTTATATAAAAGTGTATCCTTTTGATGCTACTTATCAAGATATGGCTTCATTTAACCCAAATGGTTATTTTCTTTCGAATGGACCTGGTGATCCTGAGCCACTTTCTGGAGCGATAAAGGTAGCTAAAGATATATTAGCTAATGATAAACCTTTATTTGGTATTTGCTTAGGGCATCAAATAATTGGCTTAGCAAATGGCGTGTCGACCTATAAAATGTTCAATGGGCATAGAGGAATTAATCATCCTGTGAAAAACATACTTTCTGGTAAAGGTGAAATCACATCACAAAATCATGGCTTTGCTATAAATAAAGAAGAGTTAGAATCTAATGCTGATCTAGAAATAACTCACGTTCATCTTAATGATGGAACGGTAGCAGGTATGAGAATGAAGAATAAAAATTGTTTTTCTGTACAATACCATCCTGAAGCGAGTCCAGGACCTCATGATTCTTCTTATTTATTTGATCAGTTTATAGATAGTTTAAAGTAAGCATATTCTATTTTATATGTATATAACTTAGGAGCCGTTTTTTGAAATCGGCTCCTTTTTTTATTTATTAAATTTTTAGGGGAAAGCGATTTACTATAAAAAATGTCCTTTTTCGATATAAAAAAGATAAAATATTATTTTTGTTGAATTCAATATAAAATTCGATTCTAATTTATGAATCTTTAATTATGTGCTTGAAAATAAATGGAATAATTGTTCGAAACGAAGATATTGTGCTTTTTTGTAAAAAATTATAACGTTTTCGTTAATAACATTCATTATTTTCATCAAATCATTACGAAAGATAGAATATATTTGTATTTTAAATTTTAAAATAAAGTAGTATGAGTATTATTATCAAAATTCACGCAAGACAAATTTTCGATTCAAGAGGAAATCCTACAATAGAAGTAGATGTAATTACTGAAAATGGTGTTTTAGGTAGAGCCGCAGTTCCATCTGGAGCTTCAACTGGAGAACATGAAGCAGTAGAGCTACGTGATGGTGGAAAAGCCTTTTTAGGAAAAGGAGTTTTAAATGCAGTGAAAAATGTTAATACCATTATTGCCGACGAACTTATAGGTACATCAGTTTTTGAACAAAACTTGATTGACCAAACAATGATAGAATTAGATGGAACAACTAACAAGTCAAAATTAGGAGCGAATGCAATTTTAGGTGTTTCTCTTGCTGCTGCAAAAGCGGCTGCAAATGAATTAGGATTGCCATTATACAGATATGTAGGTGGAGTTTCTGCTAATACTTTGCCAGTTCCAATGATGAATATCATCAATGGTGGTTCACATTCTGATGCGCCAATAGCGTTTCAAGAATTTATGATATTCCCTGTAAAAGCAACTTCTTTTAGTCATGCTATGCAAATGGGAACTGAGATTTTTCACAGTCTTAAAAAAGTACTGCATGACAGAGGTTTGAGTACTGCAGTAGGTGATGAAGGTGGATTTGCACCAACTTTAGCTGGAGGAACTGAAGATGCTTTAGATACTATTAAAAAAGCAGTTGAGAATGCAGGATATACTTTTGGAGATGAAATTATGATTGCTTTAGATTGTGCTGCGGCAGAATTTTATGTAAATGGTAAATATGATTACTCTAAATTTGAAGGTGAAACAGGAAAAGTAAGATCATCAGCTGAGCAAGTGAATTATTTGGCTGAGTTAGTGGCTAAATACCCAATTATTTCTATTGAAGATGGAATGGATGAAAATGACTGGGATGGTTGGAAATTATTAACTGAAAAAATCGGTGATAAAGTACAATTAGTAGGTGATGATTTATTTGTTACGAATGTAGAACGTTTATCTACTGGTATTGATAGAGGAATTGCTAATTCTATTCTTATCAAAGTAAACCAAATTGGAACTTTGACTGAAACCATTGCTGCGGTTAATATGGCCAAAAATGCTGGTTATACTTCGGTAATGTCACACCGTTCTGGAGAAACTGAAGATAATACCATTGCAGATTTAGCAGTTGCATTAAATTGTGGGCAAATTAAGACAGGATCTGCATCGCGTTCTGATCGTATGGCTAAATACAATCAGTTGTTAAGAATTGAAGAGGAACTAGGAAATACGGCTTATTTCCCTGGGAAAAAAGCTTTTAAAATCAAGTAATTTTCTGATTTATAGATTTAAAAGGCCATTCGTTTAACGCGAATGGCTTTTTTTATTAAATTTAACAATATCATTGTGTTTTTCTCTTTTTAATTAATGTTATTATCCTTAGATTTGGTAAATTATTAAATATAAAGATTTATTTTCAAAATATTATGTCAAAAACAGCTATATTAGAAATTGATGGTAAAAAATATGAGTTTCCTATTGTTGTAGGAAGCGAGAATGAAGAAGCTATCGATATTAACAAATTAAGAGATTTATCTGGTGTTATCACTTTAGACCCAGGTTATAAAAATTCAGGTTCATGTACAAGTAAAATTACCTTCTTAGATGGTGAGCTTGGAATTTTACGTTACAGAGGATACTCGATTGAAGATTTAGCTGAGAAAGCAGACTTTTTAGAAGTTTCTTACCTTTTGATTTTTGGCGAGCTTCCTACTGCTGATCAATTAGAACAGTTTGAAATTGACATTAGAAAACATACGTTAGTTAATGAGGAAATGAAAAACATCATTGATGGTTTTCCTAGAACGGCTCATCCAATGGGTGTTTTAGCTGCATTAACAAGTGCATTGACAGCTTTTAATCCAAAGTCAGTTAATGTTGATAATGAGAAAGAGATGTATCATGCCGTTTGTAAAACAATGGGTAAATTCTTAGTAATTGCTACATGGACTTACAGAAAAAGTATGGGTTATCCTTTAAATTATTATGACAATACTAAAGGATATGTAGAGAACTTCATGAGATTGATGTTTGAATTGCCTACTGAACCCTACAAAGCAAATCCAATTGTAATTGATGCTTTAGATAAATTATTTATTCTTCATGCAGATCACGAACAAAACTGTTCTACTTCAACTGTTAGAATGGTAGGTTCTTCTCATGCTGGATTGTTCGCATCTATATCTGCAGGTGTTTCAGCACTTTGGGGTCCTCTTCATGGAGGGGCAAATCAAGCTGTATTGGAGATGTTAGAAGAAATTTACAAAAATGGAGGAGATACAGATGCTTATATGGCTAAAGCCAAAGATAAGAATGATTCATTCCGTTTAATGGGATTTGGTCATAGAGTATACAAAAGCTTTGATCCGAGAGCTCAAATTATCAAAAAAGCAGCTAATGAAGTATTAGAAACTTTAGGAGTAGATGATCCAATTCTAGCTATTGCTAAGAAATTAGAAGCAGCTGCTTTAGAAGATGAGTACTTCAAATCAAGAAATTTATATCCTAATGTTGATTTCTATTCTGGAATTATTTACAGAGCTTTAGGAATTCCTACTGATATGTTCACCGTAATGTTTGCTATAGGGCGTCTACCAGGTTGGATCGCACAGTGGAAAGAAATGCGTGAAAATAAGGAACCTATTGGAAGGCCAAGACAAATTTATACAGGCGCTGCTTTAAGAGATTTTAAAAAAGCAGAGAAGTAAAAAATCATTTTAAAAAGCCTCACTAACTAGTGGGGCTTTTTTTATCTTTGCCTAAACCAAAAACACGACATGTTAGAATTAAAAATAAATGACGAAACATCAAGATTACGGGCCGTAGTCTTAGGAACTGCAGTTAGTAATGGTCCCACACCTTTAGTTAAGGATGCTTATGATCCTAAGTCACTAGAACATATTATTGCAGGTACTTATCCATTAGAGCAAGACATGATTGTAGAAATGGATGCTTTCAATAGTATGCTATTAAAATATGGTGTGCAAGTTTTTAAGCCAAATGCTATTGAAAACTACAACCAAATATTTACCAGAGATATTGGATTTGTAATTGGAGATGTGTTTGTTAAATCTAATATTTTGCCGGAAAGAGAGTTGGAGTTAGATGCTATTCAATATGTTTTAGATCAAATCGAACCCATAAAAGTGGTGCGTCCTCCTGAGGAGGTACATATAGAAGGTGGTGATGTAATGTTATGGGGAGATTATGTGTTTATAGGTACATATAAAGGTAGCGACTACGCTGATTATATAACGGCTAGAACCAATATGCAGGGAGTACAGTTTATTAAAGAATTGTTTCCAGATAAAATCGTTAAAGAATTTGATTTGGTAAAATCCAAGTTGGAAGCTAGAGATAATGCACTACATTTAGATTGTTGTTTTCAGCCGGTGGGTAGAGATAAAGGAATTATTTACAAAAGTGGTTTTAGAGAAGAGTCAGACTATAGTTTTCTTGTAGATCTTTTTGGGAAAGAAAATTTATTTCATATTACTCGAGAGGAGATGTATGCAATGAATTCGAATGTTTTTTCAATTGATTCAAATGTAGTAGTATCTGAGGAAAATTTTACTAGGTTAAATAATTGGTTAAGAGATAACGGATTTGTTGTAGAAGAAATTCCATATGCTGAAATTTCTAAACAAGAAGGTTTGTTGCGTTGTTCTACGTTACCATTAATTAGAGAATAAATTACTTTAGAGATTCTTGCAGAAGGATCTCTTTTTAAAAATATATAAAAATGAAGCAAACAACTAATTCGATTTTAATGATTCGCCCAGTGGCTTTTCGTATGAACGAACAGACTGCTGTAAATAATTATTATCAAAAAGTTATAGACGGACTTTTGCCAGCAACTGTAAACGCAAAGGCGCAACAAGAATTTGATGATTTCGTGCAAAAATTAAGAGCTGTGGGTGTTGATGTAACAGTTGTTGAAGACACTTTAAACCCTGATACGCCAGATAGCATTTTTCCAAATAACTGGATCTCTTTCCATGAAAATGGAGATGTAGCTTTATATCCTATGTTTGCCGAGAATCGCCGTGCCGAACGTCGAGAGGAAATTTTAGATCAATTAGAAGAGAATGGTTTTAAAATAGAGAATATAGTAGATTATACTTCGGCAGAAGAGGATGGTTTTTTCTTAGAAGGTACTGGAAGTTTATTACTCGATAGAGCAAATGAAAAAGCATACTGCGCGCTTTCTCCAAGAGCAGATGAAGAATTGTTCATTGAATTTTGTGAAGATTTTGATTATGCACCAGTAGTTTTTGAAGCTTTTCAAACTGTAGATGGAGAACGCAAGCTAATTTATCATACTAATGTGATGATGTGCCTTGGAGAGACTTTTGCTGTTATCTGTGCTGAATGTATAGATGATAAAAAGGAAAGAAAAATGGTCCTGGATAATTTAAAAAATGATGGAAAAGAAATTATTCTAATTACAGAAGCGCAAGTAAATAATTTTGCAGGAAACATGTTAGAAGTTCGTGGTGTAGAGGATAAGAATTATCTAGTAATGAGTGCCTCAGCGCATAAAAGTTTAACTACTAAACAAATTGAGCAGTTAGAAAAACACGCAACTATTCTTAGTTCAAGTTTAGATACTATTGAAGCTTGTGGTGGTGGAAGTGCTCGCTGCATGATGGCAGAGATTTTTTTACCTAGAAATTAGTTTAAAAAAAAAGATCTTCAGAAATGAAGGTCTTTTTTTTATCTATTTACTGCGCTACATTAAATTTGTTTGAACAATAGTAATAATAGAGCTGATAATGTATTGAACTCCAATTGCGATTACGATAAAACCTACGATTCTTGATATGGCAACAATTCCTGATGCTCCAAGTATTTTGGCCAAATAATGAGCACTTCTTAGTGTGATAAAAATAGCAATTGCCACTGCTAGTATTGCAAGAAGAGAAATAATTATTTCACTTAAAGCATGGTGTTCGTGATAAAATGCAATTAGTAGTGAAATAGATCCTGGTCCAGCAAGCATAGGAATTGCTAGTGGTGTCAAAGCGATATCATTACGTCTCTGTGCATCATTTTCTACCTTTTTATTCACTCCCCTTTTTTTATTGAAATTTCCTGTCAATAATGAAAATCCGGAGGTTGCGATAATAATACCTCCTGCGATACGCAATGCTTCTATGCTAATGCCAAAAAAAGACAACACATATTCACCAAAGAAAAAGGAAATTACAAGGATCAAAAAAACATTTATTGCAGTCCATAGCGAAATTCTTGAGCGTTCTTTCTTACTGTCATCCATTGTTAATCCTACAAATATGGGAACAGTGCCTATCGGGTTTAAAACGGAGAATAAAGCTGCAAATAAATAAATAAAAAGTTCCATGTTTTTTTGGCGAAATTAGTTAGTAAGACTCAGGATAAGGGTCAGGTAAAGATTAAGAAATAGTTATAATTTAAAGATTCAGATTTCAAAAAGTGAAATAAGAAAAAGAAAGATATTAATTTTAGTTGAAACGGACTACACTATTTTAGTACTTTTACAAAAAAAATAATAAAGTGATGAAAAATAAAAAAACTGTAGTTCTGGGTGCTTCCACAAAACCAGAGCGATATGCATTTAAGGCAATTACTATGCTAACGGAGAAAGGGCATTCTGTTCTTGCGATCGGTCAAAATGCAGGTGAAGTAGCTGGAATAAAAATCAAAACTAAGGCAGTTCCTTTATCAAATATTGATACGATTAGTTTGTATCTAAACCCTGCGCGTCAACGTGATTATTACAATTATATCGTAGAAGCAAAACCTAAACGTGTGATTTTTAATCCTGGAACTGAAAATCCTGAACTTGCACAATTATTAGAACTGAACAATATTAAAACAGAGGTAGCTTGTACTTTAGTGTTGCTGGCAACAAATAGGTATTAAGAAGTTAGGAGCTATTCCTGCTATCCGTTGCAACTCTTTCTCTTTTTAAAGAAAAAAGAGAAAGGATTTTTCACTTCTATCAGGGCTAAAAAATTATAACGATATTTTTTTCTAATGAGGGTTTACTTATGAATAGTAAGCCTACAAAGGTAATCAGCCCATTAATGATGATTAATTCATTATCAAATACATATCCAAAAAAGAGACTTTTTGAATTTTCGCTGATAAGGAAAGTTAGAGCAGGTGATAATAAGCACACTAAAGGAACAAACTGATCTTTAACAGTTTTGGATTTCATAAATAGTCCAAAACTGTACAACCCTAGTAGAGGCCCATAAGTATAAGAAGCGACCGTAAATATCATGCCTACTACTGAACTGTCATTTATTGCATTAAAAAGGATAATGACAAAAAACATTAATAATGAAAATGCAACATGTACAAAATGTCTAGTACGTACAACGTTAGGCTTGTTTAGATTTTCAGTTTTATCCATGCCTAAAAAATCAACACAAAAAGAAGTTGTCAGTGCGGTTAAAGCAGAGTCTGTAGTAGCAAAAGTGGCAGCAGTTAATCCTAGTAAAAAGACCACTGAAGGGATAATACTTAAATGATGAAAAGCAATTTCTGGAAAAAGCAAATCTGTTCTGGGTTTACCAGTGATTAAATCTTTGGGCACTTCAATTCCATTTTTAGCAGCAAAAATATAAAGTAATGCTCCTACACTTAAAAAGAATATGTTAATTAAAACAAATATTCCGGTGAATGTGAACATGTTTTTTTGAGCTTCTCCAATGTTTGCACAACTCAAGTTTTTTTGCATTAAATCTTGATCGAGCCCCACCATAGCAATCGTGACAAAAATTCCTCCTAAAATTTGTTTGACAAAGTGAAATTTGCTTGATAGAAAATCATCAAAGAAAAAGATCTTCGAATAGTTACTGTTTTTAACTTCCTCAAATGCTTCAAACATATTTAAATTCATGCTCTGGCAAATAAAATAAATGGTCATAAATACAGATGTCACCAAGAAAAAAGTCTGTAAGGTATCAGTTATGATAATAGTTTTTAGGCCCCCGCGATAGGTATAGGCAAAAATTAAAGCTAACGAAATTAAAACGGTCACTGCAAATGGAATGACGTAAAAATCAAACACAAATCGTTGCAAGACAATGATAACAAGATAAAGTCTAAAAGCGGAACCTATAGTTCTACTTATTAAAAAAATTGTGGCTGCAGTTTTATATGAATAATAGCCCATTCTCCGTTCAATATATCCGTAGATAGAGGTCAGATTCATGCGGTAATACAGTGGTAATAAGATTTTGGCTATAATGATAAAACCTATTGCGTTTCCTAGTACAAACTGGAAATATTTAAATTGTTCTCCTGAGGGGGCGCCAACTTCTCCAGGAACGGAAATAAATGTCACTCCCGATAATGCTGTGCCAATCATTCCAAAAGCAACCAAATACCATTTTGAATTTTTGTTGGCTTTAAAGAAAGCTTCGTTTCCACTGTCTTTCTTTGAAGTAAAGTGCGATATAGCAAATAGAATTCCAAAATAAACAATGATAAGGAAGAGTATATTAAATGGCGTCATTATGTAGATTTAATGTTGCCAAAATACAATTTTTTGCCTTACCCTATATTTTTGATATGAATTATTTGTAAATGCGTGATTAATCTCCGCATTAAATAAATATCAGATTAAACAATTTGTTACATTTGCATTTATGGAATTTTCATCAAAATTAATAGAAAAAGCAGTGAATGAAATTTCGCAATTACCTGGTATAGGGAAGCGATCGGCTTTGCGATTAGTACTTCATTTATTAAAACAACCTAAAGAGCAAACCAGTTTTTTATCTCAGGCACTTGTGAATATGAGGGAAAATATTAAGTACTGTACTAGTTGTCATAATATCTCTGACAATGCTGTTTGTGAAATTTGTGCCAATAAAAACAGGAATCATCAGCTAGTTTGTGTTGTTGAAGATATTCGGGATGTAATGGCAATAGAAAATACTGGACAATTTAAAGGAATTTATCACGTTTTGGGTGGTAAAATCTCCCCTATTGATGGCGTAGGTCCTAGTCAGTTAAAAATTGCAACATTAGTGGAGAAAATAAAATCAGGAAGCGTTGCTGAAGTCATTTTTGCTTTAAGCTCTACGATGGAAGGGGATACTACTAATTTCTATATTTACAAACAAATTGCCGATACGGAGTTAGTTATATCAACGATAGCGAGGGGGATTGCTGTAGGTGATGAACTAGAATATGCAGATGAAGTGACATTGGGACGCAGTATATTACAGCGAGTTCCCTTTGAAAAGTCTTTTAAAAATAATTAATGTGTTTAATAGAATACTTAGCTTTCAATATCGTAAATGAAAAGCTATATTTGTTACCTAAAATAAAAAAATGAGGAAGTGTATTTTCTTTTTATTCTTAATTATGAGCATGTTGGTTACTTCATGTATCTCCACTCAGGATTTAATTTATTTGCAAAAAAAAGATGGTACTGATAGTCAGATTCCCATTTCAGCGGTAGTGGCTAAACCCTATCGTTTACAAACTAATGATGTGCTAAGTATTACCATTAAAGCTATTGATCCAAAATTAGTCGCGATTTTTAGTACCACTAATCAGGATGCCGGCGCTGGTAAATCTGAATCTGGATTGTATTATGACGGATTTACAGTTGATGACCATGGAAATATTAGAATGCCAGTTTTAGGGGATATCAATGTAATAGGATACACTGTAGAGGAAGTAAGAGTGAATATTGAAAAGCAATTACTGTCAGAATATTTTAAAAAAGAAGCTAATATTTTTGTTACGGTTAAGTTAGCAGGTTTTAAATATACGATCAATGGAGAAGTTGGGAATACAGGAACTAAAATATTGTTTCAAGATCATGTCAATATTATGGAAGCTATTGCTAATTCAGGTGATATAACTATTACTGGAAATAGAAAAGCAGTCACAATTATCAGACAATCTCCTACTGGAAGCCAAATGCATGATATTGATTTAACGGATAGAAATGTAATGAATTCACCTTATTTCTACTTACAACCGAATGACTATATTTATGTAAAGCCACTCAAACAAAAAACTTGGGGAACTGGTAAAACAGGAATAGAGTCTTTAGGAACTATTATTACTTTGTTATCACTGGCGACCACTACCTTTTTACTATTAAAAAATTAAAACCTATTTCAGATAATGTTAGATATTAAGGACTTTTCAATTTTCGAAAACCAGGCAAGCTTTGACTTCAAGGGGTTTTTAATGAAAATTGCTGGTTATTGGAAATGGTTTGTTTTGAGTTTACTAATCTCTTTTACTATTGCTTATCAGGTCAATATTCGAAAAGAAAAAGTGTATGGGATGGAGACGCTCATTTCTGTGAAAGAAGAGAGTAATCCTTTGTTCACGTCAAATACCAGTTTAGTTTTTAACTGGGGAGGAACATCTGATCAAGTTCAAACTATATCTACAACTTTACAGTCAAGATCTCATAATGAATTGGTTGTGGATAAGTTGCAATATTATATTGACTATTTAGCTCAAGGTAAATTCAATCTTTTAGATGCCTATGGAGCGGTACCTTTTTATGTTGCTATTGATGAATCAAAAGCGCAAATTGCAGGAAATTTGATTCGAATTAAATTTTTAAATGCAACAGAATATGAAATTAGTATTCCTTTTGAAAGTAATTCAGTTTCGTTAATTAACTATACTGACAATACATATAGTAATACAGCTGTCGTTGTAGGTGATTTTGTCAAAAAATATAAGGTTGGAGAACAGGTTTCTCTGCCTTTTTTAAACTGGAAATTACAAATAAAAGATAACCCTGGATTGTACACCGGCAATGAATATTTTGTCCGTTTTAATGATTTTGATGGTACGGTTTCTCGTTATAAAGGGATCAATGTAAGATCGGACGATAAAGGAGGCTCTATACTTACGCTAGGAATGCAAGGTTCAAATAAGGCGCGTATGGTTGAGTATTTAAACGCTACTGTAAACATGTTAATTAAAAGGCAATTAGATAGTAAAAATCAATTTGCAACAAATACCATAGCCTTTATTGATAGCACTCTTGTAGCAATGGAATCGCAATTGAAAGAAACAGGTAATAAATTAAAATCATTTAGAAAAGATAAAAATATCTATGATATAGAAGGAGGCGGAGAGAAATTTTCTGATAAAATCCTTGAATTTGATGTGCAGAAAGACGAATTAGCCCGCAAACTAGCTTATTACAATTCTTTAAAAGGGTATTTAAAAAGTAGTGTAGATTATTCTAAACTTCCAGCACCTTCAGTAGCTGGAATTGAAGATCCTAATATTGTGACCAATGTTTCTAAATTAATTGCCCTTTCTACACAACGGTCAGAAATGGCTTATGCTGTAAAGAGTGAGAAGATATTTAAGGACTTTGATAATCAAATGATGGCTGTTAAGAATGTGCTTATAGAAAATATAGCATCTGCTAAATCTTCATTGCAATACGATTTAGCAATGGTGAACAGTAAAATTAACCAGACAGAGAGCACTATAAAACGACTGCCAGACGACCAACAAGAATTACTCAAGATCAAGAGAAAGTATGATTTAAGTGATAATATTTACAGCACTTTTTTACAGAAACGAAGTGAGGCTGATATTGTTAAAGCGGCTAATTTATCAGATATTCATTTTATTGATCCTGCAAAAGATGTTGGAGGAGGATTAATAGGGCCTAAAACATCGGTGAATTATGTTTTAGCATTTTTTTTAGGGATACTTTTTCCATTAGTTTTTGTCTTTATCATTTTCTTTATTAATAATGCAATTCAGAATACAGATGATATAAATAAACTTACTAAAATACCTTTGATAGGGGTAGTAGGCTTGGTAAAAGACATGACGGATTTAGCGGTTTATGAAAAGCCTAGATCCGCAATATCAGAATCCTTTAGAGCCATTCGTTCTTCACTACAGTTCTTATATAAAAAACAAAATGTTGATGGAGCAAAAACGCTAATGATTACTTCCTCTGTAAGTGGGGAGGGAAAAACATTTTGTTCAATAAATATAGCTACTGTTTTTGCATTGAGCGAAAAAAAGACAGTTATTGTGGGAATGGATTTGAGAAAACCAAAATTATTTGATGAATTTAATTTGTCTAATGATGTGGGGGTGGTGAATTATCTGATCAAACAGAAAACGGTTGAGGAGATCGTTAAC
Organism: Flavobacterium sp. W21_SRS_FM3; assembly: GCF_052113625.1. Lineage (NCBI taxonomy): Bacteria > Pseudomonadati > Bacteroidota > Flavobacteriia > Flavobacteriales > Flavobacteriaceae > Flavobacterium > Flavobacterium sp. W21_SRS_FM3. The sequence goes on along the minus strand of NZ_JBGQOD010000006.1, from coordinate 75,186 downwards.
CATACTCATATCCCATATTTGGATGTTATTCTATCAGGGCCAATCCCTCCCAATCCTTCAGAGATGATTATGAGCGATGGAATGGAGGAACTAATTGAAGAATTGAAAGCAAAATATGATTACATTATTTTAGATACTCCCCCTGTTGGTTTGGTGTCTGACGCTTTAGAATTATCTCAATACGCTGACGTAACCTTATATATTGTAAGGCAAAATTTCTCCAAAAAGGAGATGATTACTTTATTGAATAATCGCATACGCAGAGGAGAGCTAGATAACACTAGTATTATCTTTAATGGTTTCGAGAACAAAGCTAAATATGGTGCTGGCTATGGCTATGATGGTGGTTATAGTTATAGCAATAGCCCTTATGCTAATGGGTATCATGATGAAGCGGTTACACCCAAAAGTTATTGGGAGAAAATTAAAAAAATGTTTAAGATAAATAGCTAACTATTATTATATAATAAAAATGAAAGAACAAGCCCAACATAAAATATTGATAACAGGTGGTGCGGGATTTATTGGTTCTAATCTTTGTGAATATTTTTTAAACAAGGGACATGAAGTAGTTTGTTTGGACAATTTTGCAACTGGTCATAAACATAATTTAATTGAATGTATAAAGAATAGTAATTTTCGCTTAATAGAAGGTGACATACGTAATATTATGGATTGTCAAAAAGCTGTCGAAGGAATTGATTATGTATTTCATCAAGCAGCTTTAGGTTCTGTTCCCCGTTCAATAAATGACCCAATAACCACAAATGAGGTGAATGTTTCTGGGTTTTTAAATATGTTGGTTGCCGCTAGAGATGCTAAGGTGAAGCGATTTATATATGCCGCTAGTTCTTCAACCTATGGTGATTCTCAAGGTTTGCCTAAAGTAGAAGAGGTGATTGGTAAACCGTTATCTCCCTATGCAATAACTAAGTACGTGAATGAACTCTATGCTGAAATTTTCAGCAAGACATACGGGATGGAAACGATAGGCTTACGTTATTTTAATGTTTTTGGTAGAAAACAAGATCCTAAAGGGGCGTATGCAGCAGTGATTCCTAAGTTTGTCATGCAATTAATGCAGCTAGAATCACCAAAGATTAATGGGGACGGTAATTATTCTAGAGATTTCACTTACATCGACAATGTCATTCAGATGAATGAACTAGCGATGGAAACTAAAAATAGTGCAGCGGTGAATACGGTGTACAATACCGCATTTGGAGATAGAAATACTTTAAATGACTTGATGGGATACCTAAAAGATTATTTATCCCAATTCAATCCGGCAATCGCAGCCGTTTCAATAGATTATGGACCCAACAGAGCGGGCGATATACCACATTCGTTAGCTAGTATTGATAAGGCAAAAGAATTGTTAGGATATGACCCTAAATATTCACTACAGCAAGGTCTGAAAGAGGCAGTGGCTTGGTACTGGGAAAATCTAAAATAAAAAGATAGTTGGTTGATAATTAGCTTATAAAAATTAAGAAATGGAGATTACAAAAATTTGTTGCATCGGAGCAGGATACGTAGGCGGACCTACGATGGCTGTTATTGCACAAAAATGCCCACATATTCAAGTAACTGTTGTTGATTTGAATGAAGAAAGAATTGCGGCATGGAATGATGAGGATGTTGCTAATATTCCTATATACGAACCAGGTCTAGATAAAATAGTTGCTGAGGCAAGGGGGAGAAATTTATTTTTCTCCACAGAGGTTGATAAAGCAATTGATGAAGCTCAAATTATATTTATATCCGTTAATACTCCAACTAAAACCTACGGTAAGGGAAAAGGGATGGCAGCTGATTTAAAGTACATTGAGTTGTGTGCTAGACAAATTGCAAGGGTTTCAAAAGATAATAAAATTGTTGTTGAGAAATCGACTTTACCCGTTCGAACTGCCGAAGCAATTAAAAGTATTTTGGACAATACAGGAAATGGCGTACAGTTTCAAATACTATCGAACCCAGAATTTTTGGCCGAAGGAACAGCTGTAGAAGATTTACTAAATCCAGATAGAATTCTTATAGGTGGAGATACAACTGCTGAGGGACAAAAGGCGATTGATGCACTTGTTACTGTTTATGCTAACTGGGTTTCAAGAGATAGAATTTTAACAACTAATGTTTGGTCGTCAGAATTGTCTAAGTTAACAGCCAATGCTTTTTTAGCACAAAGAATATCGTCTGTAAATGCGATGTCTGAGCTTTGTGAAAAAACCGGTGCTGATATTAATGAAGTGACTAAAGCTATAGGAATGGACAGCCGTATCGGGCCTAAGTTTTTAAAAGCTTCCGTTGGTTTTGGTGGTTCTTGTTTTCAGAAAGATATTTTAAATCTAGTTTATATTGCAAAATCTTATGGATTGAATGAAGTAGCTGATTATTGGGAGCAAGTTATTATAATGAATGACCATCAAAAAAGGCGTTTTTCAAATAATATTGTACAAACACTTTACAATACCGTTTCTGATAAGAAAATAGCTTTTCTTGGGTGGGCATTTAAGAAAGATACTAATGATACCAGAGAGTCCGCCGCAATTTATGTGGCTGATGATTTGATTAATGAAAATGCTACAATTGCAGTATACGATCCTAAGGTGTCTCGAAAAAAGGTCTTGGCTGATTTAGATTATTTAGAAAGCCGTTCTCCAGAAATTAACGCTTTAAGTGTTTTAACATTTGAGGAGCCTTATAAAGCGATGGAAAATGCTCATGCTGTTGCAGTTTTAACAGAATGGGATGAGTTTACTACTTATGATTGGCAAAAAATTTACAATTCAATGCAAAAACCAGCCTTTGTTTTTGATGGCAGGAATGTGTTAGACGGGGAAGCCTTAAAAGCAATTGGGTTTGTTTATCAGGGAATAGGATCTTAAGTTAAAGGAATAAAAGAGTATTGTTACAAGTGCTTTTTTTAAGCAACAATTTTAAATAAAGCGAAATGAATTGGTATGTAGTATATACAAAACCGAAATGGGAGCGGAAGGTAGCAGAGCAATTAAATAAACTGGGAATAGAATGTTATTGTCCAGTTATCACTCAAGTGAGACAATGGTCTGATAGAAAGAAAAAAGTAGAGGTACCTTTGTTTAACTCCTATGTTTTTGTTCATCTCGAAGAAAAAGATAGAAATCTAGTGTTTCAGTCTGCAGGAGCTGTTCGTTATTTATTTTGGTTAGGTATGCCAGCTATAGTCAAAGATGACGAAATTTATACAATTAAAAAGTGGTTAGAGACGCCAGATAAATATCAAGTTGCTGTTGAATCAGTAAAAATTGGAGATAGAATAACCGTTGGCTCTGGTCCTTTTGCAGCTCAGAAGGCTGTTGTGCAAGAAATAAATAATAATTATTATATCTTGGTTCTAGACTCTTTGGGGTGTTTATTAAAGATTAATTATAAAGATAAAGAATAATGAGTGCAAATATAAAGATTGCTATTATAGGATTAGGTTATGTTGGTTTGCCACTTGCTCGGTTATTTGCGACCAAATACTCAGTTGTTGGATTTGATATTAATGAAACTAGAATATCTGAATTAGCTGCTGGAAAAGATACTACTTTTGAAGTAGATAAGGGTGTTTTAGAAGCTGTGCTTTTAGATAGTAATCCTATTTATACTGCAAATGTGCCAAATGGATTATTTTGTTCTTCTGATATAAAAGATATCAGAGACTGCAATTACTTTATTGTTACGGTTCCAACTCCAGTAGATAAAAATAATCGTCCCGACTTATCGCCTTTATATAAATCGTCAAAAACTGTAGGTAGCGTGTTGAAAAAAGGAGATACTGTCATATATGAATCTACAGTATATCCAGGAGTCACTGAAGAGGAATGTGTACCTGTATTAGAGCAAATAGCTGGACTGAAACTTAATGTAGATTTTTTTGTAGGCTATTCTCCTGAAAGGATTAATCCAGGAGATAAAGAGCATACCGTTGAAAAGATTTTGAAAGTAACAGCTGGTTCTAATATTGAGGCTGGTATTTTAGTAGACAATCTTTATAAAAGTGTAATTACTGCGGGAACACACTTGGCGCCATCTATCAGAGTTGCAGAAGCAGCAAAGGTTATTGAAAATTCACAACGAGATATTAATATTGCTTTTGTAAATGAACTCGCTAAGATTTTTAATTTAATGAATATTGATACTCAAGCGGTATTAAAAGCAGCTTCTACCAAATGGAATTTTTTACCATTTAAGCCGGGTTTAGTTGGAGGACATTGCATAGGTGTTGATCCCTATTATTTAGCCCAAAAAGCTCAGGAGTTGGGTTATCATCCAGAAATAATACTGGCAGGTAGAAGGTTGAACGACAGTATGGGCGAATATATCGCTTCCCAAATTGTTAAAATGATGATTAAAAAAGGAATTGCAATAAATGGAGCTACAATCTTGATTTTAGGAATTACTTTTAAGGAAAACTGTCCTGATGTTCGTAATACCAAAGTTGTTAATGTCATAGACGCTTTACAAGAGTATGGAGTACAGGTTAGTATATGTGATCCTTTAGCTAATCCAGATACAGTTTGGTCAGAATATAAATTAATAACCGTTACTGCAATGCCTGAAACTACTTTCGATGCAGTAGTTCTCGGTGTGGCCCATAAGGAATTTTTAAATTTAAATTTTAGAAAATTGATGAATCCTATAAGTTTTTTGTACGATGTTAAAGGAGTTTTAAATGGGGAAGCAGATGGAAGTTTATAAAATTTAAAGAATATGGATAAAAAAGCAATTACACATGTCATTCTTACTGGAGGCGTAGGAAGTAGACTTTGGCCGTTATCTCGTAAGAGTAAACCGAAACAGTATTTGGATATTTTTGATGGCAAATCTTTGTTTGAATTAACAGTGCGTCGAAATAAAGATATCGCAGGTAAAATTGTTGTTGTAGGGAATATAGATAATTGTCATCTAAGTAAAGGAATTTTAGCCAAAAGTAATACTGATTATACTGATATCATAGAGTCAACGCCAAGAAATACAGCTGCAGCTATAGCTTTTGCTGCTTTTGCATCAAATGAAGATGATCTTTTAATCATCACTCCTTCAGATCACATCATTGGCAATATTGACAATTATCAAGAGGCTATTGACAAAGCTTTGTTAAAAGCTCAGGAGGGATTTATTGTCACTTTTGGAATCATTCCCACTAAACCAGAAATAGGATATGGATATATTGAAAGAAAGGAAGATGATGTAATTTCTTTTAGAGAGAAACCAAATCAAGTTACTGCAGCTGACTTTATTTCAAAAGGCAATTTTTTATGGAATAGTGGAATGTTTTGTTTTAAGGCATCCGTCTTTTTAGAAGAATTAAAATTGTACGCTCCAAAGGTGTACGAAAAATCAAAAATTGCTTGGGAGAAGAGTGTTGATGGTGTGATTGACTTAACGGCGTCAATGGAGATACCTTCCATTAGTGTTGACTATGCAGTTATGGAAAAAAGTTCAAAAATAAAAGTAGTTGCTTCTGAATTCTTGTGGTCCGATTTAGGATCATTTGAATCTGTGTATGATTATTTGCTAACTATTGGACATCCTGTCGATAAAAACAGGAATATGGTTATTGGAACAGAAAAATATACTGCTTTTATAGGGATGAAAGATACTATATTTATTTACACAGATACAGCCCATTTGATTCTTCAAAAGGAATTTTCACAAGATGTTAAAAGTTTATATGGTGCATTAGAGATAGAGAATCCAGGGTTGTTAGAGTAGTTTGAGGGCCCAAAAGTTCACAAAAAAGAACTGTGGTTAAATTTTGAATATTCCTCACCAAATTAGGTGATATTTTATAAGTTAATGATTTGCTATTCAGTATTTAATGTTGATAAGGCGATTGATTTCTGTTTTTGATATATTTTAATCTTCTTTTAGGGTTTCTTTTTTGCTATATTTGCCAAAAATTGAATTCAGCTTTAGAGAAAGCTATAGCGTATTAGTTTTAATTTAAAATAAAATAACTGTGTAAATTTCATCAAAAACGGGATTTACTGCGGCGAAGCCATTGCAATAGGTGAATACTTACAATTGCTTTTTATTAAATAACGTGATTATGAGAAAATTAATTTTTGCTTTCGTATTTATTGGTGCTTTTTTAATGTCAAATCAAATGCAATCCCAAGATTTATTACAAACGAAGGATATAAGTACAGTTAATGTGGATGAACTCTCAGATGCTGATTTGGATAAAATTCAATCCCAGCTTAAAAGTAATAATATGACTATCGACCAAGTCGAACCTATGTTATTATCGAAAGGGATGACCCCTTATAGTTTTTCGAAATTGAAATCCAAACTTGCAGCTAAATCATCCATACCACTATCACAAATAAATAATACCAATCCAGTATCAGGGCGTAAGCAAGTAATTTCGTCCAATAGTAAAATTAAAGACGAAAGTAATACTTTAGTCTTTGGATCAGAATTATTTGATAATCCGACTCTTGATTTTGCGCCAGATTTAAAGTTAGCGACTCCGGTAAATTATATACTAGGGCCGGGTGATGAATTGCAAATAAGTGTGTATGGGGTACAACAATACAGTGCAAATATTCCAGTAAGTGTCGAGGGAAAAATTGCTATTGAATATGTAGGCCAACTATCCGTTGCTGGAATGACAATTGAAGCTGCGACTCAAAAAATAAAAGGAGCTATTGCCAGAGTTTATAGTACAGTGAGTTCTGGACAATCACAAGTTAGTGTTAGTTTATCCCAGATAAGAACTATTAAAGTTACGATTATTGGTGCTAAGCAACCAGGGAATTATTCAGTTTCCTCTTTATCATCAGTCTATAACGCTTTACATGTTGCTGGAGGACCAGCTAAAAATGGGACTTATCGTACTATAGAGTTGATTCGTAATAATAAAGTTTATAAAAATGTTGATATTTATGATTTCCTGGTAAAGGGAGATCAGTCAGCTAATGTAAATTTAAAAGATAACGATGTAATTCGCATTCCCTCTTATATAAACAGGGTGACAATTGAAGGAGAAGTAAAAAGACCTGGGATTTTTGAAATGAAAAAGGGGGAATCTTTTGCTGATTTATTAATTTTTGCATCAGGTTTTAATGAGTCGGCATATACTGCTTCAGTAAATGTAATTCAAAAAACGAGTAAAGAATTTAAGGTTGAAGATATTAAAAAAACAGATTTTCAAAACTATTTCCCTAAATCAGGAGATGTTTTTAAAGTTACCAAAATTTTGAATCGTTTTGAAAACCGAATTAAAATAGAAGGAGCAGTATTTAGACCTGATACCTATTCTTATTATGAAGGGATGCGTATTTCAGATTTAATTACTAAAGCTGATGGTTTAAAAGAAGATGCTTACAATAAGAGAGCTCGTATTATTCGCTTAAAATCAGATTTAACTACTGAGATTGTCAATGTAGATTTAGAGGAAGCATTAACAGGTAATCCCGAAGCCAATGTGGCATTGAGTAAGGAAGACGTAGTGACGGTGTATTCTATCTTAGATTTTGAAGAAGAATTTAAAATATCTATCGATGGTGAAATAAAAAAACCAGGAGTTTATGAATATTATGAAGGGTTAACTCTTAACGATTTATTAGTTCAAGCTGGAGGATTGACTGGTTCAGCATCAAAAAGAGTAGAAATAGGAAGAATGATTATTTCTGAAGATATTAATGATTCTAATCCAAATAAAGTTGAATTATTTAATATTGAAATTACACCGGAAAGTAATGAACAGTCCAAAAACTTTAATTTGAGCCCTTTTGATGTTGTTAATATTCGTAAAATGGCAGTCTATGAAAAACCTGAAATGGTAGTGGTTTCTGGGGCGGTTCATTATGCGGGTAAGTATGTATTAGCCAGTAAAAAAGCTAAAGTTTACGATATTATAACTCGTGCCGGTGGATTGACGTCATTAGCTAATGTTGAAGGAGTTAAAATTAAACGACCAATTCAAGTTAAACAGATTGAAGAAGTGGAAAGTGTCAATCTTAATTTAGGTACTAAAGATAGTATTCAAAATAAATTAGAGAAAAAGTTAAAAGAGGATTTGAAATACGCTATTATTCCCATTGATTGGAAGGCTGTTGTAAAGAATCAGAACGATAATACTAATGTTACACTTTTCCCTGGTGACGAAATCGAAGTAGCATCTTTTAACGAAGGTGTAAAAGTGACAGGTAATGTTTTGTTGACATCAGAGATCCCTTATGAGAGTGGTAGAGGTTTTAAATATTATTTGGATGCAGTTGGAGGCGTTGATGCCAAAGGCTGGAAGAAAAAGGCTTATGTTATTTATCCCAATGGTAAGGCCGATGTAGCTAGTTCATTCTTGTTTTTTAGAAATTATCCAAAGGTCACTCCTGGTTCACAAATTATTGTTCCTGAAAAACCAGAAGTTAAAAAGATGAGTACAGGTGAAGTAGTAAGCATAGGAAGTGTTATAGCTAGTTTAGCTTTATTAATTGTTACAGCTTTTAAATAATACTATAATATGAATACTGATACTAAGATTATAGAAAGGGAAGAAATGTCTCTAAAAGAATTAATCGAGAAAGGAAAAGAATGGTATTTTTATTTACATTCTCAATGGAAAATTATTTTACTAGCTGGAATCGTAGGAGCTCTTTTAGGTTTGGGCTATTCCTTCACTAAAAAACCTTCTTATACAGCTACTTTGTCTTTTGCGTTGGAAGACGATAAATCTGGAGGATTGGGCGGTGCTTTGGGTTTAGCAAGCTCATTAGGTTTAGATCTTGGCACTGGTGGTGGAAGTGTTTTTTCCGGTGGTAATTTGACCATACTCTTTAAGTCCAGAAGGATGGTAGAGCAAACTTTATTAAGTGCTGCTGAAGTTGGTGGAAATACCATTTCTTTGGCCGAAATGTATATTCAAAATAATGATTGGCGTAAAAGTTGGAGTGGGAATCCAAAATATGCAACATTAGAATTTTTGCCAAATGGTAATCGAGATGAATTTACTCGTGTACAAGATAGTATTATGGGAAGTATTTATCAAGATCTATCTCAAGGGGCGCTGGTAATAGGTCAAAAAGACACAGAAGCTGCTATTATAAGTATTGATGTGACATCTTCAAATGAATTATTTGCTCAATATTTTGCGGAAGCCCTGGCTAAAGAAGTGTCAGACTTTTATATAGAAACCAAAAGCAAAAAATCTCGTGAAAACATGCTGATTTTAGATCATCAAACAGATTCGATACGCAGAGAATTGAACATCGCTATTACTGGTGTGGCAGTAGCCAATGATAATACTTTTGGTTTGAATCCTGCCATGAATGTACGCCGCGCTCCTTCTGCTCGAAGACAGGTGGATGTACAGGCGAATACTGCGATATTGACGGAACTAGTTAAACAATCTGAACTGGCCAAAGTAACTTTGCGTAAAGAAACACCTCTAATTCAGGTTATCGACAGGCCAATATTACCTTTGAAAAAAGAGAAATTTGGTAAAGTTAAAGGCTTGGTGTTAGGTGGTTTATTAATGGTCTTCTTTGTTGTTTTTTATTTGTCACTAAGAAGATACTTAAAAGGAATAGTTTAAAAAATTAGAATAAAATTCAATAAATTAATTTTTAAAAATATGAATATCCTTAACTTAATTGGAAGAGATTCTGAAATATTTGAAAATGATATAGCAATTTATGAAAATGAATTAAAATACGTAATTCAACAGTCAAGTTTTTTGGTTATCGGAGGTGCTGGCTCTATAGGTCAGGCAGTGACTAAAGAAATATTCAAACGTAATCCATCTAAGTTGCATGTTGTTGATATTAGTGAAAACAATATGGTGGAGCTGGTGCGGGACTTGAGAAGTTCTAACGGTTACATCGATGGGGATTTTCAAACGTTTGCTTTAGACGTTAGCTCAGTTGAATATGACGCTTTTATTAGAGCTGATGGTAAATATGATTATGTTTTAAATCTATCCGCTTTAAAGCATGTACGAAGCGAAAAAGATCCATTTACCCTAATGCGTATGGTCGATGTAAATATTTTCAATACGGAGAAAACATTACAACAATCCATAGAAAACGGAGCAAAAAAATATTTCTGTGTTTCTACCGATAAAGCTGCGAATCCCGTGAATATGATGGGAGCTTCAAAGCGTATCATGGAGATGTATCTAATGCGAAAAAGTGAACAGATTACAATTTCCACTGCTCGTTTTGCGAATGTGGCTTTTTCAGACGGTTCCTTATTGCATGGTTTCAACCAGCGTATTTTAAAAAAACAACCTATTGTAGCGCCAAATGATATCAAACGATATTTCGTGACTCCAAAGGAATCTGGTGAACTTTGTTTGATGTCCTGTATATTCGGAGAAAATAGAGATGTTTTCTTTCCTAAATTAAGTGAAAATTTACATCTAATTTCCTTTTCAGATATTGCAGTAAAATACCTTGCTGAAATTGGATACGAACCTTATTTATGTTTAAGCGAAGAAGAAGCCAGAGATAATGTTGATGAATTAATCTCACAAAATAAATGGCCTTGTTTATTTAGCGACAGTGATACCACAGGGGAAAAAGATTTTGAGGAGTTTTATACTGATAATGAAACCTTAGATATGGATCGATTCCTTAACTTGGGAATCATTAAAAATGATGCTGATTTTAACCCGTCAAAATTAGATAGTTTTACAAGGCAAATTGGCGAAATGAAATCAAATTTAAATTGGGATAAAGAATCCATTGTTGCTTTATTTCATAATATGATACCCAATTTTAGTCACAAAGAAACAGGGAAATATTTAGATTCAAAAATGTAATTATGGCAGATTTTAATTCGGTTATATCCTTTATCAAAGACCAATATAAAACAGAAAGTTTTATCCCCTTGCACGTACCTCATTTTGGAGGTAACGAAAAAAAATACCTTTTAGATACTATCGAAAGCACTTTTGTGTCTTCTGTTGGGGCATACGTAGATCAATTTGAATTGATGATGCAAGGCATTACGAAAACAAAAAAGGCGGTTGCAGTTGTCAATGGTACTGCGGGAATTCAAGTGGCTTTACGTTTAGTGGGTGTGAAAGCTGGAGATGAGGTATTGACACAGGCGTTGACTTTTGTGGCTACTACCAATGCTATAGCGTATCAAAATGCAAATCCTGTTTTTTTAGATGTTGATTTAGATACTATGGGATTGTCTCCTAAAGCAGTAACTTCTTTTTTAGAAGAGTTTGGCGAATTGCATGAGGACGGTTGTTATAATAAAAAGACAGGCAGAAAAATAAGTGCCTGTGTACCGATGCACACTTTTGGATTTCCAGTGCATTTAGAAGAACTGATTTCCGTTTGTGACATTTGGAGAATTCCGGTTGTGGAAGATGCAGCTGAATCATTGGGTAGTGAGTACAAAGGAAAAGCAACAGGGAGTTTGGGAAAAGTAGGCGTTTTTTCTTTTAACGGAAATAAGATAGTAACATGCGGAGGAGGAGGAGCTATTGTTACCAACGACATTGCAATAGGAGAAAAAGGAAAATATCTTACCACAACAGCCAAAATTCCACATCCGTATGAATATGTGCACGATGAAATGGGTTACAATTTCAGAATGCCCAATTTAAACGCCGCTTTGGCTTGTGCTCAATTGGAACAATTGGTTGGTTTTTTAGAAAATAAAAGAAAATTAGCCAAAGAGTATCAATATTTCTTTGCGACTAATGGAATAAAATTTAGAACTGAAACTCCAGAGACCAAAGCAAACTATTGGTTGATGTCTGTGGAGTTGGAAAACAAAGTAGAGCGAGATTTGTTTTTGGAAACAACGAATGCAAATAGAGTAATGACCAGGCCAATATGGCAGTTGATGTACCGTTTGCCAATGTATGCGAGTTGCCAGAGGGATGAAAATGTAAATGCAGAATTCTTAGAAGAACGTATTGTAAATATACCGAGTAGTGTTAGATAAAAAAAGAATGATGAAACTTAAAATAGGATATTTTGCAGATGGACCATGGTCACATCTAGCTTTTGAGAAATTAATTCAGGATGAAACTATTTCTATTCAGTTTATCGTTCCTAGATCCGACTCTACAGATGAAACATTAAAGGGGTTTTCGGATAAATATGGTATTGATTATTTATATCCTATTAAAATAAATTCTGAAGAATTCTTCCAAGTAGCTGAAAGATATCGTTGTGATTTATTTGTTTCGATGAGTTTTAATCAGATTTTCAGGAAGGGCATAATAAATCTGCCGAGATTGGGTACAATTAATTGTCATGCAGGAAAATTACCATTTTATAGAGGAAGAAATATTCTGAATTGGGCACTTATTAATGATGAAAATAGTTTTGGAATTACAGTTCATTACATAGATGAAGGAATTGATACAGGTGATATTATTAAACAAAATTCTTATCCAATAAATGATAATGATGATTATAGTTCTTTATTAGAAATTGCTTATGTTGAATGTGGTAATATTTTATATGATTCAATAAAAGAAATTCAGTCAGGGGAGTCAAAAAGAATTGAGCAAAACACGATTGATCCTGTTGGTTTTTACTGTGGTAGAAGAGGTGAAGGAGACGAGCTAATAAATTGGAATCAAACATCAAGAAGACTATTTAATTTTATACGTTCTATTTCAAAACCAGGCCCTATGGCAACTACCTTTATCTCTGGTGTGGAAATCAAAATTAATAGGTCTAAAATAATAGTAGATGCTCCCGAATATATTGGAACAGTTGGCCAATTGTTAGCAAAAACATCTGATGGGTTTTTAATTAAAACTGAGGATAGTTTTATAGAAATTAGTGAAATTGAAACTGATTTAAAATTAAAAATCGGTGATAAATTGGGTATATGAGTAATAAAGTTATAATAATTGCTGAGGCAGGTGTGAATCATAATGGTGATATTAAAAAAGCAAAATTACTTATTGATGTAGCGGTAATGGCGGGTGTGGATTATGTGAAATTTCAATCTTTTGTTGCCAATAGATTAGTGAGTAAGGAAGCAAAAAAGGCACAATATCAGAGTGTCAATATGAATGACGGCGATGATTCTCAATATAATATGCTTAGGAAGTTAGAATTGAGTCATGAAGATCATTTAGAGTTACTCTCTTATTGCTCAGAAAGGAATATTCAGTTTTTCTCTACAGCCTTTGATGTGGAGGGCGTGAAGTACCTTAATGATCTTGGACTTTCGTTTTTTAAAATTCCAAGTGGAGAAATAACGAATTATCCTTATCTTAGAGCAATTGCTTTATGCGGAAAACCAGTTATCATGTCAACCGGAATGTGTTCCGAAATTGAAATTAAGCAAGCTATGGACGTCCTATTGAAATTTGGTTTAAAAAAGGACAATATTTCAATATTACATTGCAACACAGAATATCCAACGCCAATGAAAGATGTAAATCTAAAGGCGATGTTGTCAATCCAGAAAACTTTTGGTGCACAGGTTGGTTATTCAGATCATACCCTTGGTATTGAAGTCCCAATTGCTGCAGTTGCAATGGGCGCTACAATTATCGAGAAACACTTTACATTGGACAGAACTTTACCAGGTCCCGATCATGTGGCTTCATTAGAGCCAGAGGAATTAAAAGCAATGGTCAAGGCGATACGAAATATTGAATTGGCCTTGAGTGGAAACGGACAAAAAATGCCAAGTGACAGTGAAACTAAAAACATCTCGATAGCCAGAAAAAGTATCCATTTGAGTAATAATTTATCAAAAGGGCACGTTATTACCGAAGAAGATATTATTTCATTACGACCAGGAGATGGAATCTCTCCAATGGAATGGGAAAATATTATAGGTAAAAAGTTAAATGCCGATAAAAACGAATTCGATAAATTGCTGTTTTCAGATATTATATGAGAGTAGGTATATTAACCAGTTCGAGAGCCGATTACGGAATATATCTTCCTTTGATTGAAAAAATGAAAAGTGATTCTTTTTTTGAAATAGAAATTATTGCTTTCGGGACTCATCTGTCAAAAAGCCACGGATATACTGTAAAGGATATTGAGAAGGATGGGTATAGTTGTATTCGTTGTATTTCCTCATTGATTTCAAATGATGATGAACAAGCAATTTCTTCCTCTTATGGCTTGACCGTGTTGAAGTTTTCGGACTTTTGGGCGAGTCATACCTACGATTTGGTATTTTGTTTGGGGGATCGTTTTGAAATGAGTGCGGCAGTACAGGCTGGAATTCCTTTTGGAGTAAAATTTGCGCATATACATGGGGGTGAAACTACATTGGGAGCGATAGACAATGTTTATCGCCACCAAATTACTATAGCATCACATTTACATTTTACTGCAACAGATGTTTTTAAAGATAAAGTTAAAAGCTTGATTGAAAGTCAAGATAACATATATAGTGTAGGTTCTCTAAGTTTAGATAATTTAAGTTCGTTTGTTGCTGTAGATAAAGACATTCTTTGTGAAAAATTTGCTTTTCCTGATAAAGAGTTTGCATTGGTCACTTTCCATCCGGAAACGGTGGAGTCGGGACTGAATCATTCTTTTGCTGAAGCAATGCGGACTGCCTTAGGCACAATCGCAGCGTCAATAATTATCGTTATAACGATGCCCAATGCAGATACGTTAGGTTCAATATATAGAGACGCACTTATCAAGTTGAAAAATGAAAATCCTGATAGAATTTTTCTTGTCGAAAATTTTGGTAAAGCTAATTATTTCTCGGCCATGTATTATTCAAAATTATTAATTGGTAATACTTCAAGTGGAATTTTAGAGGCTGCTTCTTTTGGTAAGTATGTTGTAAATGTTGGAGATAGACAAAAAGGAAGGGTACAAAGCGACAATATTGTTAATGCCCCATTTGATAATTCATCTATTTGTTTGGCTTTCCAAACAGTTTTAGAAAAGGGTGTTTTTGAAGGAACAAATGTATATTGTAAAAAAGAAGTTGCAGAAAATATTATTAAAATAGTAAAAAAAAATTCATGAGAATTTATAAAGATCATTTAATTCTTTCAGGTAGTAAAGTTAAGGATGCGTTACTTCTATTAAATGAATTATCGCAAGATGCCATACTTTTTGTAGTAGACACAGAAGATAAATTAGTAGGTTCTTTAACAGATGGAGATGTTAGACGTGGTTTATTAAAGGGGTTTAATATTGATAGTTTAGTCAATGAGATTATACAAGGCAATCCAAGATATATTACTAAAGGAGAGAATGATTTAAAAAAAATCATTGAATATAGAGAAGGCGATTTTAGAGTGGTGCCAGTTGTAGATGAAAAAAATAAAGTAGTTAATGTTATTAATTTTAGAAATATCAGGTCTTACTTGCCTATTGATGCCGTTATTATGGCAGGAGGAAGGGGACAACGTCTTAAACCATTAACTGATTCTACACCGAAGCCATTGTTGCAAGTAGGAGGAAAAGCCATTATGGAGCACAATCTGGACAGATTAGCTTTATTTGGAATCGATGATTTTTGGATTTCGGTTAAATATTTAGGAGAACAAATTGAAAGTCATTTTGGTCAAGGAAACAAAAAAAATGTTAAAATAGATTATGTTTGGGAAGATGAACCTTTAGGGACTATTGGAGCTGTTTCAAAAATTACAAATTTTGAACATGATTATATTTTAGTGACCAATTCAGATTTGTTGACGAATATTAATTACGAACAGTTTTTTCTGGAGTTTATAAAACAAGATGCTGATTTAGCAGTTTTAACCATTCCTTATCAGGTTAGTGTGCCCTATGCTGTTTTAGAAACAGATAATGGACAAGTTAAAAGTTTTAAAGAAAAACCAACGTATACCTATTACTCAAATGGAGGAATTTATTTAATAAAAAAATCAATGCTTAAATATATTCCTGAAGATGTATTCTTTAATGCTACTGATTTTATGGAGGAATTGATTAAGAATAATTTAAAAGTAATTTCTTTTCCATTTTCTGGTTATTGGTTGGATGTAGGAAAGCACGAAGATTTTGAAAAAGCTCAAATAGATATTAATAACATTTCATTTATATGAAAACTCTCTATTTAATACCGGCGAGGGCTGGGTCTAAAGGTTTGCCTGGAAAAAACACAAAGCTTTTAGGCGCAAAGCCACTGGTGCAATATAGTATTGAATTTGCATTACAAAACTTGAGAGAAGGGGATGAATTATGTATTACAACTGATGATGAAGATGTAATAACTATAGCGAATAAAATGGAGGTTTCAATTCCATTTAGGAGACCTGAAGAATTTGCTACTGATACAGCCTCTTCCTATGATGTAATTAAGCATGCTTTAGAATTTTATGAAAAGTTAGGGATTTGTTTTGATGTTATATTGCTTTTACAGCCAACATCACCTTTTAGAACTCAAGAGGATTTTAATCAGCTGATCGAAAGTTATGATAAGGATACCGATATGGTAGTGAGCGTTAAAAACTCAAAAGAAAATCCTTATTTCACTCTTTTTGAAGAAAATTCAGATGGTTATCTTAAAAAAAGTAAAGAAAGTAATTTTCAAAGAAGACAAGATTGTCCACCAGTTTATGCATATAATGGATCTATGTATTTGATAAATACTAAATCCTTCAAAACATCGTCTCTTGGGGAATTTAAAAAAATAAAAAAAATCATAATGCCTGATGAAAGAAGTATTGACATTGATACTTTTGCAGACTGGAATTTAGCCGAGTTTTATTTAAAAAATAAAATACAATAATGAAAACAACCAGAATAATACCCCGATTAGATATAAAAGGACCAAATTTGGTAAAAGGCATACACCTTGAAGGGTTAAGAGTATTAGGTAAACCATCAGATTTTGCTAAATATTATTATGAACAAGGTGCTGATGAATTGATGTTCATGGATGTGGTAGCCTCTTTATATGAAAGAAACAGTCTTCATGATATAATAACCGAGACTGCAAAAAAAATATTTATTCCTATTACAGTTGGTGGTGGACTAAGGTCTATTTCTGACATCAAGGAAGTTCTTCGGGTAGGGGCAGACAAAGTATGTCTTAATACAGCTGTAATTAAAAATCCACAATTGATAAAAGAAGCATCAAGAATGTTTGGTTCTTCTACTATTGTTGTAGCGATTGAAGCTATTAAAGAACATGAAGGCAGATATTTAGCTTATACAGATAATGGACGTGAATTTACTGGCGTTGATGTATTTGAATGGGCACAAAGAGTAGATGAACTAGGAGCTGGCGAAATTGTTATCACCTCAGTAGATAAAGAAGGAACTGGTGAAGGATTTGATGCAGACCTTATTGCAAAAATTAGCAGTTTAGTAAGTATTCCCGTAATTGCGCATGGCGGAGCGGGAAAAAAGCAGGATGTTGTTGATTTGTTGAAGGCATGCAGTCCTGATGCTGTAATGATTTCCTCATTGTTTCATTATAATTTTATAAAAGAAAATGAATCTGCCGCTTCTGATCTGGAGGGAAATGTAGAGTTTTTGAAACAGAAAAGAAGTTTCCATACATTTGAGCCATGTAGTATTGTGGATGTGAAAAAGGAGTTGTTAATTAATAAAATTGAATGCAGATTATAATGGATAATAGTAAGAAAAAGGTAGTTATAATTGATTATCAACTGGGTAATTTATTCAGTGTTAAACAAGCATGCGATACCATAGGAATAAATGCTGAAATTAGTTCTAATAAAGAAGATGTTTTGAACGCAGATGCCTTGATTCTTCCCGGTGTAGGAGCATTCATCGAAGCCATGATTAATTTGAGGAAATTTGGACTTGACACTGCAATACAAGAAAAAGTAAATAGCGGTACACCTATTTTTGGGATCTGTCTTGGACTACAGTTGCTTTTTACAGAAAGTGAAGAGTTTGGTGCAGGTAAAGGATTAGATCTAATTTCAGGAGTGATTAAAAGATTTCCTGAAAAGTTGGAAGGAAAAAATATAAAGGTGCCACATATTGCGTGGAACACTATTTATAAATTGCAGCAAGATTGGGATCACTCAGCATTATCTCAAATAGAAGAAAATGATTTTATGTATTTTATACATTCTTATTATGTGAAGCCAACGCATGATTCTTGTATTTTAACCAATACAAATTATGATGGAATCGAGTTTTGTTCTTCCATTTTAAAAAGCAATATTTTTGCCACTCAATTTCACCCAGAAAAAAGTGCAAGCAAAGGAATATCTATTTATAAAAATTGGGCTTTAATTAATAATTTATTGTAATGTCAGAAAAGAAAAAATTAGAGGCGTATTACGGATTGCCTGAAGAAGTTACGTTTTGTACAAAATGTGTGATGTCTAATCAGCGACCAACATCGGCTGTAGAATTTAAGCACACAAAAGATAGTAAAAAAACAACCATGAATTTTGATGAGCATGGTGTTTGTGATGCTTGTAGAACTGCAGAAATTAAAGATAATATTGATTGGGGTATGCGTGAAGAAGAGTTAGTAGCACTTCTTGATAAGTATAGAAAAAATGATGGTTCTTACGACTGTCTAGTTCCAGGAAGTGGTGGTAAAGATAGTGCATATCAGGCTCATGTTTTGAAATACAAATACAACATGAATCCATTAACAGTTACTTGGCCTCCTATTTTATATACGGATTATGGTTTGAAAAACTGGAAAAACTGGTTGGATTCTGGTTTTGATAATATTTCTTTTTATCGCAATGGAAAGATAATGAAGTTGTTGACAAAATTGTCTATTGAAAACTTGTTGCACCCATTTCAAACATTTATTCTTGGGCAAAAGAATTTAGCTCCAAAGATTGCAGCTCAGCATGGCATCAATCTTATATTCTATGGTGAAAATGAAGCGGAATACGGAAACCCTTTGGCCGATAATACTACTTCTTTACGTGATAAATCTTATTTTAGTTTTGAGCATTTAGACGAGGTGTATTTAGCAGGTGTTTCAATTAAAGAATTGATGGAAAAGTATGAAGTACGATTAAGTGATTTGATGTCGTTTTTACCACCAAAACTAGAGGATTTAGAAAAAGCGAATATTGAAGTACATTACTTGGGTTATTATCTGAGGTGGACGCCACAAGAAGTATATTATTACGCCGTAGAAAACACTGGTTTCAAGGCAAGACCTCATAGAACGCAGGGTACCTTTAGTAAGTATAGTGGTATCGATGACAAAATTGATGATTTACATTTTTATACCACATTTATTAAATTTGGAATAGGTCGTGCCACCTATGATGCTGCACAGGAAATTAGAAACAGACACTTGACAAGAGAGGAAGGGGTTGCACTAGTTAATCGTTTTGATGGAGAGTTTCCAGATCGATATTTTAATGACATTATGGAATATATTGGTATGACTGCAGAAGAGTTTCATGATTTATGTGATAAATTCAGATCTCCACATTTATGGGGTAAAGATGAAGAAGGGAAGTGGAAATTGAGACATAATGTAGCTGGTAAAGGATTAGAAGATTAAAAAAACTTAGATCAATATAGCATGGCTGAAACACAAACTCCATGCTATATTATTGCAATTTAATATGTTCAATAATAAAAGTTTTTTATCTAGTACTATCCTGTATTCTATTGGTGAAATTATTCCCAGAATTTTATCTTTTATTTTACTACCAGTTCTGACAGTTTATCTTACAACAGAAGAATATGGCATAAACAGTTACACTACTTCAGTAATGATGTTCGTATCTGTATTAGCATCTTTGTCTCTAAATACTTATTTGTTAAGTCAATTTTACAAGGAGGAAGGTGTAAAAAATCGAAAAAAATTAGTGGGTACGATTTTTTGCACCGTTTTGTTGTTTAATATATTGCTATTAGTTTTACAGCTACTTTTTTTTCCTACATTAATAAAGGCTTTTGATATTAATGTTCCTTTTTATCCGTTTTTTATTTTAGCTATATTAAATAACTTTTTTGATGTTATGGGTATTATCCCTTTAGCCCTCTATAGAGTTAATCAAGATGTAAAAGGCTTTTTAGCTGTCAGTTTATCTAGAACATTATTACAATATTTATTTGTTTTAATTTTTGTTGTTTATTTTAAATGGGGTTTGGAAGGAAGTTACTATGGTAGGTTATATGTGAATATCCCATATGTTTTTATTTACCTCTATTATATTAACAAAAACGGATATTTTAAAATTGATTATTCTATATTAAAAAAGGCACTAAAGTTTTGCGTGCCACTTCTCCCAGGAAGTGTGTCTTATATACTAATTTCGTTAAGTGATAGAATTATTTTAGAGAGGTATATTTCTTTAGATGCATTGGGGATTTATTCTGTTGCATTTACACTTGCTTTAGTTTTAAATATAATAATTCAAGCTTTTTATAAAACTATTGAACCTATTTTGTTTAAAGAATATGCAGGTTCCAATTTTATTGCTGTAAATTCTTTATTGTATAAAAGTTATCTCTCAGTTATTATTGTGGGGGCTTTTGGAGTCTCTATTTTTAGTAAAGAAATATTTATGATAGCGGCATCAAAAAACTTTCTGGTAGGCCATAAAATCGTTCCGTTATTAGTGACTTCAGTGGCAATATCAGGTATTAATATATATTTAGATATGCTTTTAATAACAGAAAACAAACAAAAAATTGTTTCTTATACTACTATTCTATCAGGTATAATTTCGATTGTTATTAACCTAATACTTATTCCCGTTTTCGGCTATTATGGAGCAATTATTGCGTCAATTTCCTCTTTTTTAACGGTGAATGTGATATGCCAATTTAGTTTAAAGATAGAAAAGAGATTTATTTTTCCTCAGGTTATATTAATCATATTAGTAGCTTTAATTCCCTACCTATACGATATACTAATTCCTTTAAAGGGTATAATTTCTAATATATTGTTAAAACTAGTATTATTTATCGTATTTGCCATAATTACAGCCAAATGGTTTTACATAAATGTTAACCAGTTAAAGACTAAATTGATAAATCCAAGCCGTTAATATAAATACAATATATTGCACTTATGAATTTTAAAATAGTTGTATCAATTGATATTCTTATAGTTTTAACAGTTCTGCTTTGCCAAAAGCTAAAGTCATTAATTATAAAAAATTCTAATTTTCATCTAAGATTTTTTTAATGAATATAATCGAGTTTACTGATAAATTTCAAAAAATTGAAATAGAAAATAGTTTTTTTTCTGAAAAAGACGGTGAAGGAATATTGTATTGGGATCTTGTGAGGCATGATGTTTTTTATTTATTATATTTTAAATTTTGTAGCACTAAGCTCTTACCTTCTGTAAATGCAAGAAAATCTAAAATGACTCTGCTTTCTACTTTGTCTGGTAACATTTTGGGATATATAAATTTTAATTTAAAAGCTTCGCGAAAATATAAATATATTTGTTTTGCTACTTCAAGAAACAAAGATGCTGATAAAAAAGATGTAGATTATATATCTGATGATATCTTAAGTATTATTCATTGTGACTCTTTTGTAATTGAAAGTTTCAATAAATATACTATTAATCACTATAATTCTATTTTTGATTTTGGTTTATTGATGAGTTCTTATAAGTGGAGATTAAAGTCTAAACTTTCTAAAAAAGTATTTGAGAAATATAGGATTGCCGAAATTTTAAAGAAAGAATTTAATGTTGATCTTGATCTTACAAGTGATATAAATGGGATAATCACTAATTATAAAATCTCTAAATCTCATTATCTGAAATTGTTTGCCAAGGTGAAACCTAAAGCTATATTTTTAGTGCAAAATGGTATTCAGAAAGGCTTATTTGAAGCAGCACATAAACTTAATATTAAGGTTGTTGAACTTCAGCATGGACTTATAGGATATGTACATCCGGCGTATTCTTACCCAAGCATTATTCAGTCGGGAGCGATGGAAACTCTTCCTGATACATTTTTCACTTTTTCAGATTTCTGGACTAGTAATTTAAACTTTCCAGTTAAGAATATCATTCCTATGGGAAATAATTTTTATGCAAAGAGAACAGTGAGTGAATCAAAAGAATACGATATTACGTTCATATTCGCAAATATTTATAGTAATGATTTGTTGCAATTCGTAGAAAGCTTATTGGAGAGTGGCTATAAAGGCAAGATATGCATAAAACTTCATCCTAACCAGTTTGATGAGTTTAATGCCATAACATCACTATATGAGGTGCATGATACTATCGAAGTAATAGCATCGCAGAGATCTATGGGGGAGATACTTCCCATTTCAAAAGCAATTTTTGCTATACAGTCTACAGCAGTATACGAAGCGCTTCATTATAAGGTTAAAGTATATCTTTATAAAATTAAGGATTACCTGACACATCAGGATGTTATAGGTAATGCTAATGTATATTTGGTGGAGAATGCTGGAAATATATTTGAGTTTGACGCAAATAGTTTTATTGATGCAGAAGTATATACAATGTTTGAGCCGTTTAATGAAAAAGTGTTTAACGATTTTATAAACAATCTATAATATGCTTAAAAGAATTTGTTTATCTCTGCAAAGGCGTACTTGGCATGTTTTGAATAAACGTGCATTTAAATATTTAGGGCAAAAAGTGGTCGTTAAAAAGCCTTTAATTATTACTCGTGCTTTTGTTTCTATCCATGATCATGCATATATATATTATAATGCAAGGATAGAAGCAATAACAACCTATGAAGGTGTGTCCTTTACACCACATATAATATTAGATGATTATTGTACTATACAGCAAAACTTACACTTAACTTGTGCCGATAGGGTTTATATAGGTAAACATACAGCAATCGCTGCAAATGTAACTATAACCGACGTTCATCATCCTTACGAAGATATTAACCTTCCTATTGAAAGACAAAAAATAAAAGTGAATCCTGTTCATATTGGAGATGACTGCAAAATTTATAACAATTCTGTAATTTTGCCGGGAACTATTTTAGGTAAACATTGTACGGTAGGAGCTAATAGTATTATTTCCGGAATTATTCCCGATTTTTGTGTTGTTGCGGGAGCTCCGGCTAAAATTATTAAGAGGTATTCATTTGAAAAAAATGAGTGGCTGAGAACGGACGACAAAGGTGATTTTTTAAAATAAATAATAAATAAAAATTAAATGAAAAATATTCTGATTACCGGCGGAGCTGGTTTTATAGGTTCTAATTTGTCTTTACAGTTAATTGCAAAAGGCTATAATGTAACTGTTTTAGATAATTTATCAGCTCAGATTCACGGTGATAATCCTGAAGAGAACTCATTTTTATTCTTAAATGTAAAAGATAAAGTAAAATTTATTAAAGGTACTGTAACTTCAAAAGAAGATTGGGAACAAGCCATTGCAGGACAAGATGCTATAGTACATTTTGCTGCGGAAACTGGCACAGGACAGTCGATGTATGAAATTGAGAAATATACCGATGTTAATATTGGTGGTACTGCATTGATGCTAGACTTTCTTGCAAATGGAGAGCATTCGGTTAAAAAAGTTGTTATTGCATCTTCAAGATCTATTTATGGAGAGGGAAGGTATTGGTCAGATGAACTAAATACCTATGTATATCCAAAACACAGGACTGATGATTATATGTCTGCCAGAGATTATGAAGTAAAATATAAGGGGGCATCTAAACCACTTAAGCTAGTCGCTACAGATGAGGATTCTAAAATCCACCCTTCATCTGTATATGGTATTACAAAGCAAAACCAGGAACAGATGATCATGACGGTATGTCCTACAATAGGTATTGCTCCGGTAGCGTTCAGATATCAGAATGTTTACGGGCCGGGTCAGTCATTGTCAAATCCTTACACAGGAATTCTATCTATTTTCTCAACACTTATTAAGAATGGGAAAGATATCAATATTTTTGAGGATGGTAAAGAAACACGTGATTTTGTGTATATAGATGATGTAGTTGCCGCTACAATTCTTGGCCTTGAAAAAGAAGAAGCAAATGGAGAAGTTTTTAACGTAGGTACTGGTGAAGCGACCGATGTTATCACAGTAGCTGATAAGCTTATAGAGAATTACGGAGGCACTACAAATGTTACTATTTCAGGTAACTACAGGCTGGGTGACATCCGTCATAACTATGCTGACCTTACCAAGATAAAAGCCATGCTTGGATTTGAACCTAAGTACAATTTTGAAAATGGTATTAAGAAATTTACTAAATGGGTACTTACACAAGAAATTAAAGAAAGCAAATACGAAGCGAGTATTGCTGAAATGAAAGAAAAAGGATTATTTAAATAATGGTTAGGAAAAAAGCTTTGTTTATAGGAATCGGTTTTTATGATTATGATCAGGCGATAATCAGCGAATTTAATTCGTTAGGTTATGATGTTGATTATTTTTCCGAATTTCCGGCAGGAATCCCTTACAGGTATTATTTAAGAAGAAATAATAAGAATAAAATAAAATTATATAATGAAAAGACAAGCATGCATATAGCAAATGCCTGTAAATCTAACTATGATCTTATCTTTGTGATAAAAGGTGAATGCCTTTCACAGGGTGCTATAGATAAAATCAAAAGTAAAAATCCTAACAGTAAATGGGTTTTATATCTATGGGATTCTATTGTAAGGATTCCGGAAAGTAAAAGAACGGCTAAAAATTTTGACAATGTCTATTCGTTTGACAAGGCAGATTGTCTTGAAAATAAAGAATTTATTTTTAATCCACTTTTTTTCAGGAAAGAATATGATGCCCGGCTTTATGATAAGCAGGAATTAAAGTACGATTTATATTTCTTAGGTTGGTATCATTCAGACAGGCTAAAACTTGCAAAGAAGATTGTGAATTTTTGCAAAAGGGAAGGATTGCACTCTAAAGTAATTCTCTATACCGGCTACATGAATTATCTTTTACATAAGCTTGTAGGTAAAGAATTAAAAGGTTGTAAAGAGTATCTTATCTTTAAATCGATTACTGCAAAAATGAATTTGGACTTAATTATGAAGTCAAAAGCTACTCTGGATATAGCTCATCCGCAACAGACTGGTTTGACAATGAGAACTATAGAGTTGTTGGGAGCGCAAAAGAAAATAATTACCACAAATAGCGATATTGTAAATTATGATTTTTATGATCCACAAAATATATTAATAATAGATAGGGAAAATCCGGATTTCGATACTGATTTTTTTAAAACTGAATTTAATCCTACTTCTGATGAGATATTGTTTAAGTATTCTATAAACGAATGGCTTAAGCGAATGCTTTAAAAAATTTATGAATATTTTTGTTAAATATCTTATATATTACAAGTTTAGAAAAAAAAGATTTGTAATTGTATTACATAGTGCGTTTTGCATTTTAAGTAAAGTTTGTTTAATAGCGTTACTATTCCTGTCGAGAATAAATTTTTTGATCCTTTTTTTGACTTTCTAAAATTATAAGGCTGGAGCTTGTTAGGTTTTTTTTGAGATGAGTAAAAGTAGATATTAAGTGTAAAAGTTCTTTTTTTAGGACACTCTTTAAAATACTATATATGATTATTCGGGTTGTTAAATTTTTATTGTCACTTCTTGTATTAATTTTATTAATAGATCCGACCGATCGTATTTTTCATTTAAAAATACCATTATTTATATTGGTAATATTTGGATGGATAATTTTAAGGTCACGATCCAAAATAAAATATTATAAAGAGTATATAGTAATTATATTTTTATTGATATGCATTACTATTTTTGGAATTTGTACTGCAGTTGGTCAGGGTGATAATACCGACTATGAATTTGCATTTGGATTTTTAAAATCGATTTTTATTTTATTTTTATTGATAATTGTAGTGGATATGGATATCGATATTGGAAAATATGTAACTAAATATTCAATTTTTATACCATTAGCTACATTTGTAATATATTATCTTCCGCTTTATAATCCCGCCCTTTTTGGACAAGTATACAATTATCTTAATATGGAGACAGAAACCATAATGATAGCGAGCAGGAACTTTTATGGATATAAGGTTTTTATGGTATATTATAAAACAAGCCCAGTACTTGTTTTCCCTTTATCTTATTATTGTTCAGTGCTTGTTAGACGTGGTTTTACAGCGAAAAGGATGATTTTAATATCAATCTTTTTCGCTTGTTTACTAGTATCTGGTACGCGGGCAAACATGCTTTCTGCCATTTGTGTTATTATTTATTGGATTTATATTTTTTTAAAAGAAAGGAAAAACGCTTTTTATTCCTTAGTTGTTTTTATATCAATGCTTACTGCTATGTCAATGTTTGCTTTGAGTTTATCATTTAAAGAAAAGGAAGCATCAGCAAAGACTAAATATGGTCACTATGTATCTTTGATGGATAATTTTGAAGAGCATCCACAATATTTATTATGGGGACAAGGGCTGGGGAGTAAATTTTATTCAATAGGTAAAAATGGATTTACTTCACAAGTTGAACTTACCTATATTGAGCTAATACGTTATTTTGGGGTTCCCTTTGGATTGTTTTTTATAATATTGATAATTTACCCAATGATTAATCTTCTAATTAATAAAAAAATTAATACTTATAATCAATATATTATTCCTGCTTTTGGGACTTATTTATTTATTTGCGGAACCAATCCATTGTTAGTTAGTTCAACAGGGATGCTTGTGATGATTATAATGTATTCCTACATTAATAGGGATTTTACCGTAGGATATAACAGAAAATTAGAATAATTTATTATGATTTCAGTTTGCATAGCAACATATAACGGGGAAAAATATATTAAGGAACAATTAGATTCCATACTTTGCCAATTAAGTTTAGTTGATGAATTAATAGTATCAGATGATAATTCATCTGATAGTACTGTGGATATTATTCAAAATTATAATGATAGTAGAATTAAAATTTTCAAAAATAAAGGACAAGGTCTAGTTGAAAATTTTGAAAATGCCATATTGAATTCTTCTGGAGATTATATTTTTCTCTCAGATCAAGATGATATTTGGGAAGGAAATAAGGTTACGGAATGTAGAAATGACTTTGAGAAAGGATATCAATTAATTCTCTCGGATTGTTCGGTTTTTGATTCAGAGTCAAAAGCAGTAATCCACAATTCTTTTTTTGAATTTAATAATTCAAAAAAAGGAATTATAAATAATTTAGTAAGCAACAGCTATATTGGGTGCTGCATGGCCTTCAGAAAGGAACTTAAAGATAAGATTCTACCTTTTCCTAAACATATTCCTATGCATGACAGTTGGATTGGGATAAATGCGGAATTATATTTTTCTGTAAAATTCAATCAGCAGAGGCTTATTAGTTATAGGAAGCACTCTAAAAATGTTTCAGATACCGGTTCAGGCATCAGTAAATATTCTTTTTTCAAAAAAGTGTCATTTAGAATCCTTTTAGTTTATTATATTTTTTTGAGATTTTTTTTAATTAATAAAACACTCTAACATATGTACGATATAGTTTGTAGTTTAGTAATTTATAAAAACGACAGAAAGCAACTTTTGGATGCTATAAGAAGTTTTCTCAATACAGATTTAAATGTTAAGCTAGTCTTGGTAGATAATTCACCTACGGATGAGTTAAAGGATATTATAATTGATTCTAGAGCCGAATATATTCATAATCCATCCAATCCAGGTTATGGTTCCACACATAATATAGCAATACGAAAGTACTCAGAGAAAACAAAGTACCATCTTATTTTGAATCCTGATATTTATTATTCAGTAGGTGTTGTAGAGGATATTATTGACTTTATGGATAATGACTGTAACATTGGTTTAGTAATGCCTAAAGTATTGTATCCTGATGGTAATATACAGTATTTAGCGAAATTAATCCCAAGTCCTTTTGTTTTTTTTGCTAGGAGATTTTTGCCAGTTTCGGGTATTAAAAGAAAAATAATAGAGAAATTTGAATTGCGATTCAGTGGGTATGATACAATAATGGAAGTTCCGTATCTATCAGGTTGTTTTATGGTTTTTAGAACTGAGGCGTTAAAAAAAATTAATGGCTTTGACGAAAACATTTTTATGCATATGGAAGATCTAGATATCACAAGAAGGTGTTATGATGCTGGATTTAAAACTTTATTTTATCCCAATCAAATTGTTTATCATGATCATTTGTTTAAATCATTTTTAACTTTTGCCAATTTAAAAATGTATTTTACTTCTGCCTTTTACTATTTTGATAAGTGGGGCTGGTTTTTTGATAGAAAGCGAAGATTGATAAATAGCAAGACAATTAATGATATAAAATTAAATAAATTAGCTTAAAATAAATTAACAATGACAATTGAAAAAACATTTATAGAAGACTTAGTAGTAGTTAATCCAACAGTTTTTGAAGACTCAAGGGGTTATTTTTTTGAAGCTTATAATCAAGCTAAATTTCATGAAAATGGGATCAACTATCAGTTTATACAGGACAATCAGTCTTTCTCAAAACGAGGGGTAATTCGTGGATTGCACTTGCAAATCAATCCTTTTGCGCAAGCGAAGTTAGTTCGTGTCTTGCAAGGTGAAATTCTGGATGTGGCGGTAGATTTGCGTAAAAATTCACCTACTTACGGACAGCATTTTAGTGTCGTTTTAAGTGCTGATAATAAAAAACAATTGATGGTGCCTCACGGCTTTGCTCACGGCTTTTCGGTTTTGAGTAAAACGGCCTCTGTTATGTACAAAGTAGATCAACTGTATCATAAAGACAGTGAAAGAGGGATTCGTTATGATGATCCTACATTGAATATTGATTGGAAAGTAGAGGCTGGTGAAGTTATT
The DNA here is from genome assembly GCF_052113625.1 of Flavobacterium sp. W21_SRS_FM3. Lineage (NCBI taxonomy): Bacteria > Pseudomonadati > Bacteroidota > Flavobacteriia > Flavobacteriales > Flavobacteriaceae > Flavobacterium > Flavobacterium sp. W21_SRS_FM3. The sequence continues at coordinate 46,493 of NZ_JBGQOD010000006.1, read as the reverse complement.
GTTTCTGAGAAAGATGTAATTTTGCCAAGTTTTAATGACATCGATTGGGAGTTTTAAAAAAAGATTTTAAAAGTTTAAGGTTTAAAGATGTATGTTGGATGGAGACTTTAATTTCTTTGTAAGGGGAATAATCAAAGTAAATTAAAAGCAGCAATAATATCCTTGTGCTTTTGTGTAAAAAAAACAAAATGGAAAAAATTTTAGTCACTGGAGCTACAGGACAATTAGGTTCTGAGTTAAAAATAATATCCGAGAATTATTCACAATACGAATGGATTTTTGCGGATAGAACACAAGTTTCATTAGACAACTTGTCTGTATTGAAAAGTCAATTAGAAACTATCCAACCAAACATTCTATTGAATTGTGGCGCTTATACTGCTGTGGATAAAGCGGAATCGGAAACGGAATCAGCTGATCTAGTGAATCATCTAGCTGTTGAAGTGGTTGCTACCTATGCAAAAGAGCATGGGGTGAAGTTGATACACATTTCGACAGATTATGTTTTTGATGGAACTTCGTCAACTGCTTTGAAAGAAGAGGCTATTACCAATTCGATCAATGTATATGGAGCTACGAAACGCGCAGGAGAGTTAGCCGCTTTGGCTGTTAATCCAGATGTGTTAATTATTAGAACGTCATGGGTGTACAGTCGTTTTGGAAACAATTTTGTAAAAACGATGCAACGTTTGCTTAGTGAGCGTGATACACTGGGAGTGGTGAATGACCAAATAGGGTCACCTACTTACGCTGCCGATTTGGCGCAAGCGATGATGGACATATTGATTAGTGGTAAATGGATTCCTGGAATTTATAATTATTCTAATGAAGGAGATATTAGTTGGTATGAATTTGTATTGGCTATTCAAGAAATAACAGGTGATACTTGTGAAGTAAGAGGTATACCATCTTCATTATACCCAACGCCAGCTAAACGTCCTGCTTTTTCTTTATTGGATAAAACTAAAATAAAAGCTGTTTATGGAGTAGTGGTGCCTGATTATAAGGATAGTTTGAGAAAATGTTTAAAGTTTAATGTTTAAAGTTGTTCAATCACTGATATTGACGATTATTGAAAATATAAAATAAAATGAAAAAAATATTAATCACCGGCGGTGCCGGTTTTATTGGGTCGCACGTAGTACGTCTTTTTGTAAAGAAATATGCGCAATACCAAATATTCAATTTGGATGCATTGACGTATGCAGGGAATTTAGAAAACATTACAGATATTGAAAACGAGCCAAATTATACTTTTGTAAAAGGAGATATCGTTGATGCAGCTTTTATTGATGCCTTGTTTGCAGAGCATCAGTTTGATGGTGTATTGCACTTGGCCGCAGAATCTCATGTAGATCGTTCCATTACAGATCCATTATCATTTGTGAAAACAAATGTCATCGGTACGATGAATTTATTGAATGCTGCCAAAACGATCTGGAAAGATGATATGGAAGGAAAGCGTTTTTACCATATTAGTACAGATGAGGTTTACGGAAGTTTAGGACCTGAAGGCTTATTTACTGAAACGACAGCTTATGATCCTAATTCACCTTATTCGGCATCCAAAGCTAGTTCAGATCATTTTGTACGTGCGTATGGGGAGACTTATGATTTGCCTTATGTTTTAACCAATTGCTCTAATAACTATGGCCCCTTTCATTTTCCAGAAAAATTGATTCCATTGTTCATTAATAATATTATTCAAAATAAACCTTTACCTGTTTATGGCGATGGAAAGTATACCCGTGACTGGCTGTTTGTAGAAGATCATGCAGTTGCAATAGATTTGGTTTTTCATGAAGGAGTAAATCACGATACCTACAATATTGGAGGTTTTAATGAATGGCAAAATATTGATTTGGTGAAATTACTTTGCAAAATCATGGATGAGAAATTAGGTCGTGAAGCAGGTACATCAGAGCAATTGATTTCTTATGTAAAAGACCGTCCAGGACATGATTTACGATATGCTATTGACGCTAATAAAATCAATAAAGAATTAGGTTGGAAACCGTCGGTTACTTTTGAGCAAGGATTAGAAAAAACGGTGAATTGGTATTTAGAAAATCAAACTTGGTTGAATAATATCACTTCTGGAGAATACGCGACTTATTATGAAAAACAATATGAGTAATTCGTGATTTGTAATTCGTAAATTGATGAGTTGATAGTAATTCCTTACTAGGTTTTCAATTTAAACTAATACAATTGACGTAATAATAAAAATAGTCATCAATGGAGGAGTAAATAATTGGATTAAAATCATTTAAGAATATGAAAGATCATAAAGATTTAGATGTATGGAACAATCGATGGTACTCGTAGAAGATATTTATGCGTTAACAAAAAACTTTCCATCAGAAGAAAAATACGGACTATCAAGTCAAATTAAGAGAGCAGTAGTTTCTGTTCCGAGTAATATTGCTGAAGGAGCAGGCAGAAAAGGGGACAAAGAATTTATACCATTCTTATATATTGCGATGGGCTCATTATCTGAATTAGAAACACAATTAATTTTAGCCAATCGATTACAGTTTACAAATTCCGTTGAAAGCTACTTAAGTCAAATTGAAAAAATCAAAAAGATGCTTTTTGGTCTTATCAGATATGTGAATAATAAATAAGAATGTAATTCGGATCACGCTCTTCGAATTACTAATAACAAAATAAAATATGAAAGGAATTATATTAGCAGGAGGTTCAGGAACACGATTGCATCCGTTGACATTAGCCATGAGTAAGCAAATGATGCCAGTTTATGATAAACCCATGATTTATTATCCGTTATCTACTTTGATGATGGCAGGAATAAACGAAGTTTTAATAATTTCAACACCGCACGATTTACCTAATTTTAAAAAATTATTAGGCGACGGATCAGCGGTAGGTTGTAGATTTAGCTATGCAGAGCAAGCTTTGCCTAATGGTCTCGCACAAGCCTTCGTTATTGGAGAAGAATTTATAGGTAATGATGATGTAGCTTTAGTTTTAGGCGACAATATTTTCTTTGGTTCTAATATGCAAGAGTTGCTTCGTTATAATACAAAACCGCAAGGTGGCGTTGTATTTGCTTATCATGTATCAGATCCAGAACGTTATGGTGTGGTAGAGTTTGACAAAGAGTTCAAAGCACTCTCTATCGAAGAAAAACCATTAGAACCAAAATCAAATTATGCAGTTCCTGGATTGTATTTTTATGATAATTCAGTAGTTGAAATCGCTAAAAATATCAAGCCAAGTCCGCGTGGTGAATATGAAATCACCGATGTGAACAAAGTATATTTGGAACAAGGAAAACTTAAAGTAGGTATATTAAGTAGAGGTACCGCTTGGTTAGATACAGGAACATTTAACAGTTTGATGCAAGCAGGACAGTTTGTTCAAGTATTAGAAGAACGTCAAGGATTAAAAGTAGGTTGCATAGAAGAAATTGCTTGGAGACAAGGTTTCATAACAGAACAACAGTTAAGAGATTTAGCTGAGCCTTTGAAAAAATCTGGTTATGGTGAATACTTACTGGGTCTGATTAAGCAAAAATTTTAAACTAAGTTTTAACTGTTTTACTTATATGGTAGAACAACAGTACATAAAATGGAATACATTGCATTATTAGTGTTGCTTATAGCTGTTGAATTGATTTATTTTAAAATAGCAAATCACTTTAATATTATTGATAAACCCAATAGTAGATCGTCTCATACGGCAATAACATTGCGCGGTGGGGGTATTATTTTTCCAATAGCAGCGATCATAGCTTTTGCTTTGGGGTATACTAGCTGGAAACTAACTGTAGCAGTGACGTTAGTAGCTTTGGTTAGTTTTATAGATGATATCAAACCATTATCACAATTACCGCGTTTTGTTACTCACGTAATTGCAGTTAGTTTAGTTTTTTTTGATTTAGGTTTGTTTTATGAATCAATATGGTTACTTCCAATAGTATTTGTTTTAATGATAGGCTGGATAAATGCCTTTAATTTTATGGATGGTATTAACGGAATAACGGTATTGTATGCACTAACTACAATTATAAGTTTTGCTTACTTACCAATAAACGAAGAAAGCTTACCACTTCTTATCACAATGGGGTTGTCTTGTGTAGTTTTCGGAATATTCAATGTTCGAAAAAAAGCAAAAACCTTTGCTGGTGATGTGGGAAGTATTAGTATGGCACTTTTTTTGGGTTATTTTATGATAAAGACAATTACAGATTCGGGTCAATTAGGATACATTTTGTTCTTTAGTGTTTACGGGACTGATGCTGTCATTACTATAGTAAATAGGTTGCTTAAGAAAGAAAATATATTTGAGCCTCATCGTTCTCATTTGTATCAGTATCTGGCCAATGAAATGGGATATTCTCATGTTGCTGTCGCATTTTTTTATGCGTTACTTCAGTTGGGAATCAATGTCATTGTGATATATATGGCTACAAAAGAAAGTTTGTCACTGCTTTTTATAGTAGGTTTTTTACTATTGATGACGTTTGTATATTTAGGGAGTAGGGGAATCATTATTCGTAAAGTGCGTAGTAATAGGGCATAAATATTATTCTGCTTACAGTGAAAGTACAAACTGAATGATTATTAATTTTTAAGAAATGGCTGAGAATAAAATTTGGATTTCTACACCTCAAATGGGAGGAAACGAAATGAAATACATTCAAGAAGCCATTGATACCAATTGGGTATCTACAGTTGGAGAAAACATTACTGTATTCGAAGAAAATTTAGAGAATTACTTAGGTGCGGGAAATTATGTGACTGCTTTGAATTCGGGTACAGCAGCTATTCATTTAGGATTGATAATGTTAGGTGTTGAGGCAGGTGACGAAGTTATTTGTCAAAGTTTGACTTTTTCTGCTTCTGCCAATCCAATAATGTATTTAGGTGCAACCCCTATTTTTATTGACAGCGAATTACATACCTGGAATCTATGTCCAATTACCTTAGAAGAAGCTATCATAGATAGAATAAACAACGGAAAAAAACCAAAAGCTATAATAGCTGTCCATCTATATGGAATGCCCTACCAAGTGGACGCAGTACGAATGGTGGCCGATAAATATATGATACCAATATTAGAAGATAGTGCAGAAGCTTTAGGTAGCAGTTATAAAGGCGAGAAGTGTGGCAGCTTTGGTGATATGAAAATACTTTCTTTTAATGGTAGCAAGATTATAACTACCTCAGGCGGAGGTGCTCTTGTTTGTTCCTCCATTGCTTTAAAAAATAAAGCTTTGTTTTTAGCTACTCAATCCAAAGAAAACGCTCCACATTACCAGCATAGTGAAATAGGATATAATTATAGAATGAGTAATATAGCTGCAGGTATCGGCCGTGCACAAATGGAAGTTTTAGAACAGCATGTGGTTACACGAAGAAGTATTCATGAGTTTTATACTGATTTATTTGCCAATATTGATGGTGTAACAGTTTTTTGTGAACCCAATAAAGATTATTTTTCAAATTATTGGCTTACTACTATTTTAGTTGATCCCGAAGTAACATACGGAATTTCACGAGTACAAATCATGCTGGCGCTAGAAGTCGAAAATATCGAATCTCGTGCGATAATGAAACCAATGCATTTACAACCTATATTTGAAAAATATCCTTATTACGGTGGTAAAATAGCTCAAAAAATATTTTTTAATGGATTATGTTTGCCATCTGGGAATAGCATAACTAAAAATGATTTATTAAGAATAAGTACAACTGTTAAATCATTATTTGCGAAGGATAGACGTTTATCAAATCAATAATTCATGAAATGATAAGCAATTTTTTCACAAGAATATCTATAGATTTAATGAAGATTAATTAACCATTGAAAAGTCTATTTTATATAGGATAAAAACCAAATATAAATTACTTTTACGCTACAACTGTCAATTTATAGATTTATAATAATCCATTCTACTGACTGAAAAGTTAATTCATTTAAACAAAAATAAGCTTTTTAAAATGAAAGCGGTAAACAATACAATCATCGTATATAATGAACGGTAATATAAAAAGATATTTCAAAAAGCAAATACAGCATAGTTTTTTTGAAAAAGTTTTGAGGTTAAATATTAATAATCTAAGTTATCTTCCTAGATGGATTATTGTACTTATTGATACATTCGTTTTAGTATTTGCGTTTATTTTTACTTTTTTAATATTTAAAGGTACTGGGTTAAAATATGTACTAACTTCGCACAGTTCATTTTTTGTATGCAGCTTTTTCCTTGTTAATATATTTTTCTTTTGGTTATTTAGAACGTACTCAGGGATTATTAGACATTCCTCCTTTGTGGATGCTATCAAAATAGTGTTTTCACAGTCCTCAGTATTTTTAATTTTTATACTCATAAACTTTTTATTTGATGTATTTTATGATACTAAAATTGTTTTAAATACGGGGCTTTTTATTAATACTGTTTTGTCATTTTGTGGATTGTTCTTATATCGCGTTATTGTCAAACAATCTTTTGAATTGTATGTTTCAGAAAATACCCAAACGAACTTAACAAGGGCGATCATTTATGGAACAGATGCGAATGCTATATCTGTTGCTAATGCGCTTAAATTTGAAAGTCCATCTCGTTTTAAAATTGTAGGTTTTGTCGATAAGAATAATCAAAACGCCTCAAAGCGTATGCTGGATCTTCCAATTTTAATACAAAAAAAGAAGTTACCTACATTAATGCGCACTGTAGGTGCTGAGGCAGTCATTATTGCAGATAAAAGTTTGACAAAAGAAGAACAAATTATCCTAGTTGATCAGTGCTTAGAACATAATTTTAAGGTTTATAATGTACCCGTAATTACGAACTGGGAAAATCAAAAAGAGATATCTCAAAAGGTAAAAAAGATTCAAATTGAGGATTTATTAGATAGAAAACCGATAGTCTTAGATAGTAAGTTGATTTCTAAACAATTAAAAGATCGTACCATTCTAATAACTGGTGGTGCTGGCTCAATAGGTAGTGAAATTGTTAGGCAGGTATTAAATTTTAATCCTAAAAAAGTTATTATTTTAGATCAAGCAGAAACACCTTTACACAATTTGAGTTTAGAAATTGCGAATATCATTTCTAAAGCCAAAATAGTTACGGTTATTGCTGATGTTAGAAATAAAAGTGCTTTAAGCCAGATTTTCGAAACTTATCAACCACAAGTTGTATTTCATGCTGCCGCATATAAACACGTGCCTTTGATGGAAGATAACCCTGCACAAGCGATACATACAAATGTACAAGGGACTAAAAACTTAGCAGATTTGTCATGTCAATATGGGGTTAAAAAGTTTGTAATGGTATCTACTGATAAGGCAGTGAATCCAAGTAATGTTATGGGAGCCAGTAAGCGAATAGCTGAAAAATATGTACAATCATTACAACTTAGAAGTAAAGAAAAAGGCGATGAAAACGCGACTAAATTTATAACTACACGTTTTGGTAATGTTTTAGGATCAAATGGTTCTGTGGTTCCCCTATTTACAAAACAAATTGCTAGTGGAGGTCCACTAACAATTACCCATCCTGATATTATTCGTTATTTTATGACTATTCCAGAAGCATGTCAGCTTGTGCTCGAGGCTGGCGCTATGGGTAATGGAGGGGAGATTTACATCTTTGATATGGGTAAGCCTGTTAAAATCTTAGATTTAGCAAAAAAGATGATAAAGCTTGCAGGTTTTATTCCTGATAAAGAAATCGAAATTAAGGTAGTAGGCTTAAGACCTGGAGAAAAACTATTTGAAGAATTACTTAATAACACGTCTAAAACTATTCCAACATATCATAGTAAAATAATGATTGCACAAGAAATCCTGCATGAGTACGAAATGCTCCATATTGAGATAAATGAACTTATCAGTATTTCAAGTCAGTTTGATAACAGTGCAATCGTCTTTCAAATGAAGAAAATTGTACCAGAGTTTAAAAGTATGAATTCAACATTTGAAAATTTAGATGTATAATTATTATCTCATTTTATTAAATAATAGTAAAACACAAAGTATATCTTTGTGTTTTTTGTTTAAATTAGATTTAGACGTTAACTTTACAATTGTGCTTTAACATACCCAATCCATTTTAAAAATGTTTCTTATAGGTGTATGTTGATTTAAAAATAATAAATGAATAACCAAGAAAATAATACCACATGGTTGTTTGAAATAACACCCAAAAATAATTTCTTCTCGCTAAACATTAAAGAGGTCTGGCAATTTCGCGATTTACTTACTCTTTTTGTGAGGAGAGACGTAGTTACGGTTTATAAACAAACAGTTTTGGGACCGCTATGGTACTTAATTCAACCCTTATTCACATCTATTACATTTACTATAATTTTTAATAATCTGGCGGGAATCTCTACGGGAAATGTTCCATCCTTCCTTTTCAATTTAGCTGGAATTACAATTTGGAATTATTTTACTGCTTGTTTTACTGGTACGTCAAACACTTTTGGTGCTAATGCAGGTATTTTCGGAAAAGTGTACTTCCCTAGAATTATTGTTCCCATTTCAATAGTCATTTCAAATTTATTAAAATTTGGAATCCAATTTTTTATTTTTATTGCTTTTTATATTTATTATTACTTTCAAGGAGCAACCATCAGTTTGAATTTTTGGAGTCTAGCCTTTCCTATTCTAATTTTTTTAATGGGAATTCTTGGCCTCGGTTTAGGTATGATTATTTCATCAATGGTTACAAAATATAGAGATTTTACTTATCTAATAGGTTTTGGAGTGCAATTATTAATGTATGTTTCAGCAGTAGTTTATCCTATGGCTTTAGTACGAGAAAAAATGCCTGAATATGCGTGGTTAATTCAATATAACCCGCTGGCTTATATTATTGAAACAACTCGTTACATGCTATTAAATGTAGGGGAGATTTCCTATGGAGGACTGGCTTATACATTTGTTGTGACAGTAGCATTGTTTTTAATAGGTATTTTAGTATTTAATAAGACTGAGAAGAGCTTTATTGATACCGTTTAATTATTTTTAGTTGTAATTTTCGTTTGTTAGATTAAGACAAGTTGATTTTTAAGAGGTTGATAACAATATTATTACAGCAGGATATCATTAATAGGATTTTTTCTGATTTTTTCTTTTTAGGGAGTCAGGGTTGCGTAGCTATGCAAAATGGTTAAGTAAAATTATACTTAAAATGATGTAAATTATTACCATCAATGACAAACAAAGTTTAAGACTTCAAATAGTCAAAAGCATCAAAATGAGTAAAGACATTATATTAAAAGCTGAAAATATTTCTAAGCAATACCGCCTTGGTCAAGTAGGTACTGGTACGTTGAGTCATGATTTAAATCGGTGGTGGCATAAAATACGCGGTAAAGAGAACCCGTATTTGAAGATAGGTGATACTAATGACCGATCTACCAAAGGGGAAAGTGAGTACGTATGGGCTTTAAAAGACATTAATTTTGAAGTGGAGCGCGGAGAAGTATTAGGTATCATTGGTAAAAACGGTGCTGGTAAATCTACGCTGCTAAAAATTTTATCACGGGTTACAGCTCCTACAACGGGTAGTATCAAGTTTGGTGGCCGTGTTGCATCCTTACTCGAAGTAGGAACGGGCTTTAACGGTGAAATGACGGGAAGGGAAAACATATTCCTGAACGGTGCCATTCTGGGTATGACCAAAAAAGAAATTGCCTCCAAAATAGACGAAATCATTGCCTTCTCTGGTTGTGAGCGTTATATAGATACGCCAGTAAAGCGTTATAGTTCCGGAATGACAGTGCGACTCGCTTTTGCCGTAGCCGCATTCCTAGAGCCCGAAATTTTAATCATCGATGAGGTACTGGCAGTAGGTGATGCCGAGTTTCAGAAAAAAGCGATTGGCAAGATGCAAGATATTTCTAAACAAGGTGGGCGAACGGTTTTGTTTGTGAGTCATAATATGGCGGCGGTAAAGAGCTTGTGTACAAGAGGGATTGTTTTGGAAAATGGTGGAGTTGTTTTTGATGGTGGAGTTGAAGAGGCGTTATCAAGGTATTACATGTCCGCTTATGTTGATTCAAATGAAACTCCCTACGGTGTTTATGATTTTAAAAATCATGTAGATAAAAACAGTGATTACGGAATTGAGACTGCAGAACTCTACTGTAATGGGAAGTTAAGTGAAGTAGTCTATACTGGTTCTCAACTTAAGTTAAAACTGGATTTTGTTAGTAGTAGAGATTTTTTTGAAGGTGAAGTAGGAATTGTGATAAAAGATCTAGATCAAATATCATACATTGGTATTAATAATAAACACCTTGGTACTAGTATTGTTGTTAAGGAAGGAAAAGGTAGTGCGATTATCATCATTGATGATTTTCCATTATTTGCTAACGGTGATTATTGGATAAATCTTTATTTTGGAGATGATGGGCCCAATTATGAATGCTTGGAGAATGCAATTAAGTTTAAGGTAGTTGGTGAAGATGTTTTTAGTTCAGGAAGAATTTTAGATAAAACATGGAATAAAATTTTTCACCAAAAAATAAGTATCAAAACAATATGATATACATTATAAATTTACTGCTATTATTTGCGGTTAAAGTAGGTAATAGATTTGGAAGAGCTGTTTTTTTTAGAGTAAAAATGTTCTCTAGTGAAAGGATTTTGAAGAGTAATTTCGCAGTTAATGCCAATTTTAATTTTATTCAAATAGGTGCAAATGATGGAGTTAGTTTTGATTTTTTATATGATTTTGTGATTCAAAGGAAATCATCTGGAGTTGTTGTAGAACCAGTTTTAGACTATTTTAAAGAATTAGAAGATAATTATAGAGATTTCCCTGAGATTGTAAAGATAAGCAAGGCGGTTCATCCTATTTACAAGCAAGCTTTAATCTATAAAATTGCAGCGGCTTCAGTATCTAAATATCCTGAATGGGTAAAGGGGATTGCTTCATTTGATAGTGAGCATCATAAAAAACTTAATATTGATACTCAAGATGTTTTGTGTATTACGGTTGAGGCAGATAATTTGATGAATATTATCAATGATAACTTTAACCATAAAAAAAATGATTATTTTCAGGTAGATACGGAAGGTTTTGATTTTGAAGTCCTCAAAATGCTAGATTTCAATATCATTAGGCCTTCTATGATAAAATACGAGTTCGTTAATTTGAAAAATGAAGATCAAAAAAAATCAGTAGTACTATTGAGATCTAAAGGTTATTATCTGTTTAACGAGTTAAATGATATGGTAGCTATAGACCTTAAGGAGATAAAATTATATTGATGATTCCTAAAGTAGTTCATTATTGTTGGTTTGGGAAGTCTAAGAAGCCAAAATTGGTTAAGGACTGTATGCGGTCATGGAAAAAACATTTGCCAGATTATGAAATAATAGAATGGAATGAAAGCAATTCTGATTTGAGTTTACCATTTGTAAAAGAGGCTTATAGATTAAAGAAGTGGGCTTTCGTTTCTGACTACATTCGATTAAAAGTACTTTACGAATACGGAGGTATTTATCTTGATACAGACATGCTACTGTTAAAATCATTAGACGGTCTCCTATCAAATAAAACTTTTTTAGGAGCAGAATGTTTAGAATTTATTAATTGTGCAATAGTAGGAACAATAAGAAAAAGTGTATTTATTCATAATTGTTTGGAACAATACAAAGTTATTAAAATCTCAAATGAAATCGATTTTGGGTTAATTACAATTCCCAGAATTGTAACAAATATTTTTAAACATGCTTATGATTTTAATGCTTCATTTGATACAATTGTGCGGAAAAATGAAATTGTCATTTATCCTGCTGCATATTTTTATCCCCTCAGTTACGAACACAAGGACGATATTTTAAATTTCAAACAACACGTGCAAAAGGAAAGTTATACCATTCATTTATGGAGATCTTCTTGGATTGCTTATTCTGAATTTTATCATTTTGATCGTTCACAGTATATAAAAGGATTTCAAATCGTATTCGATAAAGTTATAAAAGACAAAAAGATAGAATTACAATATATTCGGAAGGTAGCTTTATCCGTTAAGCGAAATTTACTAAATAACAAATGACAAAAATTTTAATCTCTATAATAGTTCCCTGTTACAACCAAGCGCAATATTTGCCTGAGGCATTACAGTCTGTATTGGATCAAACGTACAGCGATTGGGAATGTATTATTGTCAATGATGGTAGCCCAGATGATACTGATATAGTTGCGAAAGAATGGCTGATTAAAGATATTCGTTTTAAATATATTTACAAAGAAAACGGTGGATTAAGTAGTGCTCGAAATGCAGGAATTGAAATTGCTATAGGTGATTTTATTCAGTTTTTGGATGCTGATGATATTTTAGATTTTGAAAAATTAGAGAAATCTATGAAAAAAATCATAGACCAAGATCCTTTAAAATCTAATTTTCTAATCGTGACTACTTTTAAAACCTTTGAGACAGATGTTGAACAATATTATGAACCGCTTAATTACTATGATGTTTCAAATATTACTTTTGAGTCTATTTTAAATAATTGGGATTTTGAGTTTACTATACCTATTCATTGTGGTTTATTCTCTAAACAAAATTTTCAAAATTTTAATTTTCCCGAAACTTTAAAAGCAAAAGAAGATTGGGTAATGTGGCTTAGTATATTAAAGTGCGATCCGCAAATTATATTTATTAATGAAGCTTTAGTGTTTTATAGAATGAATGGTAATGGAATGACTAGAAATGAAAAATTTATGCTGGAAAATTATTTCAAAGCTCTTGATTTTATAGGGTTGAATATTTTATCCGGAGTAGAATATCAACTGTTTTTAAAAGGTATAATTGTAAAGAAGACGATACAAATGTCGAATATGGAAGGTAGCTTTTTAAGATATAAAAATACCAGAGGTTATAAGTTATTAGAGATTTTAAAAAAGAATAAGGTAATGCAGGTTTTAAATCGTTTAATGTAAAAATAGCCTTGATGCAATTCCAATCTCTAGTTTCGGTAATAGTTCCAAATTATAATCATGAAAATTATCTCAAACAACGTTTAGATAGTATTTTTAGTCAAACCTATTCCAATTATGAAGTTATTTTATTAGATGATTGTAGTACAGATAACAGCAGGCATATACTGATCCAATATAGTAAACATCCTAAAGTAAGTCATTGTGTTTTTAACGAAATAAATACCGGTAACACTTTTGTACAATGGAACAAAGGACTCCAATTAGCCAAAGGAGAATATATATGGATTGCAGAATCAGACGATTTTTGTGAGCCTAATTTTTTAGAGGAAATTATTAAACCCATGCTAGAAAATAAATCAGTTGCTTTGTCTTATTGTCAATCAAATAAAGTCAATCAAGAAGGAGTTATTACTGGTAGTTGGATTAATCATACAGATGATTTAGACTCGATTCTATTTCGTGAAAATTTTAGCTTAGAGGGTAATGATTTCATAGAAAGATTTTTAATTTTTAAGAATGTCATTCCTAATGCTAGTGCCTTGTTAATTAGAAAAAAAGCTATTGAAATAGTAGGAGATATTATGGTCGAAAATGAATTAAGATATTGCGGTGATTGGCTACTGTATTTTAAGGTTGTTTTAAATAATAATGTAGCATTCAATGCACAAAAGTTAAATTATTTTAGATACCATTCTCAAAGTGTTATTGCAAAAGCGGCACTTAATGAGAAAAGAATTTCGATAATAAATATTGACTTTTTAATGAGATCAAAAATGATCACCTATTTAAAAAAACAGAATATTAAAAATCACGATGTAATATTTCTAAATAATGCTGCTATCATTAAAGAATTAAAATATGAAAAAGTATTGCTATATCTGAAAAATCAAGAAAAATTAAAAGCTTTGTTTACATCGCTGAGTATTTTTAATTTCTTTTCAAAGAAATTTGAATTAAGAAAAAAAATTAAATTGAAACTAAAAAAATTAGTTTCATGATTTCAATCATTATTTGTTCACGGACTGAGAAAATTAATCAACAACTTTATAAAAATATTGAAGAAAGTGTAGGTGTTGTTTATGAATTAATTGTAATTGATAATTCTAACAACCAATATTCTATTTTTGAAGCTTATAATTTAGGAATAAGGAAGAGTATAGGTGATTATTTGTGTTTTATTCATGACGATATACTTTTTCATACAAAAGATTGGGGATTAGTGATTACTTCAATATTTACTGCAAATCCACAGTATGGTTTGCTAGGAATTGCTGGTAGCAGTCAGAAAACAAGTACACCTTCTGGATGGTGGGATTGTGAGGATAAGTACAAATCAGTTAATATTATTCAACATTATACAGATGGAAAAATAATAAAAGAAAATGTAGGTTTCGAACAAAGTAATTTGAACGAGGTAGTCTTGATAGACGGTGTTTTTTTAGTATTACGAAAAGAATTAAATATTTTTTTTGACGAAACGTTGCAAGGATTTCATCATTATGATTTAAATTTAGCGATCGAAACAAGAAAAAAGGGGTACAAAATAGGTGCGACAAATCAGGTACTGATTGAACATTTTTCTTGGGGTAATTTAAATAATCAATGGATCACTTCAACGATCAAAATCCATAGTTTGTATAAGGATTTACTTCCTATGTCAGTACATACGAATTATAGTGTCGAGGCAGAAATTTTTGCAGCCAAAAGGTTTTTAAATTACTGTTTTAAATCTGGTAGTAAAAAACTGATTTTACAATCTAGTTTTAGTTTGTACCTACTTAATCCAATGTCTAAATATAATTTTGTTCGTTTTATAAAATCACTATTAGAGCTAGTTAAAATATGAAATCTTGCGTAATTATTATTACCTACAATGGAATGCAATGGATAGATGAATGCTTAAAAAGCGTTTTAAGAAGTGCAATTCCTTTAACATTAATAGTAGTTGATAATGCTAGTAGTGATGGCACTGTTCCTCATATTAAGTCTAATTTTCCAAGTGTTGTACTTTTAGAGCAAAGTAATAATTTAGGTTTTGGTCGAGCAAACAATATTGCCATGAGTTATGCTTTGCAGACAGAGATGGATTACGTTTTTTTATTAAATCAAGATACATCTGTATGCGAAAACTCTTTAGAAAACTTAATTGCTACAGCAGTAAAGTATCCAGAATACGGAATTTTGAGTCCTATTCAATTAGATTACTCGGGTGATTTATTAGAAGATTATTTTTTTAAATTCATGGCTAAAGATAAGTCCCGCTCTTTTTATTCTGATTTTGTTTTAAAAAAAGAAGGCAAAGATATTTATAATATCGACTTTATTCAAGCAGCTTGTTGGCTTATACCAATAGCAGCCATAAAGAAAATTGGAGGATTTGATCCAATCTTTTTTCATTATGGAGAAGATAATAATTATTGTCAACGAATGCTGTATCATAATTTGCAAATTGGAGTTGTTGCTGATGCATTTATAAGGCATGATGCTAATAAGCATGATGAAGATAAAATAGATGTTTATTCGGAGAAATATTTTAAATTGTATCAGAAGAACCTCATGGTTTTCTACGCTAATATTAATGAAGAGATTAATTCTTCAGTAGTAAATCTTGAGAAAAGCAGCATTTATAAAGGTTTGATTATTAGTTTTTTTACTTTAAATTATACTTCAGTGAAAGGATTGGTAAAAAAAATTAAAGTTTTTAATACTACCATAAAGCAAGTGATCATTAGTAGACAAAAAAATATAAAAAGTAATACTCACTACTTAGATGTTTAATTTATTAGTTTCGATTATTATCCCTTGCTACAACCAAGATCAATTCTTGGATGAAACTTTGCAATCTGTTTTTAATCAAACGTATTCAAATTGGGAATGTATTATTATAAATGATGGCAGTATAGATCGTACCGAAATTATCGCAACGGAATGGGTTGCTAAAGACAATAGGTTTAAATATACAAATCAGGTAAATAAAGGCGTTAGTGCAGCAAGAAACAGTGGGCTAACACTCGCAAAAGGAGAATATATTCAGTTTTTAGATGCAGATGATGTACTAGCAGTAGATAAAGTACAAATTTCTCTTGAGGCAATATTTAAAAACAATGTTCAAGTTTGCTGCTGTAATTATGCAATGTTTACCAATTCGACTATAGATGTACTACCGCCTTTCTCTAAATTAGCCTATTTTGAATTTAATTTTGAGAATCTTGCAAGGTATTGGAATGATGGTTTTACAATTCCTATTCATTGTTGGTTTTTTAAGGCAGATTTATTTGATGCTGTTGTATTTCCTGAGGGTCTAACTGCTCAGGAAGATTGGATAGTTTGGCTTAGAATATTTCAAAAATCCCCAAAGACTTTCTATATTGATGAACAATTGGCTTTTTACCGTTTAAACCCTAAAGGGCGCACACAAATCAAAGGTTTTTTTAATGAAACGCTTGAAGCCATTCGTTATTTAAAAGATTTTTTAAATGAAGCTGAATTTCAAATGCTTTACGAATCGGCTATAATTAGGAATCATAACGGGATGACTTATTGGAGAGAAAGAGAAGTGAATTTAAAAAAGTCAAATACCTATCAGTTTGGTTTATTGTGTAAAAAAATAATAAAAAAAATTGGCTTGCTATCTCTAGCAAAAGCAGTCTTTTTAAATCTTAGATCTTTAAAGTAACAGCATTGGTATTAGCTATTGTTATTCCGTATTATAAAATCCGTTTTTTTGAAGCTACTTTGCAATCGCTGGCGCTTCAAACGGACAAACGTTTTAAAGTGTATATTGGAAATGATGCTAGTAATGAGGATCCATTACAACTTTTAGAAAAGTTTCAAAGTCAATTTGATTTTGATTACAAGTATTACGAAACTAATCTAGGCTCTATATCGTTAACACAACAATGGGAACGTTGTTTGGCTCAAGTCCAAGAAGAGGATTGGGTAATAATTCTAGGTGACGATGATACTATTGATGCTAATTGCGTGGCACTATTTTACCAAAATAAAGACCTAGTTGAAAGTAAGAATTGCAAAGTGATTCGGTATGCAACGCAAGTAATCGATCAGAACGATGCAACAATATCGGGTATATATACACATCCTATGTATGAGGCTTCGACTGATTTTTTGATGCGTAAGTTTAAGGGTGGCACCCGCTCTTCGTTGAGTGAATTTATTTTTAATAAAGATGCTTTGCTCACACATAAATTTAAAGATCTTCCTTTGGCTTGGTTTTCGGATGTTTTAGCGGTACTCGAAGTATCCAATTTTGGATTAATTTATACGATTAATGAGGCCGTTGTGCAATTTAGGTTAAGTGGTGATAACATCACATCCAGAGCTGATAATTTAGTTTTAAAAAACGAAGCTAGTTTTGAATTTTTCTATTATCTCCTTAAGGAGAGGAAAGAATTTTTTAAAGACCTCCAAATCCCTGTTTTACAAGAGAATCTTGAAAAAACGTTTTTATATAATAAAAAAAACATTCGGTTTTGGGTGCTTTTTACGAAGTTGTACTTGAGCAAAGGTTACTTTAAAAATTATATGAAGTTCCTGATGAAAAGTGGTCTGATGGTTCTAAAAAAAACATCATGAAGATATTAATAATTGTTCAAGATCTTAGGGTTTCAGGAACTAGTGAAGGGATCGTTTCTCGTTCTTTTATTGGTAAGTTGTCCCATTTATATCCCAATGCAGTGCTAGATGTGCATTATTTCATGTACTACAAACACGAGTATGATAAGGAGATTTTGCCGGTGAATAGTATATCTGAATATCTGATTAAAAGGAAGCCCTCTTTTTTATTAAAAATTACAAATGCCATTTATAGAAGAGTTTTTACAAAGTCATTGTATAAATTGTTTTTATTAAACCAATATAAAAAAGCGATATCAAAAATTAATGCATATGAGTATGATTTGGTTTTTGTTCGTAGTGCAGGATTAGAGTATGAAACTATTTTAGGTTTAGAAGGCTTGCCTATTTTGTCGAAAGCTATTATTAATTTTCATGATCCGTTTCCACTGTTTTTTGATTCCTCAGGAACTGGTCCTCTGACAGAAAAAGACTTAATTGATTTTAAATCAATGTATTCTGTTGTTCAAAAGGCCTTTCGCTGTACAACACCCTCGCATTTACTGTCAAAAGATTTGCAATTGATTTATGGTAATCAAAAAAAGTTTTATACACTGCCACATCAGTATGATAAACACGTTTTTGATTTGTCTAAAGTAACTCAGGTTCGGAAAAAACAAAAACCAATTTCAATTTCCTATCATGGAGGGTTACAATTTGGTCGGAACATAGATATTTTAATTGATGCATACGTAGCGTTGATTAGAAAAAACAAATTGATTTTGGAGCAATCAGAATTAGTTCTCCGCTTGAAGAGCTCGGAAAATAATAGATTAAAAGAAAAATACAAAGTATTTGATACCATTCATATTTTAGATAGTTTGGATTTTTCAAATTCTGCAAACGAACAGAAAGAGGAAGCTGATATTATTGTTTTAATAGAAAGTGTGTTAGATTATAGCAATATTTTGCTGGGGAAAGCGCCATTTATAGCGTCACTAAATAAGCCAGTTTTAGCATTATTGCCAAAGGTATGTGAATTACGCACTATTATAAATGATGACAAATACATGGCTACAAGTAATGATCAAATCGATATAGCAATAAAACTAGAAGCATTAATTGTAAGTTGTTTAGATAATAAAGAGATTGTTGCTTCATTTGGGGATTATTTTAGTGAGTTTCAATTCAAGGATAATATGGATTTTATTATTGATTTTGGAAGTGCTTAGCGGTTAATTTCTGAATTCAAATTTGAGTTAAAGAATAAAAAATTTGCAGTTTATCTAAATTTTTTTCTCAACACAATTTTACTTTGAATTAGTGATTGTAATCAACTAATTTATTTTTATTTAAAAGATAAAAAATGATAGATACAAGTTTAATTTTTTTAACTAGCTATAGTTTATTATGAATAATTCAAAGTTTGATCCCAACGATGAACTAGTTTCCATAATTATTCCCACTTATAATAGAGCCGATTTAATAGGCGATACATTAGATAGTATTGTGGATCAAACATACTCAAATTGGGAATGTATCATTATTGACGATCATAGCAATGATGATTCATTTTCTGTAATCAGTAAGTATGTAGAACTGGATTCTCGCTTTAGCTATTATTCTAGGCCGATAGAAAGACCTAAAGGAGCCAATTCTTGCAGAAACTATGGATACAAGCTATCGCAAGGAATTTACATCAATTGGTTTGATAGTGATGATTTGATGTGTCCTACTTTCTTAGAAAAGCAATTAAATTCCTTGTCTTTGGGGGCAGATGTAAGTGTTTGTAAACTAGAGTATTTTGATGCAGAATCAGGGTGTTGGGACAAAATAAATAATATCTACTCTGAAAATTTGATTCAAGATTATTTAATTGGAAAAGTACAGTTTTATGTTTCGCCGCCCATGTGGACAAAAAAATTTCTTGCAAATCAAATTGAACTATTTGATGAAACCATAAGAAATTTAGACGATTGGGATTTTAATTTAAGAATGATATATCAAAAGCCTAAAATCACTTATTTAGATGAAGTACTTATTAAGTATAGAGTTCACAGTAGATCATTGTCCCAACAAATTAAAAAGCTAGATATAGATGAAGTTAAGTCGGAGTTTAGAGCTAGGCATAAACATTCTCAAATAATAAAAAACAATAATCTAATTGATCTTTCAATTGTTCAGGTGTATATAAAAGATCGTTATAAGTATTTATTTCGGGAAGCAATGGTTAGACGTGACGAACATAACTTGTATTATTTAAAAGGTCTTCTATTTTCACAATTATATTTGTTTGATTTTTTAGGTGTTTTTAAAACCTTATTTGCTTTTTTGGTGTTCCGTATATTTAATAAAGGTTATAAATTGTTGTAGCAAATGAAGATACTTTTTGTTTCGATGAATTCAATTCATTTTGTTCGATGGATCGAGAATTTAAAAGACTCTGAACATGATTTATATTGGTTTGATGTTTTAGATAGAGGGGAATTACAAACTTGCCCCAGAGTGAAGCAATATGCCAAATGGAAAGAACGAAAAATGCCATATATAAAAGGGGAATATTTTTTGAAAAAAAAAATGTCCACAGTTTTTAATATTATCCAGCCTTTGCTTGAAGTTACTATTGACGAAAAATTAAAGCAAATAATAGAAGAAATTAATCCTGATGTCGTTCACAGTTTTGAAATGCAAAATTGTTCGTATCCAATTTTGAGGACAATGAAGAAATTTCCTAATTTAAAATGGATCTATTCGTGCTGGGGAAGTGACCTGTATTATTACAAAGATTTAAGCAGGCATAATGCGAAATTAAGAAAGGTGTTGCAGAGGGTTGATTACCTGCAAGCGGATTGTGAACGTGACTGTAAACTAGCAGTTGGATTAGGTTTTTCTGGATATCTTAATGAGGTAATCCCCGGAGGAACTGGATATATGGTTGAATTTTTGGCGAAGCATAAAAAGGAAATTGCAGAGCGAAAAATAATTTTAATAAAAGGGTACCAACATATTTTTGGAAGAGCTTTAATTGTTGTACAAGAAATGGAAAAGATACAGTTATCTTATCCACAATATGAAATCGTAATATTTGGGGCTCACCAAGAAGTGTGCTCTTTTATCGAAAATAAAAAATTGCCTTTTAAATTTTTCACACGTAACGAGTTATCTCAACAGGAATTACTTCAATTAATGGGGCAATCCCTTTTATATATTGGCAACAGTATTTCAGATGGTATACCTAATACTCTTTTAGAGGCTATTGTCATGGGAGCTTTCCCTATTCAGTCTAATCCAGGAAATGCAACCGCTGAAATTATAGCTGATGGTATAAACGGTTTTTTAATTAATGATCCCGAGTGTAACAATGAAATATATTCTGTCATCTGTAAGGCTTTGAATAATAAGTTATTAATTGCTAAAGCATATGCTTTCAATGAAAATATTGCCAAACTACGTTTGGATTATGCTATTAATAATATAAAAGTTAATAATTTGTATCGAAAAGTTTTCAATGAGAGTCGGTCATAACCCACATAAAGATCAGCTGTTAAGTGCACCAGATTATCTACATCAGGTGGTTGTTCCGGTGTATATACCGCATCAAGAAGGTTATTTTAAAGATAGTTTTAAGATCTTACAATTATGTGTCCATTCGTTAGTGGCAACGGTACACGCTAAAACATGCATTAGTATTGTTAATAATGGGAGTTGTAATGACGTAAAAGTCTACCTCAATGATTTATACGAACAAAAGCTAATTCAGGAATTGATACATACCGAGAATATTGGCAAACTAAATGCTGTTTTAAAAGGAATTGCAGGCAATGCAATTCCGTTAGTCACAATTGCAGATGCCGATGTTTTGTTTTTAAATAGTTGGCAAAATGAAACGACCAAGATTTTCGATCAGGTACCGCAAGCGGGCGTAGTGGGTATAGTGCCTCAATTTAAAATGTATGAAGGCCATTGCGGTAATGTGTTATTGGCTAATTTGTTCAATGGTAAAATGTGCTTTAGTCCCGTTAAAAATCAAGAAGCCTTAATTCGTTTTTATGACAGTATAGGATGGGATAGAAACTATAATCAAGATTATTTAAAATATAATTTGTCATTAACCATTAATCCAGATTTGAAAGTATTGATAGGATCAGGACATTTTGTGGCAACTTATAAAAAAGATATTTTCGAACATATAGTGAGTTATATAGGTTACAAAATGGGAGGAGACAGCGAAGGTTATCTGGATCAATTACCTTTAAAAAAAGACTATTGGCGATTAACAACTCAGGATAATTATGCCTTTCACATGGGTAATGTGCATGAAGATTGGATGGTCGTACCTGCAAAAAACGAGCTAAAAATAGATTTTTCTACCATCAATTTTACAAAGAGAAAACCCATCAATGCAGTAGTGCATTTTGCTAAAAACAGAGTTTTTGTAAAATTTTTATCGTTTGGTTGGCTGACTACACTTTTTTTACGTTGGAAAAAATTACCCAAGCACATGATTAAAAGGTATTAAGAATGGAGTTGACAAAACCTGCTTTCACGATTCTAATAACCACAAAAAATAGAATTAAAGATCTTAGGATTACTTTAGCTAAATGTACCGCTTTGTTTAGCTATGATCAAGTGAACTATATAATTTGTGATGATGGCTCGACTGACGGAAGCCATGATTTTATTGCAAAACAATATCCTCTAATTCAACTAATTCAAAACAAAGAAAGTAAAGGATTAATATACAGTAGGAATAGATTACTTGATTTAGTTACAACACCATTCGCTATTTCTTTGGATGACGATGCCCATTTTATTACCCAAAATCCTTTGCAAATAATTAGCGCCTATTTCGATACCAATCCAGCGTCCGGTTTACTTGCGTTTCGCATCTTTTGGGGGCTCGAAGCACCTATTTCGACCAGCACAAACGAAAAAGACCAGGTAGTACAAAGTTTTGTAGGTTGCGGACATGTGTGGCGTATGGAGGCATGGCGTAGTATTGCAAATTACCCAGAATGGTTCGAGTTTTACGGTGAAGAGGATTTTGCTTCTTATGAATTGTTTAAGAACAATTGGTCTGTTGATTATGTACCTCAAGTTTTAGTACAACATCGTGTAAATGTCAAAGCCCGAAGGAACGATTTGGATCATAATTTGCGTTTAAGACGCTCTTTGCGTTCAGGTTGGTATTTGCTTTTTATGTTTACTCCATTGCATTTAGTGCCACGAAAATTTAGTTATTCAATCTGGATGCAGTTAAAACGAAAAGTATTCAAAGGAGAATTAAATGTACTGTTGGTGTTGCTATTAGCATTCAAGGATTTAATTGTAAATTTCCCTAAACTCTTTAAACAGGGCAAGAGATTGTCTCCCAAAGAATGGGAAGTGTATTCAAAATTAAGCCCAACAAAAATATATTGGCAACCAAGCCACGAAAAAATTACGGATGATAAATTATAAAAAGCTAGACCGCAGTCAGTGGGTTGAGGCAAAATTAAAGCAGGTAATTAATCAATTGCCAAATAAAACAATAAGTGATATTGGCGCCGGATTTGGGTGGTTTCAGCCTATAGCGCAGCGATTTCAAATGGAGTGGCAACCTTTCGATTATATCAGGAAAATTGATGCATCTGTCATTTGGGATCTCAATAACCCCGCTGCTGCAACATCTAAAAAGCCTGGGTTTGTCGTTTTTTTAGAGGTTTTAGAACATTTGTCAAATCCAGAATTAGGTATTAGGAACATTGCGAACCATATTGTAACAGGAGGGTTCATTGCGATTACTACCCCAAATCCGTTGAGCGCGGCAAGCAAGTTCTCAATGCTGTTTAAAAATGCGCTATATGCTTTTCAAGATAAACATTTAGTAGAACATCACGTTTATGTTCCCTTGCCGCATATTGTAAAATTTCATTTAGAAAACAACGGCTTCGAAATTATCGAAATGGCAACCATCGGGAAAATAATACGTCCAAAGTTTTATTTTCATTTTAATTATGTAAAAGATGTGGTGCATTATATTATTTTGAAATTGTTTGCCTTACAAAGAGCTGAATCATGTGGTCATACGCAAGCTTATTTTGCAATCAAAAAATAAGGATGTTGTGAAAAGTGGTTTTAATTTTAAATAGAAGTGATATGAAAAACATTGTCATCATACCAGCGAGGGGCGGTTCCAAACGCCTACCAAATAAAAACATCATGCTTTTAGGAGGGATTCCGCTTTTTGTTCATGCTATCGCTTACGCAAAAAAAAATCAGGATATTGTAGATGAAATATATGTAAGTACAGATGATCCTTCGATCAAGAAAATAGCACTAGAACAAGGAGTTCAAGTCATCGATAGGCCGGTAAATATTGCGGGAGATTTAGAACCTACCATAACAGCTTTGCAACATGTTTTAGAGTCTATTGAGGATGAGGTTGCAAATGTTATTGTATTGCAACCCACAAACCCATTGCGTCCCGAAAATTTATTGAAAGAAGCCTTTGTTACATTCAGCAACAATCAGTCGAGTAGCTTATTTACGGTAAGCCGCAACGAGTATAAACTAGGGAATATTGTTGAGGACCGTTTTATTCCAATGAATTACAAAGCTGGTCAGCGTTCTCAGGATTTAGCACCTCTTTATTTTGAAAATGGGCTATTGTATATCTGTCAAGCAAAACAAATAGTAAAGGGCGAAATTATGAATGAAAGTAGCTTTCCTTATCTTGTACATCATATTTTTGCTACTGTGGACATTGACACCCAAGATGATTTTGACTACGCAGAATATTTATTTCAAAAATTCCTAAAAACTAATTGATAGCACAATTATGAACCCATATATAGAAATAGCAGGCCGAAAAATAGGGCCCGATTTTCCGCCATTAGTCATTGCAGAAATTGGAATCAATCATGAAGGTTCTTTGGCTGTTGCCAAAGAAATGGTTGATGCCGCTCATCGAGCAGGAGTGGAGGTAGTAAAACACCAAACCCATATTGTAGCAGATGAAATGAGTGGTGCTGCCAAAAAAGTTATTCCAGGCAATGCAGATGTTTCGATATACGAAATCATGGAACGTTGTTCCTTAAATGAAGCAGAAGAATTTAGTCTAAAAGAGTACGTTGAAAGTAAAAAAATGATCTTTATTTCAACACCTTTTTCTCGTGCGGCAGCCAACAGATTAGAGAAATTTAATGTACCGGCTTATAAAATAGGTTCGGGAGAATGCAATAACTATCCTTTGCTAGAGCAGATTGCTTCGTTTGGTAAACCCGTTATCTTGAGTACAGGAATGAATACTATAGATAGTGTTACAAAGGCAGTATCTATATTTGATAAACACAAGGTTCCTGTTGCGCTATTGCATACTACTAATTTATATCCTACGCCTATTCATTTGGTTCGTTTTGGCGCTATGACAGAGCTGCACGAATCTTTTCCGGATAAGGTTTTTGGTTTGTCAGATCATACTTTAAATAACAATGCCTGTTTGGGGGCAGTGGCCTTGGGTGCAAGTATCCTAGAGCGTCATTTTACAGATACCATGCAACGCACAGGTCCAGATATTGTGTGTAGTATGGATGAGAAGGCAACAAAGGATTTAATTGTGAGTTCTAATGAAATCTGGCAAATGCGAGGTGGCACTAAAGAACCAGCCAAAGAAGAACAAGTCACCATAGATTTTGCATTTGCTACAGTATGTACTATTAAACCAATAAAAAAGGGAGAACCGTTTACCATGGATAATATTTGGGTAAAACGCCCCGGAACGGGTGAAATTTTAGCTGAACGATTTAATGAGTTGATAGGGAAGATTGCTTTGAGGGATATAGAGAATGATGAGCAATTGAAATTGGAGGATATTGAGTAAAGGCTTTGACTCCGCCGAGAAATATCGTTTGTCAATTCGAGCGGAGTCGAGAATCTAGTTTAGATGAAACGTGATTTGATAAAAGGGCTTCGACTCCGCTCAGCCTGACAGTGATGCATGCAACAACGATTGTCAATTCGAGCGGAGTCGAGAATCTAGTTTAGATGAAACGTGATTTGATAAAAGGGTTTCGACTCCGCTCAGCCTGACAGTCGTAATTGAAACAACAATTGTCAATTCGAGCGGAGTCGAGAATCTGATTTAGATGAAACGTGATTTGATAAAAGGGCTTCGACTCCGTTCCCCCTGACAGTGATGCATGCAACAACGATTGTCAATTCGAGCGGAGTCGAGAATCTGGTTTATATAAAACGTAATTTGACAAAAAGGCTTCGACTCCGCTCCGCCTGACAATAGGAATTTAAAAATAATTAATGAAAAAAATAATTTTCTTAACAGGTACTCGTGCTGATTTTGGAAAAATAAAATCTTTGATTTCAATTCTGGATGTTCATGCTAGTTTTGAGGTTTTTGTTTTTGTTACCGGCATGCACATGCAGGAAGAATACGGCTATACACTATTGGAAATCCAACGCTGTCAGTTCAAAAACATTTATACGTTTGAAAACCACACCGACGAAGCCACAATGGATTTGACACTAGCGAAAACTATTGAAGGGCTATCCAGTTATTCGAAAAAAATAAATCCTGATTTAATCGTGGTGCATGGTGACCGAGTAGAGACGCTGGCGGGTGCAATAGTAGGTTCCTTAAATAATATTTTAGTAGCTCATATTGAAGGTGGTGAATTATCAGGAACGGTAGATGAATTGATTAGGCATAGTGTAAGTAAACTGAGTCATATTCATTTTGTTTCGAATGAGGAAGCGGCCAAAAGATTGCTACAAATGGGCGAAGTTGCTTCCTCTGTTTTTACGATTGGTTCTCCGGATATTGATATCATGTTTTCGAATACCTTGCCTAGCCTTGAAGTTGCTAAAGAATATTATCAAATTGATTTTGAAAAATTTGCTATAGTGATGTTCCATCCCGTAACTACAGAAGCTAATGAAATGGAACAGTACACAGATAATATTGTCAATTGTTTGCTGGACGATCATCATAATTATGTAGTTGTTTATCCGAACAATGACTTGGGTAGTAAATATATTATATCGACATACAAACGATTCGAAAATAATAACCGCTTCAGAGTTATTCCTTCCTTGCGTTTTGAGTATTTTTTAAGCTTACTCAAAAACGCACAATTCATTATTGGCAATAGTAGTGCAGGAATCAGGGAAGCACCATACTACGGATTGCCCATCATCAATATTGGAACAAGACAACAAAACCGTGCCGTTCATGCTGATATTCTGAATGTAGATTATTCGGTGGAGAGCATCAGTAGTGCTTTGAAAACTATTGATGATCATCAAACAGTAGCTGTTAATCCTGATTTTGGTTCTGGAAACAGCAGTGCATTATTTTTACAAGTAATTGAAAAAGAAACGTTTTGGACCATCAATCATCAAAAGCAATTTAGAGGAATCTAATAATTCCAAAAGAAATGAAAAAACTAGGAATAGTAATAACTGATGGGGTTGGTTTTCGTAATTTTATTATGAGTGACTTCATTGCAGCCGCAACTAAGGAATTTGATTCAGTAACTATTTATTCGGGTTTACCTATTAGTGCTTTCCCAACAAAGTTGATAGAAAGCGTTGATGTCAGAGAATTAACAGTTTTTGAGGAACCTAAGTTAACTTGGTTTTTTAGAAAATGGAAAGAAGTGGCACATTTACAAAGATTTAAATCTTTTTACGGAATGAGCGACACATTGACATCAGGTTATCCTAAAGAGAATTCATTGAGAGCTATTGTAGTAAAATGTATTTATGCTGTTACGAGAGTAATCCACTCTGATTGGAGTATTATGCAAATCGAAAAATTACAGTTTTTTAGTTTTTCAAATCATGAAGTAACAAAATCGTATATCAAACTATTAGCAACAGACCGACCAACACAATTGTTCTTTACCCACCAAAGACCGCCTTATTTAGCTCCTTTTTTATATGCTGCGATTAAAAATAAAATACCAACAACTAGTTTTATTTTTAGTTGGGACAATTTGGCTTCAAAAGGAAGGATGTTAGGGACCTTTGATTCTTTTTTAGTTTGGAGTAATTTGATGAAAAAAGAGTTGTTGCATTTTTACCCTAATGTTACTACTGATAAAGTAAAAGTGGTAGGTACGCCTCAGTTTGAACCCTATACAATGGAGCAATATAGTTGTTCTAAAGATGAATTTCATACCCTTTTTGATTTAGATAAAAATAAGAGAATTATTTGCTTCAGCTGTGCAGATGCTAGTATTGGAGGGAATGATCCAATAGTTGTTAAAGCGATAGTTAAAGCGATTCGAGCTGGTAAGATAACGAATTGTCAACTTGTAGTTCGTACTTCTCCAGCCGAAGAAGCAACTCGGTTTGCTACAATCAAAGCGGAGTTTCCAGAAATTAGTTGGAATAATCCCAAGTGGATTCTAACTCGTGAAAACCATGCAGAAGCCTGGTCACAACGCATTCCTTCTATAGAAGATATCAAAGATTTACGCGCACTATTGCAATATGCTGATCTCAATGTGAATATGTGCTCGACTATGAGTTTGGATTTTATGCTATTTGATAAACCCGTAATCAATACTGTTTTTGGTAATCTTGAAAATGGGTTGTACAATGATCAACGATTTTTAAATTACGATCATTATAAAAAAGTGATCGACAGCGGAGCAGTTACTATTGCTAAAGACGAAAAGGAATTAGTCGAACAAATGAATGAAGCCTTAGCAAATCCTGCTGGTCGAAGCCTTAAACGAAAAGGGTTGGTAGCCATGCAAATCAGCACATCTCTTGAAGGAACAAGTAAGCGTATTGCTCAATCTCTAGCACAACTCAATGGATAATTTAAAGAGAATAGCAATACTCTGCAATTATGAATTGCTTCCCGAACGTGTAGGAGGTATGGATTATTTCTTTTGGGAGTTTGATGCCAGTTGTAAACAGAATAATATTCAAATAGATTGGTTTTTCCCCAATAAATCGAATCATGGTGACTATAGCAAGCTCACTATTTATGCAAGCGGGAATCAAAGTATCGAAGCTTTTTTTCTGAATTTCAGCAAAAAGCACGAGCCTACTTACACCCATATTATCACTCATTTTGTAGCATTGTGTACGTCGTTTTTTAAAAAAATAAAACAGTTATCGACTGCTGAGGTAATAGGAGTCGATCATAACCCTAGGCCGTTGCATGGGTATCCGTTAAAAAAGAAAGTCGAAAAAAGAGTCAAAGGATTACTGTACTCCCGATATATCGATCACTTCATTGGGGTATCTCTTTTTTCGGTTCACGCGATGATCCAGGATTTTGGGATACAAATAAAATCCAAAACGAAGCTTGTTTATAACGGATTGCAGCAAGACAACTTTAAACAGAAAACTAGTTTTGTTACAAATAATCGGTTTATAGTTGCCTCGCATTTGCGAAAAGAAAAGGGAATTCAAGATTTAATTTTGGCGGTTAAATTATTGAACGATGAGGTTAAATTTGACTTTACCATCGCTATTTATGGCGAAGGTTATTACCAAACTGATCTAGAAAACTGTATTAAAGAATACAATTTGCAAGATTATTTTAGTTTTAAAGGGAGTATTTCTAATCTCAAAGAGTTGTATGCCAACTATGATTATTTAATACATCCATCGCATGGAGAAACTTTTGGATACGCGGTTTTAGAGGGGTTGTTGTCTCATTTACCAGTGGTAACTACTGCTAATCAAGGAAATGTTTTAGGATTGGTACAGAATAATCAAAACGGATTTTTGTTTCAAGAACAAGATGTGGAAGGACTAAAAACAATTCTTCAAAATATTTTAAGTTCAAAGGTAGCTATCAAAGAAGATGCATTTGAGGCAGATTTAAGTGATTTCTCGCTCCATAAAATGGTTAAAAATCACCTGCAATTACTCTCTTAAAAATAAGTATAACGCTCCCGAAATATTATATTTGCGCCTTTCATTTATTATAACTTATGTTTTTTAACTCCCTAAGCTTTGCGGTTTTTTTACCCATCTTTTTTGTGTTGTATTGGTTTGTTTTTAATAAAACCAAAAGCAGTCAAAATCTACTTTTAATTCTAGCAAGCTATTATTTCTATTCTTGTTGGGATTGGCGTTTTCTGTTTTTATTGGTTTTTTCTACTTTTCTGGATTATTATACCGGAATCCAAATAGAAAAAAACAAGAACGAAAAAATCAGGAAATTCTGGTTCTGGTTGAGCATCGGAATCAATTTGGGATTTCTGGCTGTTTTTAAATACTATAACTTTTTTGCGAGTTCGTTTGCCACACTTTTGAGTGATTTCGGCCTTAAAACAAGTCCGTTTTTGCTAGACGTGGTCTTGCCTGTGGGGATTTCGTTTTACACCTTTCACGGATTATCGTATGTAATTGATATTTATTACAAAAGGATAAAAGCCGAATACAACTTTGTAGATTACTCCCTTTTTGTGAGTTATTTTCCGCTGTTGGTTGCTGGGCCTATTGAGAGAGCCACGCATTTATTACCTCAAGTTAAGGTCAAAAGAACGTTTGACTATGAGAAAGCCAAGCAAGGTGCTTATCAATTTATATGGGGACTGGTAAAAAAAGTGGTCATTGCTGACACTTGTGCCACCTATGCCAATGCTATTTTCGATAATTATACGCACATGAATTCATGGTCCTTAGTGTTGGGAGCGGTTTATTTTGCCTTCCAAATTTATGGGGATTTTTCAGGCTATTCGGATATGGCATTGGGAATGTCTAAGTTATTCGGAATGGATTTACTTCGAAATTTTAATTACCCCTATTTTTCGAGAGATATTGCCGAGTTCTGGCGTCGTTGGCACATTTCGTTGTCCTCTTGGTTTCGGGATTATTTATATATTCCGTTGGGAGGGAGCAAAGGGTCTAAAATGAAACAAGTGCGTAATGTGTTTATTATTTTTGTAGTCAGTGGTTTTTGGCATGGTGCCAACTGGACGTATCTGGCTTGGGGATTTATAAACGCCTTGTATTTCTTACCGCTTTTAGTACTTAATAAAAATAGGTCTAATATGGAGATGGTTCAGTTGCAATGGAATTTCGCTTCCGCAAAAGAGATCCTGCACATCTTTTACACTTTTGCATTAGCGTGCTTGGTTTGGATCTTTTTTAGAGCAAAGTCGATTACTGATGCCGTTTTGTACATCAAAAGAATATTCACTGAGGGGAATTTTAGTTTGCAATACTTAACTAACGAGCGCTATAACCAAGAACTACTGTTGATGATTATTCTTTTTGTTGTGGTCGAATGGAATAATCGATTCAAAGAAGAACCGCTTTCGGGTAAAAACAGTTGGTTGAAGGTCGCTTTAGCAATTGCTGCTATTATTGCCTTAGGAACCTACTCTGATTACAAAGAATTTATCTACTTCCAGTTTTAAAAATATATAGTACTAATTGATATGAAAAAGTTTTTACTTTTTATTTTAAAAATAAGCTTCGTTCTTGTAGTTGTGGCTATTGCGCTAGACTTTGGTTTTACAACCATTTACAAACAATCTAAAAACAGAGGAAAAATTGATTATGTTTTTAATTCTGCTGCCCGAAAATATGATGTGGTTATTTTAGGATCGTCAAGAGCCAATAATCATTTTGTGTCCGATTTATTCGAAAAACAAGGCTTGATAACATTCAATTACGGGATGAGTGGCGGGCATTTATATGAAGCTTCCTTATTACTTAAATTAATGATCGAACGAAAATACGAAATCAAAAATGTGATTCTGGAAGCGGACTTGAATCTATCAAATGACCATCAGGCCGAAGGGATATCAGCTAAATACTTGCCGTATTTGCATAGCTCTGAAACCGTACGTAAACATTTTGAAAACGAAAAAGATTTTAACGAGCTCTATTATATTCCTTTTTATAGGTACTTAAAGTTTGAAACAAGAATAGGCGTCAGGGAAACTTTTTTTACATCAATTCAAAAAAAGTCAAAGTTGATATTAAATGGAGGGTATTACTCTTTAGGGAAAACCAAAGGGAATATGAAAAACAACATTACTAAGTTAAAACCGTTGCCTCACAATAAATATTACGAAGAAATAAAAGCGTTATGCAAGGCCAATAATATTCATTTTATTGCCATTATGACGCCTATGTGTGAGAATGTTACGGGCATGAATTATTTTGATAAAGTACACAAAGCGTATCCTGAAATTCACAATTACGAAAATGCAGTGGTAGAAAACAAGTATTTTTCTTCTTGTGGTCACATGAATGATGAAGGCGCGCGCCTGTTTACGAATGTTATTATACACGATTTTTTTAAATCAAAAAAATGAAAATAGCTTTTCTTACACCAGAATATCCGCATGTTCTTACTGGAAATTCAGGAGGGATAGGCACGAGCATCAAGAACCTGGCGGTAGGACTTGTAGCGGCTGGTTGTCAAGTACGCGTTATAGTGTACGGACAAGATCAAGATGCTTTTTTTAAGGATGAGAATGTGGTGATTCAGCAAATTAAGAACATAAAAATCAAAGGCTTGTCTTGGTTTTTTACTCGAAAAAAAATCGAACGAATTATCAATCAATTGTATAAAAGCAACCAAATTGATTTAGTTGAAGCACCAGATTGGACAGGAATCACCTCTTTTATTAGCCCGAAAAAATGCCCGATAGTGATTCGTTTGAATGGTTCTGATACCTATTTCTGTAATTTAGACCATCGCAAGGTAAAATGGAAAAATAAATTTCATGAAAAACGCGCATTACAAAAGGCTGACGCCTTACTCTCCGTTAGTCAGTTTACCGCTGATCAAACCAATGCTGTTTTTGGGCTAAATAAAAAGTTTACGATCATCCCTAATTCCATTGACGTCAGTGCGTTTGATCAAAACAAGGATAGCGTCATAATGCCCAATACTGTTTTGTATTTTGGAAGTCTCATTCGAAAAAAAGGACTGCTAGAATTACCTTTGATTTTTAATAAATTAATTGAAACAAATCCAGCTGCAGAATTGATGATAGTTGGTAAAGATGTGTCAGACATTATTTCGGGCGCTGCTTCCACTTGGGAAATGATGCAAGAGCTGTTTACGCCAGAAGCTTTATTGCGTGTCAATTATGTTGGAGCGGTACCGTATACAACAATTCAGCAGCATATAAATGCAGCAACCGTTTGTGTTTTTCCTTCGTTTGCGGAGGCTTTACCAGTCTCGTGGATAGAAGCAATGGCGTTAAGCAAACCGATAGTAGCTTCCAATATTGGCTGGGCTTCGGATGTAATTGATGATGGTATAAATGGATTTTTGGTGCACCCAAAAGAACACTCCCTGTATGCTGCTAAGATAAATTCTATACTAGAAAATGCAGCTTTACAGCAAAAGTTGGGTTTAGCCGCCAGAGAAAAAGCAATAGCAAAATTTAGCATTGCTGTTGTAGCAAAGCAAAGCATGGATTTTTATAAAACTGTAATTCAATAAAATTTGATTTTTATATATCATACTAACAAGGCCATTTCAAGGGTCGAAAATGAATTAGGAGAACTGATTGATTTTGACGCTACCGTTCCAGTCTCTTTCGGATTGCGACAAATAGCGGCTAAGAATCCGGATGTTGTTTTAGTATGGTGTCACGTAGATTACGCGAAGGGTTTGAATGTTGAGGTTGTAAACAAGTTGTTTCACCACAATAAATTAATGCTTTCTTTTAATCCAAATGATAGCTTTTTTATAAGTGATCAAATTGGGTATGTTGATGAGTCATTATTTGTAAATGTCAATAAAAAAGTGCGTTTTCCTACTTGGCAAATGAGTAGTGCTGTGGGCATGATTCATGCTTCGGTACTTGTCAAGTTAGAAAGTATTCCTTGTCAAAATAATTTGGATTATTATTTGAGTTCAATTGCAAAGTTAGCAATGCCAAAAGGTTTGCTGTGCTATTACGAACCTAGATTGCTATTCGACCAAAACAATAATAAGGAAATAACAGCGTCAACGTTCACTATGTTTCGATTTGTAAAACAACATTATAAAACGCGTTGGGTCTTTTTATTGTTTCTTAATTTATTATGGTACGAAAAGAAGCTGCCGATTTTCCCTTTTTTTCTTTCGCTGTTTTATAAAAGAAGAGTAGCAAGTAAGATTAATTTAGAGGATATAAAAGTCGTCTCAAATGAGGATGTTGTACAACAGGAAACCATTGATGTTATTATCCCGACAATAGGGAGGGAAAAATACTTGCACGATGTTTTAAAGGATTTAGCAAAACAAACAGTATTGCCGCAAAAGGTCATTGTTGTAGAGCAAAACCCAATTGATGAGAGTGTTTCCGACTTAGATTATCTAGTAAAGGAAAGTTGGCCTTTTGAAATTAAACATATTTTCACGCATCAAGCAGGAGCTTGTAATGCTAGAAATCTCGCATTGCAAGAGGTAGAAAGTGACTGGGTTTTTCTAGCGGATGATGACAATCGTTTTGAATCTACTTTAATTGAATCTGTTTTTGTACAACTGGAGCAGTATGGAGCTTATGCAGTTTCGGTGGCCTATCCTCAAAATAGAGAAGCAGTTTTAATTTCGAATGTAAAACAAGCTGAAACTTTTGGAGCGGGCAATAGTTTTGTTAAAAAGGCACTCCTGAGCAAAATTTCATTTAATGAAGGTTATGAATTTGGTTATGGAGAAGACAATGATTTCGGGATGCAAATTAGAAATCAAGGTATTGATGTGTTGTATTTGCCTGAGCCTATAATTATGCACTTAAAAGCACCAATGGGTGGCTTTAGAACTAAGCCAAAACTAGCTTGGGAGCATGATGAAATTCAGCCAAAACCATCTCCTACTGTAATGTTGTTTCAAATAATGCATAAAACAAAACAGCAAAATTTAGGGTATAAGACTATTTTGTTTTATAAGTATTACCAGCATCAATCAATAAAAAATCCATATACTTATTTTAAAAGTTTTAAAAAGCAATGGGAAAGAAGTCTTTATTGGGCGGATAAATTAAATACCATAGGATGAAATTCTCTTTAATTGTTTGTACGTATATGCGTCCTAAACCTTTGCTGAAGCTTTTGCAATCGGTACAAGGGCAAACCCTATATCCAGATGAAATTTTAATTGTAGATGGTTCTAAAAATGATGAAACACAAGCTATTTTACAGCAGAATCCTTTTCGTAATTTAGAATATTTTAAAGTTTTAGAGACCGAAAGAGGGCTAACCAAACAACGTAATTATGGTGTTGCACGTGTGGGTGAGGAGATAGAAGTGGTTTGTTTTCTTGATGATGATACGGTACTTGATGCCGATTATTTTGAACAGCTACTAAAAACGTATCAAGTATATCCTGAAGCTTTAGGGGTAGGAGGCTATATTATAAATGAAACTAAAAGTGAGTTTGTAGGCTATGATTATAAACCAACAATTAAAGAATATTATTTTGATGGCTGGAAACAAAAAGACGGTAGTCGTTTTGTGATGCGCAAAAAAATGGGTCTCCATAGTGATTGCCCGCCCGGATATTCATCCATGTATTCGCACGGACGCAGTGTGGGGTTTTTACCTCCAAGCGGGAAAGTATATCCTGTAGAAATGTTGATGGGAGGTGTTTCGTCTTTTAAAAGAACAGTTTTTAATACTCTTCAGTTTTCCACTTATTTTGATGGATATGGCTTGTATGAAGACGCCGATTTTACATTGAGAGTTGCTAAAACAGGGAAATTATATTTGAATACTGCTGCAAAACTTAATCATTACCATGATGCTGCTGGTAGGCCTAATCAGTACGTATATGGCAAAATGGTGGTACGGAATGGCTGGTATGTCTGGCGTACTAAAAATCCAAACCCAACAATTCAACATCGGTTAAAATGGCACGCCATTACTATTTTATTAACGGTGATTCGTTTTACAAATGTAATTACAAGTTCAAGTAGAAAAGAAGCATTTACTGAAGCCTTGGGTAGAACTTTAGGTTGGTGGAGTTTGTTGATTAATAAACCAAAATAAGATGAATTTAACCATTATCACAAGTGTTCCACACATCAAAAACGGAAACCAATATTTTGCTTATGCACCTTATGTTTATGAAATGAATATTTGGGCAAAGCAAGCACATGAGCTTGTGATTGTTGCGCCTTTATCAAATCAAACAAGATCAGCAATTGATGTAAATTATAAGAAGGATAACATTAAGTTTCAGCCTGTTTTTAATTTTGATGTTACAACAGTAATATCAATAGCAAAAGCAACTTTTTATATTCCAATAAATATGTTTAGGATATATAAAGCGATGCGTCAGGCCGATCATATCCATCTTAGATGTCCCGGGAATACAGGCTTGTTGGGCTGTATTGTACAGATTTTTTTTCCAAATAAATCAAAAACGGCTAAATATGCTGGAAATTGGGATCCAAAAGCAAAACAACCTTGGACTTATAAACTCCAACAAAAAATACTTCAAAATACTTTTTTGACCAGAAATATGCAGGTTTTAATTTATGGAGTTTGGGAAGGGCAAACTAGTAATTGTAAGTCATTTTTTACAGCTAGTTATTTTGAAAACGAAAAAGAAAGTTTAGTTGCAAAAAACTTAGAAGCTACTATTAATTTTATTTTTGTTGGGGCCTTAGTAAAAGGAAAGAATCCGCTTTATGCCATACAACTTGTTGAAGAGCTATTAAATGAAGGTTTTAATGTTAGTTTAAATATATACGGTGAAGGTGTAGAACGAGCAGTTCTAGAAGACTATATTGCAGTTAATAATTTGATCGGGATCGTGTCGTTAAAAGGAAATCAGGATAAAGCAACATTGAAAAAAGGATACCAACAAAGTCATTTTGTACTGCTTCCTTCGGAAAGTGAAGGTTGGCCAAAGGCAATTGCCGAAGCCATGTTTTGGGGAGTTGTGCCTATTGCATCTGCTGTTTCATGCGTTCCCTTTATGTTGGATTATGAGAATAGAGGTATATTGTTAGCGATGGATCTCAAGGAGGATTCGTTAAAGTTAACAGATGTTTTGCAAAATAATAGTGAGTACAAAATGAAACAAAAAAACGCTTTCGATTGGTCTCAAACCTATACGCTTGATGTTTTTGAATATGAAATTAAAAAATTAATCGGCTAATGCGTATTGTTCAACTTATAGATTCTCTTGAAGCAGGTGGAGCAGAGCGTATGGCAGTAAATTACGCTAATGCTTTGGCTGATAAAATTGATTTTTCGGGATTAGTGGTGACTCGAAAAGAAGGGCCACTTTTAAAAACGATAAGCAATGAATGTTCATATTTATTTTTAGAAAAGAAAAAGACATTAGATTTTAAATCTATTTTTCGGTTAAAAAGATACATTGTTAAAAATAATGTTAATATAGTTCATGCTCATGGAACTTCTTTTTTTACAGCAGTTTTGTTAAAATTAATATCTCCTAAAATAAAGATTGTATGGCATGAACACTATGGAGCTCGGGTGCTGCAGTCTTCAAAGGATGGTTTGATCTTAATGTTCTGTTCACTGTTTTTTAGTGCTGTTTTTGTGGTAAACAAAAAGTTGGAGTTTTGGGTAAAACAGCATCTATTTTGTAAGAAAGTATTTTATATTCCTAATTTTGCAATTCTCCTTCCAAATATAATAAAATCAACTGTATTAAAAGGTGTTCCAGGTAAACGTATTGTATGTCTGGCAAACCTTAAAAAGCCCAAAAATCATCTGGATTTAATTAAATGTTTTTATCATTTACAATTAAATAAGTTAGACTGGAGTTTACATTTGATTGGAGAAGATTATCAGGATGATTATTCGAGACAATTAAAAGAATTTTTAGATTGCAATAATTTAGAAAATGCGGTATTTATTTATGGAGCCAAAAATGATATTCAAAATATTTTGTCCCAATCCACCATAGGAGTTTTGGTTTCGACATCTGAGGGTTTTCCTGTTAGTTTGTTAGAGTACGGTTTATCTGCTTTGCCTACATTGTCAACAAACGTGGGCTCATGTCCAGAGATAATAATAGATAAAAAGACAGGTTTACTTTTTAATCCTGTAGAAAGATCAGAATTAAAAAAACAACTGAATTCTATAGTGTTGAATAAAGCAATGAGAGATCAATGTGGGCAAAAATTACAAATGCATGTCCTTGAAAATTTTTCAGAATATAAAATTTTAAAACTGATAATTTCAAAATATAAAATAATTGGAAATGACTAAAGTAGATATTAATTATCTCAATTTAATTTTACTCCATCTTGGTATTGGTCTTTTAATATATCTGTTTCCATTTGTGTCTAAAATTTACGGGTATTCTATTTTTATTATAGGTTTTTATTATGTTATAAAAACTCAAAATAAAAATAATGAAGCACTAATCATTGCAGCTTATGTAGTAGGGAGCGAAGTCTTTTTGCGTATGACAGGTGGAAATCCATTATATGAAATATCAAAGTATGCTGTTGTATTTTTTATTTTAATAGGAATGTACTACAGTGGGTTTTCAAAAGGCGCGTTGCCGTATTGGCTTTTTTTGTTACTATTAGTACCAGGAGTAATAATAGCGACGTATAGCCTTAATTATGACAGTAATATTAGGACAACTATAGCGTTCAATATTTCAGGACCTGTGTGTCTTGGTGTTTCATCTCTATATACGTATCGTAGAGCTATTTCAATGAAACAAATGAATAATCTATTGCTAAGTATAGGTTTGCCAATAGTTTCTTGCATGGTCTATTTAAGTTTTTACACACCAAATATCCAAGATGTTATAACTAGCACACAGTCCAATTTTGAAACCTCTGGAGGTTTTGGTCCAAATCAAGTTGCCACCTTTTTAGGATTAGGGATGTTTATTTTTTTTTCACGAATCATTTTAGAATCCCCATCAAAACTCTTGTTGTTAATCAATTTAATTCTTGCACTTAACATTACCTATAGAGGAATGGTGACTTTTTCAAGAGGTGGAATGATTACTGGTTTTTTAATGATCGTTTTACTATTATTCTTTTTGTATCTGAAAACTGGTTTAAATGGCAGAGTGAAATTGAATTATGTAGCTATTTTGATTTTAATAGCATTAATAGCAACTTGGGGTTATACTTCTTTTCAAACCGGAGGTTTAATTGATAAAAGATATGCTAATCAAGATGCTGCAGGAAGGGCCAAAGAAAGTCAATTCACTGGTAGAGAAGATGTCGCGCAAAATGAGATTAATATATTTTTTAAAAATCCATTTTTTGGAGTAGGTGTAGGTAAAGGAGCAGAAGTTAGGGAGAAAGAGACAGGGGATAAGGTTTTGTCTCATGATGAAATCACTAGGATGCTAGCTGAACATGGTTCACTAGGTATATTGGCCTTGTTAATTCTATTTATAACACCGTTAGTATTATATGTCGAAAACAAATTTAATATGTATTTGCTATGCTTTGTAGCTTTTTGGTTTTTAACGATTAATCATGCTGCAATGCGAACAGCTGTTCCCGCTTTTGTGTACTCTCTTTCTTTGTTAAATGTTCAACTAAAATCAACTAAAAAATAGAAAGAGGTCTAAAAAAATATGGAGAATTAACATAATGTAGATAATAGGAATTTTAATTTTTCCCCCATCAATTTAACATATTAATTTGTTGACAGAAAGATACGTTTTTATAAGAATTTTTAAGCAAAATGAGTAAATTGCACGAATAAATGCGATAAATAAATGCCGAAAAATAAAATACATTTTGAAATATCAGAAAGAAAAATGATTCTTCGTCTTTTTGATGTTTTAGTCGTTTTATCAGCTTTGTATTTAATAGGAAGTGCATTTACTATAGAATACTTATTGGATTCGGTGACCAACTTACCATGGATTATTGTATTAGCTGTTTATCTTAATTTTTTCGGAACTATTTTCGAAATGTATAATCTACAAGTAGCAAGTAATGAATTCCAGGTTTTAAAGAGTACGCTCTTTACTGTTTCCACAACTGTTCTAGTGTACTTGTTAACTCCTATAGTTTCTCCTTTATTGCCTCCCAATCGTTTGCAAATAGTTACATTTTATGTAGTAATTATTGTTTCACTGTTTCTGTGGAGAATCTTCTATGTTAAATTTTTAGCTTCTAATAGGTTTTTTCAAAATGCCATATTAATTTGTGATAATGATCAGGTAGAAGAGTTAATTATTGGACTTGAAAATATTGATCCAAATTATAAAATTGTTGCTTACGTAAGTTCAGATTATATTGAAGAGGAAGTTTCGCGAACCCATTATGTACAAAATATACGACGAGAGGATCTATCTAATTATGTAAAAAGTAACAAAGTTTCTGAAATTGTAATTGCCTCTCAGAGAACTGAGGGAATAACTACTGAATTGTATTTGCAATTACTACATTTACTAGAATCTGGGAATATTATTAGAGAATATACTCAGGTTTATGAAAATAAAACACAACGAATTCCGGTACAATATATTGAAAGGGATTTTTATCGTTTTTTCCCTTTTAGCCGCAGTAACCAAAACAAATTGTATTTGTCTGTTGTACGAATAATTGAAATTGTTTTATCGTTTATAGGCTTAATTATTGGAGGTTTTTTATGTCCTCTTATTTTTTTAGGAAACTTGCTAGGGAATAAAGGAAAGTTATTCTATACCCAGGAACGCGTAGGTAAAGATGGAGTAATTTTTAATATTTTGAAATTTCGGACAATGATAAAAAATGCCGAAAGTCATGGAGCTGTTTATACCACATCCAATGATAGCAGGGTGACTAGTTTCGGTAAATTTTTACGCAAAACAAGAATGGATGAATTTCCTCAGTTTGTGAATGTTTTAAAAGGCGATATGGCTATTATTGGTCCTCGACCAGAGCGCCCTTTCTTTGTAAAGGAAATTGCTGAGCGAATGCCGTTTTATGAAACAAGACACGTTATAAAGCCAGGTCTTACGGGATGGGCGCAAGTAAATTACTCTTACGGGGAAACAGTTGAAGATAGTTTGACTAAGTTGCAATATGATCTTTATTATATCAAACACAGAAGCTTTTACCTAGACTTAAATATAACATTAAAAACAATTACAACCATACTATTCTATAGGGGGCAATAAGCGCTTAATTAAAATATTAAAGAATCGAATTTGTGCTTTTTTTATTTTGAAAAGCTATTCTAGCTAACAAAATTCCGTTAGTGAGTATCAAAGGGAGTACGATAAGCAAATGTGCCTTATTGATAATTAACGCCAAATAAACCACTAAACAAATCAGATTAAAAATGGCTAAATTATACGTCCATTTCATTTTGTCTCTATAGTTAAATAATAGTAGAAACAGCAATAAAGGGTTTAATAATAAAATGTTGTAATTGTATGCTAATTCTTGATGATCAGAATAAAAACCAGCAAAAACAAAAAACAGCCCTAGTAATGCGATTAAAAGTAAATATACTTGTGCGATTTTCTTATGGTTTATCAGTACTATAAAAAGCAAAAACAGTATATAAGTATAAGCATTGTTCCACCAGGAAGAGGGGGTTGTTTCATTAAAGGCTAGTAATGTCTTGCTGTCTTTGGCAAGAGGATTATTTTGGTATTTTGTGGCTTTTAAACTTTTTAACAGTTCAAAAGGTAAAAATATTTGCGATCCTTGCTGATCTACCTTTTTTCCAAAAATAATACTGGTTCCTAGTTTTTCATAAAAGTGATTGTCAAAATATGGATATAAGATGGATCGATACGTTAAATTAGTATCTCCGTGTTTTACGATGACATTTCCTTTTAATGTTTTGTTTACAATATCAACGACCATTGAAGTACAGTTTTTATCAATAAACTTATAGGTATAATGACTTTCTCCTGACGATAAGGAGCTGTTTAAATTAGTGAATAATTTCTGTTTTAAAGCTAGATTAATGTTCAACTCTTGTTCATACACCGCTCTTTTTTCATAATTGTATTCGTTCATGAAATCAGTAAAGGAGTGTGCTACTGCAAAGTACTGAAGGTCTCCTTTAATAAATTTTAAGGCAAAGTTAGGGGTGTTAAAGTCAAAAGCTCCATAGTTATATACTGCATCAATGTAGTTTTTAGGATCTGCAATACGAATGGCTGTGTGACCAAAAAGTGAATACGATTCGTTTCCAGTTCCACAGGTTAAGATACTCACTCGTGCGTCTTGAGACAATGTAATGCTTTGTGCAAAATTTGTAGTAGCCGAAAGAATTATAGCTATAAAAAGGATTGTTTTTTTTAAAATAGAATGCTGCATTGCCTTAAATTTATTTAATAAGTATATTTAATTTCTAAAAAGGGATAAATCCACTTTTACCGAAAAAATGTTTGAATAGATCGCTGTACTTTGATTTCCTAGGTCTGTTAAGGCATAATCAATTTGGATGCCTTTGTATTTGAACCCGAGTCCAATGTTGGGCTGAAATTCTACTTTTGTCGTATTGTCTAACTGTAAATTGTTTTGAAAGTTTCCTACACCTGCACGTAAAAAAACTAAATCAGTGTATCCAAATTCTAATCCTACTGCTGGATCGATACTGACATATTCTGTAGCTACTAAGTCATTAGTTTTTGAGAACCGCATATTTGCATTGGCTGCAGCCAAAATACTATAGTCATACCGAATTATAAATTTTTTCGAAATTCCCACTTGTAATTTTGGAGCAGTA
This sequence comes from Flavobacterium sp. W21_SRS_FM3, assembly GCF_052113625.1. Lineage (NCBI taxonomy): Bacteria > Pseudomonadati > Bacteroidota > Flavobacteriia > Flavobacteriales > Flavobacteriaceae > Flavobacterium > Flavobacterium sp. W21_SRS_FM3. Next base: position 4,375 of record NZ_JBGQOD010000006.1, on the reverse strand, counting down.
ATCTCCGTGCTCTCTGGTAACTCTTGGTTCTGCCCAGGCACCGCATCAGCAATTTTTTGATATTCCTCTTCATCAATATTCCAAACATTGTAGGTAGTGGTAATATCTCGAAGCATTAATCCAAACTGCCAATTGTTTCTTTCGAATTGTAAACCAACATCAAATCCAAAGCCCCAGGAATCAGCAAACTGCCCAATGACTCTTCTAATTATTTTAGCATTCACTCCATATTGAAAGCCGGGAACAGCTAATTTACGAGCATAAGAAAATGTAAAACCATAATCAGCGGTAGAGAAAAGACTGATTCTATTGTAGTCAATATTACCTTGGCTGTCTATTAGTTCAGTGGTGTTTAAAATGTCATCCACACCAAAACGAATTAATGAAATTCCCCATGCACTGCGTTCATCAATCGGGCTACCATAAGCGATATAGTCATATTGAGCAATATTGGCGAAATAATTAGCATGCATTAAGCCTATCTGATTGTCCTCTAGTTTGATTAGTCCTGCAGGATTCCAGTAGCCAGAATTCACATCTGAAGTAGACGCTACAACAGCATTTGCCATCGCTAATGCAGCAGCATCCACACCAATATTCATAAATTCATTGGAGTATTTTCGGACTGTCTGACTATGACCAGCAGTGAGAGTTAATAGAAATACTAGGAATTGAATTTTTTTCAACTGTATTGTTTTTACAAGGAGGCTGTTTGATATTTTTACCAAAAATATAATTTTTTACTGAGCTATATTCTTCATAAGGTTAAATAAATCATTTTCTGACTCATGCTGTTAACAATCTCTGTTTAAAAAGAGGCTGACATTCACATATTATATTAATTTTGTAAGCTTACTTCTTTAAATGAAACTGAAATGAACATTAAAAAACATATTCCTAATTTAATTACTTTACTCAATCTATTATGCGGTTGTATTGCTGTAGTCTTTGCTTCTAAGCAGGATTTTGAAGCGGCTTTTTATTTTGTTTGTTTGGGAATTTTTCTTGATTTTTTTGATGGTTTTTTTGCTCGTTTATTTAAAGTAGCCAGTCCTCTTGGTTTAGAATTAGATTCATTAGCGGATATGGTGACTAGTGGTGTTGTTCCTGGATTTGTCATGTTTTACATGATGGTAAACAGTCAGCATGAGATTGCAGCTTTTCCAGAGCTTGCTTACCTTGGTTTTATTATTACTATGGGATCTTGCTATCGTCTTGCTAATTTTAATATTGATACCAGACAAACGGATTCTTTTATTGGGTTGCCAACTCCGGCCAATACACTCTTTATAATGAGTTTACCATTAATTATTAAATTTTCTGATTCTTTGCTACTACTTGAGATTTTAACTAATCAATGGGTTTTGTTGGCAATCACACTTTGTAGTGCATATATTTTAAATGCTGAAATTCCGTTGTTTTCTTTAAAGGTGAAAAAGTTCACACTTAAAGACAATACGCTACAAATATTCTTCTTGTTGATCTCTGCTTTTTTACTAGTCTTCTTTCAATTTTTAGGAGTTGCATTAGTGATTATTATGTATGTTTTTTTATCTATAATAAACAACAAGTTACTTAAAAAGTAATGGCTAAATGAGGAAGAAATCCATTAGAGCAACCAGGAGTAGAAATTACAAGTCTAAAAAGAAAGCGTCCTTTTTTAGTGGGAAAATCATAAAGTATATTGTTCTCATTTCTTCGGTTTTTATTTTTTTAGCATTTGGTTATCATTATCGTGAAGGTTTAGCGTATTATTTTAGTTTCAAAACCACTAAAATTTTAAAAGAAGCCGCTGAAAGTAAACGGCTTTCTGATGTTAGGAATTTTCAGGTTTTAGAGCAGCATCAAGGTAAAGCAATTGGTATTGACGTTTCAGAATATCAAGGGGATATCAGCTGGTCATTTGTGGATACTTTAGAATCTAAATACCCGCTTCAATTTGTTTTTATACGTGCAACCGTTGGGAATGATCGCGTGGATAAAAAGTTTAAAGAGAATTGGCTTGGCGCCAAAAAAAATAAAATGATCAGAGGTGCTTATCATTATTACAGACCTAATGAGAATTCTATTGAGCAGGCAGCGCTTTTTATTAACACCGTAGTGTTACAGAAGGGAGATTTGCCACCTATTCTTGATATTGAACAATTGCCTAAAAATCAATCTGTAACAAGGCTAAAAGTTGGTTTAAAACGGTGGTTGAATAAAGTAGAAGCACATTATAAGGTAAAACCAATTATTTACACTGGTGAAAAATACTATGATGATTTCTTGAAAGAGGAATTTAGTGATTATCTTTTTTGGATAGCTAATTACAATTTCTACAGAGAAAAAATTCAAGAAGACTGGTTGTTCTGGCAGTTCACGGAAAAAGGTTCCGTACCGGGAATCAGTGGGAATGTGGATGTTAATATTTATAACGGAGACTTGCAACAATTAGAGTTTATCACCGTGGAGTAATTTTTTATTTCTTTAATATGACTGCAAGTGCAGCTATGGCTACTATAGCTATTAGAATAAAGACCGACTTAGGATTAGCAAAGTTCACCGTCCATCCTGTCCAAATAATTCTTTTTGGCGGGAAAATTCTTGGATCTTCTCTATTGAAGTAAAAAAGGCCAAATACCCAATTATCTGGGTCTTTATGCCATCTTTCTAGTGTTTCCTTAGAAGGTTTTCCTTGCTGTTTCATTAGAGATAGCTTTTTAAAACTCTATTTTCTTTTTACGCAATTCAAAATTTTGACCTAAGTAAACGCGACGTACCATTTCATCTTCCACTAATTCTTCAGGTACACCGGCTTTTAAAATCCCTCCTTCAAACATTAAGTAGGTCTTGTCTGTAATGGCTAGTGTTTCTTGAACATTATGATCGGTAATCAAAATTCCAATATTCTTATTTTTCAGCTGCGCTACAATTCGTTGAATATCCTCTACAGCAACGGGATCAACCCCTGCAAAAGGCTCGTCTAGTAAGATAAATTTTGGGTCGGTTGCTAAACAACGAGCAATCTCAGTACGACGACGTTCTCCTCCAGAGAGTAAATCACCACGATTCGTGCGGATGTGTTCTAAACTAAATTCTTCTATTAGGCTTTCCATCTTAGCTACCTGCTCTTCTTTTGAAAGCTTGGTTAGCTGTAAAACACTTAGTATGTTATCTTCAATGCTTAATTTTCTAAAAACCGAAGCTTCTTGCGCTAAATAACCAATACCTTGTTGTGCTCGCTTGTACATCGGGTAATCAGTGATGTTCAGATCATCCAGATAGATGTTTCCTGAATTGGGTTTTACTAATCCCACAATCATGTAAAAGGAAGTAGTTTTTCCAGCACCATTTGGTCCTAGAAGACCTACAATTTCTCCTTGGTTCACTTCTACAGAAATCCCTTTTACGACACTTCTCCCTTTGTATGTTTTAACTAAATTTTCGGCTCTTAAGATCATATTCTTTGGTTTAAAACTATCAGCATGTAACTATTTAAATGTTGGTTTGTTTCATTGGTACAAATTAACGAATAAACAAACCAACAATTAAAGCTGTTAACAATTATTTAGACTCTTCGAGAGCTTCCCAGAACTCGTATGCTCTGCGTAAATGAGGTACTACGATAGTTCCACCTACTAAAGTGGCAATTCCCATAGCTTCCATCATTTCTTCTTTAGTAACGCCTTCTTTGTGACTGGTTTCTAAATGGTATTTAACGCAGTCATCACATCTTAAAACTGCTGATGCAACCAGTCCTAATAACTCTTTTGTTTTTACATCTAGAGCTCCAGGTGCATAAGCATTTGTGTCTAGGTTAAAAATACGCTTTACAATTTTATTATTGTCAGCTAATAATTTTTCGTTCATTCTAGAACGGTACTCATTGAATTCTTCGATGATATCTGCCATTTTTATTCTTTTTCTTTTTTGGAAACAAATACTGAAATAAAGATACTTGCTTCATAAATTAATAACATTGGTATTGCAACAATAGTCTGGCTTACTACATCTGGAGGTGTAACAATCGCAGCGATGATAAGCACTAATACTACAGCATATTTTCTATATTTTCTTAAAAAGGACGGAGTAACTAATCCTAGTTTTGTTAGAAAATAGATGATTATAGGCAATTCAAAGAATAACCCACTCGCTAACACGGATGTCTTTACCATTCCGATGTAAGAATCTAGCGTAAACTGATTTAGAACCATCGGGCTCACGGTAAAAGTCGCTACAAAATTAACCGACATAGGAATCACTACGAAGTAACCAAACAGTACTCCTAGGAAAAACAATAATGAAGAGAACAACACAAAAACCTTAGCATTCTTCTTTTCATTGGTATATAGTGCTGGGCTAATGAATTTCCAAACTTCCCATAAAATATAAG